>JAVEDU010000080.1 GCA_030840805.1 Actinomycetota bacterium
GGCGGGCCCCCCCCACAACCCCATGGTCAACGCGTCGTGTCCCGGAGTGACGCGTACAGCGCCCGCTCGAAGTCCCGGTACGGCCGGTACACCCGCGGCTCCACGAACGGCAGCGACTGGGCGTACAGCGCCGCGGTGATCCCGCCGGCCGGGTCCACCCAGAAGTGCGTGTTGTAGATGCCCGCCCACGACCCGCTGCCGGGCGCCCGCATCCCCGGCTGCGGCGCGGTGCTCAGCAGCAGCCCGTACCCCCACTTCCACCCCGGTCCCGTCACGAAGTCGGCGGACAGGTCCGGGCGGGCGGTCCGGATCCGGGCGGGAAACTCCAGGTCGCCGAGCTGGTCGGTGAACGCGGCGTCGACGGTGGACCGCTGCAGGATCCGCTCGCCGTCCAGCTCGCCGCCGCCGAGCAGCATCTGCTGGAACCGCAGGTAGTCCAGCGGGGTCGAGTACAGGCAGTGCCCGCCGGCCCAGAAGGTCGGCTGCTGCTCCCAGTCGATGTCGGACGGCACCGGGCTGCCCGCGTCGTCGCGCAGGTGCACCGGGGTGGACCGGGACCGCTGCTCGTCGGTCATCCGCACGGTGGTGTCCGGCATGTCCAGCGGGTCGAACACGTTGGCCTGCCAGTACGCGTCCAGGGTCCGGCCGCTCACCGTCTCGACGACGCGGCCGAGCCAGTCGGTGTTGATGCCGTACTCGAACCGGCTGCCCGGGTCGGTCACCAGCGGGGCACCGAACGCCGCCGCGGAGCCGGACAGGATGTCGGGAGTGCCGGTCAGCTCCTGCCAGCGGTCGATGTCGGCGTTCCAGAACCAGTACGACAGGCCCGACGTGTGCGTGATCAGCTGCCGGACGGTGGCCCGGCCGGCCGCCGGGCGCAGCCGCGGGGCCTCCCCGTCGATGCCCTCCAGCACCTGGAGGTCGTCGAACTCGGGCAGCAGCTCGGCCACCGGGGTGTCGAGGTCGAGCCGGCCCCGCTCGTGGAGCTGAAGGGCGGCCGTCGTGGTGACCATCTTGGTCATCGACGCGATCCGGAACATCGTGTCCGTGGTCATCTCGGCCTGCCCGCCCGCGGTCCGCACCCCGGCGGCGCCCCGGTAGATCGGGCCGGACCGGTTCGCCGCCGTCGCCACGAGGCCGTGGACGTCGCCGGCGTCGACCGCCGCGCGGAGCACGTCGTCGATCCGGGTGGTCGTGGAGGTCATGGCGGGCCGCCTTCCCTGTCGTCGGCGCTGGGCCGCCACCTTGTCCTCGGCGGCGCGGACAGGTCAATCGCTACCGACGGGTCGGCTGAACGCGCGCCCCCGGCCCGCAGGCCGGACACTGGATCCGGAGCCGCGCCCAGGGAGGTCGCCGTGAACGACGAACGATTTCTCGCGCTCGTCCAGCGGGAGGCGGGGCTCGACGGCTCCGGCGCGGAGCGGGCGGTCCGCGCGACGCTGGAGACCCTCGCCGAGCGGCTGCACGCCGGTGCGGCCCGCACCGTCGCCGGTCTGCTGCCGGCGGGTTCCGCCGGTTGGGCGTCGCCACGGGGGGAGCGGGAGATCTTCGGCGCGGACGAGTTCCTGCGGCGCGCCGCCGGCCGGATGGGGGCCGACCCGGACGCGGCCGGACCCCGGGTCCGCGCGGTGTTCTACGCGCTCAGCCGGGCCCTCACGGCACCGGAGTTCGCCGTCATGGCCGCCGAGCTCCCGAAGGACTACGCCCCGCTGCTCGCCGGCGCCCGCCGGCCCCCGGTCGAGGTGCTGCCGGTGGAGGAGTTCCTGAGCCGGGTCGCCGACCGCGCCTGGATCGACCTGCCGACCGCGCTGACGGCGAGCGAGGCGGTGCTGGAGACGCTGGGGGAGCGGCTCGCCGGCGGTGAGGTCGTGGACCTGCGCAAGGAGCTGCCGCCCGAGCTGCGCCCGGCGATGGAGCGCGGGTTGGCGCGTACCGGCGGGACGGCGCGGGGGATGACGCTGGAGGAGTTCCTCGCCGCGGTGGCGCTGCGGGAGGGCGTGCCGCCGGCGGCCGCGCTGGAACACGACCGCGCCGTCTTCTCGACCCTGCGGGACGCGTTCACCGACAAGGCGTTCTCGGACATGAGCTCCGAGTTGCCGGCCGAGTACCTGGCCCTGGCCCGGCCCTGACCCGGCCGGTCAGGGACCGGCGTACTCCAGGCAGAGCAGGCACACGTCGTCGCGCCCGTCCTCGTCCGCGAGCATCGCGCCGGTGAGGCCCTCGACCAGTGCTGCCGGTGCGGCGTCGCTCCGCGCGGCCACCTGGTCCGCGAGCCGTTCCAGGCTGGTCATGATCGAGCGGTCCCGCCGTTCCACCAGCCCGTCGGTGTACAGCAGGAGGCGGGCACCGGGGGCCAGGGTCAGCTCGGCCTCGGTCCGGTCCGGGACACCGGGGAGGGCGCCCAGCGGCGTCGACCGGCCGCCCCAGAGCAGCTCGGGCGCCCCGTCGCGCGGCAGCATCAGTGGCGGCAGGTGCCCGGCGCAGGCGTACCGGAGTGCGCCGGTGGCCAGCGTGAGCTCCGCGTACACGACGGTCGCGAGGCTCGCGGCCTCGACGCTCTCGACGTACCGGTCGAGCTGCCCCAGCAGCGCGGCCGGGCCGAGGCCGGTGCCGGCCAGCGCCCGGATCGCGCTGCGGAGCTGGCCCATGGCGGTCGCCGCGACGATGCCGCGGCCGACCACGTCACCCACGACGATCCCGATGACGCCGTCGCGGACCGCGAACGTGTCGTGCCAGTCTCCGCCGACCTCCAGGTTCGCCACGGCCGGCCGGTACACGGTCGCCACCGCGAACCGCGGGTCGTCCGGCGGCGTGCCGGCGAGCATGCTCAGCTGCAGGGTGTGCGCGATGGCGCGCATGTCCTCGAACAGCGCCACGTTCTCCAGGGCGAGGGCGGCCCGGTCGGCGAGGTCGGTCAGGAACGGCAGGTCCTGCGCCCGGAACCCCGGACCGCCCTCGCCGGACTCCAGCGTCAGCGCACCGATCACCCGGCCGCGGCTGCGCAGCGGCAGGGCCACCGAGGTGCGCACCGCCGGCCGGCCCGCCGGGTGCTCCGGGCCGAGTTGCGGCTCACCGGCGGCCAGGGCGCGCGCCACCAGCGCCGACGGGGTCACCACCGGCGCCGGGCCAACCGGCCCTGCCGCGGGGTCGCCGCCGGCCGGGGGAGCGGCGGCGACGCGGGTCAGGTCCCGCCCGTGGAGGAGTTCCACGGTCGCGCGGTCGGCCAGCTGCGGGACGAGGAGGCCGGTGAGCCGCTGGGCGCGCGCCGCCATGTCCAGCCCCTCGTTGAGCGCCCGGGTGACATCCGCGAGGAGCGCAGACCGGCGGCCCGCCTCCACGGTCTGGGCGTGGAGCAGCGTGCGGCGCACGGCCTGGGCACATTGCCGCGCGAACGTCACGAGGAACTCCCGCTCCTCCGCGGCGAACCGCCGTCCGGGCGGGAAGTCGAGCCGCAGCACCCCGAGCGTCCGTCCGTCCACGACCAGCGGCAGGGCGGCGGCACCGGCGGGGGCCGCGGCGGCGCCCGGGTCCGGCGGGCCGGTCGGCGCACCGGCCGCGTCGGGCATCGGGCCCGTGAAGACGGGCGTCCGCCGGTCCAGCGCCACCGCGGCGAGACCGTCCCTCGTCAGCACCGCGGTGCGGGTGACCTCCACCAGGTCGCCGGTGTCCTCGTCCACGAGCGCCAGCACGGCGCCGTCGGGGACCAGATGGGCGGTGAGCTGCTCGACGACCACGGCGGCGATCTGTTCGACGTCCAGCGCGGCCGCGAGCGCGGCGGTGAGGCGCTGCAGCACGCGGACCCGGGCCTCGGAGGTCTCGGCGGCCCGCCGCTGGGCGAGCAGCTGGCGCTCGTACTGCCGCCGGATGGTGGCGTCGAAGACGACGATCCGGTCGCCGACCGCGGTACCGTCCGCATTCCGGTCCCGCACGGCGTTGACGAGGACGGGAAGCCGTCCGCCGTTCGTCTGCACCACGTCGAGGGCGATCTCCCGGACGGCGCCCTGGAGCTCCAGCAGCGTCGCGAAATGCGTCCCGTGGAAGATCCGGCCGCCGGGGCTGAGCAGGTCCTGGAACCTGCGTCGCCCCTCCAGCTCCTCCCGCCCGTACCCGGTCCAGCCGAGGAACGTCTGGTTGACGCGCGTGATCAGCCCGCCGGGGTCGGTCGAGAGGTACCCGCAGGGCGCGTTCTCGTAGAGATCGGCCGCAGTGGTGTCCGGCACCACCGGCGTGGCGTCGAGCGGAACCGGAACGGCGTTCGCCCGGGGCACCGGGACGGCGGCGTCTACAGGAACGCCTTGATCGCGGCGACGGTCTCCGCGGGCGCGGACAGCTGCGGACAGTGGCCGGTCGCCGCCAGCAGCACGAACTCGCTGTCCGGAAGGTGCTCGTGGACGTACCGGCCGACCGACTCGGGCGCGAGCGCGTCGTCGGAGCACTGCAGCACCAGGCAGCGGGCCCGGACCGCGGGCAGGTCCGCCCGGTTGTCGGACAGGAACGTGACGCGGGCGAACTGCTCCGCGATCTTCGGGTCGGCCCGGCAGAAGCTCTCCGCCAGCTCCGCGCCGAGCTCCGGTCGCTCGGGGTTGCCCATGACGACGGGTGCCATGGTGTCGGCCCAGCCGACGAAGTTGTCGGCGAGGGAGTCGAGCAGCCCCTCCACGTCCGCGGCGGCGAAGCCGCCGACGTAGCCGTCCTCGTCGAGGTACCGGGGTGACGGTGTCACCAGCACGAGCTCGGAGAACCGGGACGGCTCGCGGATGGCGGCGAGGACGCCGATCATCGAGCTGACCGAGTGGCCGACGAGCACGGCGTCGGTGAGGTCGAGGGCGTCCGCGATGTCCAGGACGTCGTCGGCGTAACCGTCGAGCGAGGCGTGCCTGCCGGGGTCGTACGCCGCCGGGTCGGACCCGCCGCAGCCGATGTGGTCGAACTGCACGACCCGGTAGGCGTCCTCGAACGCGGGGGCGACGTGCCGCCACATTCCCTGGTCGCACCCGAAGCCGTGGGCGAAGACCATCGTCCGCCCGTCGGACCGGCCAGAGACCGTCACATTGTTCCTGACCAGCGAGTCCATAGACCGCCCAGAATACACGGCGGCCGGTCCCGCCCCTGGTCGCGACGGCCCGACGCCGGTCAGCTCCGGGTGCGGCAGCGTGGCGGCCAGCACGTCGACCTGCTCGATCGACGGGGGTGCCGCGAACAGCTCGTCGGCGCGTCCCGTCAGCGCCGCCGCGACCCGGCCGGACAGGTGGGCCTGCCGGCCCTCCTCGTCGGGGAACGCGTCGTAGATCCCGAAAGTGCCGGGGCCGAACGGGAGCGCGAACCACGTGACGGTCTTGTTCTCGTCCTCGACGACGGGCAGTGCGCCGCGCAGGAACTCGGCCACGTCGGCCTCCTTGCCCGGCTTCGCCTCGAGGCGTACGAACAGTGCCGTGGTGACGTCCACGGTGGTCTCCCGAGGTTCGGTCCGAGCGGTGCGCCACCGCGGTACCCGGGCCGTCCGCGGGCACACGGTCACACCTCGACGGACAGCCGCCCGATCGGTCCCAGCAGCTGCTCCTCCTCGTCGGCGAGGTGGGTCAGCAGCACGTCCGCGAACCGGTCGATCGCCGCGCGGGCCCCGTCCAGGCCGCTCTCGTCCGCCATCATCGTGACGAGGGCGGCATCCACCTCGGTGAGCATCCGGCCGATGACCTCGTGGTCCTCCGCCAGCCGGTCGAGCACCGGGCCGAGGCCGGCGTCGGCCGCCCGGAGGTCCGGGAACATCCGCTGGTCCTCGATCGCGTGGTGGACGCTCACCACCCGGCAGTACGCGGAGCAGAACGCCCCGAGGGTCCAGTAGTTCTGCCGCAGCGTCATGTGGTTGACGTGGCTGCGGGCCTGGGCGGCGGACATCCGGCCACGCTCGACGTCCTCGGCCACCCCGCGGAGCTGGTCCAGCTCCGTGCGCAGGTGCGCGTGCACCGCGAGCAGGGTCTGCTGGCCGGCCCGGCCGGCCGGGGTCACGCCCTCGTGCTCGCCGACGAGCCGCCGGGTCTCGCCGACCGCCTCGCGGGCCGGGGTGTCGCGGACGGTGACGCTCTCGATCTGCTCCCGGTCCTGCTCGCGGGCCGGCGCCCTCCGTTCCCGGGCGACCGCCTCGCGGACCGCCGGGGCGACCTCCTCGGCGAACCGTCGCAGGTCGCCGACCGGATCGGCGCCCGGGCCGAGGACGAACCCGCTCACCCCCCGGGCGAGCGCCAGCTCGGCGAGCTGCGTGGCCCAGACCGTAGGCGGGCCCTGGAGGAAGCCGCCGCCGTGCCCCTCGAAGGTGCCGGTGACGTTGTAGACGCGGCGGATGTCGGCCGGGTCCCGGCCGGCATCCCGCGCCGCGGCGTCCAACGTCCGGGTCATCGCGGCCAGTTGGTCCGGGCTCGCGTACGCCGAGGACGGCACCCAGCCGTCCGCCTTCTGCGCGGTCAGTTCCAGCATCCGCCGCTTGTACGCGCCGAGCCAGATCCCGATCGGGTGCGGCGGGAAGGGCCCGGGGCGAGCGCCCTCCAGCCGGTGGTGCCGGCCCGTGAACTCGACCGGGGGACCGGGCTCCCACAGGTGCCGGATCACGGTGATGGCCTCGGACAGCGCCGTCACGCTCTCCGCCGCGGACAGCCGGGGGCCGCCCATCGAGACGACCGCGTCGAGGAAGTACCCCGCGCCGAGGCCCAGCTCCACCCGGCCGCCGGTGAGCAGATCCAGGGCGGCGGCGCTGCGGGCGAGCACCGCGGGCGGGCGCAGCGGCACGTTCGCCACGTCCGGGACCAGTCGGATCCGCCGGGTGCGCGCGCCGAGATAGGACAGCAGCGTCCACATGTCCAGGAGGTTCGGCTGGTACGGGTGGTCCTGGAACGCCAGGACGTCCAGCTCCAGGTCCTCCGCCAGCTCGGCCAGCGCCAGGACGGCCTCGGGCCGGCCGGCGTCCGGGGTGAGGAACGCGCCGAACAGCAGATCGTGTCCGTAGCCGGTCATGGGGTTCTTCCTACCCCGCGGCGCTGTGCGAACCTGACCCGGTGCGCAAGGTCCACTACGCCTGGGTGATCGTCGGCGTCTCGTTCGTGGCCCTGCTCGCCGCGCAGGGCGCCCGGCTGTCCTTCGGGGCGTTCGTCACGACGTGGGAGGACGCGTTCGGGGCGAGCCGCGGCGAGATCTCGCTGATCTCGATGCTCAGCTTCCTCGTGTACGGGGCCACCCAGCCGCTGGCCGGCCGCGTGGTCGACCGCTACGGCGCCCGGGCCGTCCTGTCGTCCAGCGTGCTGCTCGTCGGGGTCGCGCTGGCGGCCGCGTCGCTCGCCCGCGGTCCGGTGCAGCTCGCCGTGCTGTACGGCGTGGTCGCGTCGGTCGGGTTCGGTGGCGCGTCCGGGGTCGTGGCCAGCGTGGCGATCACCCGGTGGTTCTCCCGGCACCGGGGGCTCGCGTTCGGCCTGATCGAGGCCGGGTTCGGCGCGGGGCAGCTGCTCCTGGTCCCCGCCTCGCTGCTGCTGATCGACGCGTACGGGTGGCGGGTCGCCCTGGCCGCGCTGGGCGGGCTCGCGGCGCTGCTGGTGTTCCCGCTCGTGCTCGGGCTGGTGCGCGACGACCCCGCCGACCTGGGGTCGGCGCCGTACGGGGGGCCGCTCCCGGCGGCACCCGTCCCCACCGGGGCCGGGGCGGCGGCCCGGCGGACGCCCGTCCTCGCCTCCCGGGGCTTCTGGGGACTCGCGCTGCCGTTCTTCGCCTGTGGTGTCACGACGACCGGGATGGTGGACACGCATCTCGTCCCGTTCGCGCACGACCACGGTCACGGCACCGTGCTGATCGGCGGCGCGGTGGCGCTGCTGGCGGCGTTCAACATCGTCGGCACCCTCGCGTCCGGGCCGCTGGCCGACCGGGTGGACCCGCGATGGATCCTCGCCACGCTGTACTGGTGCCGCGCGCTCACGATCGTGCTGCTGCTCGTCGCGGACGCGGGTGCGTGGCTGCTGGTGTTCGGAGTGCTGTTCGGGCTCGTCGACTTCGCCACGGTGGCCCCGACGCAGGTGCTCGCGTCGCAGTACTTCCGGGACCACTCGCTCGGGTTCGTGTTCGGGATGATCTTCCTGGCCCATCAGCTCGGCTCGGCGCTGGGCGCGTGGCTGCCGGGGAGGGTGTACGACCTGACCGGCAGCTACGACGCCTCCTTCGCGGCGGCGGTGGTGGCGCTGGTGGTGGCGGGGGTGTCCTGCGTGCGGCTGCCCGCACCGGCGGGACGTCCGGCGGTGCCGTCGGCGCGGGTGGACGCCGACCCGGCGCTCGACCCGCGCTGACCGTCACCCCGGCGGGAAATGCGGCAGGACATGCTCCCCGAGCTCGTCGAGCACCTCGGCGACCGGCCGCCGGCTGTGCTTGAAGTTGATCATCAGCTGGTCGATGCCGATCTCCTGCCAGTCCCGCATCATCGCCAGCCACCCGGTGCGGCCGGCCGAGAAGCCCTGGTGGATCCGCCGGGGCGCGGCGGCCGGGTCGGGGTCGAGGTCGAGATAGGTGGCCTGGGCGAACGGCGCGAACCCCCGCCCGCCGGTGCCCGCCGTCAGCCGTCGCCACTGCTGGATCACGAGCCGTTGCTGCTCGAACGGCGGGGTGTAGTACAGCCAGCCGTCGGTGTGGGCGGCAATCCACTCGAGCTCCTGGCGACCCCGGCCCGTCATCAGCACCGGGATCCGCTCGTACACCGGCTTCGGGAGCAGGTCGGTGTTGCCGTCCATCACGCCCAACGGGGACCGGATCCGGGGGAAGCGGCTCTCCAGCACGGCGTGGAAGTACGCCAGCGCCTCGCGGAAGCGCTCCGCCCGGGTGTCCGCGTCCAGCCCGTACGCCGGGAACTCGACCGGCCGGTCGCCGGTTGCCACGCCGAGCAGGAGGCGACCGCCGGTCAGCTGGTCGATCGACGCGGCAGCCTTGGCGACGTCCAGCGGGTGCCGGAGCGGCACCACGATGCTCGACGTGCCGAGCGTGATGACCTCCGTCCGCGCGGCCAGGTGCCCGAGGTACACCCAGGGGTCGAACACCTGGCCGGCGTCCCCGAAGGCCGGGTCGGCCAGCGGAACGTCGCGCACCCACACCGAGGCGAAGCCGACCCGCTCGGCCTGCTGGACCCGGGCGACGTGGTCCGCCATCGTCGGGACCAGGCGGTCGAAGCCCTCCAGCGGGGTGATCGCGCCGACCGTCATCCGCCCGCCGGGGTACGCGCGCGCCATCGCGGCGTGCTGGGCGAACGGGAGGGGAGACTGGCCGGTCAGGTCGAGCGGTCTGGTGCCGGCGGTCATGGCGTGGTCAGGTCCCGGCGTCGACGAGTTCGGTGAACGCGCCGGGAAGCTGCGACATCACGTCGCGGTACTCGTCCGCGGAGACGGCCTCGCGCAGGGTGGTCAACACGGCCCGCACCCCGGTCGTGGTCTCGGACTCGGTGAGCCCGGTGTGCTCGCTCACCTTGCGGACGAACTCCGTCAGGCCGAACCGCTCCGTGCCCTTCTTGTGGGGCTTGGCGTACTCCCGCAGCCCGTCCGGAAGCTGCATGGCCAGCTGGCGCAGCTCGCCGTCGCTGACGCGTGCGGCCAGGGTCCCCAGGGTCGCCCTGGTGAGGTCGGCGGCCTCTTGCCGGGACAGTCCGGTCCGCTCGGTCACAGCCTGGATGAACTCCTTGGATTCCACGCGGTACCTCCTGGGTCAGCGAGCGGTCCAGCCCGACCAGCGGGCCACGTCGACGGCCAGCACCGGTCCGGCCGGCGGCTGGTCCCGGTGCTGGGGATAGCGGTCGGACAACAGCGCGACGGCGTGGGCGGCCTCGCCGTCGCCGGGGGCGAGGATGCGGCCCGTGCCGTCGGCGCGTACCCACCACAGCGCGTCCCAGTCGCCGTCGTCGTAGTGGTCGGCGAGCACGGCGACAGCCGGGTTCGCGACCACGTTGGCGAGCCGGCGCAGGGCGGTCGTGCGCTTGGGCTTGGCGTCCACGGCGCTGTAGATGGTGTCCGCCGCGACGGCGAACACGATCGGGACGAGATGCGGGGTGCACGGTGCGCCGCCGCCCGTGTCGTCGTGGCCGTCGGGGTGGTCGGCGTGGTCGCCGTGGTGGCCGTGGTCGGCCGGAATGGTCCGCACGGTGGCGAGCCGCGCGACCCGGGCGGCCGCGAACCGGCGGCGCGCCTCCGCGGCGGTCATTCGCCGTGGAGTTCCGCGACGGCGGACTCGAAACGGTCGAAGGCCCGCTCGACCGTGCTCAGGGGCGCCGACGGCAGCCAGTGCAGGGCCCGCCGGAAGCCGGCCGCCTCGAACCCTTCGAGCACCGCCGGGTCGGCGGGCACGCCGATCACCATGAGGTCGAGGTGTCGGTCGGCGCGCGCCCGCAGCTCGGCGGCACGGTCGAGAATGCCCTCGGGGGCATAGTTCGGCATCCAGGCGTCGCCGAAGGCGAGGACCCGGTTCGTGACGGTGGGACCGTTCCCGCCGACGATCACGGGCGGATACGGCCGCTGGGCCGGTTTCGGCCAGGACCAGATGCGGTCGAAGTCGACGAAGTCACCGTGGTAGCTGGCCTCGTCCTGGGTCCAGATGGCCTTCATGGCCTCGACCCGTTCGGCCATCAGCGCCATCCGCGTCCGGGGGTCGGTGCCGTGGTTGGCCATCTCCTCGCGGTTCCAGCCGGCGCCCACCCCGAACTCGAAGCGCCCGCCGGACAGGACGTCGACGCTCGCGACCTCCTTGGCCGTGATGATCGGGTCCCGCTGCACGACGAGGCAGATGCCACTGCCCACCCGTAGCCTGCGGGTGGCCGCGGCGGCGGACGTGAGGGTCACGAACAGGTCGTACGTGTGCCAATACCGCCGCGGCAGGTCGCCCTCCCCGAAGGCGGTTTCGCGGCTCGCCGGGATGTGCGTGTGTTCGGCGAAGAACAGCGACTCGTGGCCACGATCCTCGGCCAGCCGGGCGAGCGCTCCGGGCGGGACGGCGTCATGGGTGGCGAAGTAGGCCACGCCCGTGTCCATGAGCCGAGCGTACGCGCCGGGCGCCGCCCCACCACTCAGCCCGAACGCGTCCAGGTGACCGTGAGCTCGTTGCGCTGGCCGAACCGCTCCAGGTGCCGCCCGAGGACGTCCTCGACCACGGCGAGGGCCTCGTCGTCCGCCGCGGTCGCGGTGAGGACCAGCTGCGCGGCCTCGGCGCGGATGTCCCCGGTGCCGGCGTCGAAGGTCAGCCGCGGGCCGGTGTCCGTGTCGGTGACCGGGACCTTGCGGCCGAGGCGGGCCGCCAGCTGCTTGGCGTAGCGGGGCGCGGCATCGGTGGCGACGTACGCGGTGGAGGTGGGCACGAGGGGTCTCCGATCAGTCGAACTGGAAGGAGCGCTTGGACAGGCCGTACCAGTAACCGTCGATCACGGACCGGTCCGCCCGGAGCGAGTCGACGCTGGCGCCGAGCGAGACGAACAGCGGCGCGAAGTGCTCGGTCCGCGGATGGGCGAGCTGGGCGGCGGGGCCCTGGTGCTCGAAGTCGATCAGCGCGTCGAAGTCGCGGGCCGCCATCGCCTCGCGCACCCAGTTGTCGAACTCGGCCGACCACGCCGGCGGCTCGTGGTCCGCGGGGCGGCCCATGTTCAGGCCGCGCAGGTTGTGGGTGGTGAAGCCGCTGCCGATGATCAGCACGCCCTCGTCCCGGAGCGGGGCCAGCGTGCGGCCGACCTCGAACAGCACCTGCGGGTCGAGGGTCGGCATCGAGATCTGCAGGGTGGGGATGTCGGCGTCCGGGTACATCTCGACGAGCGGCACGTACGCGCCGTGGTCGAGGCCGCGGTGCGGGTCCTGGTGGACCGGGTGCTGCGGGGAGTGGAGCAGCTTGCGGACCCGCTCGGCCAGGGCCGGCGCGCCGGGCGCCGCGTACCGCACCCGGTAGTAGTGCTCCGGAAAACCCCAGAAGTCGTAGAGCAGCGGCACGGTCGTCGTGGCGCCGAGGGTGAGCGGCGCCTCCTCCCAGTGGGCGGAGACCACGAGGATCGCGGTCGGCTTCGGGAGGTCGGCGGACCACGCCGCGAGCTCGCGGGTCCAGCGGGTGTCGTCGGCGAGCGGCGGGGCACCGTGGCTCAGGTACAGGGCGGGCATCCGCACGGGCGCGGTGGCGCCGTCGAGGGTCGCGGTCACGGTGTCGTGCCTCCAGGGTCTACTGGTTGAGAGCTCAACCATACATCACCCGGTGCGAATCGTTCAATGCTCAACCAGTTCCGCCGCGGGCGTGGCACCGCAGGATGCCGAGACCGCACCGGCCCGCGGCCCCGCGGCGCACCGCCGGCCCGTGCCGGGCGGCCCCCGTCTGCCCGCCCGGCCCCGAGCCTCCCGGCGACCCGCCCGCGACCGGCTCAGCCGTCGAGAGCGAGGACCAGGGGCAGCACGGGACCGGAACCGGCCTGCCGCAGTGCACGCGCGCAGACGGTCACGGTCCACCGGCTGTCGACGCGGTCGTCCACCAGCAGGATCGGCTCGCCGTCCAGCTCTCTGAGCGCTTCCGCGAGTCGATCCGGCACGGCGTACGCGCCGTGCAGTGCCGCGAGCCGCCGGGCGCTGTTCACCCGGCTCGCCGGACCGCCGTCGGGCCGCGTCCGGTGCAGCGACCCGAGAACCGGCAGCCTCCCGATCCGGGCGATGCCGTCCGCGAGGCTCCCCACCAGCGCGGGGCGGGTCTCCGACGGCACGACGACGAGTCCGGCGGGCCGCCGCTCCCAGCCCCAGTTGGCGAGGACCTCCACCACTCCGCGGAGGACCTCGTCCGGCACCTCGGCGTCGGTGGAACCGGGCCCGAGCAGCGCACGGAGTCGCCCACCCCAGCCGAGGTCGCTCAGCCGGCCGAGCGCGCGGCCGGACTCGGGCCGCTCGTCGGCCGCGATCTTCCCGGACAGCCCGACGCCCGCGGCCGCCATCCCGGTCGGCCACTGGGCACGTGGCTCGACCTCGACCCCGGGGCGGCGGAGGGACTGCCGCGCCGAGTCCACGAAGGAGGAGGACACCTCGGTGGGATGCACCGCGCCGGCGCAGTTGTCGCAGCGGCCGCACGGCGTGGCCCCGGAGTCGTCCAGCTCCCGGCGGAGGAACTCCATCCGGCACGACGTCGTCGCGACGTAGTCCCGCATGGCCTGCTGCTCGGCCTCGCGCAGTCGCGAGACGGTCGCGTACCGCTCCCGGTCGTACGTCCACGGCGTGCCGGTGGCCTCCCACCCGCCGCGGACCCGGCGGACCGCTCCGTCGACGTCCAGGACCTTCAGCATCATCTCCAGCCGCGACCGGCTCAGCTCCACGCGGCTCTCCAGCGCCGGAGTGGACAGGGGCTTGACGGCGTCGCCGAGGACGGCGAGCACCTCCCGCACCCGCTCCTCCGGCGGGAACGCGAGCGAGGTGAAGTATCGCCAGATCTCCTCGTCCTCGTGCCCGGGGAGCAGCACGACGTCCGCCCGCTCGACGCCACGACCCGCACGGCCGACCTGCTGGTAGTAGGCGACCGGGGACTGCGGCGCGCCGAGGTGGACCACGAAGCCGAGGTCCGGCTTGTCGAACCCCATGCCGAGCGCCGAAGTGGCGACCAGCGCCTTGACCCGGTTCGCCTGCAGGGCCTGCTCGGCGGCGATGCGGGTGTCCGTGTCGTCCTGCCCCGAGTAGGAGAGGACCTCCAGGCCGCTCGCGCGCAGGTGCGCGGTCACGTCGTTCGCCTGGGCCACGGTGAGCGTGTAGACGATGCCGGAGCCGGGGATGCGGGGGAGCTGCTCGGCGAGCCAGGCGAGGCGCTGGTCGGCGGTCGGCAGCCGCACGACGGACAGCCGCAGGCTCTCCCGCTCCAGCGAGCCGCGGAGGACGAGCGGTTCCACGCCCTCGGCGTCGGGCTCGCCCAGCCCCAGGGTCGCCGCGACGTCCCCGACGACGCGCGCGTTCGCCGTGGCCGTGGTGGCCAGCACGGGAACCCCGGGGCGGAGCTCGGTGAGCAGGTGCCGGATCCGGCGGTAGTCCGGCCGGAAGTCGTGGCCCCAGTCGGAGATGCAGTGCGCCTCGTCGACGACGAGCAGGCCGGTGGTGGCGGCGAGCCGGGGGAGGACCGTGTCGCGGAAGCCGGGGTTGTTCAGCCGCTCCGGGCTGACGAGCAGGACGTCCACCGCGCCCGCGGCGACCGCCGCCTCGACCTCGGACCAGTCGTCGGTGTTCGCGGAGTTGATCGTCGCGGCCCGGATGCCGGCGCGCTCGGCGGCCTCGATCTGGTTCCGCATCAGCGCCAGGAGCGGGGAGACCAGCACGGTCGGGCCGGACCCGGCCTCCCGGAGCAGGGCGGTGGCCACGAAGTACACCGCCGACTTGCCCCACCCGGTGCGCTGGACGACCAGCACCCGCGCGCGCTCGGCGACGAGGGCGCGGATCGCGCGCCACTGGTCCTCGCGCAGGCGGGCATGGTCGCCCGCCAGCGCGCGCAGGATGCGCTCCGCGTCGTCACGGAGCGCGTCGGTGCCCGGAGGCGGGGTCATCGTCGTGGTGTCCACGCCCACGAAGCTAGCCGCTCGGTCCGACGGTCCCGGCGTTACCCACAGGAGGTGCCGATGTCCACAGCTGACGACGGCCGCCCTTGTCGGGGCGGCCGTCGCGGTGTACCCGCCCGCCAGGTCGCCTCTCGGGCGGTGGTCGCTCGTAGCGACAAGGTTGGGTCCGGGGGCCATGGGTCGGGCGGGTACACCGGGTACAACGGTACTTGGTGCGGTGGCGTTCCCACATCGGCCGTTCGTGTTCCGGCACTTCGGCCCATCGGCCCCAAGTCGGACAGCCCGCTCCGGGCTCGGTCCCCGCGCTCGCGTCCGGCGTCCTACCCTGGGCGTGTGAACGCCCCCGATCCACGCCCCCGGCGGCCGGTCCTCGCGGCCGACGTCGAGCGCCTCGCGTCCGGCTCGGCAGCCGGTGACCCGTACGCGCGCCTGGAGCTGGCGCATGCCACGGCGGCGGCGGTCGTCGGCGCCGGGCGTACCGACCCGGCCGAGACCACCGGCCGGATGGTCGCGCTCGCGGACACCGTGGGCCTCGACACGCTCGCCGAGCTGTGGCGCGACGCCGAGCCCGACTCGTTGCCCGGCGCGCTCTGGTCGCTGTACCTGCTGCGCACCTGGTGCATGCGCCACACCGACGAGGTCGCGCGGCTGTACCGCGCCGGCCGGGGGCTCGCCCCGGTCGAGGAGGTCGTCGCGGGCGTCGGCGCCGAGGCGGACCCCGACGCGGTACGCGGGGTTGCCGACGCCGTGCTCGCCGGCGTGTACGACGGGGAGCTGGACGTCGCGCTCGAACGTGCCGCGGCACTGTTCCGGATCGTGGCGGCGGGCCGGGAGTGGCACGCTGAGGACGATCAGGCCGGGAACGCCGAGCGCGAACGCGCGGGGCGGAACCGCGACGCCGCGGCGGCGCTGACCCGCGCTGCCGAGTCGTGGCGCGCCGGCACCCTGCGTTGACCCGGACGGAGCACGGCTCGTGAACGCACGTCGTACCGGCCGCTCGATCCACCTCACGTCCCGCCCTGACGGCTGGCCCACGCCGGAGAACTTCCGGCTCGTCGAGGAGCCGGTGCCCGAGCCCCGCGACGGCGAGGTCCTGGTGCGCAACCTCGTGATGAGCGTCGACCCGTACATGCGTGGCCGGATGGACGACACGGAGTCGTACGTGCCGCCGTTCGCCCTCGACGCCCCGCTGGACGGCGGCGCGGTGGGCGAGGTCGTGGAGTCGCGGAGCCCCGCTCTCGCGGTCGGTGACCTCGTCCTGCACAGCCTCGGGTGGCGGGACTACGCGACCGGGCCGGCGCGCTGGTTCCGCCGGTTGGAGGGGAACAGCGTCCAGCCCTCGGCCTACCTGGGCGTCCTCGGAATGCCCGGTTTCACGGCGTGGGTCGGCCTGCTGCACATCGCCCGGTTCACGCCGGGCGATGTCGTCTTCGTCTCCGGCGCGGCGGGCGCGGTGGGGAGCATGGCCGGGCAGATCGCGAAGCTCAAGGGCGCGTCGCGGGTGATCGGCAGCGCCGGTTCGCCCGAGAAGGTGTCGCATCTCGTCGAGGAACTCGGGTACGACGTCGCCTTCGACTATCACGCCGCGCCGGTCGCCGAGCAGCTCGCGGCGGCCGCCCCGGACGGCATCGACGTCTACTTCGACAACGTGGGCGGTGACCACCTGCAGGCGGCGATCGCCTCGTTCCGGACGTTCGGGCGCGCGGCCCTCTGCGGGGCGATCTCGCAGTACAACGCCACCGAACCGGTGCCGGGCCCCGACAACCTGTGGTTCCTGATCAGCAAGCGGCTCATGCTCCGCGGGTTCATCGTGAGCGACCACAACGACCTGATGCCGGAGTTCGTCCGCGAGGTCGGTCAGTGGCTCGCCGAGGGCAAGCTGCGGTACACCGAGACGGTCGTCGACGGGCTGGAGAACGCGCCCGACGCGTTCATCGGCCTCCTGCGCGGGCAGAACACCGGCAAGATGGTCGTACGGCTCGGCGACCGGTCCTAGTACCACAACTCCGGCCCCCGCGGCGGACCGTCCACACCCCCCGCCGCTGTCCACAGATCGCGGCCGCACCCGCCCGGCGGCGTGGTCGGGGCGGCACCGTGGCGCCATGACCACTTCGACCGCCCAGGTCCGACTGGCCGACCCCGGTGCGCTGGTCGCCGCGGTGCCGTATCTCCTCGGCTTCGTCCCCGCGCAGAGCCTCGTCGCCGTCGCCCTGCGGCGGGCACGGGTCTGCCTGACCCTCCGCATGGACCTGACCACGGCGGCCGAGCCGGACGTCGGGGCGCATCTCGCCGCGCAGGTGCGCCGGGCCGGCGCCCGCGAGGTCGTCCTGCTCCTGGTCGGCGATCCCGGCTCGTGCTCCGGTGCTCTCCCCGGCGCCGCGGAGCTGCCGCACCGTGCCCTCGTCGCCGAGCTGCGGGAGGTCTGCCGGTCGCGGCAGCTCGGCGTCCGGGATGCGCTCTGGAGCGACCGGGGGCGCTGGTGGTCGTACCTGTGCCGGGACCCGGCGTGCTGCGGGCCCGGCGGGACGCCGGTGGACCCGGCCGCGGCGGGGCACCTGGCGGCCGAGCTCGCGGCGGAGGGTCGCGGGGTGCTGCCCGACCGGCGGGCCCTGGAGCGATCAGTCCTCCGCGTCGCCGGATCCGCCGACGCGGAGGCCACGACGCCGTACCCGCGTGCGCGGGAGCACCAGCTCGCCGGGTACGCCGAGGCCCCGGCCGCGTTCCGCCGGGCGGCGGTGGCGGCGCTGGCGGGTGCCGTCGAGCGGTGCGGGCCGAGCGGGCCCGGGGTGTCCACGGGGGAGCGGCCGGCCCTGGCGCTGTCCCTCACCGACCCCCTCGTCCGGGACGGTGCGCTGCGGTGGCTCGACGGTCCGCGGCACGACGGGGCGCACGCGCTGTGGCTGGACCTCGTGCGGCACGCGCCGCCGCCGTGGGCCGCGACGCCGGCGGTGCTCCTCGCGCTGTACGCCTACGCGCGCGGTGACGGTGTGTTCGCCCGCGTGTGCGCCGACCGTGCGCTCGCGGACGACCCGGGCTCCGTGCTCGCCACCGCGGTGCACCGGCTGCTCGACGGTGCCGTCCCCCCGGGGGAGGTGACGGCCGCGGCGCACGAGATCGCTCGGCGGGCCGGCCGGTGCCCGGGGTAAGGCTGGGCCGCGTTCACGCCGATGAGTACCCATGCCCACCCGTTCCGCGAGGATGTTCGCCGCCGCGCTCGTCAGCCTGCTCGGTGCGACGGGGTGCGCGGGGGCGGCGGCGCGGGCCGACACCCCGGTGCGGGTCACCCCGAGCTTCCTGTCGGGGATGGAGCCGGCTCCGACCGCCACCGGCACACCGGGAGCGAGCGCGTCCGCCGGGTCCGGGCGCACCGGCGGGACGGGCCCGGCATCGTCCGCGGACGGCGGCGCCGCGACGGGCACCGCGGGCCGGAGCCCCGCGTCCGCGGCGGGCGGGGCGTGCCGGCGCCTGACGTTCGAGCGGGTGCGCCGGGTGCTCGGCGTGGACTTCCAGGTCGCGGCGGCGGGCGGCACGGCGGCCACGAGCCAGACCTGCGTGCTCCAGCAGGTGGCGGACCCCGACTCCGACCTGGTCCTCACGGTCACGCCCGCGGCGGGCGTCACCGCGGCGGCGTTCGCCGGCAGCTACGTGCCGAGCGGCGGCGTGCCGCTCGACGGGGTCGGCAAGGCCGCGTACCGCGTGGTCGTGCGGGCGCCGGGATCGGCGGGGCCGCGGGTGGAGATCGGCTGGCTCAGCCGGTCCGGCCGGATCCTGACGCTCGCGCACACGCTCGCCGCCGGCGAGGACGGGCACCACACGACCCAGGTGGTCGAGCGGCTCGCCGCGCTCGCCACCGAGGTGGGCCGCTGAGGTAGGCGCACCGACCCGGGGCGGCTCGGCGCCGGCCGGGCCGGTCAGCTCGCGGTGACGAAGACCAGCGTCGCCAGGTCGCGGGGGATCCGCACCGCCTGGCCGTCGCGCATCACGTTGACGGTGCCGCCGTCGCGCGTGATCGTGACCCGGGCGCCCGGTTCCACCCCGGCGTCGTGCAGCTGCTCCATGACCTCGGTCTCGCCCTGCAGCTTCTCCGAGATGCGCCGGACGAAGACCGCCGTGGAGTCCTGCACGGAGGCGAGGGTGACCATCGGCTCGGGCGCCTTGTCGTGCGGCGCCGCCGCGTCCAGCGCGTCGAGCCCGGGGATCACGTTGCCGTAGGGGGACACCGTGGGCTTGCCGAGCAGCTCGTACAGCTTCAGCTCCACGGTGTCGCTGATGACGTGCTCCCAGCGGCAGGCCTCGACGTGGGCGACCTCGTACTCCAGCCCGATGACGTTGACGAGCAGCAACTCGGCGAGCCGGTGCTTGCGCATCACGGCGACGGCGCGCTGGCGCCCCGCGTCGCTCAGCTGCAGCTGGCGGTCTCCGGAGACGTGCAGCAGCCCGTCCCGTTCCATCCGGCCCACGGTCTGGCTCACGGTCGGCCCGCTCTGGTGAAGTCGCTCCGCGATGCGCGCACGCAGCGGCACGACTCCCTCCTCCTCGAGCTCGAGGATGGTCCGCAGGTACATCTCGGTGGTGTCGATCAGGTCGCTCACGCGGTGGCTCCTCCCGGCAGTGATGCTACCCGCCAGGTGTTCCGCCAGAATGCCATCGTGAACGCATCCTCACCCCTGGTCTCCGTGGACGAGTTCGTCGCCGAGCTCGGCAGCTCCCGTCCGCCCGCAGTCCTCGACGTCCGCTGGAAGCTCGGCGGGCAGTCGTATGTGGACGAACACCGTGCCGGGCACATCCCGGGTGCCGTGTTCGTCCCCCTTGGCGCCGAGTTGTCGGGTCCCGCCGGGCCGGCCGGCCGGCACCCGCTCCCCGACCCGGCCGCCCTGCAGGCGGCTCTCCGGCGCGCGGGCGTCTGTGAGGGACATCGCGTGATCGTCCACGATCTCGGCGACGGCTTCGGCGCGGCGCGGGCCTGGTGGGTGCTGAGGTGGGCCGGACTCGCGGACGTGGCCGTGCTCGACGGCGGCTGGGCGGCGTGGCAGGCCGCCTCCGCGCCTGTGACCGCCGAGGCGAGCACTCCCGCGCCGGGCGACGTGGTGGTGCGCCCCGGCTCGATGCCGGTGCTCGACGCGGCGGCGGCGGCCGGGCTCGCCCGCGACGGCCTGCTGTTCGACGTCCGGGCGGGGGAGCGGTACCGCGGCGAGCACGAGCCCGTCGACCCGGTCGCGGGTCACATCCCGGGCGCGGTGAACGCGCCGACGCTGGAGAACGTCCGCCCCGACGGCACGCTGCTGCCGGCCGACGCGCTGCGGGCGCGATTCGCCGCGCTCGGCGTGGACGGCAGCGTTCCGGTGGGCGCGTACTGCGGCTCGGGCGTGAGCGCCGCGCAGACCGTCCTCGCACTCGCCGTCGCGGGCGTCCCCGCGGCGCTGTACGTCGGGTCGTGGAGCAACTGGGTCGCCGATCCCGCGAGGCCGGTGGCCACCGGGCCGGACCGGGGCTGACCGCGGTCCACCGTGGCGGGCGTGGCGCCGAGGACGGCCGGTGCCGGTCGTCGACCCGCACCCCGACCGTCGGGCTGACTCCCCGCGCCCGGCGTGATGGGATGCCACCATGACAAACGGTGCCGTGCCCACCACGGTCGTGTGGGATCCGGAGATGCTCGCCTACAACCTCGGCGACCATCCCATGGACCCCGTGCGGGTGGAGCTGACGGTCGAGCTGGCCCGCGGCCTCGGCGTCCTCGACCGCGACAACGTGCTGGTCGTGCCGCCGACCCCGGCCGACGACGCAACGCTCACCCGCATCCACACCCCGGAGTACCTCGCGGCGGTCCGGGCGGCGCCGCACGACCCGTTCTGGCGCGGCAACGGCCTGAACACCCCGGACAACCCGGTGTTCGCCGAGATGCACGAGGCCAGCGCGCTCGTCGCGGGCGCGAGCGTGATCGCCGCCGAGTCGGTCTGGGACGGGGCCACGACCCGCGCGGTGAACATCTCCGGTGGCCTGCACCACGCGATGGCCAACCGGGCGTCCGGCTTCTGCGTGTACAACGACGTCGCCGTGGCGATCCAGCGCCTGCTGGACCGCGGCGCGCAGCGGGTCGCGTACCTCGACGTGGACGTCCACCACGGCGACGGCGTGCAGGCCGCGTTCTACGACGACCCCCGCGTGCTCACGGTGAGCATCCACGAGTCGCCGCTGACGCTGTTCCCCGGTACGGGCTTCTCGAGCGAGACCGGCGGCGAGGGTGCCGAGGGCACGGCCGTCAACGTCGCCCTGCCCGCGGGCACGGACGACGAGGGCTGGCTCCGGGCCTTCCACGCGGTGGTGCCCGGGGTGGTGCGTGCGTTCCGGCCGCAGGTGCTCGTCACGCAGTGCGGCTGCGACAGCCACCGCGCCGACCCGCTCGCCGATCTCCGGCTGACCGTGGACGGTCAGCGCCAGTCCTACCTCGCGATGCGCGACCTCGCCGACGAGCTGTGCGACGGCCGCTGGGTCGCGTTCGGGGGCGGCGGGTACGGTCTCGTCGAGGTCGTACCCCGGGCGTGGACGCACCTGCTGGCGATCGTCTCCGGCGCCGAGCTGGATCCGCGCACGGCCACCCCGAACGCGTGGCGCGCGCTGGCCCAGGACCGGCGCCGCGGCTCCTGCCCGCCGTCGCTGATGACCGACGACGGCTCCACCGGGTGGCGCCCGTGGCAACCCGGTTCCGAACCCACCCCGCTCGACCGTGCCGTCGGGGCCGCCCGCAAGGCGGTCTACCCGCTGCACGGCCTCGACCCCGACGACCCGAGGGACTGACCCGTGCCCCAGGCGCCGACCACGCCCGCCGACCGCGGTTACCCACCGCACCGCGAGGCCGACGTGCTGCTCTCCGACGGCGGCACCGTCCACCTGCGACCGATCACCCCGGCGGACGGCCCCGCGGTCGTCGCGGTCCACGGCCGGTTCAGCGACCGCACCCGGTACCTGCGGTACTTCTCGCCGTACCCGCGCATCCCGCAGCGGGACCTCACCCGGTTCACCACGGTGGACCACGCCGACCGCGAGGCCATCGTGGTCGTGCTGGGGGACCAGATCGTCGCGATCGGCCGGTACGACCGGATCGGCCCGGACGAGGCCGAGGTCGCCTTCGTGGTGGAGGACGCGCACCAGGGCCGCGGCATCGGCTCCGTGCTGCTGGAGCATCTCGCCGCCGCGGCGGCCGAGCACGGGATCCGCCGGTTCGTCGCCGAGATCCTGCCGGAGAACGGCGCGATGATGCGGATCTTCACCGATGCGGGGTACGTCCCCTCGCGCACCTACGACGACGGGGTCGTGCACCTGCAGTTCGACATCGAGCCGACCGAGGCCTCGATCGAGGTGTCCCGGCGCCGGGAACAGCGTTCGGAGGGCCGGTCGATCGCGCGGCTGCTCCATCCGGCGTCCGTCGCGGTGATCGGCGCGGGTTCGCAGCCCGGGGGGATCGGCCGCACGGTGCTGGACAACATCCGCCGGGCCGGCTTCACGGGCGTGGTGCACGCGGTGAACACGCGGCACGGGGAGATCGACGGCCTGCCGGCGTACGACACGGTGCTCGACATCGAGGGCCGCGTCGACCTCGCGGTCGTCGCGGTCCCGGCGGCGCACGTGCCGACCGTGGTCACCCAGTGCGCCGCCAAGGGCGTCCAGGGGCTGGTCGTGGTGTCGAGCGGCTTCGGGGAGACCGGGCCGGCGGGCCGCGAGGCGGAGCAGCGGCTGGTCGAGACCGCCCGCGCGAACGGTATGCGGGTGATCGGGCCGAACTGTCTCGGGATCCTCAACACCGACGACGAGGTGCGGCTGAACGCCACCCTTGCCCCGGCGCTGCCCGAACGCGGCCGGGTCGGGTTCTTCTCCCAGTCCGGCGCGCTCGGGGTCGCCGTGCTCGAACAGGCGCGGGACCGGTCGCTGGGACTGTCCTCGTTCGTGTCCGCGGGTAACCGCGCCGACGTGTCGGGCAACGACCTCATGCAGTACTGGATGGACGACCCGGCGACGGATGTCGTCCTGCTGTACCTGGAGACGTTCGGCAATCCGCGCAAGTTCGCCCGGGTGGCGCGCGCGCTCGGCCGCCGTAAGCCGGTGGTGGCGGTCAAGAGCGCGAGCGCCCCGCCCGGGCTCGACGGCACCGCGCCGGCACTGAGCCAGGGCGGCTCGGAGGCGCTGTTCGCGCAGTCGGGCGTGATCCGGGTGGACACGCTCAGCCAGCTGTTCGATGTCGCGCAGATCCTGGCGTACCAGCCGCTGCCGGCCGGTCACCGCGTCGCGATCGTCGGCAACTCCTCCGCGCTGGGCGTGCTCGCCGCCGACGCGGCGGCCGCGGCCGGCCTCGACGTGGTGCCGGGCTGTACCCGGGACATCGGCCCGGAGGGCGGCCCGGAGGAGTTCGCCGCCGCGGTACGCGACGCCGTGAACGACCCGCAGGTGGACGCGCTCGTCGCGGTGTTCATCCCCGCGCTCGCCACACCGGGCACGGCGTTCGCCGACGTGCTGCTGGCCGGTGCGGCGGAGTCCGGCAAGCCGGTCGTGTCGACGTTCCTCGGCACCGACGGCGTGCCCGAGCGGCTCCGCCGGGTCACCGCGGACGGCGTGACCGGCCTCGGCTCGGTGCCCTCCTTCGTCTCCCCGGAGGCGGCGGTCCAGGCCCTCGGCCGGGTCGCCGCGTACGCGGAGTGGCGCCGGCGGCCCGCCGGGCAGCTCCCCGCACTCGAGGTCGACACCGAGGGCGCGCGCCGGCTCGTCGGCGGGGCGCTCGCCGCGCACCCGTCCGGCGGTCCGCTCCCGGACACCGCCGTGGCGGCGCTGCTGACCGCATACGGCATCGACGTGGTCCCGTCGAGGCGGTGCGCGGACGCGGACGAGGCGGTCGCCGCCGCGGACGCGCTCGGCTACCCGGTCACGCTCAAGGCGGCCGACGGGTACCTGCGGCACCGGGTGGACCTCGGCGGGGTACGCCTGGACCTGACCGGGCCGGACGAGGTCCGCGCCGCCTATACGGGCATCGTCGGGCTCACGCCGGACGGCCCGCACGAGGTGCTGGTGCAGCCGATGTGCCCGCCGGGCGTCGCCTGCCTGGTCGAGGTGGTGGAGGACCCGTCGTTCGGCGCGGTCGTCGGGTTCGGGCTGTCCGGCGTCGCCACCGAACTGCTCGGCGACGTCGCGTGGCGCGCGGCGCCGCTCACCGACGCGGACGCGCATGCGCTGGTCCGGGCGCCGCTCGCCGCGCCGATGTTGTTCGGGCACCGCGGCGCGACCCCGGTGGACACCGCGGCGCTCGCCGACCTGCTGCTCCGGCTGGGGCGGCTCGCCGACGAGATCCCGGAGGTGCGGTCGGTGGAGCTGCGCCCGGTCCTGGTGGGCGGCGCCGGGCTGGCCGTGCTCCACGCGGACGTCGTGGTGGGGCCCGCGGGCGACCGCCACGACGCCGGACCGCGGCGGCTCCGGGCGGCCGGTCCGGCGCCGTGGGCCGCCGCGCGGAGCTGACGCGTCTCAGCGGGGCCGGGTCAGCGGGGTCCGGTCAGCAGGCATAGTCGCGCAGGCGGTCCACACTGGCGGGCTGCCGGAGCTTGGTGAGCGAGGACTTCTCGATCTGCCGGATCCGCTCGCGGGACAGCCCGAACTCGTGGCCGATCTCCTCGAGCGTCCGCACCCGGCCGTCGTTCAGGCCGAACCGGAGCTTGACGACCTCCCGCTCGCGCTCGGTCAGCGTCGCCAGGACGCTGCCGACCTCCTGCTTCAGCAGTCCGTACGACACGGGCTCGACGGGCGTCGCGGTGGTGTCGGCCACGAAGTCGCCGAGCGAGTTGTCCCCGTCCTCGCCGACCGACTGGTCCAGGCTCACCGGGTCCCGGTCGTAGCCGAGCAGCTCGACGACCCGGTACAGGTCCAGGCCGAGATGCGCGGCGATCTCCGCCGGGACCGGCTCACGCCCGAGCGCCACGGACAGCTCCCGGCGGGCGCGCACCAGCTTGGTGATCTGCTCGACCAGGTGGACGGGCAGGCGGATGGTGCGGGACTGGTCGGCCATCGCCCGGGTGACGGCCTGCCGGATCCACCAGGTGGCGTACGTCGAGAACTTGAAGCCCTTGGTGTAGTCGAACTTCTCGACCGCGCGGATCAGCCCGACGTTGCCCTCCTGGATCAGGTCGAGCATCGGCATCCCGCGGCCGGTGTACCGCTTGGCGACGCTCACGACGAGGCGGAGGTTCGCCTCCAGGAGATGCGTCTTTGCGGCGCGTCCGTCCGCCGCGATCGCCCGGAGGTCGGCCCGCAGCCCGCGGTCGAGGCCCGGCTCGGTGTCGAGCCTGGCCTGCGCGAAGACGCCGACCTCGATGCGCTGCGCGAGATCGACCTCCTCGGCGGCGGTGAGGAGCTTGGTCCGGCCGATCCCGTTGAGGTACGTGCGGACGAGGTCGACCGAGACGCCGCGGGGGTCCTCGGCGTCCTCGGGCAGCTCGGGCTCGTCGGTCTGGTCGTACTGGAGCGGACGGGACACTGCACGCCTCCTGGGCATGGCCGGCACGGTGACCGGCTACCGGTGTGACGACTGCACCCTCTCGGATGGACCGTGAAGCCCCCGTGAGGACCGTGTGAGATCCGTGTGAAGGACCGGTCTTCTACCTGCCGTAGAATCCGCGGCCTCAAGCGAGGGGACCGGGATGCTGCGGCTGGGTGAGCTCGAACGTGCGGTGATGGACGTCCTGTGGGGCGCCCCGGAGCCCCTCACCGCGCGGCAGGTGGCCGGCTTCCTCGCGAGCCGTGATCTCGCTCTCACGACCGTCCTCACCGTGCTGTCCCGGCTCGAGCACAAGGGCTATCTCCGCCGGGCCCGGGACGGCCGCGCGCACCACTACGGGCCCACGTCGTCCCGCGAGGACCATGTCGCGGTGCTGATGCACGAGGTGCTCGGGGCGGCCTCGGACCGGAACGCGGCGCTCGCGGGATTCGCCGGACAGGTCAGCCGGGAGGACGCGGAGGCGCTGCAGTCGGCGCTCGCCGAGGCGCTCCGCCGCTCCGGCAAGGGCGCGGCGACCGCATGAGTACGGCGACCGCATGAGTACGGCGGCGACGGCGTGATCGCGACCGTCGTCGCGCTGTCCGTGCTCGCCGCCGTTCTGGTGGGCCCGGTCCCGCGGCGGCTCGCCCGGGCCGGGTGGGTACGCCGGGAGCCGCGCGCCGCGCTGCTGCTGTGGCAGGCGGTCGGCCTCACGGCCGGGCTGGCGGCGATCGGGGCGTGCGTCGGGGTCGGCGTGGCGCCGCTCGGTCCGACCCTCCCCACCGCGCTGGCGGCGTGGGCCGGACATGGCGCCGCCGGGCACCCGACCGGCGGGGTGGACGGGGGGCACCTCGTCGTCCTCGCGGTCGGGCTCGTGCTGCTCGGCCGGCTGCTCGGCGTCCTGCTGCTGGCGGGCTGGAGCACGGCCCGGTCCCGCCGCCGGCACCGCGAGCTCGTGGACCTCGTCGGCCGCCCGTGGGAACGCGACGCGGCGGCCACCGTCCTGGACCACCCCGGCGTCGCCGCGTACTGCCTGCCGGGCAGCCGGTCCCGGGTCGTGCTGACGGCGGGCGTCGTTGCCCTGCTGGACGACGAGGAGCTCGACGCCGTCCTCGCCCACGAACGCGCCCACGTCGCCGAGCGGCACGACCTCGTCGTGCTGCCGTTCTCGGCGTGGGTGACCGCGCTGCCGTGGATTCCCGGCGTCCGCGCCGCCCGCCGGTCGGTGGCGCGGCTCGTCGAGCTGGTCGCCGACGACCGGGCCTGCGTCGGCCGGGACCGTGCCGTGCTCGCCGCCGCGCTGGCCCGGGTCGGCAGCGCGGCGGCGGGGCCGGACGCGCCGGCCGGGGCGCTCGCCGCGCGCGACTCCGGGGTCCTCGACCGGGTACGCCGGCTGCTCGCGCCGCCCGCCCCGGCGCCCCGGGCCCGCCGCGTCGCCGTGGGCGGCGCGGTGGTGCTCCTGCTGCTCCCGGTGGTCGCCGTGCTGCTGCCGACGGCGCTCTGACCGTCAGACCTCCAGCAGGACCGTCCGGGGCCCGACGTTGACCGACTCGACCAGCATGTGGGTCCGGAAGCGGCCCGTCTCCACCGTGGCGCCCCGGTTCCGCAGCTCCTCGACCAGCGCGTCGATCAGCGGTTCCGCGGCCTCCGGCCGGGCGGCGGCGAGCCAGGACGGCCGGCGGCCCTTGCGGGTGTCGGCGTACAGCGTGAACTGGCTGACCACCAGCAGCGGGGCGCCGGTGTCCGCGGCGGACCGGTCGTCGTCGAGGATCCGCAGCTCGTGGACCTTGCGGGCGAGGGTGGTGGCCTCGGCCGGCCCGTCCTCGTGGGTCACGCCGACCAGCACCAGCAGCCCGTCGGTGATCGCGCCCACCACCTCGCCGTCGACCGTCACGGAGGCGCGGGACACCGTCTGCAGCACGGCCCGCATCAGCGGTCCACCGGGAGGAGCAGGCCGCGCTCCACCAGCGGTCCGACGACCAGGGGAGCGGCCACGAGCAGCTGCTCGACCGGGGTGTCGTAGGCGGCGGCGAGCACGGTGAGCTGGTCCCGGAGCGTCCGGGTGCCGTCGCAGCCCGCCACCAGGGCCACCACGACGGGGTCGACCTCCTGGGTCCACCGCAGTCCGCCGTCGCTGACGAGGACCTGCCGGGTGACGTCCCAGCCGTCGGCGTCCCGGACCGCCTCCTGCCGCAGCGTCAGTGCCGGGTGGGCGCGCAGCCGGGCGTCGAGCAGCCCGGTGTCGCGGAGCCGGTCCTGCCGGTCGAACCAGGACAGCACCTCCCGCCCGAGCGGCTGGTCCACGATCTGGCGCAGGTCCTCCAGCCGCCGCACCGGGTCGTCGGAATCGGACGCCCGGACGGTGATCAGCCCGAACCCGACCGCGTCCACCCGTTCGGCCTCGAACCAGTCCAGCCATGCCGCGGCGCGGTCCGGCTCGGCCTCGCCGGCGTCGCGCATCCACATCGCCACGTACTCCGCCGGGTCGAGCACCTCCCGCTGTACGACCCAGGCGTCGCAGCGGTCGGGGAGCCAGCCCGCCACCCGGTCGGTCCACGGCTCGCCGTCGCGGTGCAGCCAGTTCGCCAGGAGCTGGAGCCAGCCGCCGGGGTTGAGCAGCCGCGGTGCCGAGGCCACCAGCTCGGCGCCGACCCCGTCGCCGGCCCGGCCCGAGTCGCGGTAGGTGTGGGTGGTGGTCCCGGGTCCGACCACGAACGGCGGGTTGCTCACGACGAGGTCGAACCGCCGGCCGGCGACCGGGGCGGTGAGGTCGCCGTCGAGCAGTTCCCAGTCCATCCCGTTGAGGGCCGCGGTCGTGGCGGCCATCCGGAGCGCCCGCGCGCTGACATCGGTCGCCGTGACCCGCTCGGCGTGCCGGGACAGGTGCAGCGACTGCACCCCGCACCCGGTCCCGAGGTCGAGCGCGGTCGCCGCCGGTACGCGGACCGTCGCCTGCGCGAGCGTCACCGACGCCCCGCCCACCCCGAGGACGTGGTCGGCGCGGAGCGGCCCCGGCCGGACGTCGGAGCCGAGATCGGACACCACCCACCAGGTACCGAGGTCGTCCCCGTACGGCCGCAGGTCCAGCCCCGCCCGGAGCCCGCCCGGCGCGGGTTCGACGAGCCCCGCCGCGCGGGCGGCGGCGGGGCTCAGCGGGGCGAGCGCGGCCACCACCGCGCCCGCGGGCTCGGTCGCGCCGCACACGAACAGCCGGACCAGCGTCTCCAGCGGGCTCCCGCCCCGGGTGGCGCGAAGGGCCGGGACGACGTCGCCGCGGCCGAGCGCCGCCGAGGGACCGGGCCCGAGCAGCCGGTCCACGCCGTCCGCGGTGAAGTCGGCGGCCACCACCGCGTCGCGGAGGCGGTCGAGGTCGGCGGGGCGCAGCAGGGGTTCCACGACCCCATCCTGCCGGGGGAGCGCGGACTCCCCCGCGGCAGGTCGTGATCGCCTCACCGGCAACCCGGCGTACGTCCGGCACACCGGCGTGGGAGGCTTGCGCCCATGCCGCATGTGCGACTGAGCCAGCAGCCCGAGGCTGACGCGTTCCTCTCGTCCGACCCGCTCGCGCTCCTCATCGGAATGCTGCTGGATCAGCAGGTTCCGATGGAACGCGCGTTCGCGGCGCCCCGCGCCCTGGCCGACCGGCTCGGCACCGAACGGCTCTCCGCGGCCGCGATCGCCGACGCGGAGCCCGACGGGTTCGTGGCGCTGTTCAGCCGGGTGCCGGCGCTGCACCGCTTCCCGGGTTCGATGGCCGCCCGCGTCCAGACGCTCTGCCGGGCGCTGGTCGACTCCTACGACGGTGACGCGGCGAACCTGTGGCGCGACGCGGCCACCGGTGCGGAGCTGCGACGCCGGCTGGAGGCACTGCCCGGCTTCGGCAAGCAGAAGGCCGCGATCTTCCTCGCGCTGCTCGGCAAGCAGCTCGACGTGCGACCACCGGGCTGGCGCGAGGCCGCGGGCCCGTACGGGGACGCCGACGCGACGCGGTCGGTCGCCGATGTGACCGGTCCGGAGACGCTCGCCGCGGTGCGGGAGTACAAGAAGCAGGCGAAGGCCGCGGCCAAGGCCGGTCGCTCGTGAACACCGCGCAGTCCGCCGCACCGGTCGACGACGCGGCCGGGTCGTGTCCCGGCGTGGCCCTGTGGCCACCGTCCGGGCTGCGGATCACGGCCACCTCGCGCGGTATCCCGCTGATGCTGCGCGCGGTGCGGGACGAGGACCTGCCCGGACTCGTGTCGATCTTCCCGCCGGACGCCGGGTACGACCCCGCGCTGGCGGTCGGTGGTGACCTCGCCGAGGTGGAGCGCCAGTCGGTCCTGCGGCATGTCTGGCGGGCCCGGGCGGAGCTGGCCCCGCAGAACTGGCGGCTGACGTTCGTCGTCGAGGCGGCGGGGGAGCTGGCCGGTCAGCAGGACGTGAAGGCGACGGCCTTCCCGGAGCGGCGGATCGTCGAGACGTCGTCGTGGCTGGGAGAGTCGTTCCGCGGCCGGGGCATCGCCAAGGCGATGCGGGCGATGGTGCTCCAGCTGGCGTTCAGCGAGTTCGGCGCCGTCGCGGCGGAGGCCGACTCGGTGGACGGCAACGACGCGGCGCTCGGCGTCAGCCGCTCGCTCGGGTACTCGCCGTGCGGCGACACGTACGACATGCACCAGGGCCGGGTCGAGCACATGCTGTGGACCCGGCTCACCCGTGACCGCTGGGCGCTGCTCCGGCAGGGATACGGCCTCAGCGACGTCGAGATCACCGGTGCCCGGGCGTGCCTGCCGCTGCTCGGGCTGGGCGCGGGCGGCGCCTGATCGGCTCCCCGCGCCCGATGCCGTCCTCGCGTCCGGGTGTCAGGATGGACGTGTCACCCGAGGAGGCGCCGTGAGGAGAACCGGGGAGCGGCACGAGCCCGTCCGGGCGGTCATCACGGAGGCCGAGGAGAGCATTCCGGACCAGCTACGGCGCCGGGAGCGGCGCTACGCCCTGATGATGGGGCTCCGCGCGCTGTGTCTCGTCGCCGCGGTGCTGGTGTCCGCGAGCAACCTGCCGCTCCGGATGCTGTGGGTGAGCCTCTGCATCGTCGGCATGGTGGTGCTGCCGTGGATGGCCGTGCTGGTCGCGAACGACCGGCTGCCGAAGAAGTCCAGCCAGTTCCGGTCCCATCTGCCGGGGCACCCCGAGACGGCCCGGGCGCTGCCGCCGGGGAACCCGGTCATCGACCACCGCCCGGACGCCTGAGCTCGCCCCCACCCCCGCGTTGATCATGGACTTTGCAACACGACACGCCGGCGTGTCTGACGCAAACCCCATGATCAACGCGGAAGGG
>JAVEDU010000082.1 GCA_030840805.1 Actinomycetota bacterium
CGCGGGGGTGGGCCCGCCAGCACGGCCAGCAGCGGTGCCGCCTTGGCCTCCGCCTCGGCGACCTCCGCCCACGCGTCGCTCCCCCAGGTGATCCCGCCGCCGGTCCACAGGTGCACCCGGCCGCCCGCGATCGCGACGGTGCGGATCGTCAGCCCGAGATCCAGCCGGCCCGGCGTGAGATAGCCGAGCGCGCCCATCGACGGCCCGCGCCCCACCGGCTCCAGCGCGCTCACCAGGCGCAGCGCCGAGGACTTCGGGGCGCCGGTGACCGACCCGCCGGGACACACGGCGTGGAGCACCTCGGCCAGGTCGGCGGACGGGGCCAGCTCGGCGGACACCTCCGACTCGGCCTGCCAGAGGTCGCACCAGGGCCGCAGCGCGAACAGCTCGTCCACCCGCACCGATCCGGTACGGGCGACCCTGGACAGGTCGTTCCGCTCCAGGTCCACGATCATGATGTGCTCGGCGCGTTCCTTCGCCGACGCGTACAGCTCGGCCCGGCCGGTGGCGGTCCGGGGCCGGGTGCCCTTGATCGGCCGGGTGGCGATGCGCCCGTCCGACACGGTGACGAGGCACTCGGGCGAGCCGCTCGCCACCGCCCACCCCGCACCGCCGAGGCTGCCGCCGTACACGGCGCCGGGCACGCGGGCCACCGCCCGCAGCGCCCACGCCGGGTCGCCGTCGCAGGGCGCGCTCCGGTGCCCGACCACGTTCGCCTGGTACACGTCACCGCGCGCGATCGCGTCCCGGACCGTCTCGACGGCCGCGGCGTGCTCCGCCGGCGACCACGACCGGCGCCAGGGCCCGCACGTCCAGGACCCGGCGGGAGGTTGCGGCACCGGCACCGGGTCCGCGCGGGTGTGCAGGACCGCGACGACATCGGGTACCTCGGGGCAGGGCGTCGGTGCTCCGGGCGGCGCCCCCACGGCCACCGCGCCGGCCGCCGCGGAGATCATCAGTGCCGCGCCACAGACTCCCGGGGCCCGCGACGCCGAGCCGCCGAGGGTCAGCCCGGCGTCCGCCAGATAGGCCGTGAGCAGGCTCAGCGGGTCCCCGCCGTCGCCGACGCGCCACTCCCACCGGCCGACCTCACGGACCCGGCCGACCCATTCCGGCGGAATTGCCGGGACCCGGTCCGATCGGCTGTGCACAAACCACCCGGGGGGACTATTCAGCACGGCGAAGGGGAGGACGATGCTGTGAGCAACCGCACATCCATCGCACCGCCGAAGCTCGCAGGAGTCGCCCGATGTGTTCGCACCAGCCCTCCTGTCCTCCGTCCGACGCCCCGGACCGCGAGGCCGCCCATGTCGTGGCGGCCCACCCGGAGCAGGGCTGGAGCCTCCTGTGCAACGGCATCATCCTGTTCGAGGACACCGGGGAGATCCTGCCCGATGGCCAGACGGTCGGTCCGTGCACCCGGCCCGCCCTGCACGCCGCCTGAGCGGGGCGGACCCGCACGTCACGCGTACGAGCTGACGTCCGGGCACGAACACACCAGGTTGCGGTCGCCGTAGGCCCCGTCGATCCGGCGCACCGGCGGCCAGTACTTCGCCGTCGCGTCCACACCGGCCGGGTACGCCGCCACCTCGCGCGAGTACGGCAGCGACCACTCGCCCGCGATCATGGCCGCCGTGTGCGGCGCGTTCCGCAGCGGGCTCGCGGTGAGCTCCCAGTCCCCGGCCGCCACCCGGTCGACCTCCGCCCGGATCGCGATCATCGCGTCGCAGAACCGGTCCAGCTCCACGAGGTCCTCGCTCTCCGTCGGTTCCACCATCAGCGTCCCGGCGACCGGGAACGACATCGTCGGCGCGTGGAACCCGTAGTCCACCAGCCGCTTCGCGACGTCGTCCACCGTGACGCCGGTGGCCTTGGTCAGCGGACGGAGGTCCAGGATGCACTCGTGCGCGACGAGGTCGCCCTTCCCCGCGTACAGCACCGGGAAGTGCCCACGCAGGCGAGCGGCCACGTAGTTGGCCGCCAGCACCGCCGCCCCGGTCGCGGCGCGCAGGCCGTCCGGGCCCATCAGACGCAGGTACGTCCACGAGATCGGCAGGATCGACGCGGAACCCCACGGCGCGGCCGAGACCGGCCCCGGACCGGTGGGCGGCCCGGCGGACGGCACGAGCGGGTGGTTCGGCAGGTAGGGCGCAAGGTGTGCCCGGGCCGCCACCGGGCCGACGCCGGGACCGCCGCCGCCGTGCGGGATGCAGAACGTCTTGTGCAGGTTCAGGTGGCTGACGTCCGCGCCGAACCGGCCCGGCCGCGCCACGCCCAGCAGCGCGTTGAGGTTGGCACCGTCCACGTAGACCTGCCCACCGGCGTCGTGCACGGCCGCGCACACGTCGGCGACGGTCTCCTCGTACACGCCGTGGGTCGACGGGTAGGTGATCATCAGCGCGGCGAGATCGTCACGGTGGGCGTCGATCTCGGCGCGCAGGTCGTCGAGGTCGATGTCGCCGTTGTCCCGGCAGGCCACCACGACGACGCGCATCCCGGCCATCACGGCGCTCGCGGCGTTCGTGCCGTGGGCGCTGGACGGGATCAGGCAGACGTCACGGTGCGACTCGCCCCGGGCGGCGTGGTAGCCGTGGATGGCGAGCAGCCCGGCGAACTCGCCCTGCGACCCCGCGTTCGGCTGGAGCGAGACGGCGTCGTAGCCGGTGACCTCGGCGAGCCAGCGTTGCAGGTCGGCGATCAGCTCGGCGTATCCGGCGGCCTGCTCGACCGGCGCGAACGGGTGGATCCGGGCGAACTCCGGCCACGTCACCGGCTCCATCTCGGTGGTGGCGTTGAGCTTCATCGTGCACGAGCCGAGCGGGATCATCCCGCGGTCGAGCGCGTAGTCCCGGTCCGACAACCGGCGGAGGTAGCGCAGCATCGCGGTCTCCGACCGGTGGGCGGCGAACACCGGGTGGGAGAGGAAGCCGGACGTGCGCTCCAGCGCCGCCGGCAGCGCGTCGGGCGTCGCGGTGTCCAGCCCGGCCAGGTCGAGCCCGGTCAGCCCGAACGCCGCCCACACGTCGACCAGGTGCTCCGGCCGCGTGGTCTCGTCGCAGGAGATGCCGACGTGGTCGGCGTCGGTGAGCCGCAGGTTCACCCCGCGCTCGGCGGCCGCGGCGACGACCGCGGCCGCCCGCCCGGGCACCCGCGCGGTCACCGTGTCGAAGAAGTGCTCACCGGTCAGCTCCACTCCCCCGGCCCGCAGCCCCGCGGCGAGGACCGCCGCGTGCCGGTGGGCGCGCTGGGCGAGCCCGCGCAGCCCCTCGGGGCCGTGCCAGACGGCGTACATCGACGCCATGACGGCCAGGAGCACCTGGGCGGTACAGATGTTGCTGGTGGCCTTCTCCCGGCGGATGTGCTGCTCGCGGGTCTGGAGCGCCAGCCGGTACGCCGGAGCGCCGGCCGCGTCCACGCTCACGCCGACCAGCCGCCCGGGCATCATCCGCTGGAGCCCGTCTCGGACCGACATGTACCCGGCGTGCGGGCCGCCGTAGCCGAGTGGCACCCCGAAGCGCTGCGCCGAGCCGATCGCGATGTCCGACCCGAGCTCGCCGGGCGACCGCAGCAGGGCGAGCGCGAGCAGGTCGGCGGCGACCGCGACCAGCGCACCCCGCTCGTGCGCGGCCTCGATCAGCGCGGTGTGGTCGCGTACCGCGCCGGACGTGCCCGGGTACTGGAGGAGGACACCGAACACGTCGCCGTCCGGGAGCCCGTCGGCGACGACGATCTCCAGGCCGAGCGGGCGGGCGCGTGTCCGCAGGACCGCGAGGGTCTGCGGGTGGACGTCGGGGTCCACCACGAAGACCGCGCCCGCGGGGGCCTTCGAGGAGCGGCGGGCCAGCGTCATGGCCTCGGCGGCCGCGGTGGCCTCGTCGAGCAGGCTCGCGCCGGCGATCGGCAGCCCGGTGAGGTCGGCGACAACCGTCTGGAAGTTCAGCAGCGCCTCGAGCCGGCCCTGGCTGATCTCCGGCTGGTACGGCGTGTACGCCGTGTACCAGGCCGGGTTCTCCAGGACGTTGCGCAGCACCACGGGCGGCGTGACCGTGTCGTGGTAGCCGAGCCCGATCATCGACACCATCGGCCGGTTCCGCGCCGCCAGCGCGCGCAGGGCCTCGATCGCCTCGGGCTCGGTGAGTGCGGCCGGCAGGTCCAGCCGGTCGGTGGACCGGATCGCCTCCGGTACGGCGGCGTTCAGCAGGGCGTCGACGGTCGGCTGCCCGACCAGTTCCAGCATCTTCTGGGCGTCGTCGGGCGACGGTCCGATGTGGCGGCGGGAGAACGGCAGCCCGGCGGTGAGCTCGGCGAGGGTGGGCCGGTCGGTCATGGATGCTCCGGAGGTCGGACGGGCGCACGGCAACGTGCGGCCCGAGGGCCGTCCTCCCCCTCTGTCATGGGACCTGAGAGCTTCACCCCCGTGGGGGCTTGCACCGTCGGTGAGGCGGCTGAGCGCCTGCTTTCCAGAGTTGCCTCGTCCACGCGGTCCGTTGGCCTGAGAGGTTCCGGGGAGGGTTGCTCCTTCGGCGCCCCGGGCTGGCTGCCCGGGACTCTCCCGCATGGGGTTGTCGGCGTCCCCGACGGTACCAGCGCCGTGGCGTGGCGGCGCCTCGCCGCCCGGGACCGCCGTCAGCGGTTCGGCAGCCCGGCCGGTGGCGTCTCCCCCTGGACCTTGGTGGGATCGACGTACATGTCGGGCATGAACATGCCGTTGTCCAGCTTGTTCCATGCCGTCGACTCGGTCTCTCGGGGGCCGTGCCGCTCCTGGCAGACGAGGTGGTACCTGACACCGACGTACTCCTCGCGCACCTCGTCCCACGAGTTGCCGACGGCCGCGTCGACTCCGCGACCGGATGCGGACGAGGTGCCGGGCGAAGCCACGGCCGCCGGGGACGGGACGGTGCCGGGTTGTTCAGCGCGTCCTGGACGAACGGTGCCGCGAATGTCGCCGCCACACCCGGCGCCGTGATCACCACGGTCGCGACCGTGGCCTTCTCGGTGAGCGTGGCCCCACTCCGCTGTCGCCGGTACCGGCCGAACCACGAATGCCCGGGTGACCGGTTCCGGGCGGGCTCGTCGACCGTCTGGGGAGGCTGCACGGGGCCCTCTCCGGTGCGCGATCGGTCCGGCGAACACGGCACGCGACACGGAAACCATCGCCGGACCGGAGCGCCCAGGAGGATCCGGCCGCGTTACGGCGTGCTCAGCGCGCGGTCCACGCCGGGCAGGCGCGGGCCGAGGTACGTCGGCCCGGGGGGGGTGAGCACGTCCCAGGCCGCCTTCACCGCCGCCAGCACCTCGCGGAGCGCTCCGCGGCGCCACGCGTCACGGTGCCGCCGGGTGTCCCCCACCCCGTCGGCGTCGACCCCGACCGCCCGGCACAGCGCACGGCGCGCGGCAGGTGGTACGCGTGGGCGACGACGATCGCCCGCCGCACCCCGAAGACCTCCCGCGCCCGCACGCGGGAGTCGTCCGTGTCGAACCCGGCGTGGTCGAGGACGATCCTCCCGGCGGGGACCCCGGCGGACGCGGAGCGGCGATCAGCCCGTACGGCGGGCGCGACGAGCGGCCAGCTCGTCGGCCGAGCTCGGCGTGTGGATCTCCTCGGCGCCGTCGGCCCGCTCACCGGGCAGCTGGGCGAGCTCGCCCTCGACCTCACGGAACGCCCCGGACACCGCGATCCCGAACACGCCCTGACCGCCCTGGAGCAGATCCACGACCTCCTCGGGCGACCGGCACTCGTACACGGTCGTGCCGTCGGAGATCAGCGTGATGCGGGCGAGGTCCTCGACGCCGCGGGCGCGGAGCTGGTCGACGGCCACGCGGATGTTCTGCAGCGAGACACCGGCATCCAGCAGCCGCTTCACGATCTTGAGAACGAGGATGTCGCGGAACGAGTACAGCCGCTGGGTGCCCGAACCGGACGCCGGACGGATGCTCGGCCGGACCAGCTCGGTCCGCGCCCAGTAGTCGAGCTGGCGGTAGGTGATCTGCGCCGCCGCGCACGCGGTCGGGCCACGATAGCCGACCATCTCGTCGGGACCGGTCGGCATCCCCTCGGAGAAGAGCACGCCCTGCTCCCCGTCGGACGTCACCGGGACGGGGCCACCGCCGCCGGTCGTCTCGTGCTCGTCCACTGGGAGACCTCCGACAGAAGATGGACCGACATCCGGTCACATGGTGTATCTGCGACGGTAGGCAGGCCTCGGGGTCAGGTCAACGTCGAGACTCGGCGTGTCGCGAAGCACTCGCGGAGAAGCGGGTGCAAACCGCCGCAGATGGGCTCAGGAGCCCGCGAAGTCGTCCGGTGAGATCTGGTCGAGGAACTCGCGGAACTTCTCCACCTCGTCCTCCTGCTCGTCCGGGATCACGATCCCGGCGTCGTTCAGGACCGCGTCGGCGCAGCTGATCGGGGCGCCGGCCCGGAGCGCGAGGGCCACGGCATCGGACGGCCGGGCGCTGACCCGGATGTCCTTGCCGAGGACGAGGTCGGCGTAGAAGACGTTCTCCTTGACCTCGGTGATCTCGACCCGCTCCAGCGGTACGTCGAGCGCGGCGAGGAGGTCACGCAGCAGGTCGTGGGTCAGCGGCCGCGCCGGCCGGACCCCCTGCTGCTCGAACGCGATCGCGGTCGCCTCGACGGCCCCGATCCAGATCGGCAGGTACCGATCGCCGGTCGACTCCTTGAGCAGGAGGATCGGCTGATTGTTCGGGAGTTCGACGCGGACGCCGACCACCTGCATCTCGTTCACGTCGCCTCCCCGTCCGTGGCCCGTACCGGTCCGGCCCTGGACCGCTGCCCATGCCAGACAGACCCTACCCGGGACCCGCCGGGACGGCGCGGCTGATGCGGTCAGCCGCCGAGGGTCGACCGGAGCCCGGCCTGTACCAGCGCGGCGTGGAGCCGGACGGACAGGGCGGCGAGCTCACGGACCGTCTCGGCCGCGCGGGCCTTGGCCTCCGGGTTGCGCTGGCGCACCATCGGCGTCACGACCTGCTCGAACAGCCCGACCTCGCGGTCGGCCGCCGCCCGGTACGCGCGCAGGTGCCGCGGCTCCAGGCCGTACCGCGCCAGCTCGACCACCGCGGTCGAGACGAGCAGCGCGTCGCCGTCGTAGAACCCCCCGGACCGCCTCGTCACGAGCCCGTACTGCTCCAGCTGCCGGAGCTGCTCGTCGTCGAGCCCCGCCTGGTCCAGCAGCTCCTCGCGGGACAGCCGCACCTCGTCGGCGGACCGCACGAAGTCGTCCGCCGTGGGCAGGCCGTCCGCGGACGTGAGCGACCGCGGGCCGCGCGACCCGTTGCCGCTCACCGGACCGGTCGGCTCCAGGCCACGGTCGATGGCGTCGAGCTGCTCGCGGATCACCCGCAGCGGCAGGTAGTGGTCCCGCTGCGCCGTGAGGACGTAGCGCAGGCGCGCGACGTCCTCACGGGAGTACTTGCGGTACCCCGCCGCCGTACGCTCCGGCTCCACCAGACCCTCGGACTCCAGGAAGCGGAGCTTGGAGATGGTGGTGTCGGGGAACTCGGGCCGGAGCTGTGCCAGGACCTCGCCGATGCTCATCGACGCCGGGGACGACGCGGCGCTGGCCCCGGCACGGGTCACGGGGTGACCTCCTCCGCGTTGCCTCCGGCCGAGCTGGCGAGGAACACGAGGCGGAACTTGCCGATCTGTACCTCGTCCGCGTTGGCGAGTGTCGCCTGCTCGACGCGCTCCCGGTTCACGTACGTGCCGTTCAGGCTGCCGACATCGCGCACGCTGAACTGCCCACGCTCGCGACGGAACTCCGCGTGCCGCCGGGACACCGTCACGTCATCGAGGAAGATGTCGCTCTCGGGGTGCCGGCCGGCCGTGGTGGTGTCGGTGTCGAGGAGGAACCGACTTCCTGCGTTGGGTCCTCGTCGCACGACGAGTAGCGCCGACCCCGGCGGCAGCTGCTCCGTGATCCGCACACCGACCTCGTCGGCGTCCTCCGCAACCTCTGGGATGTCCTCGATCGCACCGAACGTCTGCGTCGAGGTGAGGTCACGCTCCCCCGGCGGGCTTCCCGTCAAGATCCATCGCCTCCTGGCTAGGTGATCGACTGTCCCGCCACGTCAGGAAGACGCGCGGTGAGTGAAGAGTGTCCAAGTCTCGATGCCAACCGCAGGTTCACGGTCTCGCCGAGCGTAGTCACGCTGCGGAAACGGGGTCAACCGACCCACGCTGCAGTGTGGCGCAGTCGCGGTCGGTCGCGCGCCCTGGAGTGGAAAAGTGTAAACCTCAGGTGGAGATAAGAGCTCGGTAGGCCGCCGCGTCGAGCAGGCCCGCCACCGAGTCCGGATCCGCGAGCGTGACCTCCAGCAGCCACCCGGCACCGTACGGATCGGAGTTCACCAGCTCGGGGGCCCCGTCGAGCGCCTCGTTCCGGGCCGCGACGGTCCCGGTGACCGGGGCGTACACATCGGACACGCTCTTCGTGGACTCCACCTCGCCCACCGGCTGACCGGCCACCACGGCCGTGCCCGGCTCGGGGAGCTGGACGTAGACGATGTCGCCGAGCTGGTCCTGGGCGAAGAACGTGATGCCGAGCCGGACGCTGCCGCCCTCGGCCGCCGCCACCCACTCGTGCTCGGCGGTGTACCTCAGCGTGTCGGGCGTGTGGTCGGGACTGGTCACCGTGGTCCTCTCGGGGTCAGGAAGCCGGGTGAGCGTATTGAGGCGTCCCGGCCCGCCGCAACGCGGTCACCACGACCTTGTCACGCTGCTCGATCCGCGCCGCCGCCGACGCCTGCTCGACGGTGTTCACGACCCCGCCGGGGATGTTGAGCGCCGCGGCGAGCGTGGCCTTGTCGCCGATCGCGACGATCGTGTACGGCCCGCGAAGGCTCTTGCCGTCGACGAGGATGCCGCCGCCGCTGTCGAGGAAGTACGTGGCGGTGCCCACCCGCACCGCGCCGCCCTCGCGCCCGGTGATCTGGAGGGACTCGGCCCCGGCCCCGCGCAGCTCCTCCATCGCGTCGAGGATGAGGTCCGCCGGGAGCCGTTCCGTCCCCTCGGTGAGCGTGATCACCACGCCCGGGCCGGTGGCTGGGATGGTGCCGGCGAGCAGCGCGAGCTGCTGGGCCCGGCGGCGCGCCTCCTCCAGCGCGGCCTCCGAGCCGACCGCTCCCGAGGTCAGCTCCCTGCGGGTGCGTTCGAGATCGGCGATGTCGCGGCGGAGCCGCTCCTCCCGGGCGTTGAGGTCGTCCAGGATCCGGACCAGGTCCTCCTGCCGCGCGGTCGGCAGCGCCATCGACTCGGTGCTCTTGACCTGGACGGCGAGCGCGAAGCCGAGCAGCGCGGCGAGCAGGCCGATCCAGACGCCGGCGCGACGGCGCCGGCTCGGGGTCTGGGTGCGGTGCGCCGGGGCGGCAGCGGCGGTCGCAGCGGCACGGTCCGGGGCCGGGGCGGCGGCTCCCGCGCCCGCGGCGGCGTCGGAGGCTGCGTGCACGTCCGCGTGGACGGCACGGTCCGGGGCCGGGGCGGCGGCTCCCGAGCCCGCGGCGGCAACGGCCTCGGAGCCCGCGGGCGCGGTCGCGGGCGCGGCGGGGCCCGGCTCGGGAGCGGCGGTTCCGGCGCCCGCCTCCGCGGCACGGTGCGGCGCCGTGGCGGTTCCGGCGTCCACGTCCGCGTGCGCCTCGGCGACGGCGTCGGAGCCCGCGTGCGCGTCCGGGGCCGCGTGGACGACACGGTCCGGCGCCGGGGCGCCGGGCATCTCCCCGGCACGATCCGGCTCTGGCGCTGCGGGCTCGGGCTGCGCCTGCGGGTCGGCCGCCGGCTCGGACGGGGTCGGTGCCGCCACCGCCCGGTGGCCCGCCGAAGCGGGCGCGGTCGGTGCCGCCGCCGTGGGCTCGGCGGCCGGAGCGGGCGTCCCGTCCGGACGTTCGACGCTCATGCGTGGAACACGTGCCGTCGGATCGCGGCCGCGTTGCCGAAGATGCGGATACCGAGGACGACGACCACGCCGGTGGACAGCTGCCCGCCCACCCCGAGCTTGTCGCCGAGGAAGACGATGAGCGCCGCGATGAGCACGTTCGACACGAACGACACGACGAACACCTTGTCGTCGAAGATGCCGTCCAGCCGCGCCCGGATGCCACCGAACACGGCGTCCAGGGCCGCGACCACCGCGATCGGCAGGTACGGCTGCAGCGGGGCGGGCACGCTGGGCTCCAGGACGAGCCCGAGCACGATCCCCACCGCGAGAGCGAGCGCTGCGATCACGGGCGACCTCCGGTGGCCGAGGGTACGGGCGTGGTGGGCGTCCGGGTGGACGACCCGCCGCCCCGGGCGGACGGCGTGGGCGCGGCGGTGCGCTCCGGCGCGACCGGCCGGGCGTACGCGAGCTCCGGTGCGGGAGCCGCGGGCAGCTCCAGCCTGTCGTCGCGCTCCGCGGAGAACGACATGCCGTACTGCTGCTCGTAGCCGCGGAACCGCCGCGCGGCCGCCGAGCCGTCGAACCGCTTCGGCAGCAGGTCGGGGTTCCCGATCGCCCGCAGCGAGTACGGGCTGCCGACCGGGCGGAAGTCCACCAGCACGGCGCCGCCCGCCGACCGGATCGCCGACGTGGCCGCCAGTCGCTGGCCGTTGATGCTGATCGCCTCGGCTCCGGACGCCCACAGCGCGTTGACCACGTCCTGCAGGTCCCGGTCCTGGATGCGGCCCAGGTCCGCCTCGCTGGTGGGCTCCCCCGTCACCGGGTCCTTCGGCGGCGGCCCGTCGGCGAGCCGGACGAGCACGCCCGGCCCGGCGACCCGGCCGAGGCCGGTGACGGCCTCCAGCTCGCGGAGCGTGGTGACGGCGGCCGCGCCGCTGCTGTCCCCGGCGAGTGCGTCGGCCCGGTCCTGGGCGACCTGCTCCCGCAGCGTCTCTGCGCTGCGCTGGAGCCGGTCGGTGCGCTCGGAGCGCTGGTCCACGTCCCGGGCGAGTGCGGCCCGGGTGCGGGCTGCCTCGGGCGCCCGCGCCACGGCCTGCTCGTAGGCGATGGCCAGCACGACCCCGATGACGAGCGCAGCGAGCACGGCGGCGGTCCGCAGCGTGCGCCGCTCCAGCGGCGGGGGCGGGCCCTCCCGGTCGCGGCGCCGGGAGGCGGCCGCGTATCCCGGGTCGAGGTGGTTCGTGAGCAGGTCCGCGAGCATCCGCGCGCCCGGCGCCGTGGAACCGTCCCGGCGCGGCGACGGTGCGGAGGCCGTCATCGGGGGGTCCCCCGGCGGGCGATGCGGATGATCCGCACCGCCTGGACGACGTACAGCGCACCCGCCCAGTAGTAGAGGCACACGCCCCAGATCGTGAACGCCCACGCGAACGGCCGGACCAGGTCACCGAGCGCCCCGCCGTGCGCGCCGAGGAGCAACAGCGGGAAGGCGTACAGCAGGTTGGCGGTGGCCGCCTTGCCCAAGAAGTGCACGGGCAGGGAGCTGTAGCCGCGGGTGCGCAGGAAGGGCACCAGGCACCACAGGAACGCGTCGCGCGCCGGCAGCAGCGCCGCCACCCACCAGGGGATGATCCCGCGCGCCGCCAGCCCGACCACCGTGGACAGGATGTAGAGCCGATCCGCGACCGGGTCGAGGATCTCCCCCACCTTGGAGGTCTGGTTCAGCCGGCGGGCGAGGTAGCCGTCGG
>JAVEDU010000107.1 GCA_030840805.1 Actinomycetota bacterium
CCGCACCGCCGGGACCTCGTTCCGTGGCGACGACTTCGACTTCGCTTCGCACCGGTCCGAGGTGACCACCGAGCACCTGGCCGCCGACGCGTCGGCGGGCGCAGAGGCGCTTCGCGCGCTCGGTGTGGAGCGGGTCTACGCGCTCGGTTTCTGCTTCGGCGGGCGCGGTGCGCTGCTGCAGGCGGCGGAGCCCGGGTGGGCCGGTGTCGTGGGGTTCTACGGCTTCCCCACCCGCGAGAGCGAGGACGGTCGCAGCCCGGTGAACGACGCGCAGAACGGCGCCGTGCGCGCCCCGGTGCTCGCGCTGTTCGGCGCGGAGGACGCGGCGGTCGGAGCGGAGGCACCCGAGATCTACCGCCAGGCGCTGGAGCAGGCCGGGGTCAAGCACGAGATCGCCGTGTACGAGGGGGCCGGTCACAGCTTCTTCGACCGGCACATGGTCGAGCAGGCCGTGCACTGTGCCGACGCCTGGGACCGGACCCTGGCGTTCGTGCGCTGAGCCTGGCGCCGGCCGATGGCCGGCGAGGGACGCCCGCAGTGACCCGAGGGTCGTGCGGGCGTCCCGCCCGGCGGGGCAGTCTCCCGCACCAGCTCGACCGAGCAGAGAGTGAGTGGAACAGCCATGGAGACGTGGGACGAGGCATGGAGCAACCCGGTCTTCTCGTCGGCGGAGCGCGAGCGGCGTCACGAGGCGGTGCGCGACCTCATGGGGCGGGACGGCATCGACGTGATCTGTTGCCTGCCGTGGACGAGCAGGCACGACGTCAGCCAGGGTGACTCGCGCTACCTGACCCAGCTCGGCGAGAACAGTGACGAGACCACGGTCGCCTTCTCCAGGGACGGGGTGACGGCCTGGCACTCCCGCGGTGGCGCGTGGCCCTCGTCCAGCTGGGTGGACGACCTGCGCGCCGCACCGCGCGGCACCGGGGGGCGGACCATCGTGGGGTGGCTCGGTGAGCAGGGCCTGGACAAGGGCACGGTCGCGGTCGCCGGCCTCACCGGAGGCGTGCTGAGCCGGTGCGGCGCCGGCGAGGGAGAGGTCAACTGGGAGAGCGTGCAGCGGATCCGGGAGGCGTTCCCCAAGCTGAACATCGTGTCGGGGACCGACCTGCTCGGGGAGGCGCGCTTCCGCAAGAGCGAGGAGGAGATCCAGTTCCTCCGCCGCGGCCGGGAGATCGCGGCGGCCGTGGTCGACGCCGTCGTCGCCAACGCCCGGGCGGGCGTCACGGAGCGCGAGGTGTGGGGCCGCATGCTGCGCACCTACGCAGACCTCGGTGGCAGCTTCGAGCCCAACTTCGGCTGGATCACCGGGCCCGTGGGCCAGACGTACCCGCGGCTTCCGCAGCCGACGTTCCGCCGCTTCCAGGACGGCGACGTGCTCGTCGCCGAGATCGAGGGCCGCTGGGCCGGCTACATCGTCCGGGTCGACCGGCTGTTCGGCATCGGCCGGCTGCCGGCCGACGTGCGCGCCGCGAGCCGCTCCTGCCTCGCGGCGTTCCGCCGGGCGGTCGACGCCATGCGGCCCGGCGCCACCGTCGGCGAGGTGCTGCAGGCCGGTGCGAGCGACGTCCTCGGCAAGCGGGGCCGCGTCGAGCTGAGCATCTCCGGCTGCGGCACGGGCGACGACGGCCCCGTGGCCGACGCGAGCTCGCCGGCCGAGCTGCTGGCCGTGGAGCTGCAGGAGAACTGCGTCATGACGATCGTCTGCGACGCGGTCGTCGACGGCCGTCCGCACTACGGCCGGTGGGCCGAGACGGTGGTGGTCAGGGCCAAGGGCGCCGAGCTCCTGCTCGACGTGGACGAGCCGTTCTACGAGCTCGCGTAGGCATCTCACAAGTCGTTTTCCGCTTGCATCGACAGGACGGGCGTGCCATGGATCTTCGCTGGAGCAACGAGTGGACCGACGCGGTGTTCTCGACCGAGGAGCGTGACCGGCGGTGGTCCAGGGTCCGCGCCCTGATGGACCGTGAGGGCGTCGACGTCGTGGTCTGCCTGCCGTGCTCGAACAACCACAACCGCGGCGCGGCGACGGCGCTCTACCTGACCCAGGTCGGGGAGAACAGCGACGAGGCGGCGGTGTACTTCCCCGCCTCCGGCGACGTGACGGTCTGGTCCACCACGCCGGGGGGAGGGCCGAAGGCCGGCTGGCTCGAGGACATCCGGCCGCTGGCCGGGGGGAGGGGCGCCGCCGCCGTCGTGGAGCGGCTGCGGGAGTCCGGGTTCCGCACCGGCACCATCGCGGTCGCCGGTCTGACCGGTGGGCTGTTCGCCCACTGCCGGGAGGCCGAGGGCGAGGCCAACTGGGCGTCGGTGGAGATGATCAAGACGGCGTTCCCCAAGGCGAAGCTGGTGTCCGCCACGGACCTCGTCGGTGAGGCGCGCTTCCAGAAGAGCGAGGAGGAGCTCGGCTTCCTCCGGGTCGGAGCCGAGATCTGCGAGCGGATCCACGACACGATCGCGCGGGTGGCCCGTCCCGGCGTCACCGAGCGCCACGTCTTCGCCGAGATGATGTACACCAACGCGGTGTACGGCGGCACCTTCACGCCGATGTTCGGCTGGGTCACCGGCCGTCTCGGCGACATGTGGCACCGGGTCGAGCAGCCTTCGTTCCG
>JAVEDU010000078.1 GCA_030840805.1 Actinomycetota bacterium
GCGGCGCAGCTACTGCGGTGTTCGTCTACTGCGGCGCGTCGTCCACCCGGGTCTCGCGCCGCCGGGCGAGCTGCGCCAGCGACACCGCGATCACCAGCGCGCCGCCGTAGAAGAGCTGCTGGACGTAGCTCTGCGCGCCGAGGAGCTGGAGCCCGGTGATGCCGGTGGCCAGGAAGTACACCGCGATGAACGCGCCCCAGGCGTTGAACCGCCCCGGGATCACGCTCGTCGCGCCGAGGAAGACCGCGGCGAACGAGGGGAGGAGGAACGACAGGCCCGAGGTCGGGTCGGCCGACCCGGTCGTCCCGGCGTAGACGGTCCCGGCGACGCCGGCCAGCAGGGACGAGGTGAGCAGCGCGCCGACCCGCAGCCGGCCGACCCCGATCCCGCTGAGCCGCGCGACGCTGCGACCCCGGCCGACGAACAGCATCCGCTTGCCCAGGGCGGTGTGCTGGAGGACGTACCAGAGCACCGCGCACAGCACGAGGCCGTAGTAGAAGGCGAGCGGCACGCTGAAGAGCTGCGTGCCGATGACCGCGTTCACCAGGGACTCCGAGATGCCGCTGATCGTCGTCGAGTTGCTGATCCACAGGATGAGGCCCTGGATCACGGTCCCGGTGCCGAGGGTGACGATCAGCGAGTCCACCCCGAACAGCACGATGATCGTGCCGTTCAGCAGCCCGACCAGCAGGCTCGCGACCAGCGCGACGAGGATCGACGTCCCGATCGACCAGTCGTGGTTGACGTTGAGGATCCCGATGACCATCGCGGACAGCGAGGCCACCGCGGCGACCGACATGTCGAAGTCGCCGCAGACCAGCGGCAGCACCAGGCTCAGCGTGAGGATGAACGGCACCGCCTGCGAGCCGAGGATGTTCGCGCCGTTCGCGACCGTGAGGAACGTGTCGGGCAGCAGCACGCCGAAGATCACGACGACGACGAGCCAGGCGAACGGGAGGGCCCCGGCCTGGGCCCAGTCTCCGAGGGACCTGCGGTGGACGGCGGTGACTTCGCCCTGGCCGGCGGAGTTCCGCGTGGCGGCGGGGACGGACATGCTCGCTCCTGACGGGAGTTTGGCTGGTGTTGCACGGGTTTTGGTCGTGGAGCTAGAGGGCCTCGGCCGGGGACCGGCGGTAGAGCACGTCGGTCAGTCCGGCCTTCGTGACGTCGTCCCCGGTCACCTCGTCGGTGATCGTGCCCCTCCGCAGGACGAGCACCCGATGGCACAGCTGGGCGAGCTGTTCGAGGTCCGAGCTGGCGCAGAGCACGGTGCAGCCCCGCGCGGCCACCTGACTGATGAGCGCGAAGATCTGCTCGCGGGCCCCGATGTCCACGCCCTGGGTGGGCTCGCTGAGCATCAGCACCCGCGGCTCGGTGACGAGCCACTTCGCCAGCAAGGCCTTCTGCTGGTTGCCCCCGCTGAGCGACGAGTAGGGCAACCGGGGCTCCGGCGGCCGGACGTCGAGATCGCGCAGCAGGCCGCCGGTGTGGGCGTGCAGCTTGCGGTTCGTCACGCGGGCGGGGCCGCCGGAGCGGCGGAGGGACAGCAGCGCGACGTTCTCGCCGACCGTCAGCGACGGTGCGCTCCCGTCGGTGGCCCGCTCGGCGGGGATGAGCGCGAGCCCGGCGCGGACCGCCTTCGCCGGCGTGAGCCTGGTGAGGTCGAACCGGTCACCGTCGAGCGACAGCACACCCCCGGTGGCGCGGTGCGACCCGAAGAGCAGGTGGGGGATCTCCTCGAAGCCCGAGCCGATCACGCCGGTGAGGCCGAGGATCTCGCCGCGGCCGATCGAGAACGAGACATCCCGCACCAGCGGACCGCGCAGCTTCTCGACGTGCACCCCGGCCGCGGGGTCGGCGGGTTCGGCGGGCCGGGCGGTGGCCCGGGCCGCCGCGACCGACCGTCCGACGATGAGCCGGACCAGCCCGTCGTGGGTGGTGTCGGCGGTGTCCACGCTGCCGGCCATCACGCCGTCCCGGAGCACGCTGACCCGGTCGGTCACCTGGAGGACCTCGTCGAGGTCGTGCGAGACGAACAGCACGCCCGCGCCCTGCGTCGCGACGTTGCGCATCAGGGTGAAGAGCTGCTCCGCCTCGGCCCGGGGGAGGAATGCCGTCGGCTCGTCCAGGACGAGGAGACCACGGGTGTCCGCGCCGAGCCGGCCGGCCGCGCGGGCGATGGCGAGCTGGGCCCGGGCGAGCCGGGAGATATCGCGGACCAGGGCCGACGGGTGGAGTCCCAGCCCGAACCGGTCGAACAGCTCACGGGCCCGGGTGGCCTCCCTGCGGGCCCGCAGCGGCGACAGGCCGCGCCGGAATGCGAGGTCGTTGGCGAGCAGGTTCTCCAGGACCGTGAGGGACGGGATGAGCGCGAGATCCTGGTGCACGAACTCCAGCCGATGCTGGCGCCGTTCCCGGGGGGCGAGGGGCAGCGCCACCTGCTTGCCGTCGAGCTCCAGGGTGCCGCCGTCGGGCGCGTGGAACCCGGCCAGCACCTTGATCAGGGTCGACTTGCCGGAGCCGTTCTGACCGAGCAGGCCGTGGACCTGGCCGGCGTCGACCCGCAGGTCGACGTCGTTCAGCACCCACGTCGAGCCGAAGCGCTTCCGGAGACCGGTGAGCTGCAGGATCGGCGTCGAGGTGGGCGTACCCGTGCCGGGCGTGCCACGGCGGTGCCTCGCCCGGCCGTCTTCGGGATCGGTCATCCAAGGCCCCAGAGCTTCAGGTAGTTCTGCTCCAGGTCCCCGTAGCCCTTGTTCACCGTGGGGGGCGTGCCGGCCTCGCCGACGTTGGTCTTGTCGAAGACGCGGATCGGCACGACCTCGTTGCGGGACGGCTCCATCCCGGCGAGCAGGCGGAACGCGTTGTCCATCGCGGCGAACGCGATGCCCTCGAGGCTCTCGCCGACGTCCATGGCGACGGTGTCACCGGACTGGATGTCCTTGAGCACCGCCGGCGTGCCGTTGAACGTGACGACCTTGACCTTGCCCTTCTTCCCCGCCGCGGTGATGCCGGCGACGGTGTAGGTGGACAGGTTGTCGTACAGCGGGAGGATGTAGTCGATCTTCGGGTTCCGGACCAGCTCGGACTGGACGGTCGACTGCACCGAGGTCGTCCACTTGCTGATCGGCACGTTCACGTAGGTGGCCTTGCAGCTCGGGCAGACCGTGGCGAGCTGGTCCTTGATCGCCGCCTCCTGGCCCGGGCTCGGGCCGGCGTCGTCGGACTTGATGACCAGGATCTGGGCCGTGCCCTTGGAGTCGACGGCGATCCAGTCCACGTTCGCGCGGGACGCGACCTGGTACGGCGCCGCAACGTACGCGTCGACGCCGGACACGCAGTCGACGCTCAGCTCACCGCACTCGGGGGCGTTCTTGGCCGAGGTGTCCCAGAACATGGTGACCTCGACGGGGATGCCCGCAGCCCTGGCCGCCTTGATCTGCGGCTGCAACGCACGCGGATCGGTGCCGCCGCTGAGCAGGATCAGGTCGACCTTCTTGGCGATCGCCTGGTTCATGCCGGCGACCCACTGGTTCGGCTGTCCCTCGTTGCTGTAGACCTCCATGGCGATGCCGGCCTTGGCGGCCACCTTCTGCAGCGCCTTGATGATCTCGTTGTTGTACTCGTTCGTCGTCAGCAGCGGCAGGACGAAGACCTTCTTGCCGCGCAGCTTCGACACGTCGACGGCCGGGCCCGGGGCGACGAACTTCGGGAGGGCCTTGAGGTCGGCGACCCGCTGGGCGGCACCCGCGTCGATCTTCGCGGAGCCGCCACCCGAGGTGTCGGTCGTGCCGCCGGAGGTGGAGCAGGCGCCCAGCGTCAGGGCCAGGGCCACCGCGGCGGCCACCCGCACGAGCGGAGATCTCATGGGTCGTCCTTTCGACGTGCGCGCGCCGGGGCGACGGGCTCGCATCCCCCCGGGAGGGCAGCCCGCGACGTGCGCGACGCGACGGGCTGGTCCGTGGTCAGTGCCACGACCTCTTGCCGCAACTTAGCGTCACCATTCCGTCCACTCCATGTGCGGCCTGCCACTTCGAGAGTGCACGCAGGGCGTATTGCACAGGGCCCGCGTTGTCCGCGGGGGCCGGCTGAGACACTGTGGGGATGACGACGGTCCGCGCCCGCGACATCGACGCCCTCGTCGTCGGGGTCTCGCTGCTCGGTTCGGGCGGTGGCGGGGACGCGTCGTCGTTCACCCACGTGCTCCGCCAGCGGCTGGGGGACGGGGAGATCGTGCTGCACCCGCCGGCGGCGCTCGGCGACGCCCGTACCGTGCCGGTCGGCATGGTGGGCGCCACGAGCGTCTTCGCCGAGAAGCTGCCCAGCGGAGGGGAGCTCCGGTCCGCCGTGATGGCCGTGGCGCGCTGGACCGGTGAGGCCCCGGAGGCGGTGATGGCGGTCGAGGCCGCCGGACTCAACGGCGTCACCGCGCTCGTCGCGGCCCTCGACCTCGGACTGCCGTACCTGGACGCCGACCTCACCGGCCGGGCCCTGCCCCGGCTGGACCAGTCGACCTGGGCGGCGCTCGGGCGGCCGGTGGCCCCCGCCGCCCTGTGTGAGCCCGCCGGCCAGACCGTGGTGGTGGCCGACACCGACGCGACCGGGCTGGAACGGACCCTTCGGGCGGTCCTCGGCGAGGTCGGCGGCTGGGCCGGGCTCGCACTCTCGGCCGCGCCGGCCCATGCCGCCGCGACCGACGCATGCACCGGGACCCTCGGGCGCGCCCTCGAACTGGGCCGGGCCCACGGCGCGCTGCGGATGATGGCCGAGTCGGCGGAGGTGGCCGAGGCGTTCGGCGGGCGCGCGCTGGCGGACGGGCGCATCTACGACATCACCCGGCACGGCACGGCGGCCGGTTACGCCGGCGCCAGCGTCACGGTGCTGGACCGCTGCGGTGCGGTGGTCCGGCTGGAGGCGGAGAACGAGTTCCTGCTCGCCCTCGTCGACGGCGAGCCGGTGGCCAGCTGTCCCGACCTGCTCTGCGTCCTGGACCGGCGGACGGCGCGCCCGCTGGCCGTCGACGCGGTGCGCCGCGGCGACGAAGTGCTCGTCGTCGTCCTCCCGGCCCCGCCGTGGTGGGCCGAGCACGGCCACCTCGACCTGGTCGGCCCGTCCGCGTTCGGGCTGGACTGCCCGCCGCTGCTGCTCGGGGCCACCTCGTGACCACCGTTCACGGGGTCGCCCTCGCCGCGCTGCTCGACCACCCGGACTGGGCGGAGGTGGCCGTCCTCGCCCCGCTTCCGGAACCGTCGCCGGTCGTCCGCGCGGTGTCGGTCGTCGCGGACCTGCGGAGCCGGCCGGAGCAGCTGCCCGGCCACCTGCTCGCGGTCGTGGTGTCCGGCGACCGGAGCGACTGGCGGCTCGACGCCCTGCTGCACCGGGCCGCGGCGGCCGGCGCCCGCGCGGTCCTGCTCCCCACGACCGAGCCGCTGCTCCGTGGCAGTGCGGCGCTGGCGGCCCGGGTGCGGATGCCGGTGCTGGGGTCGGACGCCCCGCTGGATGCCGCGCTGGCCGCCCGCGCCCTCGTCGCGGAGGGGGAGCGGTACACCGCGGAGCTGGTGCTGCGGACGACCGAGGCGTGTGTGCGGGCCCGGGCCGGCGTGGACGGGGTGCTCAGCGCGGCGGGCGCGGTGCTCGGCCGGCCGGTCGCGCTCCTCGACGGCAGCGGCAGCGCGGTCGTCGGCGCGGACCTGCTCGACGCGCCGGAGCGGGCGGCGGTACGGGAGGCGGTCGGCGCCTCGGCGGCGTCGGCACGGGCGGCGTTCCGCCTCGAGCTGACCGGCGGCGCGGAGCTCCTCGCCCATCCCGTCCCCACGGAACAGTCGGACACGCGGATCTGGCTCGCCGTCCGGCTGCCGCACCGGCTCCCGGTGGAGAGCGCGGCGGTCGCGGCGGCGCTGTCGGTGGCCGCCGCCGTCACCGGCCAGCAGCTGAGCGTCCGGCGGCTCGCGGTCGAGCGGGACGCCCGCAGCCGCGCCTCGCTGCTCGGCGAGCTGCTGCACACACCCGGGGAGATCTCCACCAGTACCCGGCGGCGGGCCCTGGATGCCGGCTGGCGCCTGGACGGCTGGCACATCGGCGTCCAGCTCGACGCCGGTCCCGACGTCGACGCCGTGGCGCTGCGGCCCGACCTGGTCGCCGCGCTCGCCGAGCAGGGCCTCGACCCGGTCGTCGTCGAGCAGGGCGACGGCTGGTCGGTATGGACCACGGTGTTGCGGGAACCCGAGGCGGCCGAGATCGAGGCGCATGCGGCGGCCGTCCGGCGAGCCCAGCGCCGGCTCGCCCCGGCGGTGCCCACCTCGGTGGGGGTCGGGCGGGCCCACGCCGGGCCGCTCGGGCTCGCCCGCACGCTGGGCGAGGCGGGCGAGGCCGCCCGCCTCGCCGCCAGCCGGGTGCCGAGCGGGAGGTTCCTGCACGTGGACCGGCTCGGCCTCGGCCAGATGCTGCTCGCCTGGACCCGGACCGACACGTTCCAGCCGGCTGCCCGGTCGCTGCTCGCGCCGTTGCAGGGTCAGCCCGGCGACCTGCTCCAGATCCTGACGACCTATCTGGACGCGGAGTCGTCGGTCACCGAGACGGCCGCCGTGCTGGGCATCCACCGCAACACCGTGGCCACCCGGGTCAGGCGGATCCAGGAACTGCTGGACATCGACCTGGCCGACCCCGACGAGCGCCTGGCGCTGCACCTCGCGTGCCGAACCACGTGGACACCGCAGCCCGCCGAGGAGTGGTGAGCCGGCCTCAGGCGGCCGAGGTGCTGCCGTCGAAGCGCACCGGGTCGACCTCGTACCCGAAGTAGCGCGGCCCGACCAGCTCGATGCCCGCGGGGCTGTGCCAGCGCTCGTCGCAGGGCGCGGACACGACGCTCACCCGGTGCCCGTACCGCAGCGCCTCGGTGGTGACCGGCTCGCCGGTGTCGGTGTCGAGCACGACGATGAGGTCCGGCGAGGTGACCAGGAGCTGCCCGTCGAGCTCCGCGAGCAGGTGCTCGTTCTGGAAGTGCAGCACCATCCGGCTGCCCTTCTGATCGCCGAGCCCCTCGACGATCGCCTCGCCGCGGGCGAACCCGGTAGCGGTACGCCGCGCCACGTCGAGGACCTTGCCGGTGTGCAGCACCCGGCCGCCGAGGCGGTCCGCCACCGCGCGCACCGGGTCGTGGTGCTCCGCGCGCGCCCGCTCGATCGTCCGGCCGAGGTCGAGGCAGAGGCTGAGCGTGCCGGGCACGAAGTTGTCCCGCACCTGCGCGCCGGTCATCGCGTACAACGAGACGATCGTCGCGCAGCCCATGTCGATGGTGGCCGACCGGGCGAGCCGCTCCGCCCAGTGGTTGTCGATCGTGTCGAGGACGCCCTTGTTGCCCTTCTCGTCCACGATGGACATCGGCGTGGCCTGGATGCCGCCGAGGGTGGGCAGCACCATCTGGAGCTCGGGGAAGGCCCGCCCCATCGCGTCGCCGTCGATGAGCGGCAGCCCGAGCCGCGCCGCCGCGACGAACGGCACGGTGGAGTTGACTCCGCCGGCCTCCATGCACGCGACGTGCGTCGGCGTGCGTCCGAGGTACCGGGCGAGCGTCTCCAGGGCCGTCGCGATCTGGTCCACGGACGGGATCTTCTCCACCATCACGGTCGGCGCGCCCATCATCGCGATGGGCAGGACGCAGGCGTCCGCCGGCACGCTCTCCACCGGCACCACGTCGACCTCACCGTGCTGCGCCAGCGCGCGCTCGGCCAGCAGTCGCCCGATGTGCGGGTCGCCGCCGCCACCGCCGCCGAGGACCGCCGCGCCACGCGCGAGCGGGACGAGGTCGGCCTGGGTCACTCGCATCGCACTCACTGCTGCTCCATCCGAAGGTCCCCGACCGCCTTGCAGCGGATCCGGGTGGCATTGCCGGGAAGGTAGGGGATCGGCACCTCGTCGAAGTCCGCGACCGCGACCGTCGACGGGTCCGCGCCGGCGGCGACGGCCCGGTCGACCGCCTCCTGCCGGGCCTCGTCGACCACTGTGTCCCGGGCGCCGGGGGCGATCGAATAGATCCGGTCCACGACACCGCCGACCTGGGCGATCGCCGCGCCGATGGCGTTGGCCACCGCGAAGTGCTCCGGCCGGTGCACGGTGCCGCAGCCGGGCAGCTCGTCCGGCAGCAGGATCGACCCGCCGCCGACCGCCACCACGGGGAGAGGCTCGCTGGAGGTGCGCATCCGCTCGACCGCGTCGGCGACATCGGCGCCGATCCGCTCCAGCGCGGCCGCGACGAACGCGGGGTCGAGATCGGCGACCCGGGAGCGGTCGCCGATGTCGGCCCGGCCGGAGGCCACCGCCACGTCGGTGGCGGTCAGCGTGTCGCCGCCGAAGACGCGGGCCAGCTCGGTCAGCCGGTACCCGACGGAGTCCGGGCCGACCGTGACGCCGCCGGCGGTGGCCCGGACCAGGCTGCCGCCGCCGATGCCGATGCTCAGCACGTCCGGCATCCGGAAGTTGGTCCGGATGCCGGCGACCGTGACCTCGGTGGTGGCCTCGCGGGGGAAGCCGTTGGTCAGCACGCCCACGTCGCTGGTGGTGCCGCCGACGTCGACCACCGCGCAGGTCTGGAACCCGGAGAGGATCGCCGCTCCGCGCATCGAGTTGGTCGGGCCGGAGGCGAACGTCGACACCGGGTACCGGCGGGCGTAGTCGACGTCCATCAGCGTGCCGTCGTTCTGGCTCAGGTACAGCGGGGCGGCGATGCCGTGCCCGGCGACCGAGTCGGCCAGGCCGTCCACGATCGTGGTCGCGAGCTCGCGCAGCGCCGCGTTGATGATCGTCGCGTTCTCCCGCTCGAGCAGCCCGATCCGGCCGATCTCGTGCGACAGCGAGATCGCCACGTCCGGGCCCAGCTCCTCGGTGAGGATCTCCGCGGCCCGCAGCTCGAACTCGGCGTTGACCGGCGAGAAGACCGAGGAGATGGCGACCGTGCGTACCCCGTGGGCGATCATGTCGCCGGCGTGCCGGCGCAGCTCGTCCTCGTCCAGCTCGGTGATGTGCCGTCCGTCGAACTCGTGGCCGCCGTGCGCAAGGTACGCGCGGCCGGCGATCGCGTCCACCAGCCGCGACGGCCAGTCCACCATCGGCGGCAGCGAGCTCGTGGCCGGCAGCCCGAGGCGCAGCGCGGCCGTCGGCGCGAGCCGCCGGGCCTCGATGAGGGCGTTGACGAAGTGGGTGGTGCCGATCATCACCGCGCCGACCCCGGCAGGGTCGAACGGGCGCTGCGCCTGCAGGCTGTCCAGGGCCGTGACGATCCCGGACGTGACGTCCTGGGTCGTGGCGGCCTTGGCCCCGGCCAGCACGGTGGTGCCGTCCACGAGGACTGCGTCGGTGTTCGTGCCACCGACGTCGATACCGATACGCATGCTGCGCGATCTCCGATTCGTGGGGTCAGACGGGGGGCGCCGCGCCGGGGCGGGCGCACGGCCCGGGTGGCGCACCGATCGGCACGCCGCCCGAGGGCCGATGGGCACGGGCTCAGATGTTGCGTTCCTTGGCCGGCGGCGGCATGTAGGTGGCCCGGCTCGGCCGCACGCCGAGGCGCACCTGCGACTGGAGCCAGAGCAGCGCGGCTCCGGTCGGGTCGACGACCGGGACGTACACGTCGTCCGCCTCGAGCCGGCGCTGGAGCTCGGCCGCGACGCCGATCATGCCGGTGCAGCCGAGAACGATGACGTCGGCCTCGCCGGCGTCCACGGCGGCGCGGGCCTCCCGGTGCAGCCGGGTGAGCAGCTCGTCCGGCTCCTCCAGGGACAGCACGGGGATGTCGACCACCCGCACCGACCGGCACCGGTCCGTGAGGCCGTATCGGCGGGTCAGGCTGCGGATCATCGGAACGACGTTCTGCAGCACGGTGACGATGCCGACGTGCTCGCCGAGGGAGAGCGCGGTGAGCATGGCCGGCTCGAAGCCTCCGACCACGGGGATGTCGACGATCTCGCGGGCCGCGTGCACGGCCGGGTCACCGAAGCAGGTGATGAAGACGCCGTCCGCGCCGTTCTCGGCGGCGAGCTTGACCTGCTCGAGGATGCCGGGGCCGGCCAGGGCCTCGTCGTACTCGGACTCGATGGACGCGGTGCCGCGGGTGATCCGCACGACGTCGATCTCCACCCCGGGGCCGGCCCAGGCGGCGACCTCCTTGCGGACGTTCTCCGCGAAGTCCTCGCCGATGAGCGGGCTGACGACCGTGAGCTTCATGTGCAACCTCCAGTGACGGACCTGTGGTCATCTTGCGTCACGGAGGTCGAGCGACGAAGGTGCCGATTGCCCTGGATCGCCTTCCGTGAGTGCGACTTGCACAGGCTGGCCCGCCCTCGGCACAGGCAGCAGGCCCAGCCAGCGGACCTCCCGGGGCAGCCGCTCGAATGTCACACCGCTCCGGCCGTCCCACGCGCGCCAGCCACATCGCGGCCGGACGACGTGCCGAGCCCGCCGGCGGAGGCGTTCCGGCGGTGGTTCCCGGGCTACCGCGGGCGGCTCCCCGGCTGACCCAGCGGTCCCGTCGCCGGGGTGAGCCGCCCGCCGGACAGCCAGCCCGTGCCGCCGTGGTCGTGCCCTGCCGCCGCCGGGAGGAACGACACCTGGGCGGCCGCGTACAGCAGGGTCGGGCCGTCCGGTGGCCCGTGCCGGACGGCCCGCCACGCGCGGTATCCCGCCGCGGACGGTGCCTCGCCGGGGAACGCGCCGGCGAGGGCGGCGACGTACTGCTGGGCCGGGAGGCCGTACGGGTCGAAGCCGAGCGCCACGACCGCTCCCGAGCTGTATTCGAGCAGGCGGCCGGCGGCGAGCCAGGGCGCGAGGTACACGCCGCCGGGCGGCACCGTCCCCGCGAGCAGGCGCCGCAGCGCCGCGTCGGCGCCGTCCCAGCCCGCCACGACGACGTCGGCGCCGCCGGTCCCGGGCCGGAGGCCGTGCGCGGCCGCGGCGGCCCGGACGACGCCGGCGGCGGCCCGCGAGCGCGGCGACGCGTCGGCGGTGACCCGCAGCGCCCGGATGCCGCGGCCCGCAAGGAACGCCACCGTCCGGCGCAGCGCGGCGGCGTCGCCCGCCGCGAGCCGGTCGGCGGGGCACGACGTCACCGGCGCGCTGCTCCCGGCCAGCAGCGCGCCCAGCGCGGCGCTCGCACACTCCGGCCCGTCCGGCCCGGTGAGGGACGGCCCGGGCGTGCCACCGGTGTCGACGCGCACCGCGGCGCGTACACCGGGGTGGCCGACCCAGAGCCGGGAGCGGCCGGGCGGCAGCGTGACGACCGCCCAGCCGCCGTGGGTCCCGGCGCGAGCCCCCGCCGGTACGGACCCGGTGGGGGACAGTCCCACCGTGAGGGTGTGCATCGCGTGCACCCCCACGTGGACGAGGTTCGACCCGGGGCGCTGCGGGAAGACCGCGACCGGCACCGTCTCGTCCCCCAGCCGTACCGTGCGGAGCAGTGGCACCCCCGTCGCCGGGGGCGGCGGCGGGAGCGGCAGGCCCGCGAGCGCGGAGCCGGCCGCGGTCGCCGCGGCGAGGACGGCCAGACCCAGCCGGCTCGCGGCGCGCGGGCGGCGGCGCCGCCACACCGCGGCGCCCGCGGCGGCCGCGAGCACGAGCAGCGACGCCTTCCCGAGCACGACACGGCCGAACCCGGACCCGGTGCTGGCGGCGTCCGGTCGCAGCCCGTCCAGCCACACCGCGGCGAGACCGGTGACGAGGACCGTCACCACCGCACCGACGGCCGCGGGCGCGAGCCGCCGCAGGGTCCCGCCGCGCCTGCCACGGCCGGCGGACGCGACCAGCACCGCGGCCCCGAGCCACACCACCGCCGCGGCCGTGTGCGCCACGGCGACGAGCCGCCCCGCGGTCCCCGTGCCGGCCGTCGTCTGGCACGCGAGCACGGCGGTCAGTACCGCGCCGCAGACGACGGCGAGCCTGTCCCGCGCCGGGCCGAGCGCGGCGCCCACCACCAGCAGGCCCTGCAGGGCGGCGAGCGTGGGGGTCGTGCCGCGGACGGGCACGGCCAGCAGCGTGCCCGCGCAGGCGGCCGCCGCGGCTCCGAGCACCGCCCGGTCGAGGCCGGGCCGCGGTGGCCCGGCCGGCGACCGGAGCAGCGGCCGGAGCAGTGCCGCTCCCGCCACCGCCCCACTCGCCGACACGACGACGGCCCGGAGCGCCGCGGGACCCCACGCGCCGACGGTGCCGGCCAGGTCGGCGAACCCGGACACGATCCCGCTACCGAATGTCCGCGTCGGCGACGACGAACAGTTGCGAGTGCGGCTTCGCCGGACCCGCGGCCCCGTGCGGCCACACCGTCCGGTCGAAGTCGACGCACGGCGTGCCCTTCTGCTCGTCGCGGAACGTCGGGTCGAGCGTCAGCGCCCCGCCCCGTCCCACGTCCACCACGCAGACGCGGTGGTCGCCGTCGAGCCCCGTCCGCGCGACGAAGTAGTCGGCGTACGACAGGCGCCGCACGTCCGTGGTCTCGTGGAAGTACCCGTCGGCGCCACGCGCGAAGTTGTCGAGCGTGCCCCAGTGCGGCCCGCCGCTCGTCGTGTCGTGCACCGGCAGCACGCTCGCGACCGCCGGGCAGTCCGCCTCGTTCCCGCCGCCGTAGATCTCGTCGGCGGTGTCGATCGAGCAGGCGGGCGTGGACCCGGAGGCGAGCAGCTTCCGGATGTCCAGCGCGTACACCATCTTCGGGGACCCGGGGTCGGCCGGACCCGTCACGCCCGGCTTGCGGCCGATGACCGCGTGGTACAGGTACCGGTCGTCCAGGCTCGTCTGCACCCAGCCGCCGCCGTCGCAGCCCGCGAGCTCGGTGCCGGTGGGGTCCAGCCGCCGGGCCGCGGTCGAGTCGTCGAAGACCTCGCGCCACCGCGGGTGCGCCGCGGTGAGGTCGGGCGTGTAGTAGATCGCGCCGCCGCACATCGTCGCGGCGAACGCGCCCCGGTGCCGCGGCAGGTTGGTCACGGTGGTCTCCATGACGGCCTGCGGTTCCTCGTGCGCCGGGTTCGCCTCGACCCGGGGGCCGTCCGGCAGCGTGGCCACCGACGTCAGCCGGGGAGTGTTCCGGTGGGTGATGTCCCAGATCCGGACGGTGTTGCGGGTGACGTACGGGCTGGGCGGCTTCACCGGGTCGAGGATGATGTCGCGCGGCTCGGCGTAGTCGCTGGTGACCATCCGGTCCAGGTCCTCGCGCACCTGGATGCCGTGCGGGTTCGCGCACGTCGGCACCCCGACCGCCGGGATCGAGACGCACTTCACCGGGTCCTCCGCGGTGGCCTGCGCGGCGGGCACCTGGGACAGCACCGTCCCGGTCGGTCCGAGCCGGACGACCTCGCCCGGGGTGCCCCCGTACCCGTTGCCGAGCCGGACCTGCCCGTCGGAGTACGTGCACGCACCGGGGAGGACGGGGCCGCCCATGTACGTGCCGTACGCCGTGCCGTCGCGCAGCACCCAGAACGCGTCGGGGATCGAGCCGCACGCCGTGTCGGTGGGCAGCGTGACGCCGGACAGCCGGAGCAGCGGCAGCGCGGACGTGTCGAGGACGTACGTGAAGCTGGAGAAGAGCCCGCCCGCGTAGATGCGGTCACCGCGGTGCCAGAGGTACTGCATGTGGTGCGGTTCGTTCTCCGGTACCGGGCCGAGCGTCACGGTGTTCACCACGCGGCCGTACGTGGGGGAGCCGCGGTCCGCGTCGATCACCGCGAAGAAGTCCTGGCCCGGCAGGACCGCGGCGGGCTCGGGCAACGGCAGCGGTGCCGCGAGCGCGTCGCCGGTGGTGTCGGCGGCGTTCCGATCGCCCGCCCACACGACGAGGTACTCCTTGCGGGCGTGCCCGGCCGTGCCCGCGGACCGGGCGCCGGGCGTGTCGACGAGGTGGTTCGTCGCCGTGAACACCGTCCCGGCGGTGCTGTGCACGGCCGACGTCACGACGGCGACTAGTTCGACGGGGCTCGCGGCGGTGGCCGGGCCGGCGGAGCCCGGCACCACGGCGAGGACGAGCGCGACCAGGCCGGCGAGTGCGCCGGCGGGGCGCGGGGACACCGACATCGGGGTCTCCTGGGGAGGACGGCCGGGCGCCGCGACACGGGCCCGGCGACGGGACTGTCGAGGGTGAGGACGCCCGCGGTGGACCGCGGGCCGGGGCGCGTCAGGAACAGACCGTCGCCGGACACCACTCGTCGAAGGCGTACTGGCGGCGCGTCGGCCAGAACGGCTCGAGGACGCGCAGACCCGGACCCATGGGGCATGGGTCTACCGCCTCGCGGACCCGGACACAAGGGTTGTCGCGGGACGGATCACCACCGCACCAGCTTGCTCCACGCGGTCGACGTCGAACTCCGCCGAGGTACCCGTACCGGCCGTGTGCCCGCACCGCGTCGAGCCGATCTCCGCGTCCGCCTCGAGGTGGCACCGCTCGCCCCGCCTCGTGCGGCCGGATCGGCACGCCCCGACTCTCCCGCTCCTGCGCATACCGCAGCGCGTGCTCGAGCGCTGCCGCCCGGGCCGCACCGGGGACCGGACGGGCCGGCGGTCGGTCGAGCAGATGAAGACGACGTACCGGTACAGGTTCCGGGTGGACCGGTCTGAGGTCGCCCGCCGCCGAGGAGGCGGACCTCGACGAGCTCGGGGAGGAGGACCGGTGACCGGGGGTTCCCCGGGCAACCGCGAGGGAACATCCAGGGAGCCGAAGACCGGTTCCGCACCCAAAGGAGAAGCCCCAGGTCGTCTGACCTGGGGCTTCTTCGGTGGGCGATACTGGGATTGAACCAGTGACCTCTTCCGTGTCAAGGAAGCGCTCTCCCACTGAGCTAATCGCCCTGGCTGTGGGTTCCGAGGTGGAGACGGGATTTGAACCCGTGTAGACGGCTTTGCAGGCCGTTGCCTCGCCTCTCGGCCACTCCACCGGAGTGAGGCCCGGAAAGACCTCTCCGAGCGGACGACCGGGTTCGAACCGGCGACCTCAACCTTGGCAAGGTTGCGCTCTACCAACTGAGCTACGTCCGCACTTCGCGCCGCATCTCTGCGGTGCGGAATGAACTCTATCCGAGCCGGTCGCCATGGTTCAAACCAGGGGGGTACCCGGGGTGTCGGAAGGGTGATCGCGGGCGGGTCGGCGAGCATGGTCCGGTGACCGGACCACTCGTTCCGCCGCCCGATTCCCGCCGTCCCACGGCCGCCGACTGGCTGGCCCGCGGAACGCCCGATCGCGCCGACCTCGCCGTGCTGGGCGTCCCGACGTTCGCGACGAGCCGGCCGCGGACCGGGGCCCACGCGACGCCCGCGGCGATTCGGCGCGCGCTGGCCGGGTTCTCGACGTGGTCGGCGAGCCGTCGGCGGGACCTCGCCGACCTGGCCGCGGTCGACCTCGGCGACGTGGCCGACCCCGACCTGGAGGTCGACGGCGAGTGGCGCACGATGCACGCCGTCTCGGCGGCCTGCGCGCGAGCCGGCCTGACGGTGATCCTCGGCGGCGACGGCGCGGTCACCGCGCCCGCGGTGCTCGGGATGGCCGGGGACGATCTCGCCCACGCGGGCCTGGTCGCCCTCGACGCGCACCACGACCTCGCGGACGGCCGGTCCGCGGCCTCCTCGGTGCGCCGCCTGCTCGACGCCGGCCTGGCGGGCGTCCGCATCGCCCAGGTCGGGATCGCCGACTGGGCGCCGCGACGCGACGACGACGCCGCGGCCGCGCAGGGCGTGACGGTGCTGTCGCGGGCGGAGGTGGAGGCACGGGGCGCCGCCGGTTCGATCCGCCGGGCGCTCGACGTCGCGGGTGCCGGCGGAGGGCCGGTCTACCTGTCCGTCGATCTCGGGGTGTGTGACGCCGCGGCGGTACCGGCCTGCGCCCGGGCGGTGCCGGGCGGCCTGACGGCGCGGGAGCTGCTCACGGCGGTCCACATCGCGGCCACCGACCCACGGGTACGGGCCATCGACCTCACCGAGGTGGACGCGCCCCGCGACACCGACGGGCGGACGGTACGGCTCGCCGCGCTGTGTCTGCTGGAGGGCGCGGCCGGTCTCGCCGCCCGATGACAGGGACCGGGCGGACCCGGGCTCAGCGGCGGAGCAGCGCGCCCACGACCGCGTCGAGGTCCAGCTGAGCGGTCTCGCCGCCGGCGGGCACCTCGTCGAAGGTGCGCTGGAGGAAGCTCTCCAGCGTGCGCCGCGGCACCTCGAACAGCGCATGCCCGTCCGGGGACGTCAGCGCGAGGGCGACCACCGGACCCGACTGACCACTCCACGGCCAGACCCGCACATCGCCGATGCCGGCCGGTTCGCGCACCCCGTCGACCAGGAGCTGGCGTGCAAAGGACCACGAGACACACGGCTCGTCCACGCCCTCCGCGGCGGCGAACACGACATGGACCGCGTACGGGTCCGCCGGTTCGTATCGAAGGGTGGCCTGCACCTCGAGGGCGACGCCATCGGGCGCGACGAGGGTCAGGGCGACCTCCGCCTGGACCTGAGCTGGACTGGTCTGTCCCATCTGGCCCACCTTTCTCCTGGTGCCGCAGTGGCGGCATGCCCTCTTGGAATACCCGTTCTCGGGCAGCGGCAAACCACCAAACCTGCGGCTACCCTCGGGCGGAGCGAAGATTCCGGGTCATCCACCCATCCGTTCCGGCACCTGGTGCGAACGTCGGTAGTGAGGAGTCCGCCGGTGACCGAACCTCCGGCCCGTCCCGGGCGGCCGGACGGGACGCCGCCTGGGCCGATCACGGGAGAGGCCGGCGACCGCGAGCTCGTCGCACGGCTTGCGGACCGGGACGGCGGGGCGCTGGATGCCCTGTACCAGCGGTACGGGCGCCCGGCGTACAGCCTCGCGCTGCGGATCACCTCGGACAGCGGCTTCGCCGAGGACGTGGTGCAGGAGGTCTTCCTGGCGTTGTGGCGCGATCCGTCGCGGTACGACGCCGGGCGCGGGGGGTTCGCCTCGTGGCTGCTGTCGATGACGCACCACAAGGCGGTCGACGCGGTCCGCCGCGAAGAGTCGCTGCGGCGGCGCCGGCAGGCCGCCACCGACGACACGATGGCCATGATGGACGAGACGGGACCAGGTCCCAGTGTGGACGAGGAGGTGTGGACGGTGCTCCGCGGCGAACGGGTCCGGGAGGCGCTCCGTGAGCTGCCCGGCCCGCAGCGGGAGGCACTGACCCTCGCGTACTTCGGCGGCTTCACCCAGCGGGAGGTCGCGTCGCTCACGGACACTCCGTTGGGCACCGTGAAGACCCGCATGCTCGCCGGGATGCGCAAGCTGCGCGAGTCCCTCGGCGGCGGCCTGCGCGAGGGCGGTGCGGGGCTGTGACCGGCGAGATCGGGCGCGCCCCCCACGGCGACGGCCACGCGGCGTACGAGATCCTCGCCGCGGGCTGGGCACTGCACGCGCTGGAGCCGGACGACGAGGAGCGGTTCGCCGCCCACCTCGCCGGGTGCGCCGAGTGCCGGCAGACCACCGCGGAGCTGGCGGACACGATCGGGGAGCTGGCCTACGCCGCCCCGGCCGTCGAGCCCCCGCCGGAGCTGCTCGACCGGCTGCGCGCGGCCGTCGCGGCCGAGGAGGCGCCGCGCCGGCCGCCGTCCCCGGCCGGCACCGGCAGCCGGTCGGTGCGGCCTGCCACGACGGGCCGGCGGGCTCCGGCCGGGGAGGCCGACGTCGTCCGGTTCCGGGGCAGGAGCCGGGGGGACCGCCGTGGACGGATCGGATGGATCGCCGCCGCGGCGGCGGTCGCCGCGGTCGTGGCGCTGGGCGGCTGGAACGTCTCCCTCCGGAACGAGGTCCGCGACCAGCAACGGATCGCCGCCCAACGGGACGCGATGCTGGAGCAGGTCATGCAGCCCGGCCGGCGGATGGCGGCCCTGAGTCCGGCGCCCGGTGACGGCAGCCCGGTCGCGTACGTGCTGACCCGTGGGGGGAACCTCGAGGTCGCCACCTCGGGGATGGCGGGCAACACGGCGGGGAAGACCTCGTTCTGGCTCTGGGGCATCTGGGACGGGAACACCCGTGCGCCGCTGGGGCGTTTCGACGTCAGCAACGGTGAGATGACCCTCCACAACCTCGGGCCGGTCCCGCCGAACATGGACACGGTGACCGTGTTCGCGGTCAGTAGGGAGCCCGGGACGGCAAGGCCCCGGTCGCCGTCTTCTATCGTGGCTCGTGGGTTGGTGGACAGCTGAACCGGAACGGGGTGGACCGCTGAACGGGAACCATGGGCGGTCCGCTCCGGCGCGGCTGCTGCACCGGGTCCGGGGCACGCGCGTCGGACGCTGGTCCTTGAAGGTCGCCGTCGGGGTCTTCGGCGGCGCGCTGGTGGTGCTCGGCCTGATCATGGTGCCCGCGCCGGGACCGGGGTGGCTGGTGGTCATCGCCGGGCTGTCGGTGCTCGCGGTCGAGTACGCATGGGCGCGCCATCTGCTCGCGATCGTCAAGCGGCACGTCCGGTCGTGGACGCACTGGATCGGCGCGCGGTCGCTGGCGTTCCGCGCCGTGGTCGGGCTGGCCGGCCTGGTCGTCCTCGGCGTCGGCGCCTGGGTGTCGCTCAAGTACGTGGTCCACGTCGACGCCGTGCAGTGGGTGGGCAACCAGATCGGTTCGTGACGGCAGCGGTGCGGGGGGGGCCCGAGCCCCTGCGCGGGGCCCTCGACGGGTCGGGTATCGTGTCACCGGTCGCGGGCGATTAGCTCAGCGGGAGAGCGCTCCGTTCACACCGGAGAGGTCACTGGTTCGATCCCAGTATCGCCCACCGCGACGCAGAGGCCCTCCCCGGCACGGGGAGGGCCTCTGCGCTTCGGCGCTCCGATCGGTGTCGTGATCGGGTTCATTCCCGGCCTCCTGCTGCCGATGGGGTACCGAGGAGTCGGGGAGGCAGGGGCCGTGGCAGGCGATCGCAGTGGCAGGCGCACGGACCGCGACACCCCGGACATCTCCGGGGCGCTCGACGAGGTCGTCTCCCGCGTCGCCGCCGACAGTGCCGTCCTGCTGCGGGCGCTGCTCGACAACATCACCGGGGCCGTGTTCATCCGGGACGCCGAGGAGCTCCGGTTCCTGCTGGTGAACCGCGCGTTCGAACGCGCGGTCGGCATCCCCGCCGGGGAGATCCTGGGCCGTACGGCGCACGAGGTGTTCCCGGTCGACATCGCCGACGCCTATCGCGCGAACGATCTCGCCGTGCTGACCGCCGGGGCGTCCCAGACCACCGAGGTGTTCGCGCCCCACCCGGACGGGACCGCGCACCGGTACCTGTCACAGAAGTTCCCCATGGTCGGCAGGGACGGCCGCCCGTACGCCGTCGCCGGCATCTCCACCGACATCACCGAGCTCGTCCAGACGCGGCAGGCGCTGGCCGAGTCCGAGGACCGGTACCAGGCGCTGGTGGAGGAGTCGCCGATCGGCGTGGTGGTCCACGTCGACGGCGTGATCCGGTACGTCAACCGGGCGACGGCGCGACTCATCGGGGCCGCGGACCCGGGGGCCGTGATCGGCCGCGAGGTGTTCGACATGCTGCCCGCGGTCGAGCACGGCCGGGCCCGGCGGCGGACCGTCGAGTTCCTGGCCGGTGCGCCGGCGACGACCGGCCGCTGGCCGATCCGGACCGATGCCGGCGAGCTGCTGACGGCCGAGGTGACGGCGGTCGGCATCCGGTTCCAGGGTGAGGGCGCGATCCAGATGGAGATCCGCGACGTCACCGAGCAGGCCGAGGCCGAGGATCGGGTGCGGGCGAGCGAGGAGCGGTTCCGCACGGTCTTCACCAGTTCGCCGCTGCCGATGGCGGTGTCCGGGCCGGACGGGGTGCTCGCGGCGGTGAACGCGGCGCTCTGCACGATGCTGGGAATGACCGAGCCCGAGCTCCTCGGCCGTCGGCTCGAGGACCTCGCCGAACCGGGCGGCGCGTCGGACACCGGGGAGCGGCGCTTCCGGCACCGCTCCGGCGACACGGTGTGGGGCCTGCCGACGACGACGCCGCTGTCCGTCCGGGACGACGGCAGCAACACCCTGATCCAGATCGAGAACGTCACCGCCCGCAAGACCGCCGAGGCCCTGCTGCGCCACCAGGCCGAGCACGACCCGCTCACCGGCCTGCCGAACCGCGGCACGATGAGCAGATGGCTCACCGGCATCAGCCCGGACGAGCTCGCCGCGACCGCGGTGTTCTTCGTCGACCTCGACGGGTTCAAGCTGCTGAACGACTCGCGCGGGCACGCGGCCGGCGACTCGGTGCTGATCGAGGTCGGCCGGCGGCTCCGGGCGGCGGTCCGGCCGGACGACCTGGTGTCCCGGTTCGGCGGCGACGAGTTCGTCGTCGTCTGCCGCGGCCTGCCGGACGCCGACCACCGGGCGGCCATCGCCGGGCGGATCGAGGCCGCCCTGGCGGTCCCGGTCACGTACCAGGACGAGCTCGTCACGGTGACCGCCAGCGTCGGCGTCGCGTACGGGCACACCGAGCTCGCCGACGCGACGGACCTGCTGCGCCGCGCCGATGCCGCGATGTACTCGGCGAAGCGGCTCGGCAAGGACCGGACCGAGGTGTACGACGACCACCTGCACGCCGCCGAGTCGTCCCGCGCCCGCACCGAGGCCGTGTTGCGGCATGCGCTGGACGAGGACCGGGTCGTGGTGCACTACCAGCCGATCGTGGACCTCCGCAGCGGCGAGATCGCCGGTACGGAGGCCCTGGTGCGGCTGATCGACCGGGACGGACAGCTCGTGCCGCCGGACCGGTTCATCACGGTGGCGGAGGAGTCCGGCCTCATCGTCCCGCTCGGGACATACGTGCTGCGGCAGGCGTGCCGGCAGACCGCCGCGTGGCGCGCCGAGACCGGCCGCCCGCTGAGCATCGCGGTCAATCTCTCGCCGCGTCAGGCCGCCCGCTCCGACCTGCTCGTCACGGTGCTGAGCGCCCTGGAGGCGGCCCAGCTGGAGTGCTCCGCGCTCTCCCTGGAGCTCACCGAGAGCGCACTGCTGGAGGTCAACGACGCGACGCTCACCCAGCTCACGTCGCTGCGCGACCTGGGCGTGGGGATCGGGATCGACGACTTCGGTACCGGCTACTCCTCCCTGAGCTACCTGCGCCAGTTCCCGGTCACGTTCCTCAAGGTCGACCGCAGCTTCGTCCGCGGCGTGCCGGCGGTCGCCGACGACACCGCGGTGGTCGCCGCGGTCGTCGGGCTCGCCGGTGCGCTCGGCCTCGACTGCATTGCGGAGGGGATCGAGACCAGCGAGCAGCTCGGCACGCTCCAGTCCCTCGAGGCCGGGCTCGGCCAGGGCTTCCTGTTCTCCCGTCCGCTCCCCGCCTGCGAGCTCGGGACGCTCCTCACGGCCGGCCTGCCGGGCCTGTCCGCGACCGCCCCCGGGCCGGGGCCCACCACGCCTCCGGCCGTCGTCGGGCCGTAGCCCGTCCGGGCCGCTCCGCCGCCGCCCGCCACGGCCGGACGGAGGGGGTCGCCGCCGAGCGGGCTGGACGGAGATCGTCCGGCGAGTCCCGCCGGGACCCTCGTCACGTGGCAGGGAGACCGACGGTTCCGACGTCGTCAGAGGTCCAGGGCGGCCCGGATGGCGGTGTCCAGCCGCTCGCGGGTGGCGGCGTCGACCGTGTCGACGTGCTCGGTGAGCCAGGGCCGGTACACCCGGGACAGGTCGGCCGCGTTGACCCAGCCGTGCCCGTCCACCGGGACGGTGAGGATGTCCTCGGGGTCCTCGGGGTGCACGTCGGAGGCGATCAGCCACGGCCGCGCGGAGTCGTTGATGCCGTCCGAGGACACGATCACCACCACCCGGTGCCGCGGGGACGACGGAGGCGCGTAGCGCCACAGCTCACCCAGTCGCATGCAGGTCCGCCTCGCCCGCCGCGCGCTCCCGCTCGTCCAGGCGGGCATCGGTGAGCACGGCCACCCTCGTACCGGTGCCGGTGCGCACCGCCTCCCGGCGGGCCGCCCGGTCGAGCCACACGCTGGTGGACAGGCCGGCCCGCGCGGCTGCCTTCTCGGCGAGGCTCACCGTGTGGGCGTCCAGCGAATACGTGACCTTCCGCTTCGCCATGCCGCGCACCCTACCGGCGCATCCCCCCGGTCGCGTCGACCATGGGGAATCCGGCCCGACACGCGGGCGGGTCTGCCGAGGTCCCCATGATCAACGGGGAGAGGGCACCGCGTCCCGGGCCCGCAGCGGCCGCAGCACCTGGTACGCCACGACCGCGCCGAACGTGCCCAGCGCGATGCCGCCGAACGCGAACCGGCCGAGCGTGAGCGTGACGTCCGCCGCCCCGATGATGAGCGCGGGTGCGGCCACGAAGAGGTTCAGCGGGTCGCGGAAGTCCACCCGGTTCTCCACCCAGATCCGGGCGCCGAGGACCGCGATGAGGCCGTACAGCACGATCCCGGCGCCGCCGAGCACGCCGGTCGGCACGGTCGCCACCAGCGCGCCGAACTTGGGGGAGAAGCCCAGCAGCATCGCCGTCACGCCGGCCACGACGTACGCGGCCGTGGAGTACACCCTGGTGGCCGCCATGACGCCGATGTTCTCGGCGTACGTGGTCGTGCCGGACCCGCCGCCGCCGCCGGCCAGCGCGGTCGCCACGCCGTCGGCGGCGATCGCCCGGCCGGTCACCGGACCGAGGTCGGTGTGGGTCATCGCCGCGACCGCCTTGAGGTGCCCGAGGTTCTCGGCGACGAGGACCACGACCACCGGCAGGAACAGCACCAGGACGGCCGGGTCGAAGGAGGGCGCCACGTACCCGTCCGGGCCGTGCGCGAACGGCAGGCCGAGCCAGGCCGCCTCGCGCAGCGCGGTGATCCGGGCCGGGTCGATGTCCCCGTGCAGCGCGCCGACGACCCAGCCGAGGACCACGCCGAGCAGCACCGACAGGCGGCCGAGGACGCCGCGGAGCGCCACGCCGAACACGACCAGCGCCACCAGCGTCACCGTGCCCGGCAGCGGCTGGGCCGTGATGCTCTGCTTGGCGACCCCGGCCAGGTTCAGCCCGATGAACGCCACGATCACGCCGGTGACCACCGGCGGCAGGAGGCGGTCCAGCAGCGCCGTTCCGGCGAGGTGCACCGCCAGTCCGGCGATCGCCAGCAGCACACCGGTGACGAGGATCCCGCCGAGCGCGGCGCCCATCCCGCCGTCGGACGCCTTCGCCGCGAGGATGGGCGAGATGAACGCGAACGAGGAACCGAGGTAGCTCGGCACCTGGCCGCGGGTGACCGCGAGGAAGATCAGCGTGCCGAGGCCGGAGAAGAACAGCGTCGTCGCGACCGGGAAGCCGGTGAGCAGGGGCACCAGGAACGTCGCGCCGAACATCGCGAGCACGTGCTGCATCCCGACGCCGATCGTCAGCGGCCAGGAGAGCCGCTCCTCGGGCCGGACGACCTCCCCCTCGGTGATGTGCCGGCCGTCGCCGTGCACCGTCCAGGTCGGCATGCGCAGTGCCATCGTCTCTCCTTGTCCACGTCGGGCACCGCCGCTCCGGCGCCGATCGCCCGGCGCAGGTTATCCGGCGGGGCGGGGCGCTCCCGCCGGGAGGTGGAGAACGGGGCCCACCGGCGGGCGGCGGTGCCCCGGGGCGGTACGAGCCGAGGCGTTCCGTCCCGCCCGGCCGACGACTTGCGGGCCGCTCTCGACACGCGGGGGCCTCCGCGGCACTACGATCCACCCGCACCGGGCACCACCGTGCGCCGAGGACCGGAGGCAGCGATGACCGAGGTCACGACCCCCCGGGGTCGGGTTCTACCCGACCCCGACGGGCATCGCGTCGAGTACCGCCGCACGGTGCCGGAGCCACCGGCGGAGCTGTGGGCGGCGCTCACCGAACCGGCCCGGCTCGAGCGCTGGATCGGCACCTGGACCGCTGACGGCACCCCGGGCGTCGGCAGTACGGTCCAGTTCGTGATGCTCGCGGAGGAAGACGCCGAGGCCGAGCCGGTGACGATCCGGGAGTGCGACCCGCCCCGGCTGCTGGTCGTCGACTGGCACGTTCCGGACGAGGCGATGTGGCGTGTCGAGGTCACCCTCACCCCGGCGGGCGGAGCCACCGACCTGCTGTTCGTCCAGCGGATGTCCGAACCCGAGGGGCTCGGCGAGGTCGGCCCCGGCTGGCACTACTACCTGGACCGGCTCCAGGCTTCGCTCGCGGGCACGGACCTGCCGCGCTGGGACGACTACTACCCGGCCCTGCGGGACGCCTACGGACCGGCCGCCCGCGGATGACCGTTCCCGAGCTGCGGACCACCCGCCTCCAGCTGCGCCCGCTGCGGCCCGCCGACGCGGACGGCCTGCACGAGGCCCTCGGCCACCGGGAGGTCACCAGGTACCTCTCCGACGTGCCGCCCAGCCCGGAGCGGACCCGGATGATCGTCGAGCGCCTCTGCGCCGCGTCCTACCCGACCGGGATGGGGCACTGGGTGTGGCAGGAGCGCACCACCGGGGCGCTGGTCGGCCGGGGGTACCTGGTGCCGTCCCCGGTGGACCCGCGGGAGCGGCCCGAGGCGGGCTGGTTCCTGGGGCATCGCTGGTGGGGTACCGGTCTGGCCTGCGAGGCGGGGCAGGCGATCCTGCGGTACGCGTTCGTGGCGCTCGCGTGCCCCGCGGTGATAGCGCGGGTCCACCCGGACAACGCGGCGTCGCTCCGGCTCGCGGAACGCCTCGGGTTCCACGGCGGCGAGCCGCTCGGGGATGCCGCCAACCCGCGCCTGCTGATGGTGGCGCCGCGCCGCGCCGCGCCCGGTCGCGGATATCCGGTGGGGCACCCCGGATAGCATCGTCGGGAACGTTGTCTACTGCACAGGGAGCCGTCGTGTCCGCACCCCAGCCCGCACCCGCCACCGCCGCCCTCGTGGTGCCGGCCGGGACGACGGCGCAGGCGGCGGTCGATGCCGCCGGTCTCCCCGTCACCGGGCCGAAGGCCGTCGTCGTGGTCCGGGACGCCGCGGGCCGCCTGCGTGACCTGGAGTGGGCCCCGGACGCCGACGCCGAGGTCGAGCCGGTGGTGATCGACTCCGAGGACGGCCGCGCCGTGCTGCGGCACTCCACCGCGCACGTGCTCGCGCAGGCGGTCCAGCAGCTCCACCCGGATGCGAAGCTCGGCATCGGCCCGCCGATCAAGGACGGTTTCTACTACGACTTCGACGTCGAGATCCCGTTCACCCCCGAGGACCTCGCGGCCCTCGAGAAGAAGATGGGCGAGATCGTCAAGTCCGGCCAGCGGTTCCACCGCCGGGTCGTCGAGTCCGTCGACGCCGCGAAGAAGGAGCTGGCGCACGAGCCCTACAAGCTCGAGCTGGTGGACCTGAAGTCCGACGTGGACACCAGCGAGGTGATGGAGGTCGGCGCGGGCGAGCTGACCGTCTACGACAACCTCGACCGCAAGTCCGGCGAGCCGCGCTGGGGTGACCTGTGCCGCGGCCCGCACCTGCCGACCACCCGGCACATCCCGGCCTTCAAGCTGATGCGGTCCGCCGCGGCGTACTGGCGGGGCAGCGAGAAGAACCCGCAGCTCCAGCGCATCTACGGCACCGCGTGGGAGAGCCGGGACGCCCTCAAGGCGCATCTCGACCTGCTGGCCGAGGCCGAGAAGCGCGACCACCGCCGGCTCGGCGCGGAGCTGGACCTGTTCAGCTTCCCGGACGAGATCGGCTCCGGGCTCGCGGTGTTCCACCCCAAGGGCGGCACCATGCGCCGGGTGATGGAGGACTACTCGCGCCGGGCGCACGAGCGCGCCGGGTACGACTTCGTCAACACCCCGCACATCACCAAGGGTCATCTGTTCGAGGTCTCCGGGCACCTGGACTGGTACCGCGAGGGCATGTACCCCCCGATGCACCTGGACGAGGAACGGGACGCCGACGGCACCGTCCGGCGGCAGGGGCAGGACTACTACCTCAAGCCGATGAACTGCCCGTTCCACAACCTGATCTTCCGCAGCCGGGGCCGGTCGTACCGCGAGCTGCCGCTGCGGCTGTTCGAGTTCGGCACCGTGTACCGGTACGAGAAGTCCGGCGTCGTGCACGGCCTGACCCGCGTCCGGGGCATGACGCAGGACGACGCGCACATCTACACCACCCGCGAGCAGATGGCCGACGAGCTCAAGAGCCTGCTCCGGTTCGTGCTCGACCTGCTGCGGGACTACGGGCTGACGGACTTCTACCTCGAACTGTCCACCCGGGACCCGGCGAAGTCGATCGGCAGCGACGAGAACTGGGAGACGGCCACCGAGGCCCTGCGCGGTGCGGCGGAGGAGTCGGGGCTCGACCTGGTCCCGGACCCGGGCGGTGCGGCGTTCTACGGCCCGAAGATCTCCGTCCAGGCGAAGGACGCGATCGGCCGCACCTGGCAGATGTCGACCATCCAGGTGGACCTGAACCTGCCGGAGCGTTTCGACCTCGAGTACCAGGCCGCGGACGGCACCCGGCAGCGGCCGGTGATGATCCACCGCGCGCTGTTCGGCTCGATCGAGCGGTTCTTCGGGGTGCTGACCGAGCACTACGCCGGCGCGTTCCCGCCCTGGCTCGCGCCCGTGCAGGTCGTCGCGATCCCGATCACCGACGAGCACGTCCCGTACCTCCGGGACGTGGCCGCGCAGCTGCGTGAGGCCGGGATCCGGGTGGAGGTCGACGCCTCCGACGACCGGATGCAGAAGAAGATCCGGACGGCGCAGAAGCAGAAGGTGCCGTACATGCTGATCGCGGGCGACGAGGATGCTGGCAAGGGCGCCGTCAGCTTCCGGTACCGCACCGGTGAGCAGAAGAACGGCGTGCCGGTGGCGGACGCGGTCGCGGAGATCGTCGAGGCCGTCCGCGCGCGTACCCAGGTGTGACCGGGATGGAGCCGACACCGGACCAGGGGCTCGCGGACGGGTTCGAGCGGCTGTGGACACCGCACCGCCTGACGTACGTGGTCGGGCCAGGGCACGGGGACGACGACTGCCCGTTCTGCGTCGTCCCCGGTCTCCCGGACGCCGAGGGCCTGGTCGTCGCCCGGGGCGAGCACGTGTACGCGGTGCTGAACCTGTACCCGTACAACCCGGGACACCTGATGGCCGTGCCGTACCGCCACGTCGCCGACTACACCGCTCTCACCGCCGAGGAGACGGTCGAGCTGGCCGCGTTCACCCAGCGGGCGATGCGGACGGTGCGTACCGCGAGCGGGGCGCACGGCTTCAACATCGGGATGAACCAGGGGTCCGTCGCGGGCGCCGGGATCGCCGCGCACCTGCACCAGCACGTGGTGCCGCGGTGGGGCGGCGACACCAACTTCATGCCGGTGGTCGGCCGGACGAAGGTGCTGCCGCAGTTGCTCACCGACACCCGTGAGCGGCTCGCCGAGGCGTGGGAGGCGGTCGGCGCCGGCTGACGTCGGGCTACGTCCCGAGGGAGAACCCGGCGGTGGCGGGCAGCAGCACGAAGACAACCGGGATGGCGACGGCGACGGCGGCGGTCCCACCAGGTCGACGGCCCCGGGACGACACCGAGCACGGGCCCCGCGGCGTACGAGGTCGTGATGGGCGCGGGCGCCGCCTCGGTGGCTGCGGGCTCGGAGCTGTGAACTCTCCGGCCGAACGGGGCGAGCAGGAACAGGGCGCCGGACAGCCCGTAGAGCACGGCGGACAGGGGCGGCGGATACGCCTCGCCGAACGGCCGGAGGACCCCGCGGACGCCGCTGCCGATGATCACGGCCGGCAGCGCGATGCCGACGGCGAGCCGCGCGGCGGTGTTCGGCAGCAGCCGGGCCGGGCCGCGGCCCGGCCACGGCGTCCTCATCAGGGTCGCGAAGGCGGCGAGACCGGCGACGATCGCGGCCCCCAGGAGTGGGCTGCCGTCGGCGCGGCTCTCGCGGGAAGGGCCGGACCGGCGGCGGCGCCGGCTCGTCGAGCTCCCCGTGTCGGCTTCGGGGACGCCACGGTCCGGCGGACGAAGCCCCCGCGGGGAAGGGGCGTCGGCGGTGGCCAGGACCGTGGGGTCGTGGGGCGTGGCACGCGCGGACGGCGCCCGCGTCGTCCCGGCACAGTCCGGTGGGTCGCCGAGTGGCGGCGATCACGCCACAGGGCGTGACGGGGTCCGCCGGACCGGATCGCCGGAGCCGACCGTGGCGATCCCGGCGGGCTCACTCCGGCCGCGCGTCCGCCGTCGACAGCCGGGACCGGCGGCCTGGCGGAGTCCACTGTGGAGGCCCCAGTCGTCTCCGCGACGCCGGCAGCCCGTCGCGTCACAGCGTCCCGGAGCGCCGGGGCCCGATGCCGCACCTGTCGGGCCTCCCGCGCGGAGCGGCCCCACACCTGCAGGATCCGGTGGGAAGGTCCATCCTCGCTGTCCGCCGTCGACCCACCCCACGGGGAGCCGGCGCGGGTCTGCTCGGCTCGGCCCGGGTCGACGGCACACCGGAGGGACGGCCATCCCGCCGCCCGAGCGCCCCGCCGGAGGCGCCGCCCGAGCTGCCCGACCCCGGGCCCGTGCGACGCGGGCCAGGCCCCTGGGCGGCGTCCCGGCGCGGCCGCGCCGGGCGCTCAGCCGTGGTGGTCGTTCTTCGTCATCGCCGCGGCGAGGTGCTGCGGCATCGGCTCGTAGCGCACGAACGTCCGGCGGAACGTCGCCGTGCCCGACGTGAGCGAGCGCAGGTCGACCGCGTACCGGACCAGTTCGGTCGCCGGCACCTCGGCGCGGACCAGCGTGCGCTCGGCCTCGTCCGGCTCGGTGCCGAGCACGCGCCCGCGGCGGCCGGACAGGTCGCTCATCACCGGTCCGACATAGGCGTCCGGCACCCGGATGACGACCTCGTCCACCGGCTCCAGCAGCGACACCTGACCGGCGGCGGCGGCCTCCCGCAGCGCCAGCGCGCCGGCCGTCTGGAACGCCGCGTCGGAGGAGTCCACCGAGTGCGCCTTGCCGTCCACCAGCGTGACCCGCAGGTCCACCAGCGGATGCCCGGACAGCACCCCGCGCTCCATCTGGGTGCGGACGCCCTTCTCCACGCTGGAGATGAACTGGTTCGGCACCGCGCCACCGACCACCTTGTCGATGAACTCGAAGCCGCCACCCACGGGCATGGGCTCCACCTCGATGTCGCAGACGGCGTACTGGCCGTGCCCACCGGACTGCTTCACGTGCCGCCCGTGGCCCCGGGCCGGTCCGGCGAACGTCTCCCGCAGCGACACCCGCACCGGCTCGGTGTCGAGGTCCGCGCCACCCGCGCGGAGCCGGTCCAGCACGACATCCGCATGCGCCTCGCCCATGCACCACAGCACGAGCTGGTGGGTCTCCGGGTTGCGCTCCAGGCGCAGCGTCGGGTCCCCGGCGACGAGCCGGCCGAGGCTCTTGGCCAGCGCGTCCTCGTCGCTGCGCGTCTTCGCCACCACCGCGACGGGCAGCAGCGGCTCCGGCATCTCCCACGGCGCCACCAGCAGCGGGTCCTCCCGGTCGGAGATCGTGTCGCCGGTCTCCGCCGAGGTCAGCTTGGTCAGCGCGCACAGGTCGCCCGCGACCGCGTACGGCACCTCGCGGAGGTTCGCCCCGAGCGGCGAGTAGATGTGGGTCACCCGCTCGTCCACGTCGTGGTCGTCGTGCCCGCGGTCGGCCATGCCGTGCCCGGAGACGTGGATCGACTGCTCCGGCCGCAGCGTGCCGGAGAACACCCGGACCAGCGACACCCGCCCGACGTAGGAGTCGACGCTCGTCTTGACGACCTCCGCGACGAGCGGGCCGGCCGGGTCGGCGGTGATCGGGTCGTGCGGCGCGCCGTCGGGCCGCGTCACGGCCGGCAGGTCGTGCTCCAGCGGGGAGGGGAACGCGCTGGTCAGGAGTTCGAGCAGCGCCGGGATGCCGACGCCGGTCGTCGCGCTGACCGGCACCACCGGATAGAACGTGCCCCGGGCGACGGCCGTCTCCAGGTCCTCGACGAGCACCTTGGGGTCGATGGTCTCGCCGTCGAGGTACCGGTCCATCAGGGTCTCGTCCTCGCTCTCGGCGATGATCCCCTCGATGAGGGCCGAGCGCGCCGTGTCGATCAGCGGCAGGTGCTCCGGGTCGGGGTCGCGGATCTCCGGGATCAGCCCGCCGGAGTGGTCGAACACCCGCTGGGACAGCAGGCCGATCAGCCCCGCGACCTGCTCGTCGTCGCCGTGCATCGGGAAGTACAGCGGCAGGACGCTGTCGCCGAACACCCGCTGGCAGATCGCCACGGACTCGTCGAAGTCCGCCCGCGCGTGGTCGAGCCGGGTGACGACCACGGCCCGCGGCATCCCGACGGCGGCGCACTCCTCCCAGAGCGCGACGGTCGCCGCGTCGACACCGTCCACAGCGGAGACCACGAACAGCGCCCCGTCGGCGGCGCGCAGCCCCGCCCGCAGCTCTCCGACGAAGTCCGCGTAGCCGGGGGTGTCGAGGAGGTTGACCTTCACGCCGTCGTGCAGGAGCGGCGCCAGGGCGAGAGCGACCGAACGCTGCTGCTTCACCGCCGCGGCGTCGTGGTCGCCGATCGTCGTGCCGTCGGTGACCTTGCCCGCGCGGCTGATCGTGCCGGTGGCGGCCAGCAGGGCCTCCACGAGGGTCGTCTTGCCGGAACCCGAGTGGCCCACCAGCACGACATTGCGTACGGCGGCCGGGTCATCACCTGCCAGACCCGCGGAACCCGCGGTGCCTTCGGTGCTCTTGCCCGCCATGTCGTGCCTCCCACCCCATCGGTGTCCGAAGCCTGAACCGATCCCACACCCCGGGTGGAGGCGAGACAAGCCCCGGCGGCGTCGCCGTGCACCGGAGCCCGAGCGGCGACGCCGTGACCGCTATCGTGTCAGCGATCCCGCGCCTGGCCGGGAGGTACCCCGGCACAACCCTGCTGAACGGACGGTCATGCTCAACGTGCTCGCGCGCGCACGCCTCTCGGCAGTTGTCGACCCGGTCGGCCGGGCCCTGGCCCGCGCCGGTGTCAGTCCCGACGTCATCACCGTCCTCGGCACGGTCGGTGTCGTGTTCGGGGCGGTGTGGTTCGTGCCCCGTGGCCACCTGTTCATCGCCCTGATCGTCGTCGCCACATGCGTCCTCACCGACATGCTCGACGGCGCGGTCGCCCGGGCGCGCGGCGGCGGGACGAAGTGGGGCGCGCTGCTGGACTCCACGATGGACCGGATCGCCGACGGCGCCGTGTTCGGCTCGCTGGCGTACTGGCTCGCGGTCTCCGACCGGCACCCGTCCGCGGTGGCCGCGCTGCTGTGCCTGATCGGGGCGTTCACCGTCTCGTACGTGAAGGCCCGCGCCGAGGGGCTCGGTCTCACCTGCAACGTCGGGATCGCCGAGCGGACCGAGCGGCTGCTCGTCGTGGGCGCCGGCGCGATCCTGGGCATGCTGGGCGTGCCGCATGCCCTGGACGTGTCGCTCTGGCTGCTCGCCCTGCTCTGCCTGATCACGATCGTGCAGCGGCTGCGCGAGGTTCGGCGGCAGGTCACCGCGTGAGAGGTGCCCGGCTGCTCGACCGGCTCACGGAGTCCGGCTACGCCGCGGGCTGGCGGCTCGTCCGCACCCTCCCGGCCCCGGCGACCCGGCCGCTCTTCCGCCGGGGCGCGGACCTCGCCGCGCGGCGGTCCGGGCAGGGCACGCGGCGGCTCCGGGCGAACCTCCGCCGCGTCGTCGGCCCCGCCGTCCCCGAGCCCGAGCTCGACCTCCTGGTCCGGGACGCGCTGCGCTCCTACGCCCGATACTGGCTCGAGGCGTTCCGCCTGCCCTCCGTGCCGCGCGACGAGGTGGTCCAGACCATGCGACTCGATCCCGAGGGCGTGGACCTGCTCGACCGGTGCCTCGCCGCGGGGCGCGGGGTCGTCGTGGCGCTCGGCCACTCCGGCAACTGGGACCACGCCGGTGCCTGGGCCGCCTACACCGGACGGCCCGTCGTCTCGGTGGCGGAGCGGCTGAAGCCGGCGGGCCTGTACGACCGGTTCGTGGCGTACCGGGAGTCGATCGGCATTTCGGTGCTGCCGCTCACCGGCGGGCGCCGGCAGCCCCTGGACGAGCTCGCGGAGCGGCTCCGGGCCGGTGAGCTGGTGTGCCTGCTCGCGGACCGGGACCTGTCCAGGCGCGGCGTCGAGGTGTCGTTCTTCGGCGGCCGTACCCGGATGCCCGCGGGGCCGGCGCTGCTGGCGCTGCGGACCGGGGCGCCGCTGCTCGTGGCGCGGCTGTGGTACGACGAGACGAGCAGCCGGGGCTCCATCGTCGGGCCGATCGCGGTCCCGGCCGGCGTCGACCGGCTGGCGCAGGTCGCCGCGATGACCCAGGAGGTGGCCGACTCGCTCGCCGAGGGCATCGCCGCCCATCCGCGGGACTGGCACATGCTGCAGCGGATGTGGCTCGACGAACCGGACGGTACCCCGGCGTGAGGGTCGGCCTGGTCTCCCCGTACTCGTTCGACGTGCCCGGCGGCGTGCAGGCCCACATCCGAGATCTCGCCGAGGCGCTGATCGGCCTCGGGCACCACGTCAGCGTGCTCGCCCCCGCGGACGACGAGACCGTGCTCCCGTCGTACGTGGTCGCGGCCGGCCGGGCGGTGCCGGTGCCCTACAACGGCTCGGTGGCGCGGGTGGCCCTCGGCCCGATCTCGCTCACGCGGGTGCGGCGGTGGCTCCGGGAGGGGCATTTCGACGTCCTCCACGTCCACGAGCCGTTCGCGCCGAGCCTGTCGTTGCTGGCGTGCCTGGCCGCGCGTGGCCCGCTCGTCGCCACGTTCCACACCGCCACCCCCCGGTCGCGCGCGCTCGCCGCGGCCGAGGGCGTGCTCCAGCCGGTGCTGGAGAAGATCAGCGGCCGCATCGCGGTGTCCGAGCTGGCCCGCCGGGTGCAGGTCGAGCATCTCGCCGGCGGCGGGGTCGAGATCCCGAACGGGGTGTCCGTCGAGCGCTTCGCGGGCGCCGCGCCGTTGCCCGGCTGGCCCGGGGACGGGGGTGCGCTCGGGTTCCTCGGCCGGTTCACCGAGCCGCGCAAGGGCTTCGGCATCCTCCTCGACGCGTTCTCGCGGCTGGCACCCGAGCGGCCCGGCCTGCGGCTGCTCGTGGCCGGGCCGGGCGACGCCGACGAGGCCCTCGCCGGTCTCGATCCCGCGTTGCGCGAACGGGTGGTGCTGCTCGGTCTCGTGTCCGACGAGGACAAGGCCCGGATGCTCCGCAGCGTCGACGTGTACGTCGCGCCGAACACGGGCGGCGAGTCGTTCGGGATCATCCTCACCGAGGCCATGGCCGCGGGGACCGCGATCGCGGCCAGCGACCTGGACGCGTTCCGCCGGGTGCTGGACGACGGTGCGGGCGGTGCCCTGTTCCGTACGGGCGACGCCGTCGAGCTCGCCCGCGTGCTCGGCGGGCTGCTCGACGACGCCGGCCGGCGGGAGGCGCTGTCGGCGTACGGGTCGACGGCGGTCGCGGCGTTCGACTGGCCGGTCGTCGCCCGCCGGGTGCTGGACGTGTACGACCTGGTGCTCGCCGCGGTCCCGGGCGAGGTGACCGGCGACGACGAGACGCTGCCGCTGCCGGAGGGCCTCGCGTGACGGTCGTGATCGTCAGCTTCCTCGTCGCCTTCGTGGTGGCCGCGTACCTGACCTGGACGGCGGGCCGGGTGGAACGGCTGCACGACCGCTGCGCCGCCGCCCGCGCGTCGCTCGACGCCCAGCTCGTCCGCCGGGCCGCCGCCGCGGCCGCGCTGGCGCGCGACCACGCCGAGGTACTGGGAGAGCGGGCCCACCTGCTCCGGGGCGCCGCGCAGGCCGCCCTGGACGCGGGGGAGGACGGCCGCGAGCTGGCGGAGAACGACCTCACCCGGGAGCTCCGGCACGTGCCGTGGAGCGGGACGGAGCCGGTGCTCGCCGACGTCGTCACCGCGAGCAGCCGGACGACGCTCGCCCGGCACATCTACAACGACGCGGTCCGGGACACCCTGGCGCTGCGCCGCCGGCGACTGCCGCGCGCGCTGCGGTTCGGGGCGAAGCACCCGTGGCCCCGGTACTTCGACATCGACGACGGCGCCTTCCCGCGCTGACCCCTGCTCGCGATGATCATGGGGTTTCCGGCGGACACGCCGGGGCGGTCTCTGCCGAAGACACCATGATCAACGCCGACGGAAGAGGTGACGTGACTCTCGCCGGAGTCGGGTCCCCGCGGCAGTAGGATGGGTGCATCCGACGTCCCGTACGAAAGGCAGTGCGCCGTGTCCTCCCCGTCTTCCCCGACCCCGGCACGGCCCTCCGGCGAGGTGGGCACCGCCCGCGTGAAGCGCGGCATGGCGGAGATGCTCAAGGGCGGCGTGATCATGGACGTGGTCACTCCCGAGCAGGCCAAGATCGCCGAGGACGCCGGCGCGGTCGCCGTCATGGCGCTCGAGCGGGTCCCCGCCGACATCCGGGCCCAGGGCGGCGTCGCCCGCATGTCCGACCCGGACATGGTCGAGGGCATCGTCGCGGCGGTGTCGATCCCGGTCATGGCGAAGGCGCGGATCGGCCACTTCGTGGAGGCCCAGGTCCTGCAGAGCCTCGGCGTCGACTACATCGACGAGTCCGAGGTCCTCACCCCGGCCGACGAGGCGCACCACATCGACAAGTGGGCGTTCACGGTGCCGTTCGTGTGCGGCGCCACCAACCTGGGCGAGGCGCTGCGCCGGATCGCCGAGGGTGCCGCGATGATCCGCTCCAAGGGCGAGGCCGGTACCGGCAACGTCGTCGAGGCCACCCGGCACATGCGCGCGCTGCGGGCCGGCATCAAGCGGCTCACCACGCTGGACGAGAGCGAGCTGTTCGTCGCGGCCAAGGAGCTCCAGGCCCCGTACGAGCTGGTCAAGGAGATCGCCGCGACCGGCACGCTGCCCGTCGTCCTGTTCACCGCGGGCGGCATCGCGACCCCGGCCGACGCGGCGATGATGATGCAGCTGGGCGCCGAGGGCGTGTTCGTCGGCTCGGGCATCTTCAAGTCCGGCGACCCGGCCAAGCGCGCCGAGGCGATCGTCAAGGCCACCACGTTCCACGACGACCCGGACGTGATCGCGAAGGTCTCCCGCGGCCTCGGTGAGGCCATGGTGGGCATCAACGTCTCCACGCTCCCCGAGAGCGAGCGCTACGCCACCCGCGGGTGGTGACGCTCCGGTCCTGACGACGGCCGCCACCCAGACCCGGAGGCGGCCGTCGTCGTCCCGGGGACGGGGACCCCGATGGGTCGCGACGGAAGGACGAGGAAGAAGAAGGGGCGGATCAGCGGGCGGGAGCGGTCGACTTGCGCTCGATGAGGACGGGCGGGTCCTGGACGAACACGTCGTGGGGCCTGGC
>JAVEDU010000005.1 GCA_030840805.1 Actinomycetota bacterium
ATGGGGTTTGCCACAGGACACGCCGGCGAGTCCGTTGCAAACCCCATGATCAACGCGGAGGGGGGGCCTCAGCGGGCGGTGCGGCACACCCGGGCGATCTCGGCGTTCCGCTCGGTCAGCAGCCTGCGCAGCCGCCGTTCCACGAACAGCCGGTCGGCGAGCCGCCCGAGCGCGCCCAGCGGCGACCGGTAGTACAGGTCGTCGGTCATCCGGGTCCGGTGCCCGGGCAGCTCCTCGAACGTGTGCACGTGCCGGAACTCGGCGAACACGCCTCGTTCCATCTCGTCGACGAACCGCGTCGGCCGGTCGTGCTCGGTGATCCGGCTGGTGTGGGTCCAGGTGATCCCGAAGTGCCGGGCCTGCCAGGTCACCGCCTGACCGTGCTCGATGATGCCGCCGGACCGCTCCGACCGGCGGGCGATGCGCATGCCGTAGGGGTCGCCGGCCCGCACCTCGAGGTCCAGGTCGAGCGAGGCGTCGAAGGCGCGCGCCTGCGGCGCGTCGAGATCGGTGACGAGGCGGATGTGCGGCACCCGACGAGTGTCCCCGACCCGGGATCCGTTCCGGCGCCCGGGCCGGGGTGTACCCCCGGATGGGTCAGGCCTGGGGCGAGTTCTCGGCCCCGTCGTGCTCGTGGTCGGGACCGGCGGACTGGTGCTCGGCGTACTTCTTCTTGATCTCTTCCATGTCGAGCTCCTTGACCTGGCGGATCAGGTCCTCGAGCGCCGAGGCCGGTAGTGAACCCGGGCGGCCGTAGACCGGGATGCCGTCCCGGTACACGACGAGCGTCGGGATGCTCTGGATGCCGTACGCGCCGGCGAGCTCCTGGTCGGCCTCGGTGTCCACCTTGGTGAACACGAGGTCGGGGTGCTCCTCGCTGGCCTTCTCGTAGACCGGTGCGAACTGCTTGCAGGGGCCGCACCAGTCGGCCCAGAAGTCGATGAGCACGATGCCGTCCGCAACGGTCGCGTCGTGCGTCTCGGGGGTCAAGGTGGTCGTGGCCACGGCTGTCGTTCCTTCCGTCGCGGTGCCGCCCCGATCGGCGGTACCTCGTCTCCTGTTGAACCACGGGACGGCGTTCTCCCTTCCCAGGGTGCCCTCAGAGCGACAGGGCCGCCAGCGCGGCGTTGACGATGGCGCCGGACGTGAGGTCGTGCAGCTCGTACAGGTCCGCCACCGTCCCGGACTGGCCGAACGAGTCCACCCCGAGCGGTACGGCGGGCACCCCCAGCGCCGAGCCCAGCCACGCGAGGGTGTGGGAGGACGCGTCGTGGACGGTCACCATCGGGGCGCGCGCGGTGAACACGGTGCGGAGCGGGCCGGCCAGCGACGGCGCGGTGGCCGTGCGGACCCCCTGGCGCAGCGTGCGCTGCCAGGACGTGTACAGCCGATCCGCGCTGGTGACGTCGATGACATGCGCGGCGATGCCCTCCTCGGCCAGCTCGGCCGCGGCGGCGAGCACCTCGGGCAGCACAGCGCCGGTGCCGACGAGATACACCTGCGGACCGTCCACCTCCGCGTCGACCAGCCGGTACGCCCCGGCCAGCACGTGGCGCCGCAGCATCGTCTCGCCATACCGCTCCCGGGCCGCCTCGAACGGCGCCTGGTCGATCGGGCGGGTCGTGAGGCGGAAGTAATAGGAGCCGTCGTCGTAGGGCGCCGCCGTGGTGGTGCTGGGCGGCCCGGCGGCGATCCGGCCGAGCGCGTCGCACAGCAGCCAGTCCAGCGCCTGCCCGTACGCCGGTTCCAGCGCGGTGACCCCGGGGAGTTCCAGTCCGATGCTCGCCGTGATCGTGGACTGGTGGGCGCCGCCCTCGGGCGCGAGCGTCACGCCGCTCGGCGTACCGGCGACGACGAACCGCGCGCCGGAATACACGCCGTAGATGAACGCGTCGAGCCCCCGCGCCACGAACGGGTCGTACAGCGTGCCGACCGGGAGCAGCGGCTGCGCCGACAGGTCCCAGGACAGGCCGAGCTGGCCGAGGAGCAGGAACAGGTTCATCTCCGAGATGCCCAGCTCGATGTGCTGCCCCTGGGGACTCTGCGCCCACTTGAGCAGCGAGTCCGTGGCCCAGTCGGGCTGCTCGGTGGGCGAGAAGACGCCGGTCTTGTTGATGAAGCCGGCGAGGTTCGTGGAGGTCGCCACGTCCGGGGCGGTCGTGACGAGGTACGGCGCCACCGCGGGGTCACGGGCCAGGTCCACCAGGACGCGGCCGAACACCTCCTGGGTGGACACCGGCTTGCCGGCCCGCACCCCCGTCGCGGCCGGTACGGCGATCCCGAGGCCGGGGACGCGCGGCGAGCTGTGGAGTTCCTCCCGCCGCCGCGCCGCGAGCGCGCCGGCGGCCGTGCCCGGGTCGAGCCGGTCCCACTCGGTCGCTTCGGACAGCCCGAGGACCGCCCGCATCGACGCGATCTGGTCCCGGCCCAGGAGCGCGGAGTGGTTGCGCGGGTTGCCGGCGTTCGGCAGGCCCCAGCCCTTCACGGTGTACGCGAACACCACGCTGGGGCGGTCGGTCTCCGCGTCACATTCGGCGTACGCCTCCAGCATGCTGCCGAGGTCGTGCCCGCCGAGGTCGCCGACGAGCGGGGCGACCTCGGCGTCCGGCACCTCGGCCAGCAGCGCGCGGACCTCGTCCGGTGCTCCCGAGCAGAACTGCTCCCGCAGTTCGGCGCCGGAGTACCCGAACATCGACTGGTACCGCTCGTTCGGCATCGCATCGAGGTACGCCCGCAGGACCTCGCCCCCGGGCCGGGCGAACGCCTCCCGCAGCCGCCGCCCGTACTTCACCTCCACGACGTGCCACCCGGCCGCGGCGAACTGCCCCCGCCACTGGTCGATCCGGATGCCGGGCACGATCCGGTCCAGCGACTGCCGGTTGAAGTCCACGATCCACATCACGGTGCCGAGGCCCGCGGTGGCCGGGTCGGCGACGGCCTCCCAGATGTTGCCCTCGTCCAGTTCGGCGTCGCCCAGCAGCGCGACGAACCGTGACCGCGCGCGAGCTCCGAAATGCGCGTCCACGTACCGCCGGGTGACCGCGGCGAACAGCGGAGCCGCCGGCCCGAGCCCGACCGAGCCGGTGGAGAAGTCCACCCGGTCCGGGTCCTTGGTGCGGCTCGGGTACGACTGGAGACCGCCGCGGGCGCGGAGCGTGGTCAGGTACTCCCGGTCGAGGTCACCGAGCAGGTACTTGATCGCGTGGAAAACCGGCGACGCGTGCGGCTTCACGCTCACCCGGTCGTGCTCGGTGAGATGAGCGAAGTACAGCGCGGTCAGCGCCGTCACCAGCGAGGCGGAGGAGGCCTGATGCCCGCCGACCTTCACCCCGTCGCCGGTGTCGCGGTCGTGGTTGGCGGCGTCGACCATACGTACCGCCAGCCAGAGCACCCGCCGCTCGATCTCCGCCAGGACGGCGAGGTCCGGGTCCGGCGGCAGCGTGCCGGGCGGGACGGCGGTGGGCGGGGCGAGCGTCACGGGTCCTCCTGGGAGCGGTTCCGGCTGGGAGGTGCGGCCCGGCCAGCGTAGCCACGGTTCCCGACCGCACCGCACCGCAGCGTTCGGGCGCGGTGGCCCCGTGCGTGCCCGCCGCGGGACGGCTCGCCCGGTGTCGGCAGGGATCGGGCGGCCCGCCACCGCGGACGGGCCGGTGCCGGTGCCGTGCGGTGGACGCCGGTCCAGGGCGGTCCCCCGACCGGGGCCGCGCCGGCGACGGTGAGGTGACCCGGGGGCCCGCCCTGGTCCGCGAGCCGCCGGAGGGCCGGGAGCGCCGTCTCGGCGGGCAGCGGCCGGGCGGCGGGCCGGCGGCAGGAGTCCGGGGCCGATCCGGAGGCGGGACCCGTCGCCCCGGCGGACCGCGCCGCGAGCGTCGTGACGAGTCGGTAGCCGACCGCGTGCTCGAGCGCCGCGGCGGCCTCCGTCGCGCTGATTCCACCCGGGGCCTCGGCGACGAGCGTGCGCACGGCGTAGCCCCCGCCCCCGGGCCCGCGCGTGGCGGTCACCCGAGGGGTACCGCCCGTACCTACGCGAACGGAGGCCCGCCCGCGGTGCGGGCCGGCCTCCGTCCGGTGGTGGAGCTGGGTACTACTTGACGACCCGCACGGTGGCGGAGACGGTGCGGCCCTTGCGGGCGCCCTTCGCGTACAGCTTGACCGTGCCGAGCTTCTTGAAGGTGACCGTGATCTTGATGGTGCCACCCGCGCCGGCGCGCTTGGTGGTGACCGTCGTGGCGCGCCAGTTGGTGTACTGCTGGGTGACCTTGATGGTCTCGTTCGGGGCGAAGCCACGCGCGGAGAAGGTCACGACCTTGCCCGGCTTGACGGTGCTCGGCGAGACGGTCGCGGACGCCGCCGGTGCCGGGTAGGTCGGGGCGGCCGTGGCAACGGCCGGCGTGGCCAGCGCGACGCTGAAGGAAAGGACGGTCGCCGCGAGCGTGCGGCGCACCAGGTGGTCTCTGCGCATCTGTGTCAACTCCAGTGAGTCAAGGGCGAGGCCAACTTGGTGACCCCCCGTGGGCGGTTCTAGGGGATAGGTCCCCTACAGCACGTTCGGTGAGCACGTTACATCACGCAGTGATCTGACCCGAGTTTTGCGCCTGTCACGCGAACGGAGGCATGCCCGCAGCTGCGGACATGCCTCCGTTCGGAGCGACTACCGATCAGATCTCGGCGGTCCGACGACGACGCGTGGCGGTGAAGCCGACGAGCACGGCGCCGAGGGCCAGCAGCGCGGCGCCACCGAAGGCGATCGGCTTGGCCGGACCGGTGCCGGTGACGGGCAGGTTCGCGCCGTCGGCGCCGTTCACGTCACCGTTCGTGCCACCGTTCGTGCCACCGTTCGTGCCACCGTTGTCCGGAGCGGCGACCGGGAGGACGCGGATGGCGGCGGTGACGCGGAAGTCCGAGGTGACACCGGTGGCGAAGAGGGTGGCGTCGCCGGCCAGGGGCGGCCGAACCTCAAGGCTGAAGGCGCCGAGCGAGGAGGCCACGGTCTCGTCCAGCTGGCCGCCGGAGTTCGCGTAGCCGATGCCGATGATGATCGTCTCGCCCGGCAGGAAGCCGCTGCCGCTGAAGGTCACGGTGCCGCCGGCCGTCACGGTGCCCGAGGACACCGAACCCTGTCCGGGCGGAGCCGGGTACGGCAGAGCTGCCGACGACATGCCGGGGGTGGCCACCAGCACGGCGAACATGAGGACGGCCGCCGCAAACAGGCGGCGGGCCAGGTTGTCTCTGCGCATGTGCTCTGTACTCCGTCGAGTCCTGGGCGTGTCCGTAGTGATGAACCCCGCCGCTCGGCCCTTGAGGACATGTCCCTCAAGCGTACCGTCGGTGATCAAAGTACATCACTTAGTAATGATCGCAAAGGCTACTTGCCACATGACACCGGCGCGGACCGGACAATCCACGGCGTTACGGTCGGAGTGGTCCAAAACTGCGGCGTCACGGCCGCGCGGCCGGGCAGCTCGGCGGTCAGGACCGTGAGGTCCACGACGCTCCGATCGCCGGGTCCGAGATCGGCCGTGTAGTACCCCACCATCCGGTTGCGCTCCGTGCCGGTCGCGAGGGGCAGCGGCTTCCCGTCCACGGTCGCGGACTGGATCGCCCCGTCCACGGGCGCGAAGACGAGGACGTTGGTCCGCGCGACTCCGCGGACCAGACCGATCCGCCCGTCCGCGACGAGGTCGGGCAAACCGTCCGCCCGCGGCGCGGTGGAGTTGACGGTGATCCGGAGACGGATCTCGCGGCGCCGGTCCGGCCGGCAGGAGCCGCCCACGACCTCGACCGACTGCCGGAGGTAGTAGCTCATCTTCGCGCCGGTGCCGTCGTTCATGAACACGCCGATCAGCGGCGAGGGGCCGTCGCGCTCGGGGAGCTCGCCCGCCAGCACGGTGCCCTCGAGCACCCGCTGCTCCTCGGCGCGGGTGCTCCAGACGAGGACGCGGTGCTCGTCGGCGGCCTTGGTGAGTCCGCTCACCGCGGCGCTCCCGCCGACGCGCCCGCCCGACAGGGCCTCGAAGATCGCTCGCGCGGCGGCGGCGAAGAACGCGTCCTGCGCGTCCGGGTCGCTGTACCTCGCGTACACCTCGGACAGCAGCAGCCGTACCGCGTTGTCCGCCCGCAGGGTCTCGCCGCCGGGGAGCGGCAGGCCCGCGGAGCCCTCCAGGAGGTACGACATCGCGACCGGGTCCGTGGCCACGACCGCGTCCACCCGCCCGCCGGTGCGCCGCTGGTACATCTCCTTGAAGAGCTTCGCCGCGGTGGGGAAGTGCGGCGTGAAGTTGACGTCGGCGGCGAAGGTGCCCAGGCGGTCGGTGTAGAGGTCGGTCTGGTCCGTGGTGAGCGGCAGCACCGGCTTCGGGAACATGCCGAGATCGGCCGCGGTGCCCTGTCCGACCAGCTGGATCCGGCCCCGGTCGGTACGGACGACGGCGTACGCACCGGGCAGGCCGCCGGTGGCGCGGACCTCGGCCGGGTTCTGGAACACCATGAGGTAGGTCCGCGGGCCGTCGGCGCCGAGCATGGGCGGCAACAGCGTCGTGGCCTTGCGCGCGGTGCCGGTGAGGCCCGCGGCGTCGTCCAGCTTCGCGCGGAGCCCGGTCACCGCGTCGCGCAGCGGCGGCAGCAGGCCCTGCGTGTCGATCCCGACGACCTCTGCCCGGATGCGCCGGATCTCGTCGTCGGCCGTCCGGACGCGCGGGCCGATCCGCTGCAGCGCGGCGACATCGACGCGGCCGTTCTTCGGGGCGAACGTGGCGGGATCCAGCGAGGCGGCGGTCTCCACCAGCGGCGGGAGGGCGCGCTGGGCGAGCTCGTCGACCGCGCGGGCGGTGTCCGCCACGGCCGACACGTTGGTCCCGACCCAGGGCACCCAGCCGGCGGCCCGCCACACCGGGTCGTCGGTCTGGCTCCGGGCCGCGGCGGCCTCGTCCTGGAGGATCCCGAGGGTCAGCGTGGCGGGCTCTGTGTCGCCGGCGCGCGCCTGGGCCTGGAGCCGGGAGACCAGCTGCGCCGAGGCCTCGAGGTGCCCCTTCGCCTGGTAACCGCGCAGGGCGAGCCACCCCACGCCGAGCAACGCGAGGATCGCCAGCGCCGCGACGGTGCGCAGCGACCAGCGGCGCACCCGTCGCGCGCGTCGCCGGCCGCGACGCTCCGCCCGGGCGGCATCCCGATCCGCCGCGCGCTCCGGCCCACCGCCGGCTTCTTCCTCCGCCGTACCGGGTGCGGCCACCTCGTCCGGCGCGTCGGGCTCGTTCTCAGAGCCCGGCTCGCGCCCGCTGTCCGTATCCGCACTATTTCGCTCCACGGCGGCGATCCTAGCCAGCGTGCGACGGGCCGTTTACGGAGTGTGGTTCACGCGCCGCGGCGGGGGAGCCGCGCGGGCCCGTAGACTCCCTGGGTGCCCCTCCGCCTGTACGACACGATGTCCCGGTCCGTCCGTGACTTCGAGCCCGTGACCCCGGGCCACGTCGGCATGTACCTGTGTGGGGTCACCGTGCAGGGCGCGCCGCACATCGGGCACCTGCGCAGCGGCCTGAACTTCGACGTCCTGCGCCGCTGGCTCGACTTCCGCGGCCTCGACGTCACCTACGTCCGCAACATCACCGACATCGACGACAAGATCCTCACCAGGGCGGACGAGGAGGGCCTGCCGTGGTGGGCGCTCGGCGCCCGCAACGAGCGGATCCTCACCGCCGGGTACGAGACGCTCGGCTGCCTGCCGCCCACCTACGAGCCGCGGGCCACCGGCCACATCCCCGAGATGATCGAGATGATCAAGCGGCTGATCGATGGCGGGCACGCGTACGCCGCCGCCGGGGACGTGTACTTCGACGTGGCGTCGTACGGCGAGTACGGCGCGCTGTCCGGGCAGCGGCCCGACGAGGTCCAGCAGGGCGAGACCGCGGCCACCGGCAAGCGGAACCCGCAGGACTTCACGCTCTGGAAGGGCACCAAGCCCGGCGAGCCCGACACCGCCTCGTGGGAGACGCCGTGGGGCGCGGGCCGGCCCGGCTGGCACCTGGAGTGCTCCGCGATGGCCGGCAAGTACCTCGGCCCGGTGTTCGACATCCACGGCGGCGGGATCGACCTGGTGTTCCCGCACCACGAGAACGAGCTGGCGCAGTCCCGCGCGGACGGACAGGAGTTCAGCCGGTACTGGCTGCACAACGCGTGGGTGACGCTGTCCGGCGAGAAGATGAGCAAGTCGCTCGGCAACACGCTGTCGATCGAGGCCGTCACCTCGCTGGTCCGCCCCGTCGAGCTGCGGTACTACCTCGTCGCGCCGCACTACCGGTCCACCATCGAGTACTCCGAGGACGCGCTGAAGGAAGCGGCCACGGCGTACCGGCGGATCGAGGGTTTCGTCGAGCGGACGACCGAGCGGCTGGGCGAGGTCGGGCCGGGCACCCCGCCCGACCGTTTCGTGGTCGCGATGGACAACGACCTGGAGACCTCCGGCGCGCTGGCGGTCGTCCACGAGGCGGTCCGGGCGGGGAACGCGGCGCTCGCCGACGGTGACGACGACGCCGCGCGGGTGCGTGCCGCCGAGGTCCGCGCGATGCTGGACGTGCTCGGCCTGGACCCGCTCGACCCGCGCTGGCGGGCCGGTACGGACGACCGGCTCCACGGCGTGGTCGACGCGCTCGTGCGGGTGACGCTCGACGCCCGCCAGGCGGCGCGCGCACGAAAGGACTTCGCGGCGGCAGACGCCATTCGCGATCAGCTCAAGGCGGCCGGTGTGGTCGTCGAGGACACCGCGGCAGGGCCGCGGTGGACGCTTGCAGATGGAGACGTGTAGATGGCCGGCAACTCTCAGCGCCCGAACCGCCGCAAGGCGGGCACCAAGAAGGGCGCCGTCGTCGGCTCGGGCGGCCAGCACCGCAAGGCGCTGCAGGGCAAGGGTCCGACGCCCAAGGCGGAGGAGCGCACCAAGCACCCCGCGGCGCGGCGGGCGAAGGCCGCCGCCAAGCGGGCCGAGGCCGGTCCGCAGGTCCGCACCGCGCCCGGTCGCCGTGGTTTCGCCGCCAAGGAGGCCCCGGAACTGCTCGTCGGCCGTAACCCGGTCGCCGAGGCGCTGCGGGCCGAGATCCCGGCGACGGCGCTGTACGTGGCGCTCGGCCTGGACAACGACGAGCGGATCACCGAGGCGATCCAGCTCGCCGGTGACCGCGGCCTGTCGGTGCTGGAGGTGTCGCGGCACGAGCTCGACCGGATGACCGGGGGCGTGCTGCACCAGGGCATCGGGCTGCAGGTTCCGCCGTACGCGTACAGCCAGCTCGACGACGTGCTGGAGCTGGCGCTCCAGTCCCGGACGGCCGGGCTGATCGTGGCGCTCGACGGGGTCACCGACCCGCGGAACCTCGGCGCCGTGGTCCGGTCGGCCGCGGCGTTCGGCGCGCACGGGGTGCTGCTGCCCGAGCGCCGGTCGGCGAGCATGACGGCGACGGCGTGGCGTACCTCCGCGGGGGCGGCCGCCCGGCTGCCCATCGCCAAGGTCACGAACCTGACCCGCGCGCTGGAACGCTGCCAGAAGGCCGGGTTCGTCGTCGCCGGGCTGGACGCGGACGGCGAGATGTCCCTCGACGAGCTGGAGCTCGCCACCGACCCGATGGTGGTCGTGGTCGGGTCCGAGGGGCGGGGCCTGTCCCGGCTCGTCGGCGAGAAGTGCGACATCCGGGTGTCGATCCCGATGACGTCGGCGACCGAGTCGCTGAACGCGTCGGTCGCGGCCGCCGTGACGCTGGCCGAGGTGGCGCGCCGGCGGCGTACCGCGTCCTGACCGGCCGACCCGCCCTTCACGTGATCATGAGTCCGTTTTCCGCGTTCCGTGCCGAAGACGGACTCATGATCACGGCACGGAAGTGAGGACAGCGATGGAACTCGGCGTGTACTCGTTTGCCGAGGTGACCGGCGACGCCGGTCCCGAACAGCGGCTCCGTGACCTGGTCGAGGAGATCGTGCTCGCCGACCAGGTGGGCCTCGACGTGTACGGCCTCGGCGAGCACCACCGCCCCGACTACGCGTCCTCCGCCCCCGCGGTGGTCCTCGCCGCGGCGGCGTCCCGGACGACGAAGATCCGGCTCAGCAGCGCCGTCACGGTGCTCAGCTCGGACGATCCGGTACGGGTCTTTCAGGACTTCGCCACGCTGGACCTGCTGTCCGGCGGCCGGGCCGAGATCATGGCCGGCCGGGGGTCGTTCATCGAGTCGTTCCCGCTGTTCGGGTACGACCTGGAGGACTACGACGCGCTGTTCGCCGAGAAGCTGGAGCTGCTGCTCAGGCTGCGCCGGGCCGAGCGGGTCACGTGGTCGGGACGGCACCGGGCGGCACTGAACGATCAGCCGGTGTACCCGCGGCCGGTGCAGGACCTGCTGCCGGTGTGGCTGGCCGTCGGGGGCAACCCGCCGTCGGCTCTGCGCGCGGGCACGCTCGGGCTGCCGATGGCGCTGGCGATCATCGGCGGGCAACCGGAGCGGTTCGCGCCGCTCGTCGACCTGCACCGGCAGGCCGCCCAGCGGATCGGGCACGAGCAGCTGCCGGTCAGCCTCAACACGCACGGGTTCCTCGCGGACACGGCGGAGGAGGCGGCGGACGCGTTCTTCCCGCCGTACGCGGACGTGATGACCAAGCTCGGCGCCGAACGTGGGTGGAGCCCGATGTCGCGCCGGGACTTCGACGCGATGACCGACCTGCGGGGCGCGATCATGCTCGGCAACCCCGAGCAGGTGGCGGAGAAGATCGTGTTCCAGCACGGGATCTTCGGGCATCAGCGGTACCTGATGCAGCTGTCGGTCGGGACGATGCCGCACCGCAGTGTGCTGCGTGCGATCGAGCTGCTCGGCACCGAGGTGGCCCCGCTGGTCCGCAAGGAGCTGTCCAACGCCGGTTGATCATGGGGTTTGCAACAGGAAACGCCCGCGTGTCTGTTGCAAACCCCATGATCAACGCGGCAGGGGGAAGGCTAGAGGCGCTCGCCCGTCTCGGCGTGGAACGCGTGCTCGTGCCCGGTCCGCGACCGTACGTACACGGTCTGCCCCAGCTGCGGGGGCGTCCGGCCGTCGGTGCGCACCACGATGCGCCCGTCCTGCCCGTCGCCGAGGTCCGCGGTGCCGTACACGTACGCGTCCGAGCCCAGCTCCTCCACCAGGTCGACGTGGACCGGCAGGCCGCCGTTGCCGTCGCTCACCAGGTCGACGTCCTCGGGCCGCAGCCCGATCGTGACCGTGGCCGCGCCGCCCGTGGCCGCCGCCGTGCGCTGCTCGGGCGTCAGCGGGATCACGACCGGCCCGAGCCGGCCGCCCTCCTGGGTGAGCGGCACGGTCTTGAGGTTCATCGCGGGCGAGCCGATGAAGCCGGCGACGAACACGTTCGCCGGGCGGTCGTACAGCTCCCGCGGCGTCGCGACCTGCATCAGGAAGCCGTCCTTGAGCACCGCGACCCGGTGCCCCATCGTCATGGCCTCGACCTGGTCGTGGGTCACGTAGACGGTCGTGGTGCCGAGCCGGGCCTGCAGCGAGGCGATCTGCGACCGGGTCTGCACGCGGAGCTTGGCGTCCAGGTTGGACAGCGGCTCGTCCATCAGGAACACCTGCGGCTCGCGCACGATCGCGCGGCCCATCGCCACGCGCTGGCGCTGACCACCGGAGAGCGCCTTGGGCTTGCGATCGAGATACCCGGTGAGGTCGAGCATCGTCGCCGCCTCCTGCACCCGGCGGGTGATCTCCGACTTCGGCGTCTTCTTCAGCTTGAGCGCGAAGCCCATGTTGTCGGCCACGGTCATGTGCGGGTACAGCGCGTAGTTCTGGAACACCATCGCGATGTCCCGGTCCTTCGGCGGGAGGTGCGAGACGTCCCGGGAGTCGATCCGGATCGCGCCCCGGTCCACGTCCTCCAGGCCGGCGAGCATGCGCAGGGAGGTGGACTTCCCGCAGCCGGAGGGGCCGACCAGGACGAGGAACTCCCCGTCGGCGATCTCCAGGTCGAGGGCCTCGACGGCCGGCTTCGTGGATCCGGGATAGATCCGGGTGGCCCCGTCATAGGTCACAGTTGCCATGGTGCGTCCTTCCACCGGCAGGAACGTGCCGGACGATCCGAGTACGGGACGGCAGCCACTGCCCGCCCGCGGACCGTAACCGATCGGCGTGACGCACGTCACTCCGCTCGTCCGCCCGGCGCGCACCGCGCACACCTGTCCGCCTCCACGGCGCCGGTCGGCCCGATCGTGAGGCAGGATCGTCGGGGACCGACGAAGGGAGGCACCGTGCCGGGACTCGCCGAGATCGCCGAGGCCGCGGGCGTCGGCATCGCCACGGTCGGCCGTGTCGCGGTCCGCCGCGCCGGGGTGAACTCCGGGACCCGGGCGCGCGTGCTCGCCGTGGCGCAGGTCGGGTCCGGGGTCGACTGCGGCGCCGAGGGCGCCGGGCGGCTGCTGGACGGTGCGCGGCCGACCGGCGTGGTGGGCGCGAGCGACGCGACGGCCTCCGGCGCGACGACGGCGTCGCTCCCGCACTCGCGGGTGGTCCGCCCGCGCCCGATGCTCCGCGGCTCGACGGCGGCCCCGGCATGAGCCTCTTCCGCCGGCGGAACACCGATGTCGGCACGCCGCGCGAGGACACGCCGAACCGGGACACACCGGGACGGTCCGGGCTCGTAGGCTCTCGGAGGCACTGGTCGGAGTTGATGGGCGGTCGAACACAGGTGAGCGAGCCGGGCGGTCGGCAGAGCGTGGCCGAGCTTCCGGGGTATCCCCCTGGGGAGGCCCCGGCATCCGGGCACCTTCCGTCGGCGGGGCTGCGGCGGCTGTTCCGGTGGCGGCGGCACGAGGCCGGGGTCGCGGTCCACATCCCGACCGGCGGGGTGCTCGCCGACCCGCTGAACCTGCCGCCGTACGAGCTGGACGTGGTCCGCGCGGTCCGCGGGCTGATCCCCGGCCCGCGCATCGTGGCCTTCATCAACCCCAAGGGCGGCGTCCACAAGACGACCGCGGCGGTGCTCACGGCCGCGACGTTCGGGACGCTCCGCGGGCCCGGCGTGCTGGCATGGGACGACAACGAGCTGCGGGGCACGCTGGGGCTGCGCTCGGGCACCGCCCGGCACGGCCGCACGATCAAGCACCTGTTGCTGGACCTCCCGGAGCTGGAGGCCACCGGCGGCCCCTACCCCGAGGACCTGGACGCGTACCTGCGCCACCAGGACGACGGGGTGTTCGACGTGCTGGCGGCGGACGAGGATCCCAAGATCGGCCGGCTGCTCACCGCGGACATCGTGTCGCGGCTGACCTCGGCGGTGCTCCGGAGCCACCCGCTCGTGCTGGTGGACACCGGCAACAACGTCGACTCGGACAACTGGCGCACGATCGTGGCGCGGGCCGACCAGCTCGTCGTCGTCACGCTGCCGCGCGAGGACGCCGCGTTCGCGGCCGACTGGATGCTCGAGGTGCTGGTGGAGGACGGGTTGGAGCACAAGGTCGCCGACGCGATCACGATCTTCTCCACCCCCACCCCGAACGTCGACCCGGAGCTGCTCGCCGACCTCACCGAGCACTTCACCTCCCGGACCCGGGCGGTCGTGCGGACGCCGTACGACCCGGCGCTGGAGCAGGGCGGCCGGATCGAGTACGCGGCCCTGCGGCCGGAGACCCGGGACGCGTGGGTACACGTCGCGGCGCTGATCGCTCAGGGGTTGTAGCGCTCGACGTGTCCTGAATCGGTTACGGTTCGGCCATGTCGACCGGTAAGCGCACCCGTCGGACGGCGACACTGGCGTCGCTGGCCGCGGAGCTCGGGGTGTCCCGGACCACCGTCTCCAACGCGTACAACCGTCCCGACCAGCTGTCTCCGCAGCTGCGCCAGCGCGTGCTCGACGCGGCCAAGAGCCTCGGGTACCCGGGGCCGGACCCGGTGGCCCGGTCGCTGCGGACCCGCCGCGCCGGTGCGGTGGGGCTGCTGCTGACCGAGGCGCTGTCGTACGCGTTCCGCGACCCGGGCGCGGTGGCGTTCCTGGAGGGGTTGGCGCTGGCCTGCGAGGACGCCCGTACCGGCCTGCTCCTGGTGCCGGCAGTCGAGGGCAGCGGTACGGACCCCGCGGTGGTGTCGCGGGCCGCGGTGGACGGGTTCGTCGTGTACTCGATGCCGTCCGACAACCCGTACCTGGCGACCGTGCTGGAACGGCCCGTGCCGACCGTGATCGTGGACGAGCCGGCCGGGCTGGAGGGCGTGGACTTCGTCGGCGTGCAGGACCGCGCGGGCATGGCCGCGGTGGGCCGGCACCTGGTGGCCCTCGGGCACCGGCGGGTCGGCGTGGTGACCTCGGGCCTGTCGGCGGACGGATATGAGGGCCTCGCGGACCTGGCGCGGCAGCGCGCGGCGACCTACCACGTGGTCCGGGACCGGCTGGAGGGGCTCGCGGAGGGCCTCGCCACCGGCGGCATCGCGTGGGAGTCGGTACCGGTACAGGAGATGCCGGCCAACGCGCTGCACCTCGGGAAGACCGGCGCGCACGCGCTCCTCGACGCGTCTCCCGACCTGACCGCGATCGTCGGGATGAGCGACATCGTGGCCCTGGGCGTGCTCGACGCGGTCACCGAGCGCGGCGGCTCGGTGCCGGGCGACGTCTCGGTGACCGGGTTCGACGACACCGTGGCCGCGCGCGAGGTGGGCCTGACCACGGTGCACCAGCCGCTGCGCGAGAAGGGACGCGTCGCCGGTGAGCTGCTGCTCGACACCGGTGAGCGCACCGGACCGCGGACCCGGATCCTGCCCGCGGAGCTGGTGGTGCGGTCCACGACCGGTCCCGTTCGCTGATTCCCGCGGTTCGCCACGGGCGCCGCCCCCGGCGCGGTAGCCTCCGGGGCCGCTGATCGGTTGGATCCGGGCCGTATGGTTGCGCCAAGTAACCATACGAAGTCCGAGGGTGAACGAGGGCGATGTGGTCGAGCAGGACAAGTCCGTGCTGACGAGTGCGTTCGAGCAACCCGAGGAGAACCCGGCGCCACGCCGGCGGCGCTCGACCCTGGTCAGGGTGCTGATCGGCATGGTGGTCGCGGTCGTGGTCATCGTCGCCGGTACCGCGGGCGCCGGCGTGTACTTCGCGAACAAGCTCGACAAGAACATCGAGCGGATCGGCAACGTCTTCGGGCCGCTGCCCCGGGAGGGGCGCCCGGGCAAGGAGCCGGTGGCCGCCGACGCACTGAACATCCTGCTCGTGGGCTCCGACGTGCGCGCGAAGGGCCAGACCACCGGCTCGGCCGGTACGCCGACCGGTGGCAGCGAGCGCTCCGACACCATCATGATCGTGCACATCCCGGCGGACCGGAAGCATGCGTACGTCGTCTCGCTGCCCCGCGACTCGTGGGTCCCCGTCCCCGGCCGCGGCATCACGAAGATCAACGCGGCGTACGCGTACGGCGGTCCGACCCTGCTGGTCCGCACCATCGAGCAGTTGACCGACGTGCAGATCGATCACTACGCGCAGGTCGACTTCGCCGGCTTCACGTCGATGACCGACGCGGTCGGTGGCGTGGACATCCCGGCGGCGGGGCACCTCGACGGCGAGTCGGCGCTGGCGTACGTCCGCGAGCGGAAGACCCTCGCGAACGGTGACTTCGACCGGATCAAGCGCCAGCACCGGTTCCTGCGGGCCCTGATGTCCCGGGCCAAGCCGACCGACCCCGTGGCGTTCACGAAGCTGATGGACGCGGTGACCCGGTCGGTGAGCATCGACGACGGCATGTCCGGCGGTGACCTGCGGTCGCTCGCGCTCGGTATGCGGAGCGTCCGGGCCGGAGACATCCACTTCCACACCGCGCCGACCAAGGGCACCGGGATGGTCGGCGACCAGAGCGTCGTGTTCCTCGACCCGTCCGCGGACCGGCTGCTGTGGGAGGCCATCCGCAACGACCGGATGTCGACCTGGAAGAAGTAGCCACCGCCGTACGAGATCGGGGCTCCCGTCAGCTCGGCAGGTGACGGGAGCCCCGAGCCGGGTCCGAGCTCAGCCCCCGGCGGCCGCGCGCTCCTTCCGGAACCACGCCACGGTGGCGGCGAGCCCGTCGTCCAGCGGCACCGGCGTGACGTCGGGGAACAGGCTCTTCAGGCGCGCGTCGGCCGCCTGCGAGTCCCGGACGTCGCCCACCCGCGTCTCGATGTGCGTGCGCTCCACCGGCGTGCCGAGGATCGCGCCGAGCCGGTCCAGGAGATCGAGCAGCGAGGTGCGGCTGCCGAACGCCAGGTTGACGGCGTCGGGGTGGGTGACCCGGCGGATGACCGCATCCCCCAGGACCTGGCACACCGTGCCGACGTACGTGAAGTCCCGGCTCTGGGTCCCGTCGCCGAACACCGTGGCCGGCCGGCCGGACAGCGCCGCGTCGACGAAGGCGGGGATCACGGCGGCATACGCGTGACCGGCCGCCTGGAGCGGTCCGTACACGTTGAAGAACCGGAAGGACAGCACGGGCAGGTCGAAGCTCGTGCCGTAGGCGAGGGTGTACGCCTCCGTGACGAGCTTCGACGCCGCGTACGGCGACAGCGGCCGGGTCGCGAGCCCCTCGTGCTTGGGCAGCGTCGGGTTGGCGCCGTACACCGAGCTCGACGACGCGGCGATCACGTGCGCGCCGGCCTTGCGGGCGGCCTCGAGGACGTACAGCGTCCCCGTGGCGTTGACCTCGTGGCTGGCCACCGGATCCCGCAGCGAGCGGGGCACCGACGGCCGGGCGGCGAGGTGCACCACGGCATCCGCGCCGGCGACCACCTCGTCGAGCACGGGACGGTCCAGGATGCTGCCGACCACGAGCTCGGCGTCGACACCGTGGAGATTCGACTCGAACCCGGTGGCCAGGTTGTCGAACGCGACGACCTCGTCGACATCGGGCAGTTCACTCAGGTGACGGCACAGATTGGCTCCGATGAACCCTGCCCCGCCGGTGACAACGACGCGCACACTGCTTCCTTCCCATGGTCTGACGGATCGAGACGCCCCTACGCGCGGCGTGCCGCTCCGAGCAGGCTCTCGTACAGCTCTTCGGTATCTGAAACCAGGCGTTCGCGGCTGAACCGGTCCGCCGTGAAGCGGCGGGCGTGCGCGCCGAGCTCGGCGCGGCGGGCGGGGTCGTCCACCAGCTGCAGCGTCGCCGCGACGAGCTCGTCGTCGTCGGTGCCGACCAGGAGGCCGGTCTCCCCGTCGAGGACGACCTCGGCCACGCTACCCACCCGGGTGGACACGGTCGGCACGCCGGCCATCCCCGCCTCGATGAGCGAGACGGGCGTGCCCTCGTTGTCCGAGGTGAGCAGGACGAGGTCGGCGGCGGCGTAGACGTTCTGGACGTCGGCGCGCCACCCGAGGAGCCGCACCCGGTCCCCGAAGCGCCTCAGGGCCGCCAGTTCGCCGGCCTCCGTCCCGTCGCCGCACACGATCAGCGCGGTGTCCGGCCGCGCCTCCAGGACCCGCTCCACCACGCGCGCCAGCCGGTCCGGCCGCTTGATCGCGGCGAGGCGGCCGACGAAGGCCAGTACGGTGGCGTCCCCGGCCACCCCCAGCTCCCGCCGGGCCTCGGCCCGCGGGAGGCCGGGCGCCAGGGCGATGCCGGGTGGGAAGATGGCGTACTGCTCGGGCCGGCCGATCCGGGCGCCGAGCAGGTCGTCGCGGACCCGCTCGCCGACCGCGACGAGCCGGGTGGACCCCTGCGCCATCGCCCGCTCGGCGAGCACCACCGCGCGCGTGACGGCCGGGCCGAAGTAGCCGTACAGGACATGGCCGTGGAACGTGTGCACGACGGCCGGAACCCCGACCACGCGGGCCGCGACGCGACCGAGGAAGCCGGCCTTGGCGGTGTGGGTGTGCACGATGTCCGGCCTGAACTCACGCATGATCGCGATGAGCTCGCGCAGGGCCCGGAGGTCGGCGGCGAACCCGGGCGCGCGGCCGAGCCCGGCCACCCGCGTCACCGGTACGTGGGGGGCCCGCAGGGCCAGGTGGTCGCCCTCGCCCTCGTCGAGCTGCCCGACGACGAGCCGGTGGTCGAACCGGTCGCCGTCGAGCTTCTCCATGAGTCCGGTGACCTGGAGGGCCGGCCCACCCACGTTCATCCGGGCGATGATCCGCAGGACCCGGATCCTGTCGTCGGTCAAGCCCGCCGCCGGAAGACGAACTCGTTGCAGCCCAGGCCGCCGCCGCAGGTCTTCAGCCGGGTGAGCTCGAAGCCGCGGTCCCGGTAGAAGTCGAAGATCTGCTCCGGCTTGGCGACCTCGAACGGGTACCCGCCGACCCAGTCGACCAGGTCGTGCTTGCGTGACATGCCGCGTGCGCGGGTGGGGCGCTCGGGGAGCCGGCGGTGGCGCACGGTACTGAGCGCGGTGGCGACAGCCTCCCGTCCGCGGAAGTAGCCGCTCACGCTGCCCGCGATCGCCCGCTTGCCCACCGCGCCCGACCGGACGTAGGTCTTCTTGACCTGGGTCCATCCTCGGGACGACAGCCCCTGGTCGTTGTAGATGCTGATGAACAGCTGCCCGCCCGGTGCGACGAGGTCGACCACATTGGACAGTGCCGACCACAGGTCACCCGTGTGGTGCAGGACCCCCCAGCTGTACACGACGTCGAACTGCCCGAGGGTGCCCAGGAACTCGGGGTCCAGCGCGGAGCCGCTCATGGTCTGCCAGCGCTCGTCGTCCGGCTGGTACCGACGCCGCAGTTCCTCGCCGCAGGCCACGGACTCGAGGTCGTAGTCGACCGAGACCACCTCGGCGCCGAGCCGCCGCGCGGCCAGGGAGAAGAGCCCGCTGCCCGAGCCGAGGTCGAGCAGCCGCTTGCCGTCGAGCGTGTCCACCCCGAGCATCGCGCGCAGCGACTCCTCGGCGGCGCGGATGCGGTCGTCGTCGAGCTCGGCGAGGAAGCGCTGCCAGTTCTCTCCGAAGGCGAAGCGTTCGCCGCGGTCGATCTCCGTGTGGGCGGTCATGACTGTCCTTTCCGGTGCCGGCGGCGGCTGCCGATGGCACCTGCGGTCTGGCGGGCGACTCCCGCCAGCTCCGCCGGCCTCGGCAGGAAGTCCCGCCAGGGCGTGTCGGCGAAATGGCGGAAGAGTGCGAGGTAGGCGAGGGCGAGAGCGGCGTAGCCCGCGCTGGCAGCGATGGAGGCACCCACGATGCCCAGCACGGGTACGAGGAGGAGAACCAGCCCCACGTTGAGCATCCCCGCGGCCGCGGCGCTACCGGCCGTGAGCAGCGGCCGGTTCAGCCGGAGCAGGTAGGAGCCCACGGGCCGGGAGACGGCGAGGCACACGACCCCCGGGAGCAGCACGGCCAGCGGGACGACCGCACCCGCGAACTGGGCGCCGTAGAGGAACGGCAGCAGGAGCGGGCTGGTCACGCCGATGCCGAGCGTGAGCACGACCGCGCCCACGATGCTGAACCGGACGCTGGCCGCGGTGACGCGGGCCGCGTCTGCGAGCTCGGAGTCGGCCTGCCGCGCCACGACGGCGTTGGCGACCGAGTCGGTGAACAACCAGACCAGTTCGGCCATGGTCACGGCGACGCTGTACAGACCGACCTGCTCCGGCGAGACGAGTCCGTTCAGCAGCAGCACGTCCAGCCGGAGTAGCAGGAAGAAGGCGGCGAGCCCGGCGTGGTATCGGAGGCCGGTCCTGATCGTCCGGACGGCGAGCGGCAACGACGCGTCCCGGAACCGCGGCCGGAGCGTACGCAGGCTCACGAGCAGCGGCAGGCCCATCGTCGCGCCCCACACGGCGACGACCGCGAAGGTCGAGATGTGGCCGGTGAGGGTCAGGCCGATCAGCAGCGCGCACTGCGTGAGCGCGCCGAGCAGCATGCCGGCGTTGTAGCGGCCCAGCTTGCCCGCGAGCAGCAGCAGCCCGTTGTTCCACATCACCATGAGGCTGAACGGGACGGCTGCGAGCGCGATGACCAGCGCGGTGGTGCTGAACAGCGGGACGAGGTCGGGCCCGAGCAGCGCCACCGCCACGGCGGCGACCACCGCGACCGCCCCGCCGACGATCGCGGCGAGCAGACCGGCGTTGGCGATGAGTGCCCGCCGCTGCTCCCTCAACTCGGCCCAGAGATAGACGTGGGCCTGCTCCACGCTCAGGTGTCCGAGGGCGACGGCGATCGAGGACACCGTGACCACGACGACGTACTGACCGCGCCCCGTGGGCCCCAGCGCCCGGGCGATGATGATCCCGGTCAGGGCGCCGACTCCGGTCAGCAGGATGCGCGTGGCGAAGGTGCTGAGCATGCGCGCGCCCAGTGTTCCGCCGGTCGCGGGCGATACCTCGCCCGTCGCCGTCACCGTGCGGTGCCCGGCAGGGCGGGGGGCTCGGTGCCGGGCTTGCGGTCCAGCCATGTGCGGTGCCACAGCTCCAGTTGGAGGAGGGCCCAGAGTCGCGGCGAATGGTCGTGACCCGACGCGTGTTCGGTGAGCAGGCGCCGCACCTCTGCGGGGTCGAAGTACCCACGCCCGCTCGCCGTGGCGTCGGTGAGGAGATCCCAGGCCATGTCGCGGAGCTCGGACCGGAGCCAGGCGCCGATGGGAACCCCGAAGCCCATCTTGGGACGGTCGAGGATGTCGTCCGGAAGCCAGCCGCGCCCGGCCTCCTTGAGCAGGTACTTCGTCGTCCCCTGCCGGATCTTCCAGGACGACGGCAGTGAGGCGGCGAACTCCATGACGTGGTGGTCGAGCAGCGGGGATCGCCCCTCGAGTGAGTTGGCCATGGTCGCGATGTCGACCTTGACGAGCAGATCGCCGGGCAGGTAGCTCGCCACGTCCGTCGCGAGCATCCGATCGGTGAGGCTCTGAGCGTCGTTGTCCCACCAGATCTTGTCGAACAAGTCCCGCGACGCGCCGGGGCGGAGCTGTCGCCGCATGGCCGGGGTGTAGAGCTCCTGCTTCTGGCGGTAGTTGAAGTACGAGATCACGGCCAGATACCGGGCCTGGGCATCGTCGCCGAGCATCGACGAGGCTCGGGAGAGCTTGTGGACCAGGCCCCGCCGCGGATCCGCGGGCAGGTGGTCGTGCAGCCACCCGAACGCGGGCCGGAGGAACTTGAGGTCCGGGAACCGGTCGGCCGCGAGGTTCGCCGCGTAGCGCCGGTAGCCGCCGAAGGACTCGTCCCCCCCGTCACCGTTCAGCGCCACGGTGACGTGCTCCTTGGCCAGCTCCGACACGTAGTAGGTGGGCACCGCGGAGGAGTCGGCGAACGGCTCGTCGTAGAACCAGGAGAGTCGCTCGAGGACGGTCGCGGCGTCCGGCCGTACGACCAGCTCGTGATGCTCGGTGCCGTACCGCTCGGCGACGCGCCGCGCGTACTCCCGCTCGTCGAACGCCTGGTCCTCGAATCCGATGCTGAACGTGCGGACCGGGCCGGAGGACTCACGGGCCATGGCGGCCACGACGAGGCTCGAGTCGACACCGCCGGACAGGAAGGCGCCGAGAGGGCGCTCGGACACCATTCGGATCCGGGTGGACTCGAGGATCAGCTCGCGCAGCCGCTCGACCGCCTCGGGCTCCGTGAGGGTCGTCTTGTCGGCGTACGACAGTTCCCAGTATCGGCGAAGGGTGCAGCGCCCGTCGACGTACGTCAGCGTGTGGGCGGGTGGCAGCTTCTGGACCCCGGAGATGATGCTCCAGGGCGCGGGCACGTACTGGAACGTCAGGTAGTGGTCGAGCGCCTGCAGGTCGACGGTCCGATCGAACCTGGGGTCCTGCAGCAGCGTCTTCAGCTCCGAGCCGAACGTCAGCTCGGTCTCGTTCGCCCGGTAGTAGAGCGGCTTCTTGCCGGCACGGTCGCGGGCGAGCAGCAGGAGCCGCTGTGTGGCGTCCCACACCGCGAAGGCGAACATCCCGCGGAGGTGCTCCACGCACCGATTGCCGTGGTCCTCGTACAGGTGCGCGATGACCTCGGTGTCCGAGTGGGTCCGGAACGTGTGTCCCGCCGCGATCAGCGACTGCCGCAGCTCGGGGTAGTTGTAGATCTCGCCGTTGAACACGACGGCAACCGTGCCGTCCTCGTTGAAGATCGGCTGCTGACCACCACCGACGTCGATGATGGCGAGGCGGCGCATGGCGATGGCCACGTCGCCGTCGACGTGCCGGCCCTCACCGTCGGGCCCGCGGTGCTCGATCGCGTCGCACATGCGCTGTACGAGCCCGGCATCGGCACCTCCGGCGGAGACCTGACCGGCTATCCCGCACATCGCTTCTCCAACAGTTCCTCGTACAGCGCGATGTGCGCGGTGGTCAGCGCATCCAGGGTGAAGGCAGTCCGCGCGTGCTCTCTCGCCCGCTCCGCAAACTGCCGCCGGAGCGCGTCGTCGTCGACGAGGGTGCGGAGCCGGTCGGCGAGGGCGCCCGCGTCCGCGGGCGGGCACAGGAGCCCGTTCCCCGCCAGCGCCTCGGCGTTCCCGCCGACGTCGGTCGCCACTACCGGTACGCCGGCGGCCATGGCCTCCATGACCGCGTTGCTCATCCCCTCCTGCAGCGAGGGCAGGGCGAAGATGTCCCCGGCGGCGAGGATCGACGGCACGTCGAGGCGTCTGCCGAGGAACGCGGTCGGTACTCCGCTGCGGCGCGCCTGCTCCTCGAGGGACGCCCGCTCCGGGCCGTCACCCACGAGGACGAGGGACAGCAGCCGTCCCTCGGCGCGGAGCCGTGCCGCGGCCTCGATGAGGTAACGGTGCCCCTTGTAGTGGTGGAGGTTCGCCACACAGACGACCCGCGGTGCCGGCACGTCGAGCGCGGCCGGTACGGCCTCGTCGAAGAGCTCCGGCGGAAGCGCATTGGGGATCACGCGGAGCTTGCCGGGGTCGAGCCGCTCGCGCTCCAGGGTGTCCAGCGCGACCGCTTCGGAGTTGGGCACCACGGCGTCGGTGATCCGGGTGGCCAGTCGTTCCGCGAGCAGCAGCCTCCGACTGCCGGCCTTGAAGATGCCGAGGCTCCGACGTCCGGCGACCATCACCGGGACCCGCGTCACGCGCGCCACCACTGCCATGAAGACATACGCGTGGAACAGGTAGGCGTGCACGACCTGGGGTCGGAGCTGTCGCAGCAGCAGCAGGGACCGGACGGTGTCGGGCAGGATCCACAGTCGCGGGAACCGGCGGCTCCAGGGGGACGGCGAGACCACGTGAACCGGCACGCCGGCTCGGGTGAGCTCCTCGAGCCGGGGTCCGCCCCGCTGACAGACGACGGTGACGTCGACACCCGCACGCCGGAGTCCGATGGCGAGCAGGACGAGTTGACGCTCGGCTCCGCCCAGGCCCAGCTGTCCGATCGTGAGCACCACCTTGTGCAGCTTCACCGGCCGCCCGTTCCGACGGGGACTCGAATCGCCGTGCTGCGCGGCGGCGTCGCCGACGGCGTGGAGGCCACGCGGTGACGCCGGGACGAGAGTGCGCCGATCGCAATCCAGAACGGAGTTGCCACGGTGAGGTACGAAAGGCTGTTGATGAAGAGCTGCCCGACGACGAACGTGACGATCAGTGGCAGCGTCCGCTGCCACTCCGAGCTACCGGAACGCGTGAGGATTCCCGCGAGTACCAGGAGGAAGAGCGCCAGACCGGGGAGTCCCGTCTCGGCGGCAAGGCGCAGGAAGTCGTTGTGCGTATTGATGTATTCGTTTGTCGCGCTCAGCGTGTAGGACGGGAAGTTGCCGTAGCCGATTCCGAAGAGCGGGTGCTCGGACGCCAACCGGATCGCGTGGAGCGCGGCCGTGCTCCGGCTTGCGTTGTTCGCGTCGAGTGACGAGGCGGACCGGACCCCGAAGGCGCCGTCGCCGAGGCTGTACACCACCGCTGCCAGGCCCGCCGCGATCAGCACGACCGCGCCCGCCACCGGAATCCGCTGCCGGCGCGACCCCTTGGCCAGCAGCTGTCCGGCGGCGTACACGGCGAGCCCGCAGCCCAGGGCGACCAATGCCCCTCGCGATTGCGTCATCCACAGTCCTGCGGCCTGGATCGGCAGGGCGATCATCGCGACGAGGCGGTTGCCCGTGTGCAGTTGGACGATGGCGCAGGCGAGACCCATCGCGATCAGGAGGCCCAGGGCGTTGGTGCCCAGTCCGAATGCCGTCGGTCTGCCGTCCAGGTCGGTCGGGTGCGTTCCGAGAAGCAGACCGGCAGCGACGATCGAGGTCGTGGCGATCGTGACCAGCCGCAAGACCACGGGTGACGGCGCCACGGACAGCGCGAAGCCGGCGAGGAGGACGCCCAGCACCAGGGTGACCGCGTCGGACAGCCGCGAGGTCTGGAGGAACGGGGCCGCGGGGATCGTCAGGACGCTACCGGCCATCCACAACGCGAAACCGGCCAGCGCCAGATGGCGCCGGCCGTCTATGCGCAACTCCCCGGCGACGAAGGCGGTCACCATGGCGGCCACGAGCGGCACACCCACCAGGAACACCGTGCTCATGCCGAGGGCGCTGGTGAGGAGGAAGGCCGGGAATGCGGCGACGAGCGCGAACCGGGGACGCCACAGTGCGGTACCGAACACGGTCAGCGCGCACAACGCGCCCGGCAACTTGTCGGCGGCCAGCATCGGACCCGCCACGACCAGCGCCATGACCAACGCGAGGAGGATCGGGACACGAGCGAAGGAGTCGTCGGCGTAGCTTCCGCCGACGCGGCGTCGCTCCATCCGTTCCCCCCTCGCCGGCGGCCGGAGCCGCAGGCCGGTCGGCTGCCAGCTTTCGCCTCATCTGCCGGGTTGCCGCGTCCCACAACGCCCTGTATGCGTACCATACCTCTCGGTCACGCAGCTTTGCGGTGTGGCTCCCTTGTCCGGGATCGTCGGTGTTCCGGGCGGGGCCGCTGAACATGACTCGGTAGGGGGAGCGGCGGCGTGGCGGAGCAGAAGTTTCTCATCACGGGCGGGGCTGGGTTCGTGGGATCGCATCTCACCGACCGGCTGTTGGAGGCCGGGCACTCGGTCGTAGCGCTCGACAACCTCTCGACGGGTCAGCTCAGCAACCTCGACCGGGCCGGGCGGAACCCGAACTTCCGCTTCGTGCAGGGTTCCGTGCTCGACGAGCTGATCGTGGACGAGCTCGTCCACCAGTGCGACACGGTCGTGCACCTGGCGGCGGCCGTGGGCGTCCAGCTGGTCGTCGACGAGCCGTTGCGGTCCCTGACCACCAACATCCGGGGGTCCGAGAACGTCATCGGCGCCGCGCACCGCTACCGGCGCACGGTGCTGATCGCCAGCACGTCGGAGATCTACGGCAAGAACTCGGCCGGGCCGCTCCGCGAGGACGCCGACCGGATCCTGGGGTCGCCGTCGGTGTCCCGCTGGGCGTACAGCACCGCCAAGGCCGTCGACGAGATCCTCGCCAACGCCTACCACCGCGAGCGGGGCCTGCCCGCCATCATCGTCCGGCTGTTCAACACGGTCGGCCCGCGGCAGAGCCCCGCCTACGGCATGGTGATCCCCCGCCTCGTCCGCCAGGCGCTGCGGAACGAGCCCATCACCGTCTTCGGCGACGGCAAGCAGACCCGTTGCTTCGCGCACGTGCAGGACGTGGTCACGGCCCTGGTGGGGCTGCTGGACGAGCCCCGCGCGATCGGCGGGACGTACAACGTCGGCCACGCCGAGGAGATCTCGATGTACGACCTCGCCGAGGAGATCAAGCGGCTGACCGGCAGCGAGTCGACCATCGACCTGATCCCCTACGAGCAGGCCTACGGCGACGGGTTCGAGGACATGCGTCGGCGGGTTCCGGATACCGGAAAGATCCGCGCGCTCACCGGCTGGCACCCGACGCAGTCGCTCGACTCGATCCTCGGCGACACCATCGCCGAGGCGCGCGTCGAGCTGCACCAGGAGGAAGCGCTCGGGGGGTCCGTGCGGTGACCTCCGCAGTGACCGTCCCGGTGACGGTGGCAGTGGTGGGAGCCGTCGGGGCGCTGCTGGCGACCCCGGTCGCCCGTGCCGTGGCGATCAGGCTCGGGGTGACCGACAACCCCGACGGGCGGAAGGCGCACACCACCCCGACGCCGTACCTCGGTGGCCTCGCCATCGCGTTCGGAATCGTGGTCGGCGTCCTGGCCGGCCGCTCCTTCTCGTGGGCCGCGACGGCGGTCGCCGCGGGCGCGCTCCTCCTGGTGGTCGTCGGCGTGGTGGACGACCTCCGCAACCTCTCGCCTGTGCTGCGCCTCGGCCTGGAGGCCGGTGCCGCCGGCCTGGCGCTCCTGGGCGGCGTCGCGTTCCCCGTCCACGCGCCGGTGGTGCTGCTTCCTGTGGCGCTGGCTTGGATCGTGCTCCTGGCCAACAGCGTCAACCTGCTCGACAACATGGACGGCGCGGCGGCCTCGAGCACCGGCGCGGTCGCCGGTGTGCTCGCCGTCGGCGCCGCGCTGTTCGAGCAGCCGCTCACCGCGGTGTTCGCGGCGGCCACGGCCGGTGCGTGTGCCGGGTTCCTGCGGTGGAACTGGCGCCCCGCGCGCATCTTCATGGGTGACGGGGGCTCGCTGCTCCTCGGGTACCTGCTCGCCGTCGGTTCGCTCGCGGTCGTGCGGGACGTGGAGCTGGGGAGGGCCGCGGTCGCCATGGTCCTGTTCGCCGCCCTCCCGCTGTTCGACACCTCGCTCGTCGTCATCTCGCGGCGCCGCGCCGGACGGTCGTTCCTCCAGGGCGGCACCGACCACAGCTCCCACCGCCTCCGCCGGGCCGGCCTGTCCGTGGGGGGCTCCGCGGCCATTCTGGCCGCCGCCGCCGCCGCGCTGGCCACGATGGGCCTGTTCGTGGCCCGTGGGCAGCTCCCGGTCGTCCCGGTGGCGATCGTGGCCGCGACCGCGTGGGCGGTCCTGCTGACGCTCGGCCTGCGGGTGTCGTGTTACCCCGGCGACCGGGTGCGCCGGCGCACCGAGACGATCCCACTTCCGCACAACTGAGCTACGGGCCTCCGGGCCGTACCGGTGGACACAGAGCGGGGTCACGTCGTCGGACGTGACCCCGCTCTGGTGTGTTCGGCGCGCTGGGCTCTCAGAGCCGCTCGACGGTCGGCGACGGCACGAGTCGCGCCCGGGTGTCGAGGACGTAGCGCGCCTTGTCGGCGATCAGGTCGTAGTCGAAGTCGTCGTGGTCGGTGAGGAGCACGACGGCGTCCGCGTCCGCGAGCGCCTGCTCGGACAGCGGGACGAGCGAGATCCGCGGGTCCAGCGTGGGCAGCGCGATGTGCGGGTCCACCGCGGACACGTTCGCGCCGAGCGTCAGCAGCTGGGTGACGACCTCGGTCGAGGGCGACTCCCGGGCGTCACCGGTGTTGCGCTTGTACGCGAGCCCCAGCACGAGGACGTTGCTGCCGTTCAGCGCCCGGCCCCGCTCGTTCAGGGCCATCATGAGGCGCTTGGTCACGTAGTCGGGCATGTGGTCGTTGATGTCGTTGGCGAGCTCGACGAACCGGAAGTTGTGGCCGAGCGTCCGGCGGATCTCCCACGACAGGTACGACGGGTCGATCGGGAGGCAATGGCCACCCACGCCGGGCCCCGGCCGGAAGGCCATGAAGCCGAACGGCTTCGTCTCGGCGGCGTCGATGGCGGCCCAGATGTCGATGTTGAGCTGCTGGGCGAAGATCGCGAGCTCGTTGACGAGCGCGATGTTGACGTGCCGGAACGTGTTCTCCAGGAGCTTGGTCAGCTCGGCCTCGCGGGGGGAGGGCACCGGGACGACCCGGTCCACCAGGCCGTCGTAGAACTCGCTCACGGCGGCCAGCGACCGCTCGTCGACGCCGGACACGACCTTGGGCGTGTTCTGGAACGTCCACACGCGGTTTCCGGGGTCGATCCGCTCGGGGCTGTAGCCGAGCTGGAAGTCGGGGCCCGCCTTCAGGCCGGCGATCTCGTCGATGAGCGGACCGACGAGCTCCTCGGTGGTCCCGGGGTAGGTGGTCGATTCGAGGATGACCGTGGACCCGGGGCGCACGTACTGGGCCAGCGTCTTGACCGAGGTCTCGATGAACGAGAGGTCGGGCAGCGACTCGCGCAGCGGGGTGGGCACGGTGATGACCGCGACGTCGAAGCCCTCCGCGCACGAGGCGTCGGCGCTGGCGCGGTACCGGCCCGTGGCGATCGCCGCGGAGAGGACCTCGTCGGTGATGTCCTCGACATAGGAGGTGCCGTCGTTCAGGCGGCGCACGCGCTCGGCCTCGATGTCGTAGCCCACCACGTCGTGACCCACCTCGACCGCGCGCATCGCGAGTGGAAGGCCCACGTACCCTTGGCCGACAACGACGACTCGCATCCGCTTCCCCCTATGTAATAATCACGTGACAGAGCGTGACAGATGTGAAGATACCAAGCCGGAGGAGGCGAACCCAAGTTCCGCCCCCGCGCCCCGACCGTGAATCTCGGGAACCGGCATGAGCCGCCCCTTCGGGGTGCTGTTCGTCTGCACCGGCAACCTCTGCCGCTCGCCCATCGCGGAGAGGCTCCTGGCCACGGCCCTGGCCGGTCCGGTCGCAGCCGGAGCGCTGACCGTCACGAGTGCCGGTACGCGTACCCGCGCCGGTCGTCCGATGGAGCGCGCCGCCGCCTTGGTGCTCGGCGAGGTGGGTGTCGAGGAGGCGGGCTTCGTGAGCAGCCGGCTGGACGAGGCGGCGGTGAACGGCGCCGACCTGATCCTGGTTGCCGCGCGTGAGCACCGGTCGGCCACCGTCTCGATGGCGCCGGCCGCGATGCGCCGGACCTTCACCCTGGTGGAGTTCGCGCGGCTGCTCGCCCTGGTGGACGACACGCCGGTGGACGGGCGGTCACCGCGGGAAAGCTGCCGGACGCTGGTGGAGAGCGTGGCCAAGCAGCGCGGCCGGGTGTTCCTGGGTGCCGAGGCGGAAGACCTCCCCGACCCGATCGGTGCGCCGGTGGAGGTCTTCCGCGTCAGCCGTGACGACATCTCGGCGCTGCTGACCGGGCCCGTGCGGGCCCTCGCCGCCGCGCTGGGCTAGCGAACTGCCGGACTAGCGGGTGCGGTCGTGGCGGCCGGCCGCGACCGGGCCCGACGCGTACTCCGTCGAGGTGGTGTCCCGGCGGGGCGGGGTGACGGTGCGGGCGTGGGTCGGGGTCCGGGAGGTGTCCTTCTCGTCCTCGGCCCGGTAGCCGTAGTACCCGCCGTACGCCTCCTCCTTGCGCGAACGCTGGACGGCGTTGACCACGAAGCCCAGGACCGGCGCCTGGACCACCGCGAGCGTCTCGAACGACTTGGTGAGCTGGTCCCGCTTGGTCACCCCCGCGCGGGCGATGAGCACCACGCCGCTGGTCGAGCCCGCGAGGATCGAGGCGTCGGTGACCGGGAGCAGCGGCGGAGCGTCGATCAGGACGATGTCGAAGTCGGACCGCAGCTTCTCGATCACGTCGGCCATCGCCGAGGAGCCGAGCAGCTCGCTCGGGTTCGGCGGGATGGGTCCGCTCGGCAGTACCGTGAGGTTCCCGTCGCCCCACTGCTGCAACGCGTCCGTCAGCGAGAGCTGGCCGATGAGCACGTTCGTCAACCCCACCGCCCCCTCCAGGCCCAGGTACTCGGCCACCTTCGGGCGGCGGAGGTCACCCTCGATCAGGGCGACCCGCATGCCGGCCTCGGCGAGCGTGATGGCCAGGTTGGACACCGTCGTGGACTTGCCCTCGCTGGGGACCGAGCTCGTCACCACGATCGCCTGGACCTGACCGGTGGTGTTCACGAACCGCAGGTTCGTCCGCAGGTGACGGAACTCCTCGGCACGCAGACTGCCCGGCTGTTCGTGGACGATGAGCGGCGACTTGTCCGCGTCGGGGAAGAACGAGATCCGGCCGAGGCTCGGCGCGTCGGTCAGCGCACGGACATCGCCCTCGTCCTTCACGGTGTTGTCGAGGCGCTCCCGGATCACGGCGATGCCCACGCCGAGGAGCAGGCCGAGCACGACCGCGCCGCCGAGGTTGCGGACGGGATCGGGGGAGACCGGGCTCGTCGGCAGTCCGGCGGGCTGCACCAGACTGATCTTCACGGGCGAGACTCCGCCGGCCGGGGGCTTCTCCAGTTCCTGGACGAGCAGCGGGAACTGCCTGCCGACCGCGTTCGCGATCGCCTGGGCCTCCTTCGGCCGCGGGCCCGAGACCGTGACCTCGAGCAGCACGGTGTCCGGCACGGCACTCGCCGAGATCGCCCCCGCCACCTGGGCCGGCGTGATGCCGGAACCCAGCTGGTCCGCGACGGACTGGGCCAGCGCGGGCGTGGAGACCAGGTCGGCGTACGACTTGGCCCGCTGCTGGGAGAACAGCCCACCGTTGTACGCGGAGCTGCTACCCCCGGCGGCGTCTGTGGTGGAGATGAACAGCCGGATGGAGGCGCTGTACACCGGCTGCGCCAGCAATGTGTACGCGAGGGAAGCCCCGAGCGCGAGCAGCACGCACAGCACGATCGATCGCGCCCGCTTGCGGATCGTGCGGAGAGAATCGGCCAGGTCCACGCGTGAGGCCCTTCTTGTCCGGTCGGGTGCAGTTCACCACGGTCTCCCGGCTTGTCCGCCCCCGGTGGGCCGCGGGTCGAGCCAGTGATCCACGGAAAGGGTACGCTGCGTGCCCTGATGCGTACTCCACGTGGCCGAGTGTGGCTCTCCAACACGGTGTTGATCGCCGTTCTCGGCGCCGATCTGGTGCTCGCTGTCGCCCTGGTCACGCGGCATTCCGCCCGGACGGTATCGGATGTCCAGGTTTTCGACGCCGTCCCGGAGACGGCGAGCCCGACACCCTCGGCCAGCGTGTCGGTGGCTCCCCCCGCGCCGGCCGCCCCCAGGGCGGTGCTCGCGGCGACGGCCCCGGACGGTGCCGCCCTCCGGGCGAGCACGCCGTCGCGGTGCGACGCCACGCCGCCGGCGACCGTGGAGATCAGCGCGGGCTCGGGACGCAGCTGGACCGTGGTGGACAGCCCCGCCCCGGTCATCGTCCGGGTCACGCTGACGAGCGCGACCGACGGGTGGCTGATCGGGAGCGACAGCGCCTGCCGGACCTACCGGTACTACGGCACCACGGACGGCGGCAGGTCCTGGCAGCCCAGCGCCGACACGGCGGGGTACTGGTACCCGCTCGCCGGGCGCGCCGAGACGGTGCACACCCCGATCGGGAACCGCGACCTCCCCTGCCCGGCCGGCACCACCTCCGTCACCCTGACGCCCCGGAGCGTTCCGGAGGCCGAGGCGACCTGCGTCGGGCCGACGACCAGCAGGCTGCTCCGTACGACGGACAGCGGCGACACGTGGACGCCCGTACCGCAGCCGCGGGTTCGGGCGACCGCCGTCACGTGGCCGACCCCGACCGCCGGTTTCCTGGCGGCCGAGCCGGACGCCCAGTGCTCCGGGATCCCGGTGTGGCGTACGACCGACGGGCAGCGGTGGTCCAGGGTCGGGTGCGGCTCCATCGCAGGGCTCGCCGCACTGTCGTTCTCGGACGAGCGCGCCGGGGTCATGGTCGTGGCGGGTTCGGTCGGGCTCCGGACCCTCCTCACCGCGGACGGGGGCCGCACGTGGCGCCCGGCCGTCTGACCCGGTAGGCGACTGCTCAATTCTCCGGCGGGGCCGCAGCCGACCGCGCGTGGGAGCGGACGAGCTGCTCGAACCTCGGCGTCAGGCCGAGGGCGCCTCCGACGCTCAGGTGCGACTCGTCGCGATAGATCCACTGGCCGTCGCGCTGGGCCGAGCATGCGTCGGGCGTGCAGAGATAGTCGATGAAGTCGACGCCGGCGGCCAGTGGCAGGCCGGCAATCGCACGGACCTCGGGTCCTCGTGAGTACCGGGTGCTCTCCGCCTCGGTCCGGCTCTGGCTGCGCCCGCAGGCTGTCTCGTCCAGGTAGATGCGGAACGCGGGACACGTCCTGAGGTCGAAGTCGTCGAACTGGGGTACGGCGTAGAGGACCACCACCGGCACCCCGGACTCTGTGAGCCGCGACACGGTCGAGACCGTGCCCTTCTCCAGCAGTCGCGACTTGCCGGCGAGATCGGAGGCCACCTCGCCGGTCGTCCTGCTCGTGAACGACAGACCGTTCCCGCCCTCCGCGTAGTGGGAGGCGTTGGCCAGCAGGACGAGCGAGGGTCGTGAGGTCGCGAGCGCGTCGGTCCAGGCCGACACGAAGCCGCGACAAGCCTTGTCGTCGTACGGTGTGTCGTGGCTGGTGATGATGTCGGTGAAGGGGCAGCCGCCGTAGGTCGCGAGCGTGAGGTCGAAACCCGCGGCGTTGGCGGCGGCCGCGGCGGGCTCGACGAACTGCCCCGCGTTGGAGTCGCCGACGAGCACGACCGTGCCCCTGGGGTGCGGCACTCGCCAGGTGCAGCTCCCGGCCGTCCGGGGATCGCCGGGCAGGTTCGCGGCACAGCGCCGCGTGAGATCGGCATGGTAGGAGGCCTGGGTCACGAGATCCGCCATGGTGCTGCTGGGAGCCCGGCTGTTCAGCCACAGCCCCGCGAACAGGAGGGCGGGCAGCAGCGCGCACGCCAGGCCCAGGGCAACGACCCGGCGTCCGCGGAACCGTACGCTCGAACGGATCGGTTCTTCCACGAAGCGGTACGTGAGCCAGGCGGGGGCGAGCGAGGCGGCGGCGGCAACCACCAGGACCCACGTCCCGAGGTCGGGCCAGGTGGCGTGGGCGAAGACGATGAACGGCCAGTGCCACAGGTACCAGCCGTACGACAGGTCGCCGATCCACCCGAGCGGGCGGGTGCCCAAGGCCGTCGTCACCACGTTGCGGCCGACCGTGCCGGCGAGGACCAGGAGGCCGGCGCCGAGCACCGGTACCAGCGCCGCGCTGCCGGGGAACGCCGTCGTGCCGTCGAACCCGAACGCGGCCACCAGCAGCAGGGCGACCCCGCCGACGGCGGCGGCCGTGCCGACCGCCCGGCGGAGGCGGGCGAGCCGCCATTCGGCGATGGCCAGCAGGGCTCCGAGCGCGAACTCCCAGGCGCGGACCGGGGAGGCGTAGAAGGCGAACGCCTGGTTCGAGGACGTCGAGTCGAACGGCGGGCCGCTCGAGGAGGTCAGCAGGACGGAGGCCGCCAGGGAGAGCGCGAAGACGCCCGCGATGGTGGCCGCCACCGTCCTCGTCCGGGTGCTCGGCCGACGGTGCCGGGCAACCCACCAGGCAGCGATCAGCACGGCAGGGAAGACGAAGTAGAACTGCTCCTCGACCGCGAGGGACCAGGTGTGGACCAGCGGGTGGAGGTCCGAGGGGGCGGAGAAGTAACCGCCGATCGTGAAGAGCTCGCCGTTTGCCGCGAAGAGCGCTGCCGCGATCCCCGTCCGAGCCGTCTGCTGCTGCAGGCCGAGCGGGCTCTGGAAGATCAGCGAGCCGACCGCCACGAAGGCCAGGACCACGGCGAGCGCGGGCAGGAGTCGCTTGACGCGTCGCGCGTAGAAGGCCCACAGGTCGATCCGGCCGGACTCGCGCAGCTCCCGCCAGAGCAGTCGGGTGAGGACGAATCCGGAGATGACGAAGAAGACGTCGACGCCGACGAAGCCACCGGGGACCGGGAGGTCTGCGTGGTGGAGCACCACGAGAAGCACCGCGAGGGCTCGCAGCCCTTGGATGTCTGGGCGACGCGGCGCTCCGCGGTGATCGACGGGCGGCATGGCGAACAGCATGACAGTTGCAAAGAGTGATTTACACCTCGCCCCACGTCACGAAGGTGGGTTGAGCGGCTTGCGGCGGCCCGCCGACGGGTCCGTCCCGCCTCAGTGGGCGAGCGTGCTGCCGTCGGACCGCTGCAGGAGCCGGAGCCGGTCGAGGACCTCGGTGGGCGCGCCGGCCGGGTCCAGCGCCCGCGCCTCGTCGGGGTGCAGCGGCGGTACGGCCACGTGCGAGATCAGCGGGTGCAGCGACCGCTGGCCGTCCTCGTCCGAGCCGAACAGCTCCTCGTGCAGCTTCTCGCCGGGCCGCAGGCCGGTGTAGACGATCTCGATGGGCCGCGCCGACGCCTCGGCCATCTGCCGCGCGACGTCGTCGATCCGGACCGGCTCGCCCATGTCCAGTACCAGCGCCTCGCCGGGGTCGCCGACGGCGGCCGCCTGGATCACCAGCTGCACCGCCTCCGGCACGGTCATGAAGTACCGAGTGACCTCGGGATCGGTGACGGTGAGCGGCCCGCCCGCCTCGATCTGCGCCGCGAACGCGGTCAGCACCGAGCCCCGGCTGCCGAGCACGTTGCCGAACCGGACGCTGACGAATGTCCCGGGGACCTGCTGGGCCACATGTGCGGTGAGCCGCTCGGCGATGCGCTTGGAGTAGCCGAGCGCGCTGGTCGGGTCCGCGGCCTTGTCGGTCGAGATGTTCACGAACCTCGCCACGCCGGCGTCCGCGGCCGCCTCCAGCACGGTCAGCGTGCCCCAGACGTTGCTCTTGACCGCCTCGCCGGGGAACTGCTCGAGCAGCGACAGGTGCTTGAGTGCCGCCGCGTGGAACACGACCTCCGGGCGCCGGTCGGTGAAGACGTGCCGGAGGTGGTCGGTGTCGCGGATGTCCGCGAGCACGAGGTCGGTGCCGTCGAGCAGCGCGCGCCCGTGGATCGACAGCTGGACGGCGTGGAGGGCGGACTCGTCCCGGTCCAGCATGATCAGCTCGCTCGGCGACAGCCGGTGGAGCTGACGGCACAGCTCCGAGCCGATCGAGCCCCCGGCGCCCGTGACGAGCACCCGGCGGCCGGTGATGTACCCGGCGATGGCGTCGATGTCGGTCTCGATCTGGTGCCGCCCGAGCAGGTCGGTGACATCGACGTCGCGCACGTCGGACACCTCGACCGGGTGGTCGATCACCGCGCTGATCGACGGCAGGATCTTGCAGGCCGCGCCCGCCTGCCGGGAGAGGTCCCGGACCTCCCGGACCAGGCTGCTGCTCGGGTCGCTGACCGCGATGATCACGGCCGTCACGCCGAGCTCGGACGCCACCTGGGTCAGTCTGGGCCGGTCGGCGACGACCGGTACGCCGTTGATCCGCAGGTGCCGCTTCGCCGGGTCGTCGTCCACCAGCCCCACCGGCAGGTAGGCGCTCGCCGGATCGCGGAGCATGCTGCGTACGAGCCGGGTGGCGGCCTCGCCGGCGCCGAAGACCAGCACCGGCTGGGCGTCCTCGCGGGGTCGCATCATCCGCTCGCGCTGCGCCCGCCGGACGTACCGCGTCGCGAACATCAGCAGCAGCGCGATGACGCCACCGACGAGCGGGGTGCTGATCGGCACCGGCCGGCCGGGGAGCGCCAGATCACCGGCGGTGAGCACCAGGGCCGTGGCGCCGACGGCCGCCGACACGGCGCGGATCTCGTCGAAGCTGCCGAACGGGTACCGGCCCCGGTACACGTAGAGCTGGAAGCCGATCGCCGCCTGGAGGGCGAAGGCCGCGAGGAACGCCACGGTGAGCGCATGGAGGTGGCCGGTGGCGAGGCTGAGGTCGAACCGCGCCCAAGCGGCCAGGAAGATGCCGACCCCCCAGGCGGCACCGTCGACCACCAACTGACTCCAGAGGCGTACCCGCTGGTCGATCCTCGTGGTGCCGGACACAGATCTTCTCCCCAGGGCATCCTCGGCGGGGGCCGCAGCCACCACCTCGGGACACCGCGCGTTCGGACGTGAGCGTGGCCATTCGGTTACGCTTCGGGACCGGAATCTCCGATACAGCTTAGGGGTCGACGCGCGTGCAGCTCGGGTACCGCCCCTCGACCCGCCCCCAAGGCCCTGTGCAGACGAGCGTTGCCGCTGTCGTGGCGACGGTCCGCGGGTGAGCGCCGCCGAGGGAATCGTCGCCGCGGTCGTCGGAGCTTCGGGCTTCGTCGGCTCGGCCGTGGTGCGGGCGTTGGAGGCCGACGGCGCCACGGTGATCGCCGTCGCGGCTCCCCGGCTCCGTACCGGGGAGAGAGACCCGGACGCGCTCGTCCGGCACGCCGCCGGCCTGTCCGGGCCAGGCCTCGACGCACTCCGGGGCGCCGATGTGGTGGTGATCGCCGCCGGGGTCCCGGACGCCACCGGTTCCGACGTCGACCAGCTCGTCGGGGCGCACGCCCTGTTGCCCGCGGCGGTGTTCGCGGCGGCGCACCGGGCCGGCGTCCGCCGGGTGGTGCACGTCAGCTCGGGCGCCGTCCAGGGCGCCGCCGAGGTGCTGGACGAGAGCCCGCACCGCGCGCCGGAGTCGCCGTACGCCGTCTCCAAGGCGCTCGGCGAGGAGGTGCTGGACCGGCTCGCCCGGTCCGCCGGGATGGAACTGGTGATCTACCGACCCCCATCCGTCCAGGGGCCCGGCCGCCGTGTCACCGAACGGATCGTCGCGCTCGCCCGGTCGCCGCTGCGCTCGGTCGCCGGGAACGGCCACTCGCCGTCCCCGCAGGCCCTCGTCGGGAACGTCGGGGCCGCGGTGGCCGCCCTGTGCGCGCTGCCCGGCGTACCCCCGTATGTGATCCACCCGTGGGAGGGGATCACCAGCGGGTCCCTGCTGGAACTCCTCGGTGCGGGGCGGCGACCCCGCCGGATCCCGGCCGTGCTCGCCCGGTCCGCGGTCCGGCTCGCCCGCGCCACACTGGGCCGGACGGCCGGCGGGGAGGGGACCGTCCGGCGCATCGAGGTGCTCTGGTTCGGTCAGCGGCAGGCGCCGAGCTGGCTCACCGCGCAGGGCTGGGTCCCGCCGGTGGGGGCCGAGGGCTGGACGCGGCTCGCCGAGGACGTCGCCACGTCCACCCGGACGAACGGCTGAGCCGCGCCGCTCCGTCCCGGTGGAGGTACGGCGCTAACCTGAGGCCGCGCAACCCGCCGCCCGAAGGTGAGGAACGACCGTGAGTTACCAGCCCCAGCCCGACGACGGGCGCGGTGCCGTGTACGGCCGTGCGAGCGTCCGGCCCCGTTCGGGTGACGGAGGCGTCCCGCGCGGAACCGACGGCCCCTCGCGCGGAACCGGTCGCGCCGGCGGTTTGCCGCCCGCCCCGCCCCGCCGGATCCGGTGGGCCCGCGTGCTCCTGGCGCTCGGCGTGCTCGCGCTGGTGCTCGTGGTCGGCACGGTGGCGACCGGCATGTACCTGTTCAACAAGTTCGACGGGCAGGTGAAGCGCGTCGGGGACGTGTTCGCCGCCCTGCCGGAGAACGAGCGACCGGCGAAGTCGGTCGGCGGCGCGACGAACATCCTGCTGGTCGGCTTCGACTCGTGGCGGAACAGCGTGCCGCGGTCCGACACGATCATGCTCATCCACCTCCCGGCGGACCGGAAGAAGGCGTACGTCGTCTCGATCCCGCGCGACTCCTGGGTGCCGGTGCCGGGTTACCGCCGGGCCAAGATCAACTCGGCGTTCGCCTGGGGCGGTCCGACGCTGCTGATCAAGACGATCGAGCAGTTCACCGACGTGCGGATCGATCACTTCGCACAGGTGTCGTTCTCCGGGTTCGAGGCGATGACCGACGCCGTCGGGGGCGTCGACATGCCCGGTGCGGGGCATCTCGACGGCAAGTCCGCGCTGAAGTACGTCCGGGAGCGCAAGACCCTCCCCGGCGGCGACTTCGACCGGATCAAGCGGCAGCAGACCTTCATCAAGGTGCTGATGAAGGAGACCTCCGGCAGCATGAACAATCCGGTCGCACTCGTGAAGCTCGGCGACGCGGTCAGCAAGGCCGTCAGCGTCGACTCCGGGCTCACCGGAAGCGAGCTGCGGTCCCTGGCGCTGAGCGCGCGGGGGCTGCGAGGCCCGTCGGTGGTGTTCTCGACGGCACCCACCACCGGTACCGGGATGATCGGCGACCAGAGCGTCGTGTTCCTCGACAAGTCGGCCGGGATCAGGCTGTGGACGGCGATGCGCGAGGACCGGATGGCGGACCTGAAGGGCTGATCGCCGGGGCTCACCCCGCGGTGAGGATCTCCAGCAGGTGTCCGTCCGGGTCGGGAAAGTACACCGAGCGCCCGCCGCGTTCGGTGTTGATCTCGCCGTACCGCAGCGGTTCGTGCGGGTTGGCGTGGTACCGCAGGCCGGCCTCGCGGATACGCCCGAAGATCTCGTCGAACTCCGGTTCGCTCACCCGGAAGGCGTAGTGCCGCGACTCGATGTCGGCTGCCGTCGAGTCGGCGTAGTCCAGGGTGGAGGCGCCCACCCGGACGGGGACGAACGGGCCGAACGGAGCGCCGACGTCGAGCCCGAGCAGTGCCGCCAGGAACTCCGCGGAACGGCGCTTGTCGCGGGCCGGGACGATCGTGTGGTCGAGTGAGATGGACATGTCGCACCCCCGGTGTGGACGAGGTCTCGTCCTCCGGTCTACCGCGGCAGTCAACCCCTCGGCCCCGGACGGGGTCCTCCCCGGAACGGCTGAGTGAGCGGACGTCGGACCTCCAGTGGCCCGAAGAGTGCGCGTGGGAGGATGTCACTCGGATCACGGGGATCGTCGTCCCGAGAATTGTCGCGACTACAGTCCCCCTGTCCCGCCGACGTGGCGCAATTGGTAGCGCACCCGACTTGTAATCGGGCGGTTAGGGGTTCAAGTCCCCTCGTCGGCTCTGTCTCCACCGCAGGTGAGAGCGCCGAGGGGCGGTCCGGGTCGGCCGGGCCGCCCCGTACGTGTCACAGAAATGTCACGAGCGCCGCCGCAGCGCCTTCGCGGCGACCCGGAGCGATTCTTCCTGGGAGTGCACGTAGGTCCGCATCGTGAACGCCGAGTCCGCGTGACCGAGCCACGCCGCGATCACCGCGGTCGGCACACCTTGGAGATGCAGGACCGTCCCGCAGGTGTGCCGCGCATCGTGTAGCCGGATGCGCCGGACCTTCGCCCGGGCGACCAGCGCGTCCCAGCGAGAGGACAGCGTCTCCGGATGCAGCGGACCGCCGATCTCGTTGGTCACCACGTACCCGGAGTCCTGCCACGCCGCTCCGGCGATCTTCCGCTCGCCCTCCTGCCGCTTCTGCGCTCGCCGCAGCACAGCCGCCAGGTCCTTGGTCAGAGGCAGCCGACGCACGCCCTTGACGGTCTTCGGGGTGGACGGAGTGGCCCGTCCGTCCACCGCGACCCGCGTCACCCGGACCGCCAGCACACCCTCATCGAACAGCACGTCCGACCACGGCAGCCCCGCCACCTCGCCACGACGAAGGCCATACAGCGCCAGGTACCACGCGTGTTCCAGCCGGTCGTCACGCGCGGCGGCGAGCACCCGGTCCACCTCCGCCGGTGCGTACGTCTGCATCTCCTGGCGGTCCTGCGGCAGCCGGTCCACCAGCTCAGCCACGTTCCGCGCCACGATGCCCTGCCGCCGGGCGTCGTCCAGCACCTGGCCCAGCGTGAACAACAGGAGGTTGACGGTCCGCGGCCGCCAGGGCCGGCGCAGCTTCCCGTCGGCCCGTTTCATCCCGCCCGCGGTGAGCAGACCCACCAGCTCCACGACATGCTGCTTGCTGAGCTGGCGGACCGGCAGCGCGCCATACGCAGCAGTCACCGGCTTGAGCACGTCCCGATAGCCCGCCAACGTGCTGGGCCGGATGCCGTGCCGCCCGGCCAGCCAGCCGTCGATCACCTCCTGCACCGTGACTCCGGACCGCACCACGTAGGTGCCGCCACTAGCTGCCGACCGGACCGCGGCGTACGCGTCGGCGGCCTCGGTAACCGTCCGGAACCGACGGCGAGTCTGACGCCGCTTGCCCGTCCGCGGGTCAAGCCCGACGTCGACCACCAGCTCCACCCGGCGGACGCCACCGAGCAGCTCCACCCAGCGTGCGCCCGGAGGCAGACGCCGCCGTATCGTCACGCCGCCGACCCGTCCGCCAGCTCGGTCACAAAGCGCCGCAACGCATCGACCGGCACTCGACGGCAGCGACCGAGCTTGACCGACGGCAGGGCGCCGGACCCCATCAGCTCGTACACCTTGTTCCGCCCGACGCGGAGCGCACGCGCGGCTTCCTCCGGTGTGCACAGCAGTTCATCCACTGTGGACCTCCTGGCTAGGCGGCGCGGTCGGCGTCGCTGGGTGGTGGGTCGGTGCCGTCGGCGGCGGCCTGGGCTGCGCGGAGTTCGGCCTGCCAGCGGAGTCGTTCGGACAGGGCGTGCAGGATCAGCCGCC
>JAVEDU010000009.1 GCA_030840805.1 Actinomycetota bacterium
GGCGGCTGATCCTGCACGCCCTGTCCGAACGACTCCGCTGGCAGGCCGAACTCCGCGCAGCCCAGGCCGCCGCCGACGGCACCGACCCACCACCCAGCGACGCCGACCGCGCCGCCTAGCCAGGAGGACCACAGTGGACAAGCTGCTCACGGTGGCCGAGGCCGCCGACGCGCTCGGCACCTCCGAGCGGTTCCCCCGCCGCCTGATCGCGGAACGGCGCATCCGGTTCGTCCGGGTCGGCCGTCACGTCCGCATCCCGGAGTCCGCGCTGGTGGAGTACATCGCCAGCGGCACGGTCGAGCCGATGACCGTGCGGTGGCGGGACGGCCGGGTGATGGCCTGATGGCCGGGCGTCGCCGCTTCGGCGGGCTCCGCAAGCTCGCCTCGGGGCGCTACCAGGCGTCCTACCTGGCCCCGGACGGGTCCCGGCGGGCCGCACCGCACACGTTCCGGACCAAGACGGAGGCCGAGCGCTGGCTGGCGCTGCTGGAAGCCGAGATGGTCCGCGGCGACTGGGTGGACCCGGAGCGCTCGCGCATCACGGTCGAGGAGTTCGGTGAGCGGTGGATCCGGGAGCGGCCGGGTCTGCGTCCTCGGACGACGGACCTGTACCGGTGGCTGTTCAAGCGGTACATCGCCGACCACCTCGGACGGGTGAAGCTCGGCGACGTGACCCCGGCGGTCGTGCGCCGCTGGCATCACGACCTCACCGAAGCCGGTGTTTCGGCAACCATGACGGCGAAGGCGTACCGGCTGCTGCGCGCGATCCTCACCACCGCGGTGGACGACGGGGTGCTGACGCGGAACCCGTGCCGGATCAGAGGGGCCGGGAGCGAGCCGACGCCGGAACGTCCGGTGCTCACGGTGGGCCAAGTGTTCGCCCTCGCGGCGGCCATGCCGGAGCGGTACCGCGCGCTCGTCGTCGTGGCGACGTTCGGCAGCCTGCGTTGGGGCGAGGCGGTGGCGCTGCGGCGAGCCGACGTCGACTTGGAGACCGGCGTCGTCCGGGTCCGGGCGGCGTTCGCGGAGCGGTCCACCGGCGAGCTGGTGCTGGGCCCACCGAAGTCCCGTGCCGGCGTCCGCGCGGTGCGGCTACCCGGCCCGGTCGTGACGCTGCTGAAGGCTCACGTCACGAAGTACACCGGCGATGCGCCGGAGGCCCTGGTGTTCACCGGAGACAAGGGCGGGACGCTGCGGCGGAGCAACTTCAACCGGGCCGTGGGGTGGCCCGGCGCGGTGAAAGCGGTGGGCGCGCCGGGCCTGCACTTCCACGACCTGCGGCACACCGGCAACACGCTGGCCGCCAGCACCGGTGCGAGTCTGCGTGACCTGATGGACCGGATGGGCCACGACAGCATGCGCGCGGCGCTGATCTACCAGCACGCGACGAAGGACGCCGACCGCCGGATCGCGGACGCGCTGGCGAAGCACATCGACGCCCACGCGGACGCCGAGGACCAGGGCGGCAAGGCCGCGCCCGAGGGCCCGGACCCGGCCGCCTAGTTGCACGCGAGTTGCACGCCGAGTTGTCACTCCACATATGACGAAGGCCCAGGTCGACGGCGTACCGTCTGTGACCTGGGCCTTTGTCTCGGAGCGGGTGACGGGAATCGAACCCGCACTGTCAGCTTGGGAAGCTGATGTTCTACCATTGAACTACACCCGCGAACGCCGTCACTCTACTAGACCGCCGCGCGGGGCCGGGCCCGGCCCCAGATAGGGTTCGGCCGTGCTTCTCTCCGACCACGACCTCCAGGCCGAGATCGCCGCGGGTCGTCTCGCCCTCGAACCGTACGAGCCGGGCCTCGTCCAGCCGTCGAGCATCGACGTCCGGCTGGACCGGATGTTCCGGGTGTTCAACAACGTGAAGTACACCCACATCGACCCGTCGATCCAGCAGGACGACCTGACGACCGAGGTCGAGGCGCCGGACGGGGACCCGTTCGTCCTGCACCCGGGTGAGTTCGTCCTCGGGTCGACGCTGGAGGTCGTCACGCTGCCGGACGACCTCGCCGCGCGGCTGGAGGGCAAGTCCAGCCTCGGCCGCCTGGGCCTGGTCACGCACTCGACGGCCGGGTTCATCGACCCCGGCTTCTCCGGCCACGTCACGCTGGAGCTGTCGAACCTCGCGAACCTGCCGATCACCCTGTGGCCGGGCATGAAGATCGGGCAGATCTGCGTGTTCCGGCTGTCCTCGCCGGCCGACCACCCGTACGGCTCGACGAAGTACGGCTCGCGATACCAGGGGCAGCGCGGACCGACGCCGAGCCGCTCCTTCATGAACTGGCGGGTCTGGCCCACCCACTAGCAACTAGGGGCACCCGGCCAGCCACCGCCGGAGCGCGTCCCGCTCCGCCCGCGTCACCCACAGCCGGTACCGCGCCTTCACGGTCACCTGGCGGGTCGCGTACGCGCACCGGTACCCCCGCCGGGGCGGAACCCAGGTCGCCGCGTCCCCGTCGCCCTTCTGCTGGTTGAGGCGCCCGTCGACGGCGAGCAGGTTCAGCGGGTCGTTCGCGAACTCCTTCCGCCGCGCCCCGGGCCAACGCTGCGCACCGGTCTGCCAGGCGTTCGACAGCGCCACGACGTGGTCGATCTGGACCTCGGCGCTGCGGGGGCCGCGCCGGAACGCGATCGTCCGCCCGCTGTACGGGTCCCGCAAGGTCCCGCTCAGCACCACGCAGCCCCGGGTGCCGGGCTTGTGCGTGATGCCGGCGAGGTCCCGTCCGAGGATGTCGTTGCGGGTGTCGCACCCGTTGTGGTCGACGTCCGTCCAGGCCGAGCCGAACTCGTCCCGCGCGTAACCGGTCCGCGGAGCACGCCCCTTCACCGCCAGGGCGTCCACCGTGGCCAGAGCCGCGGCCCCGGACGACCCGGACGGCGCGGGTGACGACCCCACGGGCGCCGACGGTGCCACCACCCCACAGCCGGCGAGCGCGACCGCCGTACCGAGGATCAGCGCGCCGCGGCGGCCTGCTCCGAGTCGCCGACCACGGCGGTCAGGACGTCCTCCAGCGTTGCCACCCCGAGCGGCGTCGTCCCGTCGGACACCAGGACCAGGTGCGAGTGGGTGCGCCGCATGATCAGCAGCAGTTCCGCGAGCGTCGCGTCGGGCCGGACCACGGCGAGCGGCCGGATCGCCGACCGCGGCAGCGGCGCGTTCCGCGCGTCGCCCTCGATGCCGAGCGTGTCCTTCACGTGGACGAACCCCAGCACGGTCCGCGTCTGGGCATCCACCACCGGGAACCGCGACAGCCGCGTCCGTACCGCCAGGGTCTCCAGCACCGCGGGGCTGACATCCGGGGTCACCGTCCGGACGCGGGGCCACGGCGTCATCACCTCGGCCGCGGTGCGCTCGGTGAGCGTCAGCGCGCCGGTGATCCTGCGGTGGTCGGCCGCGTTCAGCAGGCCCTCGGTCCTGGACTCTGTCACCAGGCTCGCGAGCTCCTCCGCGGTGTACACGGTCTTCACGGTGTCGCTCGCCTCGATGCCCCACAGTCGCAGGAGCGTGGCAGACAACCACTGGAGTCCGACGAGCAGGGGCCTGGTGAGGACGCAGAACGCGAGCATCGGCGGCCCGAGCCACAGCGCCGCACGCTCCGGTCCGGCGAGTGCGATGTTCTTCGGCACCATCTCGCCGATCACGGTGTGCCCGAACACCACGATGCCCAGCGCCAGCACGAAGGACACCGGGTGCACGAGATCCTCCGGTACGCCGAGGGCGGCGAACGGAGCCTCCAGCAGATGCGCGACCGCGGGTTCGGCGACCGCGCCGAGTCCCAGCGAACAGATCGTGATGCCGAGCTGCGCGCCGGCCACCATCAGCGGGATCTGGCCCATCGCGCGCAGGACGGTCGCGGCGCGGGACGACCCGCGGGCGGCGAGGGGCTCCAGGCGGGTACGCCGGGCGGCGATGAGCGCGAACTCGCTGCCGACGAAGAACCCATTCCCCAGCAGCAGCACCACGGCGGCGAACAGCGCGGCGGCGCTCACGTCGCCTCGGTCCGCGCGGGCGGTTCGACCCGGACCTGCTCGACCCGGTGCCGGTCGACGGACGTGACCGTGAAGTCCCAGCCGTTCTCGGCGACCGTCTCGCCTGCGGCCGGGATGTGGCCGAGCCGCGCCATCAGGAACCCCGCCAGCGTCTCGAACGGTCCCTCCGGCAGCTCGAACCCGGTCTGCTCGGTCAGCTCGTCGGCGCGCAGCACGCCGGGCACGAGGATTCCGGAGTGCGCCTCCGGGGACGTCACGGTGGCACCGGCCGCGGTCGTCGGGTGGCCCTCCTCGGGGGTGTCGTACTCGTCCTCGATCTCCCCGACCAGCTCTTCGGCGAGATCCTCGGCGGTGATGATCCCGTCGGTGCCGCCGTACTCGTCCACCACGATCGCCATCTGCCGGTTCTCCTGCCGCAGCTGCCGCAGGACCTCGTCGAGCGGGAGCGAGTCGGGGACCAGCAGGGGCTCGCGGGCGATCGACCCGACCGGCGCCGTGGCCCGCAGCGCCACCGGTACGGCGAGGGCGTCCGCGATCGGCGCGATGCCGACGACGTGGTCGAGCGTGTCCACGTACACCGGGAAGCGGGAGAACCCCGACTCGCGGGACAGCGCGAACAGGTCTGCGACGGTGGCCGCGGACGGCAGCCCGACCACGTCGACCCGGGGCGTCATCGCCTCGCCGGCCCGCTTGTCGCCGAACCGGATCGTCCGTTGCAGGAGCGTCGCCGTCTCCGAGGGCAGGGCCCCGGCGCGCGCGGAGATCGCCGCGAGCAGCCCCAGTTCCTCCGGGGAGCGAGCCGACGCCAGCTCCTCCTGGGGTTCGATGCCGAGCCGCCGGACGACCCAGTTCGCGGCCCCGTTGAGCACGAGGACGATCGGCCGGAACACCGTGGAGAACACGGCCTGCGGCGGCACGGTGAGTCGCGCGAGCGTCAGCGGCCGGGCAAGGGCGGCGTTCTTGGGGAGCAGCTCGCCGAACAGCATCGACACCAGGGTCGCGACGACCAGTGCGAGGCCCGCGGCGATGCTCCGCGCCGTGGCCGGGTCGAGACCCGTGACGCCGACGGCCTGCAGGAGTGGCCGGAAGAGCCGTCCGAGGGCCGGCTCGGCGAGATAGCCGGTGAGCAGCGCCGCGACCGTGATGCCGAACTGCGCACCGGAGAGCTGGAACGACAGCGACCGCAGCGCCGCCTCGATCCGCCGCGCCCCGGGGTCACCGGCCGCCGCCAGCTGATGTACGAGTGCGCGGTCGACGGTGATGAGCGAGTACTCGGCCGTGACGAAGAGGGCGTTGCCCGCGGTGAGCAGGGCGAACGCCGCCAGCGGTAAGAGGACGTCGATGCCTCATCGTAGATCGACACGTCGCCGGTTTCCCGTCCTGCACGGCCGAGGGGAGCGACAGGCAGGCCGCCATCCGCTAGACAGGAAGCTCTGTCCGACCGGAGAGTCGGCGACCCCGGAGGTCCCCATGTCCCAGCTGACGCCCGACCGGTACTACGGCGGGATCGCCCAGGCGGCCTCCGAGTTCGCGGACCTGGTACCCGACACGGACCCGGACCGGCAGGTGCCGACCTGTCCGGAGTGGACGTTCGGGCAGCTCGTCGCGCATCTCGGCCGGGCGCACCGCTGGGTGGCCGCGATGGTCGACCTGCGGACGCCGCAGCCGCTGCCGTCCGACTCCGTGGATGACGTCGTCCCGCCGGACGATCCGGTGAAGCAGGGCGACTGGCTCCGCGACGGCGCGATGCTGGTGGTCCGGGCGCTGCAGGAGGCGGGACCGGACGCGGCGATGTGGACGTTCGGCCCGGACGGGCGGGCCGGGTTCTGGGCCCGCCGGATGGCCCACGAGACCGTGGCCCACGGGGTGGACGCGGCGCTCACCGCGGAGCGCCGGGTGTCCCTGCCGGCCGACCTCTCCGCGGACGGCGTCTCCGAGGGGCTCGACCTGCTGGCGTCCTCGGCCGCGGGCGGTCACCGCGACCTGCGGGGACACGGTGAGACCTTGCACTTCCACTCCACCGACGGCTGGCTCGGCCGGGACGGCGAGTGGTTCGTCCGGCGCACTCCCGTGGGCATCGAGTGGGAGCACGGTCACGGCAAGGCCGATGTGGCGGTACGCGGGAACGCGGCCGACCTGTACCTCCTCCTGAGCCGGCGCGCGCCGCGGGACTCCGGTGCGGTGGAGGTGCTCGGTGACCGGGCGATCCTCGACCACTGGCTGGACAACAGCGCGTTCTGAGGACGTACGCCGGATCAGGGCTCGGTGGTCGTCTCCGCCCCACCGGACTCGCCGGCCGAGGCGGGCGCGCCCGTGGCGGTGGGGGCCTCGGTGGAGTCGGCCGGGGCGCCGACCGTAGCGGGGGCCTTCACCGAGCGCAGCAGCACCTGCGAGACGTCGAGCACCTCCACGCCCTCGGGGGCGTCACCGGAGGACTTCTTCGACGTCACGCCGTCGGAGAGCATCGTGAGGCAGAACGGGCAGCCGATCGCGATGATGTCCGGCTTCGTCGTCAGGGCCTCCTCGGTGCGCTCCACGTTGATGCGCTTGCCGATCCGCTCCTCCATGTACATTCGCGCGCCGCCGGCGCCGCAGCAGAAGGACCGCTCCGCGAACCGCGGCATCTCGGTGTACTGCGTGCCGGGCAGCGAGCCGAGCACCTCGCGCGGCTCGGCGAACACCCGGTTGTGCCGGCCCAGATAGCACGGGTCGTGGTAGGTGATCGTCGCGTCCAGCGGCTGTATCGGCGTGAGCTGGCCGTCCGCCACGAGCTGGCTGAGCAGCTGGGTGTGGTGGATGACCTCGTAGTCGCCGCCGAGCTGCCCGTACTCGTTGCCGAGCGTGTTGAAGCAGTGGGCGCAGGTGCTGATGATCTTCTTCGACGGCCGGTCGCCGAACGCGGTGTTGATCGTCTCGACGTTCTGCTGGGCGAGCATCTGGAAGACGAACTCGTTGCCGATGCGACGCGCCGGGTCACCGGTGCAGGTCTCGCCGTTGCCGAGGATCGCGTACTTCACGCCCGCGGTGTGCAGGAGCTCGGCGACGGCGCGGGTGACCTTCTTGGCGCGGTCCTCCAGGGCGCCGGCGCAGCCGACCCAGAACAGGTACTCCGTGTCGGGGTCGAGCGAGCCGCCCGCGGAGACCTTCGGGACCTCGAAGTCGAGGCCCTTGGTCCAGTCCTCGCGCTCGTTCGGGTTCTGGCCCCAGGGGTTGCCCTTGTTCTCCAGGTTCCGCAGCATCACGCCGGCCTCGGACGGGAACGAGGACTCGATCAGCACCTGGTACCGGCGCATGTCGACGATGTGGTCGATGTGCTCGATGTCGACGGGGCACTGCTCGACGCAGGCGCCGCACATGGTGCAGGACCACAGCACGTCCGGGTCGATGACGCCGTTCATCGACGCGTCGCCGACCAGCGGCCGCCCGGCCTCGGCGAGGGCCTCGGCCGGCACGCCCGCGAGCTGCTCGGGCGTGGCCTTCTCCTCGCCCATCATGTCCTTGCCCCCACCGGCGAGCAGGTACGGCGCCTTGGCGTAGGCGTGGTCGCGGAGCGACATGATGAGCAGCTTCGGGGAGAGCGGCTTTCCGGTGTTCCACGCCGGGCACTGGCTCTGGCAGCGGCCGCACTCGGTACAGGTGGTGAAGTCGAGCATCCCCTTCCAGGTGAAGTTCTCGACCTGGCTGACGCCGAACGTGTCCTTCTCCGGGTCCGCCTGCTCGAAGTCCAGCGGCTTGCCGTCGGACATCATCGGGCGGAGCGCGCCGAGTGCGGGCTCACCGGTCGGGTTCCGCTTGAAGAAGACGTTCGGGAACGCGGTGAAGCGGTGCCACGCGACACCCATCGTGATGTTCTGCGAGATCACGATCGCCCAGGTCATCGAGATGATGATCTTGATCATCGCGACGATGCTGAGCAGGGTGGCGCTCGCCGGGAGGATCGCGCCGAGCGCGTGGCTGACCGGGGCGGCCCACACCGGGTAGCCGAGCCTGCCCTCGGCGGCCGCGATGCCGCGGATCAGCATGCCGCAGACGAGGACGGCGACGATGATCCACTCGACGAAGTAGCCCTGCCACATCGTCGAGCCGGCGAACCGCGACTTGCGGGCCGGGTCGGCCGTCGGCCGGTTCTTCAGCCGGATCGCGATGAGGATGACGATCGCCGGGATGCCGAGAACGCTGATGATCTCGGTGAACAGCCCGAAGACGGTCCAGCCGCCGATGATCGGCAGGTGGGCGTGCGGGTCGAAGACCTCGAAGTAGGCCTGCAGCACCAGCGTCGAGAGCGTGATGAAGCCGATCATCACGAACCAGTGCGCGGCGCCGACGAGCGTCCACTTCAGCATCCGCGTGTGACCGAGCGTCTCGCGGAACATCGTCGCGGTACGCGTGCCCTTCGCGTCGCCGCGCGTCGGATCCGGAGCGCCCAGGCGTACGACCCGGCTCATCCTCAGGACCGTGCGCGTCACGAGGACGACAGCGACGAGTGTGATCGCGAGCGCGATCGAAGCGGTGACGATCTGGACGGCGCCCATTGCCCGGGATCCTCCTGCTGGTCCACGGGCGCCGCGGGAGCACCCGGTCGTGCGGTGAGCGTACGGGGTGCGGACGGGCCCGTGACCGTCAGGGGTTACTCACGGGTAACCGCCCGCACCGCGACCGGGTCAGTGCACCTCGCGGATTCCCGGCGGGAGGGATCCGGTCCGCCTCTTCCACATCTTTGCGGCACCGCGCTGCGCGAGCAGCCGGGCCAGCCCGATCGCCGTTCCGGACAGCAGGGCCCACGCCACGGCCTCGCCCCACGTGGTCTCCGGGTCCTCCGGGTTCGCCGGCGGCTCCTTGCCGCCGCTGACCGCGCGCCAGGCCAGGTCGACCGCCTTCTTCGCCGCCACTGCCGCCGCCGCGGCCGTCACGCCACCGGCGACCTTCCACAGCAGCTTCTCGTTTGCACTGCTCACTCTGGTCCTCCTCGATCGAGTGTGCTGGCTCGGCGGCCAGCCTGCCCGAGGGCCGTCTCGGCGGCCATTCGGGGAACTGCGCCACCTGGGTTACCGCAGACGCTCACGTTCCGCCGTTCGGTGGCCGAAAGAAAGAGAAGTCGATCTTTCGGGAGCTCACGTGCGCCACCTCGCCCGCGCAGCAGCGATGTCCTTGACCGCCGCGATGGCGGCCGCCGCGGTCGCGGCACCCGCGGGTGCCGCGCCGGTGCCGGGCCCGGCCGCACCCGCGGTGCAGCCGGCGACCGCCCAGCCGGAGGTCGCGGGGGCCCGCACGCTCGCCGCGACACCTGGTCACCCGCTCCGGCGGCCGGCGGGGCTGACCTCGGCGGCAACCCCGGAGGTGGCCGCCCGGGCCGCGCTGCGCGAGTACGCGGCAACGCTCCGGCTCGCCGGCGGCGACCGGTCGCTGCGCGTCGAGCGGACGGTCGCCGCCGCGGGCGGCGGACATGTCGTGCGGTTCGCGCAGTCGGTCGGCGACGTGCCGGTCCTCGGCGCCGGGGTCACCGTCACGCTGGGCCGGGACGGGCGCGCCCTCGGCGTGGTGGCCAAGCTCTCCGAGGCCGTCCCCCGGGCGCGGCCCACCGTCGCGGCCGATCGCGCCGTGCGCGCGGCCCGCAGCGTCGGGGTGCCGAGCGGCCCGGCGGTCCGCTGGCTGTACGACGCCGCCGCGCTCGGTGCGCCCGGCCGCCCGGGCGCGGTCCCGGTGTGGCGGGTTCCGGTCACGCCCGCGTCCGGCGGAGCGGCCGACGTGCTGGTCGACGCCCGCACCGGCCGGATCGTCCTCGCCACCGACGGCGTGCGGGGCGCGGCGGCACCGCAGCGCGTGTGCGACCTCGCGAACACGAACGTGTCGCTGGATGCCGACGCCCCGGGGTACCGCTGTCTGTCCGGCGGCGCGACCGTGGTCGCCGCTCCGTCCGGCTCGGCCGTCACCGACGTCAAGCAGGCATACGACTACGCCGCCGAGACCGCGTCCTTCTACGACACGCTGTTCGGCCGGAGCTCGATCGACGGCGCGGGCGGCACGATCGTCAGCTCGGCCCGGGTCTGCAAGACGCCCGGCGACGCCGAGCCCGAGCCAGAGCCGTGCTACCACGCCGACGCGTTCTGGGACGGCGCGCAGATGGTGTACGCCCCCGGGTACACGGTGGCGAAGGACCTCGTCGCGCACGAGCTCACCCACGGGGTCACCCAGTACACGTCGAACCTCTACTACGCGTACCAGTCCGGGGCGATCAACGAGTCGATGTCGGATGTCTTCGGCGAGCTCGTCCAGCGCGCCGCGGCCCCGGCCGATCTCTCCGGGCCGTGGCTGCTCGGCGAGTCGCTGCCGACCGGGGCGCTGCGCGACCTCGGGACCCCGGGCGACTACGCCCAGCCCGCGTCGATGACCGACCCGCTGTACGCGGGACCCGAGTACGACGCCGCCGGCCAGCTGGTGGACCGCGGTGGCGTGCACACCAACAGCGGCGTCGGGAACCGGGCCGCCTACCTCGTCGCGCAGTCCCTCGGCATCGCCAAGACCGCGCACCTCTACTACGGGACACTGCTCGCGCTGCCGTCCGGCGCCAACTATGCGGACCTCGCGGCCACGCTGTCCGCGACGTGCGACTCGCTGGTCGGGCAGGCGCGGCCCGCGCTGCCCGGCGGCACGGTCACGATGACCACCGGCGACTGTGCCGCGGTGGGGACCGCGATCGACGCCGTGCAGATGACCACGCCCCCGACCGCGCCGAACGCGGTCCCGGCCGAGGCCGCCGACTGCCCCACCGGGATGACGCGGGGCGAGACAGTGCTGTCGGACGGGTTCGAGGGACCCTCGCGATGGACCCTCGCCACCGCGGCGCCGGTCGGCACCGGGCGCAATGCCGGTTTCTCGGTGTACACGCCGTCGAACCCCCCGCAGCGGGACGAGAGCTGGGCGCACACCGGCCGGTCGGCCCTCATCGGCCAGACCGCGGACGGGGCCGACGCGACCGCGCGCACCGCGACCGCGCGGCTCACCGCACCGGTGGCCATCCCGGCCGGCACGCGCACGTTCCTGCGCTTCGCGCACGTGAAGCAGCTCGACACGGACGTCTCGAACGACGACCACTACGACGGCGGGACGGTGTCCGTGGTGCCCGCGTCCGGATCGGCCGTGGACCTCGGCGCGCCTGCCCGCCCGCACAGCGCGCAGGGCTACGACGGGCCTCTCCTCGGCGGCCCCGCAACGGTGTTCAGCGGGTACAGCGCGGGCTACGGCAGCAGCCGGTTCGACCTCACCGAGTTCGCCGGTACGTCGATCAGCCCCCAGTTCACGGTCACGGGTGACCCGGACATCAGCACGTTCTGGCTGCTCGACGACGTCGAGATCTACACCTGCTCGGACCCGCTTCCCGACCAGCCGCGCTCGGTCGCGGCCACCGGTGTCGAGCCGGGGACCGTCCGACTCACCTGGACTGCGCCGCAGTGGGCGGGCGACGGCGGCCTCACGCGGTACGAGGTGTCCTCGACGCCCGCGCTCGCCGGCCAGCCCCTCGCGGTCGCGGCGACCGGCACGTCGGTCGCCGTGTCGGGACTGGACCCCGCCACCGCCTACACGTTCCACGTCACCGCCGTGGCCGCAGGCGGAACCGCCGCGGGCGCCCCGCCGGCCGTGACGCTCACGCCGAGCGCGGTCACCGTGGCCCGCTCCGTCACCTTCGTCGCGTACCCCGGGGCACTCACGCTGAGTGGCACCGTCACCCGCCCGGACACCCGCGCGGTGGTCCCGTACGCCGCGGTGACCCTGCAGGGCCGGGTGGCGGGCACGACGGCGTGGACCACGATCGGCACCGGGCGGACCACGTCGGCCGGGCGGTACGCGTTCAGCCACCGGCCGCGGGAGCGGCACGAGTACCGGGTGCTCGGGGGCGGTGCGGGGCTCGGAGCCTCGGCCTCCGCCGTCACCGGGGTGACGGTCGCGCCGTCGGTCGCGGCCTCGTTCCGCAGCACCGCGGTGAGGCGGGGCAACGGCACCGTGCTCAGAGTGGCCACGGCCCCGGTGCGGGCCTACGCGGTGGTCGAGCTGCAGCGCCGCAGCGGTCACCGCTGGGTGACCGTCTCCCGGTCGCGCACCACCTCGACCGGCACGGTGGCGTTCGCGGTCCGCCCGGGCGCGCGCGGGACGTTCGCGTACCGGGCGCTCGTGGCCTCCAGTCCGGCGCACCGGGTGGCGGCCTCGGCGGCGCGCGCACTGCGAGTGAGCTGACTTGCGTCGAGGGGACTCAAGTCTGGTTTGACAGATGCCAGGGGAGCGACGCAACATTGAGCCTGATCAACTCAACTTCCCTGGAGGAACTCCCATGGCTCGTGCGGTCGGCATCGACCTCGGCACCACGAACTCCGTCGTCGCCGTCCTCGACGGCGGCGAGCCCACCGTCATCGCGAACGCCGAGGGATCGCGGACGACCCCCTCGATCGTCGCCTTCGCGAAGAACGGCGAGGTTCTCACCGGCGAGGTCGCCAAGCGGCAGGCCGTGACCAACGTCGACCGCACGGTCCGGTCGGTCAAGCGCCACATGGGCGCCGACTGGAAGGTCGACATCGAGGACAAGGCGTACACCGCGCAGGAGATCTCCGCGCGCGTGCTGATGAAGCTCAAGCGGGACGCCGAGGCGTACCTGGGTGAGCCCGTCACCGACGCCGTGATCACCGTCCCCGCGTACTTCGAGGACGCGCAGCGCCAGGCCACCAAGGAGGCAGGCGAGATCGCCGGCCTCAACGTCCTCCGGATCGTCAACGAGCCGACCGCCGCGGCCCTCGCGTACGGCCTGGACAAGGGCGAGAAGGAGCAGACGATCCTGGTCTTCGACCTCGGCGGTGGCACGTTCGACGTGTCGCTGCTGGAGATCGGCGACGGCGTCATCGAGGTCAAGGCCACCAGCGGTGACAACCACCTCGGTGGTGACGACTGGGACCAGCGCGTCGTGGACCACCTGGTGAAGACGTTCAACGGGCAGAACGGCATCGACCTGTCCAAGGACAAGATGGCGCTGCAGCGGCTCCGTGAGGGGGCCGAGAAGGCGAAGATCGAGCTCTCCGGCTCGCAGTCGACGTCGATCAACCTGCCGTACATCACGGCCGGCCCGGACGGCCCGCTGCACCTCGACATCACGATCACGCGCGCCGAGTTCCAGCGGATGACGCAGGACCTGCTCGAGCGGACCAAGGGCCCGTTCCAGCAGGCTATCAAGGACGCCGGTATCTCGGTCGACGCGATCGACCACGTCGTCCTCGTCGGTGGCTCGACCCGCATGCCCGCCGTCTCCGAGGTCGTCAAGGAGCTGACCGGCGGCAAGGAGCCCAACAAGGGCGTGAACCCGGACGAGGTCGTCGCCGTCGGTGCCGCTCTGCAGGCCGGTGTCCTCCGCGGTGAGGTCAAGGACGTCCTGCTGCTCGACGTCACCCCGCTGTCCCTGGGCATCGAGACCAAGGGCGGCATCATGACCAAGCTCATCGAGCGGAACACGACGATCCCGACCAAGCGCTCGGAGGTCTTCACGACCGCCGACGACAACCAGCCGTCCGTGCAGATCCAGGTGTTCCAGGGCGAGCGCGAGATGGCGATGTACAACAAGAAGCTCGGCATGTTCGAGCTGACCGGCCTGCCGCCGGCGCCGCGGGGCCTGCCGCAGGTCGAGGTCACGTTCGACATCGACGCGAACGGCATCGTCCACGTCTCGGCGAAGGACCTCGGCACCGGCCGCGAGCAGTCGATGACGATCACCGGTGGCTCGGCGCTGCCGAAGGACGACATCGAGCGGATGATGCGCGACGCCGAGTCCCACGCGGACGAGGACAAGCGCCGCCGTGAGGAGGCGGAGACCCGCAACGTCGCGGAGAACCTGCAGTACCAGACCGAGAAGTTCGTGGCGGAGAACGGCGACAAGATCCCGGACGACAAGAAGTCCGAGATCAACGAGGCGCTCACCGAGCTCCGCGGCGCCCTCGGCGGTTCCGACCTGGAGGCCATCAAGAGCGCGCACGAGAAGCTCTCGAAGGTCTCCCAGGAGGCCGGGGCGGCGATGTACGCCCAGCAGCAGGCCGCCGGTGAGGCCGGTGCCCCGGGTGCCGAGCAGGCCGGCGCGACGGGCGGCGCGAGCGGCGCCGCCGACGCCGGGGCCGCGGGTAGCGCCGGTCCGGACGACGTCGTCGACGCCGAGATCGTCGACGAGGACGGGACCGACCGGAAGTGACCGCGCCGACTCCCGAGGAGGAGCCGAAGGTCGTCGTCCGCGACCGCCGGCGTATCGACCCGGAGACCGGCGAGGTTCGGCAGTCGGCAGACGCTCCGGCGGTGGGGGACACCCCCGCCGCCGGGGCGGCCCCGGCCGACGAGCCGGCCGGGACGGGCCCGGCCGACGAACCGTCTCCGTCCGTGGACGGCGCGTCGGCGGATCACGTGAAGCTCCAGCTCGAACTCACGGAGCGCACGGCAGACCTCCAGCGCATCACGGCGGAGTACGCCAACTACCGCCGCCGGGTGGAACGGGACCGCGCGGTGGCAGCCGATCAGGCCACCGCCGCGGTGCTGACCGCGCTGCTGCCGGTGCTCGACGACATCGACCGGGCCCGGGCGCACGGCGACCTGACCGGTGCGTTCGCGGCGGTCGGCGAGCAGCTCACGGCGTCCCTGCACCGGGTGGGTCTCGTGTCGTTCGGTGCGGCCGGTGACGTGTTCGACCCGGTGTGGCACGAGGCGGTGCTCCACACCGAGTCGCCCGACGTCACGCAGCCGACCTGCGTGGACGTGATGCGGCGCGGGTACGCGCTGGGCGAGCGGATGCTGCGGCCCGCGATGGTGGCCGTGGCCGACCCCGCCGACCCGGCGCCCGAGACGGCGGCCGGCTCGCCGTCCGACACCGAATAACGCCGAGAGGAGGGGGCGCCTGATGAGCACGAAGGACTGGCTCGAGAAGGACTTCTACGCTGCCTTGGGCGTCCCCAAGACCGCGCAGCCCGACGAGATCAAGAAGGCGTACCGCAAGCTCGCCCGGGACCTGCACCCGGACAAGAACCCGGGCAACCCGGAGGCGGAACGCAAGTTCAAGGACGTCTCCGAGGCGTACGGCGTCCTCTCCGACGAGCGCAAGCGCCGGGAGTACGACGAGGCGCGGTCGCTGTTCGGGGCCGGCGCGTTCCGGCGCCAGGCCGGTGGGGCGGGCGGCGGTGGCTTCGGCGGCGGCGGTTTCTCCGGCAACGGCTCGACGTTCGACGTGTCCGACCTGTTCGGCGGGAGCGGTACCGGCGGTGCCGGCGGCGGGATGGGCGGCCTCGGCGACCTGTTCGGCTCCGTGTTCGGGGGCGGCGGCCGGGCCAGCGGGCCGAACCGCGGCGGCGACATCGAGACCGAGGTGACCCTCGACTTCGACGAGGCCGCCCGCGGCGTGACCGTCCCGCTGCGGCTGCACGCCCCCGGGGTGTGCGACACCTGCCACGGCAGCGGGGCCAGGGCCGGCACGCGGCCGCGGGCGTGTCCGAACTGCGGCGGGAGCGGACTGGTCAGCCGCGACCAGGGCGCGTTCAGCTTCAGCGAGCCGTGCCGCGACTGCCAGGGCGCCGGCACGATCGTCGAGGACAAGTGCCCCGACTGCCGCGGCACCGGTGGCGTCACCAAGACCCGCACGATGAACGTCCGGATTCCCCCGGGCGTCACGGACGGCCAGCGCATCCGGCTCAAGGGCAAGGGCCAGCCCGGCCGGCGCGGCGGTCCCGCCGGTGACCTGTACGTCGTCGTGCACGTACGCAAGCACGCGCTGTTCGGGCGGACCGGGGACGACCTGACGCTGACGATCCCGGTGACGTTCCCGGAGGCGGCGCTGGGCACGTCGGTCCGGGTGCCCACGCTCGACGGGTCGCTCACGCTGCGGGTCCCCGCCGGCACGCCGAGCGGGCGCACGCTGCGGGTGCGCGGACGCGGCGTACCGCGCAAGGACGGCACGCCGGGCGATCTGCTCGCGACGATCGAGGTGATCGTGCCGGGCAACCTGGACGACGCGGCGAAGGCCGCGCTGGAGGCGTACGCCGCCGCCACGCCGGGGAGTCCGCGCGCGCACCTGGAGCGGGAGGCGCAACGCCGTGGCTGAGTCCGAGGACCTGAAGGTGTTCGTCATCTCGGTGGCCGCGGGGCTGGCAGGTATGCACCCCCAGACGCTGCGGCAGTACGACCGGCTCGGGCTCGTGCAGCCGGGCCGGGCCACCGGCGGCGGCCGCCGGTACAGCGCCCGCGACGTGGCCCGGCTGCGCGAGATTGCCCGGCTGTCCCACGACGAGGGCGTGAACCTCGCCGGGATCAAGCGCATCATCGAGCTGGAGAGCCACGTGGAAGCCCTCCAGGAGCGGGTGTCCGAGCTGCTCGCCGAGGTCGACGAGGCGCACCGGCAGATCGCGGTGGTGGAGGCGGCCGTCCATGCATCGTATCGCCGCGACCTGGTGCCGCTGACGCCGTCGGCGCTCGTCGTGTGGCGGCCCTCCGGACGGTGAGAGCCGCGCGGTTACGCTTAGGCATGATCAGTCGGAGGCAGCTGTGACCGATGCTGCATGGACGCCCATCGTAGAGACCACCGACGACCCGTACCAGTCGGTGGAGCGGCAGCTGGCCCTGCTGCTGCGGCGGGCCCGGCGCCTGTCCGTGGGCATCGCGGCGGAGGTCCACTCCGGGCTGGACGCGACGGCGTACGGGATGCTCGTCCTCCTCGACGGGCACGGCCCCGTCCGCGCCGCCGACATCGTCGGCCTGCTGGGTCTCGACAAGTCCACGGTGAGCCGGCAGCTGTCGGCGCTGTCGGATCTCGGCCTGACCGAGCGGCTCCCGGACCCCTCCGACCGTCGGGCCAATCTCGTCCGCGTCACGGAGGTCGGGCACGAACGGCTCACCCGCGCCCGGGAGGCGCGGCTGGAGCACCTGCGGAGCTTCCTGCACAGCTGGCCGGAAAAGGACGTCGCGGACCTCGCGCGGCTGCTCAGCCGGCTCAACGAGTCCACGGCGTGACGCACGCCCCCTGGAGGAGGTCCTCCAGGGGGTGTCCCCCGTGCGCACCGTCATCTCATCGATACCGCGGCGTGCCCGATAGACCGGATGCGACGAGTCCACCGATCGGTGCGCCGACCGACCGGTCTCATCCCCCATTGCGCCTCAGAGTCACCGGCCGGTCGATCGCTCGGGTCCGTCACGGCGCGCGGGCGCCCGCGGTCCCGGCCGGGGTCGCGGTCGACCGGGGCCCGATCGTGAGCCGGCCCGGCCGAGTTCGGTTCTCCCGCGGGAGAACCGCGCCCGGTGGCCGCTCGACGGTGTAGCGGCCGAGTGCGTCACGCGTGACGATCCAGCCGTACTCGTGGACGAACCGGTGGTGGAACCGGCAGAGCAGGCACAGGGCCTCGAGATCGGTGCGGCCGCCGTCGATCCAGCTGGTGATGTGGTGGGCATCGCACCACTCGGGTGGGCGGTCGCAGCGGGGAAAGACGCACCCGCCGTCGCGGTGGGCCAGCGCCAGACGCTGGGCGGGGCTGGCGAGGCGGCGGGTGTGGCCGAGGTGCAGCGGCTGACCGTCGGGGTCGAGCAACAGCCGGGTGACGAAGGCGTCGCACGCGAGCCGCCGGGCGGTCTCGACGGGGATCGGGCCGGTCCAGCCCAGCTCCGGGCCGCGCACGAGGAGGCGGCCGGGCTGTGCTGCGCCCGCGTGGGTGCCCGCGGCGGTGCCGGTGAGCTCCGCGGTCCCGCCGCGGAGGGACTCGATCGACGCGGTGAGCGTGAGATGCGGGCGCCGCCCGCCCACGGTGGGCAACGTGCCGGCGTCGAGCTGCCGGCCGGCGAGGTCGACCAGGGCGTCGGCACGGGCCTGGCCGCGGGTGCGGTGGTCGTCGGGCGTGGGCGGGCCGGCGGCGGCGTCGAGGGCGGCCAGCAGGATCGCACCGCCCTCGGCATCCAGCACGCCCTGCAGGTGGACGAGTCCGTCGTCCGTGACGGCGGCGGTGAGCCAGCGCCGGTGGAACTCGCGGTCGGCTCGGGCCAGGGCACCGTCGGGGTCGAGAGCATTCGCGGTGTGGCGGACGGCGATGCGCAGTCGATCGACGGTGTCCACGCGGGCGAGTCGCAGCAGGGTCTGCTCGACCGCGGCAGCGTCGGCGGGGTCGAGCCGTGCGGCGGCCTCGGCCAGTACGGAGGTGAGCGCGACCGCATGTGCCCAGCTGATCTCCCCGGCCGCGAGCGCCGCCGCGGTCGACGGCAGCCGGCGCAGGGCGGCGGCGACCCGGACCTGGGTGCGCGCGTCGTGATCCCCGGTCCGGCAGGTCTGCCGCAGCCAGGCCGCGGTGGTCACCGCGCCGTCCGCGGTGCCGCCGTCCGCGGTGTCGAACTCGGCGAGCCACCGCGCCCGGAGCCCGTGCAGGCGGGCGAGGGCGCGGTCCAGTTCCGTCAGCCGCCCGCCCAGCACCGAGCTCGGCACGGAGGCCGGGTCGAATGCGTCGAGCTCGTCGATCGCGGCGGTCAGGTCACGCATGTGGGCCCACCTCATTCGAACAGGTGTACGAATAGTAGGCCCGGTCGCCCTCGTGAGAACTGTTGTCCACAGGGGCTTTTTCGCGTCAGCGCGCACCTCCGGTCGTACGCCGAGACTTGAGCGGAATACACTCAACTCTGATGTCGTGACCAGAGGGAGCCGCATGAACGCCGATCTCTTCACCACCCGGAGCCGCGAGGTCCTCGCGCAGGCGGTCGGTGCCGCGACCAGCCGCGGCCACGCCACCGTCGAGCCCGCCCATCTGCTCCTCGCCCTCCTCGACACGGAGGGCTCCACCGGCCAGGCGCTGCTGCGCGCGGTCGGTGCGGACCCCGGCGAGGTCCGTGCCCGTACCGTCGTCGCGCTGGACCGCCTCCCGTCCGCCACCGGTGCGACCGTCGCCCAGCCCCAGCTCGCCCGCGAGACGCTCAACGTCTTCACGGCCGCCGAGCAGGTCATGCGCTCGGGCGGCGACGAGTACCTGTCCACCGAGCACCTCGTCGTCGGGCTGGCCCGGACCGGCGGCGACATGGCCAACCTGCTGAAGAGCGTCGGGGCGACCGAGGAGGCGCTGCTCGCCGCGTTCACCACCGTGCGCGGCGGCGACCGCCGGGTCACCGGCCCCGACCCGGAGGGCACCTACCAGGCGCTGGAGAAGTACGGCGTCGACCTCACCGCGAGCGCGCGCGAGGGCAAGCTCGACCCGGTGATCGGCCGCGACGCCGAGATCCGCCGCGTCGTGCAGGTGCTGTCCCGGCGTACCAAGAACAACCCGGTCCTGATCGGCGAGCCCGGCGTCGGCAAGACGGCCGTCGTGGAGGGACTCGCCCAGCGCATCGTCGCGGGCGATGTCCCGGAGTCCCTGCGCGGCAAGCGGATCGTGGCGCTCGACCTGGGCGCGATGGTCGCGGGCGCGAAGTTCCGCGGCGAGTTCGAGGAGCGGCTGAAGGCCGTCCTCGAGGAGATCAAGGGCAGCAGCGGGCAGATCGTCACGTTCATCGACGAGCTGCACACCGTCGTCGGGGCGGGCGCCAGCGGCGACTCCGCGATGGACGCCGGCAACATGCTCAAGCCGATGCTGGCCCGCGGCGAGCTGCGCATGGTCGGTGCGACCACCCTGGACGAGTACCGCGAGCGCATCGAGAAGGACCCCGCCCTGGAGCGGCGGTTCCAGCAGGTGCTCGTCGGTGAGCCCACCGTCGACGACACCGTCGGCATCCTCCGCGGGCTCAAGGAACGGTACGAGGCGCACCACGGAGTTCGCATCGCCGACGCGGCACTGGTGGCCGCCGCGGCGCTGTCCGATCGGTACATCACCTCGCGGTTCCTCCCGGACAAGGCCATCGACCTCGTGGACGAGGCGGCCTCCCGGCTCCGCATGGAGATCGACTCCCGGCCGGTCGAGCTGGACGAGCTGCAGCGCTCCGTCGACCGCCTCCGGATGGAGGAACTGGCGCTGGACAAGGAGTCCGACGCCGCCTCGGTCGCGCGGCTGGAGCGGCTGCGCCGCGACCTCGCCGACCGGCAGGAGCAGCTGACCGCCCTCACGTCCCGCTGGGAGAAGGAGAAGTCCGGCCTCAACCGGGTCGGCGAGCTGAAGAAGGAACTGGACGAGGTCCGCGGCCAGGCCGAGCGCGCCCAGCGCGAGGGTGACCTCGGCACCGCCAGCCAGCTCCTCTACGGCCGGTTGCCCGAGCTGGAGAAGGAGCTCGCCGTCGCCGCGGAGAACGCCGAGTCCCCCGATGCGATGGTCAAGGAGGAGGTCGGGCCGGACGACGTCGCCGACGTGGTCGCGGCCTGGACCGGGATTCCGGCGGGGCGGCTGCTGGAGGGCGAGACCGCCAAGCTGCTCCGGATGGAGGACGAGCTCGGCAAGCGGCTCGTCGGCCAGGCCGAGGCGGTCGCGGCCGTCTCCGACGCGATCCGGCGCGCGCGGGCCGGCGTCGCGGACCCCGATCGCCCGACCGGCTCGTTCCTGTTCCTCGGTCCCACCGGCGTCGGGAAGACCGAGCTGGCGAAGGCGCTCGCGGACTACCTGTTCGACGACGAGCGGGCGATGGTCCGGATCGACATGACCGAGTACGGCGAGAAGCACACCGTCGCCCGGCTCGTCGGCGCACCTCCCGGGTACGTCGGGTACGAGGAGGGCGGCCAGCTGACCGAGGCGATCCGCCGCCGTCCGTACAGCGTCGTGCTGCTGGACGAGGTGGAGAAGGCGCACCCGGACGTGTTCGACGTGCTGCTCCAGGTCCTCGACGACGGCCGGCTCACGGACGGGCAGGGCCGCACCGTGGACTTCCGGAACGCGATCCTGATCCTCACGTCGAACCTCGGTTCGCAGATCATCACCGACCCGGCGATGAACGACGACGGCCGGCGCGAGGCGGTGCTGGAGATCGTCCGGTCGCATTTCAAGCCGGAGTTCCTGAACCGGCTGGACGACGTGGTCGTGTTCCACGCGCTGGGCACCGCCGAGCTGGAACGGATCGTCGACATCGGCGTCGCGCGGCTCGCCCGGCGGCTGGCCGACCGCCAGCTCGCCCTGGAGGTCACCCCGGCCGCCCGGGAGTGGCTCGCGATGAACGGGTACGACCCCATCTACGGCGCCCGGCCGCTGCGCCGGCTGGTGCAGTCGGCAATCGGCGACTCGCTCGCCAAGGCGCTCCTCGGCGGCGAGATCCGGGACGGCGACACGGTTCGGGTCGACGTGGCGGACGACCGGGGCGGGCTGGTCGTGGGAGCCGCCCCGCCGGTCCCGCCGGCCTAACCAGCCTGGACGGCCCGGAGGCGGACGGGCGTGCCGGTCTCCGCGGACCGGCGCGCCGTCTCGATGATCTCCAGCACGTGGACGCTCGACTCCGGGTCGACAGGCAGCGGGGCGCCGCCGGTCAGCGCGTCCCGCATGCCCGCGTAGAACTCCTCGTACGTGCCGGGCAGCGTCGGGATGCGACGGTGGTCGTCGTCCGTTCCGAGCACGCCCCAGGTGTCCGGCGGCTCGGTGCCCCAGCCCTCGTCCGCGGGCGAACCACCGGCGCGCAGGGCCGCCTCCTGACCGTCCAGACCGTCCTTCCGGTATCCCGCCCGGCTGCCCAGCACCCGGAACCGCGGGCCGAGCTGCGCGGCGACCGCGCTCATCCAGAGATGCGAACGCGTGCCGGACGCGTGGGTGAGCGCGACGAACGCGTCGTCGTCCACCCGTACGCCGGGGCGGCGCAGGTCGACCTCGCCGTACACCGTGGACACCGGCCCGAACAGCTCGACCGCCTGGTCGATCAGGTGGCTGCCGAGGTCGTTGAGGATCCCGCCGCCGTCGTCGAGTCCGCCGCTCTCCCGCCAGCCCGCCTTCGGGGTCGGCCGCCAGCGCTCGAACCGCGACTCGAACCGGTACACGTCACCGAGCTGACCGGAGCCCGCGAGCTGCCGGACCGTGCGGAAGTCACCGTCCCACCGCCGGTTCTGGAACGACGTGAGCGGGACGCCCCGCGCCCGCGCGCGCTCGACCAGCGCCCGGCCGTCCGCCGCGGTGGTGGCGAGCGGCTTGTCCACGACGACCGGGATGCCGGCGTCCACGGCCGCGGTCGCGAGCCTCACATGCGTGCGGTTCGGGGTGGTCACCACGACGAGGTCGAGGCCGCGGCCCCAGAGCCGACCGGCGTCCGGCACCACCTCCGCGTCGGGGTGGTCGGCCCGGGCCCGGGCCGACCGTTCGGGGTTGCCGGTGACGATCGCATCCAGGCGCAGGCCCGGCGTCGCCGCGATCAGCGGGGCGTGGAACACCGCGCCACCGATGCCGTATCCGAGCAGCCCGACACGGAGGTCCATCTCCGCAGTACATCAAACTGTCGCGGTGAACACTCTGCTGATCGTCCTCTGCGCGCTCACGATCGCCGTCGGGATCGTGGGCGTCGTCGTCCCGGTGCTGCCGGGGCTGTTCCTGTGCCTGGCCGCGGTCGGGGTGTGGGCGATTCTCGGCGACGGGGGCACGGCCGGCCGGTGGACGGTGTTCGGTCTCTGCGCGGGGTGGGTCGTCGTCGGCACGGTCGTGAAGTACACCTGGCCCGGCCGCCGGCTGAAGGAGATCGGCGTGCCGACGCGGACGCTGGTGTTCGGCGTACTGCTCGGCATCGCGGGGATGTTCGTGATCCCGGTCGTCGGCCTGCCGGTCGGGTTCGTCGCCGGGGTGTGGCTCGCCGAGGCGCAGCGGCACGGCGGGTTCGGTCCGGCGTGGCCGTCCACGGTCGCGGCGCTGAAGGCGGCCGGGCTGTCGATGCTCGTCGAGCTGGGGGCGGCGTTCCTCGTGGCCCTGACGTGGACGGCCGGTCTGTTCCTGGTCTAAAGGGCGCGGGTGAACTGGGTGATCAGATCCCCGGCCAGGTCGCGGCGCTCTCGCCCGGTCGGGAGGAAGCCCTTGCGGTCGTACAGCCGCTGCGCGCGGAGGTTGTCGACATGTGTCCAGACCTCTGCGTGGTCGTACTCGCGGATCCGGCCCTCGTCGAGGACGACGTCGACCAGCACGCTGCCGAGACCGTGGCCCCAGTGGTCGGGCAGGACGAACAGCATCTTGACGTGCATCAGCCCCGGGACCGGCGGGCCGGTGCCGTCGGCCGCGCGCCCGTGCGTGCCGACGGCCATGCCCACGAGCGGGCCGTCCTCGTCGGCGACGACCAGGAACGAGTCCCGTTCCCCGAGGAAGTCCCGGACGTGCTGGGCGTGCCCGGGGTCGACCTCGGGCAGGCCGCGCTCGGCCCGGTACGCATCTCGCCACACCACGAGGGCGGGTTCCGCGTCGACGCGTGTGCCCGGCCGGATGAGCACCATGGGAGCAGCGTAGGAGCGCCGGGCCGGTTCCGCCGCAGTCGCTTCCGGCTCAGTCGCTCCGGGTCGCGGCGTCGAGCAGGTCCGGCAGAGCGGCCGACGTGAGGGCGGCGGCCGACCGCTCGTACTGTGCCCGGCCCCACCCGGTGAGGTCCACGTCGACTCCCGCACTGCCCGCCCGGATCGCCGCCCACAGTGCCCAGGTGTGGTGCCCCAGGATCGCGTACAGCCGCGCGCGGGCGGCCCGGGACGGCCGGGACCGCCCGTAGTACCGCTCGGCCACCTCCCCGGCGTCCAGGTCCGCCGCGCCGGCGAGGGTGCCCAGCTCGAAGCACGGGTCGCTGTTCGCCGCGTACTCGAAGTCCACGAACGACACCCGCTCGCCGGTGTCGAGGATGTTCGCGGGGACGAGATCGTTGTGGCACGGCACGGTGCCCTCGGGTGCCGCCGCGAGCGCCGCGGTGAGCCGCTCCACAGCCTCCCGGTGATCGTCGTACCCCGGCGGCACCGCGAACGCATGCTCGGCGCAGATCGCGCGGTAGCGCCGCTGGACCGACGCGAGGTCGACGTCCCCGGCGAACCGGGGACCGGCGTGCAGCGCCCGGCACGCGGCCAGCACCCGGTCCAGCACGGCCGGGTCGTGCAGGTCGGCGGCGGAGAGCGTGCGGCCGGGGAGCCAGCCGAGAACCGTGACGCCGCCGAGCCGCTCCAGCACGGGCGGGCCGATCCCGGCGGCATGGGCGACGAGGGTGTTGCGGTACTCGTGCTCGCGGTCGATGCCCAGCAGGCCCGCGTCGCCGGCGGGGATCCGCAGCACCGCGGTGAGCGACGGCGTCGCGACCCGGTAGCTGTGGTTGCTCAGCCCGCCGGTGAGCGGCGTGACCGTACGCGGGCGCCCGGCGAGGACGGGGAGGCGGTCGAGGAGGGCGGCGACCTCGGCGTCGGCCGGCATGGTGCGGAGCGTACCGAGAAGGGCCGCCAGAACCCCCGGTGGTACGTCAGACTTGCGGTCATGTTCAGGCGTTGGCGAAAAGATGCCCCGGCCCCGGAAACGGAGCCCTGGGCACCCAGGGCCGTGCCCGAGTTCGGGTTCGACGGCCTCGAACCGTGGGACGCGGGCGCCAAGCTCACCGAGTGCCGCGCCGACGGGCAGCGGTTCGACCTGCGGGGCGACGCGACGTTCCTCGGCTACGACTTCGGCGAGTACGGCATGCTCACGCTCCGCTGGCTCCACGACGACGGGACGCGCGGCTCGGAGCGGGTGACGCTCGACTTCGACAACCTGCGCGCGTTCATCGCGGTGCCGGGCGACCCGAACGGCCGCCTCGCCGGCGAGACGGAGGGCTGGGACTACTGGCCCGGCTCGCCCGGACGGGCGAACGTGACCGTCTACGCCGGCGACAGCAACCTGTCGTTCTCCTGCGGCGGGGTGCGGCTCCGGATCGAGGCGGTCTAGCCGGGGAGGCGGCTCGACAGCGTGTGGGCCAGGTCGTCGATCCGGTCGGTGAAGTCGTCGAACTGGTCGGACACGGTGTCGGCGATGTCCTCCACCGAGCCCCGGGCCTGCTTCGCGGCACGCCGGGCCCGCCAGCCGAGCGACGGCTTCCCCTCGGTGTCGACCGCGGCGAGGATCAGGCCGCCGCCGAGCCCGACGTTCCTGAGGAACTGGGTGCGCTGCCGCGCCCGTTCCTCGGCCGTCTTGGCGTCCCAGAACGCATGGCCGGCAACCGTCGTCGGGACGAGGCTGCCGAGGAGCGCCACCGCGGCGAGGCGGCGGAACCTCCCGGTGGCCAGCAGGAGCCCCGCGCCGACCTGGACGCCGGCATTGATCCTGACCAGCGTCTCCGGGTCCTCGGTCAGGCCGAGGGGCCGGGCGATGCGGGCGCCGACCTCGGCGGAGAGTTCCGCGCGGGGGCCGGGGTTGCGCAGGGCGTCGATGCCGCTGGCGATGAAGACCGCGCCGAGCATCGGTCGGGCGAGGCGCCGGGCGAGAGCCACTGGAGTCCTCCGGAGGGGGTCGGGGAAGTGGATCAGCAGCGAACCTACTCGCGGCCACCACACGGCGCTCCTCGAGCCCGGTACGGTGCGCGGCATGCCCACCGCTCTCGTGACCGGCGCCACCGCGGGGATCGGCGCCGCCTTCGCCCGCCGCCTGGCCGTGGAACACCACGACCTGGTCCTCGTCGCCCGGGACCCCGCCCGTCTGGACTCCTTCGCCGCCGCGCTGCGCGAACAGGGCGACATCACGGTCGAGGTCCTGCCCGCCGACCTCGTCACCGAGGCGGGCTGCGCCGCGGTGGAGGCCCGCCTGACGGACCTCGACCGGCCGGTCGACGTCCTGGTCAACAACGCCGGTATCGGTCTCGGCGGGTCCTTTGTCGACAACACACTGGAGGCCGAGCAGCGGATGCTCGACCTCAACGTCCGCGCGGTCCTGCGGCTCACCCACGCCGTGCTCGCGGGCATGCTGGCGCGGGGCCGCGGCGACATCGTGAACGTGTCGTCGGTGGCCGGGTTCGGCCCGATCGGCGGTACGTACAGCGCGACGAAGGCGTGGGTCACCAGCTTCAGCGAGTCGACCCACTCCGCGGTACGCGACCGCGGTGTGCGGGTGACGGCGGTGTGCCCGGGGTTCGTGCGGACGGAGTTCCACGAGCGTGCGGGCATCGACGTCGGCGACCGCACCGGGCTGATGTGGCTCGACGCGGACCGGGTGGTCCGGGAGGCGCTGCACGACCTCCGCCGCGGCCGGGCGGTCAGCGTCCCGAGCGTGCAGTACAAGGTGCTCTCGGGCGCGCTGCGGCATGTGCCGCACGGGCTGCTGCGGGCCGCGAGGAGCGCGCCGGGGCCGGTGGGGCGGCGGTACCGGGGTCGGTGACGCGTCCGGGGGCCCAGCCGTCCGGCGGCAGCCGTCCGTACCGCCGAGGTCCCGCGGGGAACGCCGATCGCACTATCGTGTCGGGGTCCCCACGCTCCGGAGGTTCCCGTGTCCGTGCCCGCCCCGCCTCCGAACGTCGTCGATCGCGGCCCTCGTCCGCGCGCGGTGACCCTCGGCGTCATCCTCGTGCTGGTGCTGGCCGCGCTGTCGCTGGTGTCCTTCGTGCTGACGCTGGCCAACCTGGACGCGCTGGTCGAGGAGTCGATCCGGCAGGCGGACACGGGCGACAGCACCCCCGCGAACGTCGAGTCGATCATGCGCGTGTGGGTGATCGCGGTGAGCACGGTCACGGTGCTGGTGGCCGCGCTGGTCGCGGTGTTCGCGCTGCTCGCGCTGCGCGGCCGCAACTGGGCTCGGATCACCGTCGCGGTGCTCATGGTCCTGTCGGCCGTGTTCGGGCTCATCAGCCTGGCGGGCGGGCTGGTGAGCCCGCCGGAGGGCCTGCCAGGCGGCTACACGGCCACGGCCACGGTCATCGGGGTGGTGCAGTTCCTCGCCGCGACGGGTGCGGCGGTCCTGCTGCTGCTTTCCGCGGCCGGGAACTGGTACGCCCGGCGCTGAGTGGACGAGACTCCTCGTGCTCGGCGGTACGCGGTTTCTCGGCCGCGCCGTGGTCGCCGAGGCCTCGGCGGGCGGCTGGGACGTCGCCACGACTGTGCGCCCGACGCCTCGCCCGGACGACGGTGACCACGGGGCCCTCAAGGCGGGCTGCGAGCGGGCGGTGACCGAGGTGTTCGGGGTCGCGGCGACGGTGGTCCGCGCCGGCCTGCTGATCGGCCCCGGGGACAACACCGCGCGGCCGAGCTGGTGGCTGGACCGGGTCGCGGGAGAAGGAGGCGGCCGTCCCGCCCGCCCTGGCCTCCCCGTAAGGTTCGCGGCATGTCCGACCGCGACGATCTCCTCGCCCTCATCCGCGACCTGGCCGTCGTCCACGGCCGCGTGACGCTCTCCTCGGGCCGGGAGGCGGACCACTACGTCGACCTCCGCCGGATCACGCTGCACCATGCCGCCGCGCCGCTCGTCGGCCGCGTGATGCTCGACGTGACCGCCGGGTGGGACTTCGAGGCGGCCGGCGGGCTGACCCTCGGCGCCGACCCCGTGGCCGCCGCGATGCTGCAGGCCGCGGCGGCGGCGCGGCGCCCGCTCGACGCGTTCGTCGTGCGCAAGCAGGGCAAGGCGCACGGCCTCCAGCGCCGGGTCGAGGGACCCGACGTCGCGGGCCGACGGGTACTCGCGGTCGAGGACACCTCCACCACCGGCAACAGCGTGCTCGCCGCGGTGGAGGCACTGCGCGAGGCGGGCGCGGAGGTCGTCGGGGTGGCCGTGATCGTGGACCGCGGCGCGGGCGACGCGGTGCGCGCGGCGGGCCTGGAGTACCGGTACGCGTACACGATGGCGGACCTCGGGCTGGAGTAGCGGTACCGTCGCGGGGTGCTCATCGCCCTGATCGTGCTCATCGTGCTCGCCGTCCTCGCCGGTCTGGCGCTGATGCTCAGCTACAACCGGCTGGTCCGGCAGCGGAATCTGGTGCGCGAGTCCTGGCGCCAGATCGACGTCGAGCTCCAGCGCCGGTACGACGTCATCCCGAACCTCGTCGAGACCGTGAAGGCGTTCGCGGCCCAGGAGCGGCAGGTGCTGGTTGCCGTCATCGAGGCGCGGAACAACGCGGAGGCCGTCCGGCAGCAGCCGGGAGCCGGCGCGGCCGCCCAGGCCCGGGCCGAGGGCGAGCTGCAGCGGACGGTCGGCGGCCTCTTCGCGGTGGCCGAGGCGTACCCGGACCTGAAGAGCAACCAGAACTTCCTCGCGCTGCAGACCCAGCTCGCCGAGACCGAGGACCGCGTCGCGTCCGGCCGCCGGTACTACAACGCGGTGGTCCGGGACCTGAACACGCGCGTCGAGGCGTTCCCCTCCAACGTCGTGGCGAACAGCTTCGGGTTCCGGCCGGAGGAGTACTTCGAGGTGGACGACCCGACCGCACGCGGTCCGGTGCAGGTCGACTTCTCCGGGGGCGGTACCGCGTTGCCGCCCGCGGGCCGTCCCCCGCTACCCCCGGCGCCGTGACCTCGCAGGAGACCGAGCTGGTCGTGCTGCTGGACGCGGGCCTGCAGCCGTGCGGGGTGCTGCCGAAATCCGAGGTGCACCACGCGGAGACCCCGCTGCACCTGGCGTTCAGCGTGTACGTCTTCGACGACGCCGGCCGGCTGCTGGTGACCCGGCGGGCCGTCGGCAAGCAGACGTTCGCGGGGGTCTGGACGAACACCTGCTGCGGACACCCGGCCCCCGGCGAGGATCTCGCCGAGGCCGTGCGCCGTCGGCTCGGCACCGAGCTGGGGCTGACCGTGTCGGAGCTGTCGCTGGCGCTGCCGGAGTTCCGGTACGAGGCGACCGCCGCCGACGGGGTGCGGGAGAACGAGTTCTGCCCCGTCTTCGTCGCCCGCGCCACCGGGGACCCGGCGCCGGACGCCACCGAGGTCGAGGAGTGGCGCTGGGTGGACTGGCCCGCGTTCTGCGCGCTCGCCGAGGGCTCGCCGTGGGCGATCAGCGCCTGGGCGGCCGAACAGACGCCGCAGCTCCGGGCGCGTCTCGGCGACGGACCGGCCCTCCCGGCGGCCTGAGGGCCATGGGCACCGACGCCACTGGTTTCGACGACGCCGTCGACGCGCTCTACGGGCTGCCGCCGGGCGAGTTCGTCGCGGCGCGGGAGGAACGCGCCAAGGCCGCCCGCTCGGCCGGTGACCGAGACCTCGCCGGCCGGATCCATGCCCTGCGCCGCCCGACCGCCGGGGCGTGGCTGGTCAACCTGCTCGCCCGCGAGCGACCCGAGGTGCTGCGGCAGCTGCTGGAGCTCGGCGGTGCGCTGCGCGAGGCCCAGGAGAACCTGCGGGGCGAGGAGCTGCGCTCCCTGACCTCCCGGCGCCAGGAGGTGGTCTCCGCGCTGGTGGGCGAGGCGCGCCGACTGGCGGCCGAGGCGGGGAAGCACGGGAGCGACGAGGCGGCGTACGAGGTCGAGCGCACGCTCCTCGCCGCACTGGCCGACCCCGACGTGGGTGAGCAGGTGGCGACCGGCGCGCTGGTCCGGCCGCTGGACTACTCCGGGTTCGGGCCCGTGTCGCCCGCCGACGTGGTGGAGCGGGAGTCGCGGCCCCGGCCGGTACGCCGGGGAGACCGCCCCGCCGCGGAACCGCGCCCGGCGCGGGGCGGGCGGGACGACCTGGCCGCCGCTCGCCGCCGCCGCGTCCGCGCCGAGGCCGAGGACGCGCTCCGGGAGGCGGACAGCGCGCGGCGGACGGCCGACCGCAGGGCCGAGGAGGCCGCGGGGCGGCTGGCCGAGGCGGACAGCGCGCGGGCGGACGCGGACCGCGTCGTGGAGCGCCTCCGGCGGGAACTGGCCGAGGCCGAGGCCGCCGTGTCCGCGGCCGCCGAGGGCGGCCGCGACGCCCGGCGGGCCGCCGCGAGGTCGGCCGCCGCCGCGGAGCGGGCCACCGAGCGGCACACCGCCGCCCGGAAGCGCCTGGACGAGCTGCCGGACTGAGCCGCCGTCGGCGGGATCCCGTTTCCTGCCCCGGCCGCGCGGGTAGGTGCTCCCTGCCGTCCTGAAGGTCCTGACGATCGGAGAGAGACCCGCCGTGTCTTCGTTCCGCGAGACGACCGACCAGATCCAGACCGACTACGCCGGGGACGAGGACCGCCCGCTCCGGGGCTACACGGCCGCGATGGCGACCTACGCGACGTTCGCCGCCGGGGTGGCCGCCGCCGCGCGGTGGCGCCGGCGGGACCTTCCTGAGCACCCGGCGGCGTCGGATGTCGCGCTGATCGCGGTCGCGACGCACAAGCTGAGCCGGGTCCTCACCAAGGATGCCGTGACGAGCCCGCTCCGGGCCCCGTTCACCCGGTACGTGGAGCCGAGCGGCGACGGCGAGGTGAGCGAGGAGGTCCGCGGCGGCCACGGCGTCCGGCACACGGCGGGCGAGCTGCTGACCTGTCCGTTCTGCCTCGCGATGTGGACGGCCGGCGGCTTCACCGCGGGACTGGTGTTCGTGCCGCGGTTCACCCGGTACGCCGCGGCCACCTTGACGGCCGTGGCGGCGTCGGACTTCCTCCAACTGGCGTACGACGCGGCGAAGAAGGGATCCGCCAAGGTGTAGCCGCCCACGATGTCGGCGGACCGGAGAGGGAAGCGCCCACCGGCGGACGCGCGTACCGTGGGCGTTGCGTGGCCATTGTCGCCCGAGCGGGGCGAGCATCCGGGTGGATCGCCGCCCGCGGAGGGGCCAGTCGTCGACCGATGCCTCCGCGGGAACCGGCGGGCGAGGGGCTGCTGTGGCCGAAGGCGAAGTCGCCGGCGGGGACCTCCCCGGGCGCAGCGCGCCGTTGCACACCGTGTGGGAGCGGCTGTCGGTGCTGCGGGCCGGTACCGAGGCGCTCGTGCCGCGCATCGTCGACCTCGCCGCCCTGGAGCGGGAGTCCGCGGCGACGGGCCTGCGCGCGGTGGCGCACGACCTGCGCACCGTGGCGGACGACCTCGGCGACCTCGTGCTCGCCACCGCCGACTTCCGCGATCCCCGGGTGCCATCGGTTCGGGCGCTGTTCGACGACGCTCCCCTGCCGTACGTCGTCACCGACATCCACGGCGTCATCCTCGTCGCCAACCGCGCCGCCGGGTTGTTGCTGGCGCGCCCGCCGGCCGAGCTGCCGGGGGTGCCGATCGCCGGGTACTCCGGGCCGCCTCCGGGCGCGCTCCGGCGGGTGGTGACCGCCGCCGCGTCGTCCGCGGTGCCGCGCTCGGCCTACCTCTCGCTGCGGTCTCCCCGCCGGTCGCCGCGTCAGGTGCGGGCGACCGTGCAGCGGCTCGCCACCGGTCCGAGCGGCCCGGCACTGCTCTGGCAGTTCCACCCGTCGACCACGGCCGAACCGGTGCCGCTCCCGAGGCCGGCCGGTCCGGAGCGTGCCGCCGCCCCGCCGCGCTCCGACGACCCGCCGCCGGAGCGGGACGCCCTGATCGGCGCGGTGCTGGAGCTCGCTTCGGCGCTGATCGCGGAGCTGGACCTGCCCGAAGCCCTCGCGCGGGTGGCCGGCGTGGCCGTGCGGGGCGTACCGGGCGCCGAGGGCGCGTCGGTGACGCTGCTGGAGCCCCCCAGCTCGGGGGCGTCGGACGAACGCGTCGAGCGGGCCGACCGGGCGCAGTTCGACGAGCACGACGGACCGGGGATGACGGCCGTGTCGGAGGGGCGCACGGTCGTGGTGGACGACGTCGCCACCGACCCCCGATGGGTGGTCGGTGGCCCGCGGGTTGCCGTCGAGTCGGGGTACCGGGCGGTCCTGGCGGTGCCGCTCACGGACGGCCGGGAGGTGCTGGGCGCGCTGACCCTGTACGCCGCCACCCCCGGCCGCTTCGGCCCCGGCTCGGTCGCGGGGGCGGAGCTGCTGGCCGTACCGGCGGAGGCGGGGGTGACGAACGTCCGGGCGTACCGCGCGAGTCTGCACGTCGCCGACGAGCTGCGCCACGGGCTGGTGTCCCGCGCGGTGATCGACCAGGCCAAGGGCATCCTGATGGTGCAGCACGGCCTCACCGCGGACCAGGCGTTCGCGGTGCTGACGAGGTTCAGCCAGCAGGAGAACCGCAAGCTCCGCACGGTGGCGGCCGACCTGGTCGAGTCCTCTGTCCGGGAGAGCCGCGCGCGTCTGGGCGCCCCCTCCGACGGGTGATGTTCAACAGAACTGTGGACAAGGGAACCGGTTTGTCACAGAATCAGTCCGCCCTCCGCCGCCCTGTGCCCGCGGTCTGCCGTCGTCCGAGGAGATGACGCTTGTCCGCACCTACGCTGCCGTCGCCGGCGGGCTCTCCGTTGCGTGACGCGCTCGGTTCTGTCCTGGAGATCCAGTCCCCCACCGGGGACGACGTCGTCATCACCGTCCGGGGGTCGCTGGATCTCGGCTCCGAGCGGATCGCGCGCGCGACGCTGACCGCGATCGCGTCGACGGCGGCCGGTCCGGTGGTGATGGTCCTCGACGACTCGTTCGTCGACTTCCGTGGGCTGGCCGTGCTGCTCGGGGTGGCCAGAACGTGTCGCCGTCGGGGCCGCATGCTGCGCCTGGTCGGCGCCCCGCCATCGCTCCGGACGATGTGTGAGGTCCTCGGCGTCCGGAACTGCTGGTGGGAGTACGGCCGGGTGGCGGATGCCCTGGTGCGGCGCGAGGCCGACGAGGCGGCGCAGCTCCGACAGGAGGCGCACCCACAGGAGCGCTGAGGGCAAATGATCAGGGGAGGTCGCTTCGGCCCCGCGAGAGGGAAGCGGCCGCCGGTCCCGAGGGGGGGTCGGACCGACGGCCGCATCCGGGACCCGGGGTGAAACGACCTCGGACAACGGGTGAACGAGCGGCGTGCGGTGTGCGTTCCCGTGGATTCCCGGTCGTCCGGGCGGCGGGACGGGGGGAGACTCAGGTGGCGGGCCGTTGCAGCCCCGCGGACCAGAGGAGGCAGTCCATGAGCCAGCCCGAGGGGTCTCAGGAGGACTTCCCGTTCGAGGACCGGCCGTTCGTGCCGGAGGCCGCCACGGACGATGCCGGCGTCCCGGGCCTGGAGAGCCGGTGGCGGGAACCCGACCCGGAGACCTGCGCCTTCCAGGAACCCGGCCAGCCTCCGCGGACGTACTGGCGCGGACCGGGTCTCTGATCGGGGCTGCGCTGCCCCGCCTCGCGCCCGGACCCGCGGGCTGTCCGAAGTGGACAGACCCGCCCCCGGCCCGGGATCGGCCGTGGCCCGCGGCGCGTGTGCCGGAGCCCCGGAGCGGGCGCGCGGTGGGGGCGGGGTAGGTCAACGTCAGCCTCGCGTACCCGTCGCGGCAACGGCCCGGCCGGTGAGCACGCCGGCCGCGATCATGCCGACGCCGAGCAGCAGGTGCAGCCAGTTGTCGGCGGTGTTCACGGGAACGAAGTTCGCGGCGCTGTCGAGGTTGATCACCACGCCGTAGAGCCACAGCACCAGGTAGATCACGCCGCCCCCGATGAGGAACAGCCGCGCCGTGTCACGACTCCGGGCGAGCGCGACCCCGGCGACGCCGAACAGCAGGTGGACGATGTTGTGCAGGATCGAGACCTGGAAGAGGCCGAGGAGCTTCGCGTCGGAATGCGGTCCGGCGGCGCCGAGCATGTCGTAGTGGGTGGTGATTCCCGGGATGAACCCGAGGACACCGACCAGCAGGAAGATGGCGCCGACGGTGAGGGCGGCGATCTGTACGGGTGTGTCCGTCACGCCGGCGCCGTCGCCGGCCCGTGCACGGGGTGCGGTCATGGCAATGCTTCCTCTCGCGGTCAAACGTGGCGGAACCGGACTCAGCTTTCTCTGCCTCGGCACCCCAGACAAGAGGCCGCCCGAGCCTGTGGACGACGGCCGCCACCGGGGACGGGTCAGCTCTCGACCTGGTTTCGGCCGGGGGTCGGAAGATCCTGGCCCCAGGAGGCGAGGTGGGGGAACTTCTCGTCGAACGCCGGACGTTCCGAGCGGATTCTCGGCAGCGACGTGAAATTGTGCCGGGGTGGAGGGCAGCTGGTCGCCCATTCGAGCGAGTTGCCGTACCCCCAGGGGTCGTTCACCTCGACCACGGCACCCCACTTGAACGACTTGTAGACGTTCCAGAGAAACGGCAGGGTCGCGGCGCCGAGCACGAAGGACCCGATCGTCGAGACCATGTTCAGTGTCGTGAACCCGTCATCGGGCAGGTAGTCGGCGTACCGCCGGGGCATGCCCATGTTCCCGAGCCAGTGCATGCCGAGGAACGTCCCCCAGAACCCGACGAACGTCAGCCAGAAGTGCAGCTTGCCGAGCCGGTCGTCCAACATCCGGCCGGTCATCTTCGGGAACCAGAAGTAGATGCCGGCGAAGGTCGCGAACACGATCGTGCCGAACAGCACGTAGTGGAAGTGCGCGACCACGAAGTAGGTGTCGTGGGCGTGGAAGTCGATGGGCGGGCTCGCGAGCAGCACCCCGGTGAGCCCGCCGAGCAGGAACGTGACGAGGAAGCCCAGGGACCACAGCATCGGTGACTCGAACGTGAGCTGCCCGCGCCACATCGTCCCGATCCAGTTGAAGAACTTGATGCCGGTCGTGATGGCGATCAGGTACGACAGGAACGCGAAGAACGGCAGCAGCACCTTTCCGGTCGCGAACATGTGGTGCGCCCACACCGTCGCGGAGTAGCCGGTGATCAGGATCGTCGCGAGGACCATCCCCTTGTAGCCGAACAGGGGCTTGCGGCTGAACACCGGCAGGATCTCCGTGACGATGCCGAAGAACGGCAGCGCCACGATGTACACCTCGGGATGGCCGAAGAACCAGAACAGGTGCTGCCACAGGATCGGGCCACCGGTCTGGGCCGTGAACACCTTCGCGCCGAGGTGCCGGTCGGCGGCCAGCGCGCTGAGGGTCGCGGCGAGGACGGGGAACGCGATCAGCGCCAGCACGGCGGTGAAGAGCATGTTCCAGCAGAAGATCGGGATGCGGAACATCGTCATGCCGGGCGCGCGCATGGTGATGATCGTCGTGACGATGTTGACCGAGCCGAGGATCGTGCCCAGCCCCGAGAGGATCAGTCCGATGATCCACAGGTCGGCGCCGACCCCCGGGGTGTGGGTGGCCTCGCTCAACGGCGCGTAGGCGGTCCAGCCGAAGTCCGGCGCGCCGCCCGGCACCACGAACCCGAGGGTCGCCATCGAGGCCCCGAACACGAACAGCCAGTACGCGAACGCGTTCAACCGCGGGAACGACACGTCCGGGGCGCCGATCTGCAGCGGCACGATGTAGTTCGCGAACCCGAAGGCGAGCGGCGTCGCGAAGAACAGCAGCATCAGCGTGCCGTGCATGGTGAAGAGCTGGTTGTACTGCTCCTGGGACAGGAACTGGAGGCCGGGCCGGGCCAGCTCACCGCGCATGACGAGGGCCATCAGGCCGCCCAGCAGGAAGAACACGAACGCGGCGACGAGGTACATCAGCCCGATCAGCTTGTGATCGGTGGTGCGCAGGACGCGGAGGAACAGGTTGCCCCGGACGGCGACGTGCACCGGCCAGGGTCGGGTGATCGGCGGCGGGGTGAGGCCGGCGGGACCTGGCTTCGGTCGGGTCGTGGTCACCGGCGCGGCTCCTCGGGAATGCGCAGGATGCGGACGCCCAGCGGGTTGGGGGCTGCTGCCGACCTACCCGGCCCCTCGGGGGCCTAACGCGGCGGCACCGGAAATCTCCGGTACCGCCCGGCCCGCGTCAGACATCCACCGAGCGCCGCTTCTCCCGCCGGTTGCGGAGGATCTCGAACAGGATCGGCAGCACCGACAGCAGGACGATCACCGCGACGGCGGGCAGGATGTACTTGTCGATCGGGAAGTTCGCGGACAGCTGCCCGCCGAGGACGTACCCGACCAGGATGATGCCGTCCGTCCACAGCAGACCGCCGACGATGTTCCAGACCAGGAACGTCCGGGCCGGCATGCCCAGCACGCCCGCGACGGGGTTGAGGAACGTCCGCACGATCGGGATGAAGCGCGCCAGCACGACGGCCTTGGCCGGCCCGTACTTGGTGAAGTAGAACTCGGCCTTCTCGACGTACTCGCGCTTGAACAGCCGCGAGTCGGGCCGCTCGAACAGCCGGCGGCCGTACCGGGCGCCGAGGTGGTGACCCAACTGCGCGCCCGCGATCGCGAAGAGCGGGGCGCCGACCAGCAGCAGCGGCAGGCTGAGCTGGACGCCGAGCGACTTCGCCGCGGAGGACGCGGCGACCCCGGCGAGGAACAGCAGCGAGTCGCCGGGGAGAAAGAATCCGAGGAGCAGTCCGGTCTCCGCGAACAGGATCGCCCAGACGCCGAAGAGGCCGAACGCCTCCAGGTAGGACTTCGCGTCGAGGGGGTTGAAGGCGACGCTGTCGCCGAGGGCGGTCACGTGTGTGCTGGTGTTCACGGCGGGGACGCTACCGACTCCGCCGGGGCGCGGCCGGACTGCGGCGGACTTATTACCGTTGGTTAACCTTCGGCCCATGACCGAGCGCCTGGTGGTGGTGGGCGGAGACGCCGCCGGTATGTCGGCGGCGTCCCAGGCGCGCCGCCGCCGGGGGCGCGACGAGCTGGAGATCGTGGCGTTCGAGCGCGGGGCCCACACCTCGTACTCCGCCTGCGGCATCCCGTACTGGATCGGCGGCCTCGTGGCGGGCGGCCGGGACGCGCTCGTCGCGCGGAGCCCCGAGGCGTTCGCCCGGGACCACGCGATCGACGTCCGGCTCGGCCACGACGTGACCACGGTGGATCTCGACCGGCGCGAGGTGGTCGCGCGGGGACCCGGCGGCGACGTCCGGCTGGGGTTCGACCACCTTGTCCTCGGCGCGGGCGCGGGGCCGGTCACCCCGGACTGGGCGGCCGAGGCGTTCGCGGCCGGCACCCGGGGCGTGTACCGCGCCCAGACGCTGCCCGACGGCGAGGCGATCCGGGCCGCCGTCGGTGCCGGTGCGCGCCGGGCCGTGGTGTGCGGCGGCGGGTACATCGGGGTCGAGGTGACCGAGGCGCTGCTGCGCCGCGGGCTGGATGTGACGGTGGTGCAGCGGGGCCCGCAGCTGATGGGATCCATCGACCCGGAGGTGTCGGTGGGCCTGCGGCATGCCATGGAGGGCCACGGGGCCACGCTGCGCTGTGGCACCGTCGCCCGGGGCCTGGTCACGAGGGCCGGCGCGGTCACCGCGGTGGCGACCGACCAGGGCGAGATCCCGGCCGACCTGGTCGTGCTGGCGCTCGGCGTCCGGCCCCGTACCGAGCTGGCCGCCGCGGCCGGGCTCCGGATCGGCGGGTCCGGGGGCATCGCGACCGACGACCGGCAGCGGGCGCTCGACGCCGACGGCGCCGTCGTCGAGGGCGTGTACGCCGCCGGGGACTGCACCGAGGTCGTGCACCGGGTGTACGGCCGGCGGATGACCGTCGCGCTGGGCACCCATGCCAACAAGCAGGGGCGCGTCGCGGGCATCACGATCGGTGGCGGGCAGGCGCGGTTCCCCGGTGTCGTCGGCACCGCGATCACCGGGTTCTTCGACGTCGAAGCGGCGCGGACCGGGCTCAGCTGCGCCGAGATGGGCCGGGCGGGCGTGGAGTGCGTCCACGCGACGATCGAGTCCACCACCATCGCGGGGTACCTCCCGGACGCCCCGCGCGTCACCGTGCGGCTGGTCGCCGAGGCCGCCACCGGCCGGGTGGTCGGCGGTCAGCTGGTCGGTGGCCGGGGCGCCGGGAAGCGGATCGACACGATCGCCACCGCCGTCACGGCGGGGATGACCGCCGAGGACCTGGTCGGCCTCGACCTGGCGTACTGCCCGCCGTACTCGCCCGTCTGGGACCCGGTGCAGGTGGCCGCGCGGAAGTTGCTCGACGCGCTCGGCTGAGGGCGGAACCCGGGGCGCTACCCTGATCACTCGCGTTCCGACACGCTCGATCAGGGAGTTCCGAGATGCCCATCGCCACCCCCGAGGTGTACGTCGACATGCTCGACCGGGCACGGGCAGGCCGCTTTGCCTACCCCGCCATCAACATCACCTCGTCGCAGACGCTCAACGCGGCGATCAAGGGCTTCGCCGACGCGGGCAGCGACGGCATCGTCCAGGTCTCCACCGGCGGCGCGGAGTACCTCTCGGGGTACACCGTGAAGGACATGGTGACGGGCTCGGTGGCCCTCGCCGAGTTCGCGTACGAGGTCGCGAAGAACTACGACGTCAACATCGCGCTGCACACCGACCACTGCCCGAAGGACAAGCTCGACTCCTTCGTCCGGCCGCTGGTCAAGATCTCCCAGGAGCGGGTCGCGAAGGGCCTGCCGCCGCTCTTCCAGTCGCACATGTGGGACGGCTCCGCGGTGCCGCTGGAGGAGAACCTCGAGATCGCCCGGGAGCTGCTCGCCGAGTGCGCGAAGGCGAACGTCATCCTCGAGATCGAGGTCGGCGTCGTCGGCGGCGAGGAGGACGGCGTGCACAACGAGATCAACGAGAAGCTGTACACGACCGACGAGGACTTCATCAAGACGATCGAGGCCCTCGGCTCGGGCGAGAACGGCCGCTACCTCCTCGCGGCCACGTTCGGCAACGTCCACGGCGTGTACAAGCCGGGCAACGTCCAGCTCCGCCCGACCGTGCTGCGCGACGGGCAGGCCGCCGCCGCGAAGCACCTCGGCCAGGCGGACGGCAACAAGCCGTTCGAGCTGGTGTTCCACGGCGGCTCGGGGTCGTCGCTGGAGGAGATCCGCGAGGCGCTGGACTACGGCGTGGTGAAGATGAACGTCGACACCGACACGCAGTACGCGTTCACCCGGCCCGCCGCGGACTTCATGTTCAAGAACTACGACGGCGTGCTGAAGGTCGACGGCGAGGTCGGCAACAAGAAGCTGTACGACCCGCGCGCCTGGGGCAAGGCGGCCGAGGCCGGGATGGCCGCCCGGGTGGGCGAGGCGTGCGAGGCGCTGCGCTCGGCGGGAACCTCCACCAGGTCCTGAGCCCGGCGTTCGAGGGGCGTGAGCGCCGACCGGGGTCGCGCCCCTCGGGGGTCGGCGGCGATTGTTGATCGGCTGCGAGGCGAGCCGCGTACCCTCCGAGCGGAGCCCGCGGCGGAACGGCGAGGGCGAACGAAGTGACGGGACCGCAGATGCCGGGCCGTGAGACGCAGCAGGTGCTCGGTGCGCTGCTCGACGCCGTCGTGGTGTGCGACGCGATGCGCGACTTCGACGGCCGGGTCACCGACTTCCGGATCCGGCACGCCAACCCCGTTGCCGCCGCGGCCCTCGGCCTCACGCCCGAGACGGCCGTCGGCTGGGGCCTCCTGGAGCTGCTCTCCGCGGTGCGCGACACCGCCTTCCCGCTGCTCGTGCACACCTGCGACACCGGTGAGGTGTTCCGCCGTGAGGTGGAGCCCGGCACCGGGGTGCTGCCCGGCACGTACGAGATCGTCGCGGTCCGGCTCGGCGACGGGTTGCTGATCACCGGCCGAGACACCCGGCGCCGACACCGGGCGATCGAGGAGCTCGCGGACAGTGAGACCCGGTTCCGCTCGGTGTTCCAGGCCAGCCCGATCGGGGCGTTCCTGGCCACCGTCGACGGGCGCGTCCAGCAGCTGAACGGCAGCCTCGCCGCGATCCTCGGCGGCACCGAGGAGGACCTCGTCGGCGTGCCGCTGGACCGGATCGCGCCCGACTCGGCCGGCCTCACGGTCACCGACGTGCTCGCCGGTGCCGTCCGGACGCCGGGGGTCTCGGCCGGGTACGACGGCGTGTTCACCCGCCGTGACGGCAGCAGCGTCCTGTGCCGCGTGGTGCTCACCGCGGTCGGTGACGCCGACGGCGCCGCGCGGTACGTCGTGGGCCACGTCCAGGACGTCACCGACACCCGGGTCGCCCTCGCCCGGCTCGCGTACACCGCGGACCACGACGAGCTCACCGGCCTGGTGAACCGGACCCGGCTGGTCACCGAGCTGAGCGCCCGCCTGGCGTCCGGTCCGGTGACCGCGCTGTACATCGACCTCGACGACTTCAAGGTCGTCAACGACTCCCTCGGGCACACCGTGGGGGACCGGCTCCTGCGCCGGGTCGCGGAGCGGTTCGGGGCGGTGACCGGGCCGGACGACGTGCTGGCCCGGCTCGGCGGCGACGAGTTCGTGGTGCTCGCCGAGGCGGGGGAACCGGCTCGGGTCGCCGAGCTCGCGGAGGCGCTGCACACCTCGGTCAGCGCGCCGATCGTGCTGGACGGCCGAGAGTTCGTCGTCGGCGCCAGCATCGGGGTGGCGCACGGCGAGCGCGGCGGCCGCCCCGGTGCCCTGCTGCGCGACGCGGACACGGCCATGTACGAGGCGAAGCGCACCGCCCGCAGCGAGACGGTCGTGTTCGACGAGACGCTCCGGCACCGCGCGATCGAACGGCTGGAGGGCGAGGCCGACCTGCGCCGCGCGCTGGAGAACGGCGAGCTGCTGGTGCACCTGCAACCGGCCGCCACCGCCCCGCGCGGCCGGGTGGTCGCGGTCGAGGCGCTGGTGCGGTGGCAGCACCCCACCCGCGGGCTGCTGCTGCCCGGCGCGTTCCTGCCCGTCGCGGAGGCGTCCAGCCTCGCGTACGAGGTGGACCGGTACGTCCTGCACCGCGCGCTGGAACTGCTCGCCGGCTGGGAGAACCACCCCGAGCTGGCCCGGATCCGGATGGCGGTCAACGTCTCACCGACACATCTGGTCCGGCGGCCGTACCTGACGGAGCTGCCCGCCGCGCTGGAGGAGTACGGCGTCGAGCCGACCCGGCTGTACGTGGAGATCACCGAGAACACGCTGCTGCAGGACTCGCCCGAGGTGGTCGCGGCGCTCACCCGGCTGCGGGACCTCGGGGTCCGCTCGGTGGTGGACGACTTCGGCGTCGGGTACTCGTCCCTCGCCTACCTGCGGGACCTGCCGGTGAGCGGGCTCAAGATCGACCGGCGGTTCGTCCGCGGGCTCGGCACCCCCGGCAACGACGGCCGGCTGCTCGGCGCCCTGTGCCAGCTCGCGTCCGCGGTCGGCCTCGACTACATCGTCGAGGGCGTCGAGACCGCCGCCGAGGACGAGGGCGTCACCGCGCTCGGGGTACCGCTCGTGCAGGGTTTCGCGTACTGCGCGCCGGTGCCGCCGGAGCGGCTCGCGGAGGTCGTCGGGAAGCTGGCTGTGGGAGAGCGCCGACTCGCCTGACAAGATGGGCGGTATGAGCTTCCCCAACCTGATGCCCGAACCGGCCGCCACCCTCCTCCCGGCCCAGGCCGACGCCGACGCGGCGCTCGCCGCGGTCGGCAAGGACCGCGACGCGGCGCCCGTCGCGGCGCAGTTCCCGGCGTACAGCGGCGGCTGGGCGGCCCTCGCGGAGCGGGCGTACGCCGAGGGCGAGGTCGTCGCGTCGTACGCGTACGCCCGGACCGGCTACCACCGCGGCCTGGACGCGCTTCGCCGCAGCGGCTGGAAGGGCCACGGCCCGGTGCCGTGGTCGCACGAGCCCAACCGGGGCTTCCTCCGCTGCCTCAACGCGCTCGCCCGCGCCGCGTCCGAGATCGGCGAGGCGGACGAGGCGGCCCGGTGCGCCGGGTTCCTCCGCGACTGCGACCCGCAGGCGGCGGACGCGCTCAACTGAGCGAGAGGGGCTACAGGCCCTCCGCGACGGCCGCCGCGATCGTCAGCCACGCCTCGCGCGAGCGGCCCGAGATCTCCTCGTAGCGGATCGGCTCGCCCGAGTCGAGCAGCGGCTCGTACGGTGCGGTGAGGACGGTCCGGGTCCGCGCGGCGAAGTGGTTCCGGATCGCCGCGAGATCGGTGCCCTTGGTGCTGGCGGGCATCGAGATCACGCTGACCGCGCGGCGGACCAGCTCGTGGCGGCCGGTCTGGTCGAGGTGGTCGAGCATCCGGGCCGCCGTCTCGGCGGAGTCGCCGCGGGCCGACATCGGCACCACGAGCTGGTCGGTGGCCTCGATCGCCGCCTGCCAGTTCTCCGCGCGGACGTTGTTCCCGGTGTCCACGATGATCAGCTTGTAGAACCGGCTGACGACCTCCCGGAGGTTCCGGAACGCGGTGGCGGTGAGCATCTCGCCCGCGGTGGCCGACTCGTCGGAGGCGAGGACGTCGAACATCGCCTCGCCCTGGGAGCGCACGTACCGGCTCAGGTCGCCGACCCGTCCCGCCTCACCGGCGAACGTGTCCAGCTCCGCCAGCAGGTCCCGCACCGTCCGGTGGTGGAAGTCCTGCTGCGCGCGCATGCCGAGCGTGCCCTGGGTCTCGTTGTTGTCCCAGGACAGCACGTAGCCGCCGCGCTGCTGGCCGAACGTCATCGCGGTCATCAGCACGGCCACCGTCTTGCCGGCGCCGCCCTTGGGGTTGACCACGGTGATCTGCCGGAGGCCGCCGAAGTTCCGTCGCACGGTCGCCACGGACTGCCGGTGGGCGAGCTCGCGCTGACTCGGCGCGGGGGTCAGGTAGCCGAGACTCGCCCGCCGCAGCAGGCCCTGGACGCCCATCGTCGCGGGCGGTTGCTGGGGTGCGTGCACGCGCCGGGCGGCGAAGTCGGCCGCGGTCGGGGGCGCGGCGAACTGCTGCCCGGGGCGGTTCTCCTGCGGTCCGGCGGCAGGCGGCGCCGCGGCGGGCGGTGCCGCGGCGGACCGGGGGGACGCGACCGGCCGCCGTACCGGCCGCTGGGCGTCCGACCCGGCCGGCGGGAGGTGCGGCAGCGGGGCCGCGTGCCGGTACTCGGGCCACTCCGGCGCGGGCTTGGGAGTCGGCATCGCCCGGGCCGGCGCGGGTTCGTCGTCGGGATCGGCGGCCACCGCGTCGGGGTCCGCGTCCTCACCCGCGTACGTCCCGGGTGGCGGCGGGTACGCCGGCTCCGGTGGGGTGGTCCGGTCCTCCCGGGCCGGGGTCCCGACGAGGTGCTGCTCGGACCACGGGTCCACCCGCGGCGCCGGCGGCGAGGAGAGGTCGTCCGGGGCCCGATCGGCCCGCCGGTCGTCGTAGGTCATGAGTTGCCCCCGCTGGTCAGGACTGCGACTTCGGCTGATTCTGCGCCATCAGGTCACAAGATGGGCACGGCCCCGGCAGTCTGTCGGGCGGCAATCACTCCCCGCAATACGCCGCCCACGCCTGGTGCTCCATCCACCAGGTGCGCTTCCGCGCGAAGGTCCCGGCGACGCCGTCGTCGGCCAGCGGCACCTCCTGCTCGTCCACCGTCGGGGTCACCGCGACCGCGCGGCCGCGCGCCCGGCGTACCTGGATCTCCGGCCGCCCGCGGCGCCCGCCGACCGGCACGGCGACGCCGACGTCGAGCAGTCCGTCGGTGGCCGCGGCCTCGACCACGAGCGTCAGGCCCGGTACGGCGTCCAGCCCGCCGAGGTTGGCGATCCCGCACGCGAGCAGCGCCTCGGCCCCGTCGGACAGGACGGTGTCGTCCACGTCGATCCGGGCGGCCCACGGCACCCCGCGCCCGTCCGGGTCGACCCCGCCGAGCAGCGCCGCCTTCAGCGTCACCGATCCCGCGTCGTTGCGGAGCAGGTCCAGTCGCCGCGCCGTGCCGCCGAGGACCGCGGCCGCCACCTCGGCGGGGGTCGTCGGCAGCCCCAGGCGCCGGACCAGGTCGGTCTCGGTGGGCGGGTCCACCGGCAGCAGCCCGACGGGCGGCAGGTCCGGCACGGTCCGGTGCGGGGGCAGGTCGGCCGGACGCTCGCCGCCGCGGGGCAGTGATCGGCGGACCATCCGGCGCAGCACCGCGCGCAGCGGCCCGTCTCCGCCCGCGACGACGAGGCGCGCGCCGGACGCGTACGCCCGGTCCACCGCCGCGTCGACGGCCGCGTCCGAGTCGACGTCCACGACCTCCACCGCCGCCGGCCCCGCGCGGAGCGCGTCGGCGCACCGCAGCACCGGAACCCGGGTCGCGGAGTCCGGCGCCAACAGCAGGACCTCTACACGTTCCGTCACGGCGCAAAGTTAACCGGGCGGGCCGGAACGGCCGACCCGAGGCCCCCGGCCGCCGGGCGGTGCCGCGTTGTTCGCTAGCCTCGTTGCGGCCACTTCCCTGTCGTCAGGAGTCCCCCGAGATGCCCGCAATGGTCCTGGTCGGCGCCCAATGGGGCGACGAGGGGAAGGGCAAGGCCACCGACGTGCTCGGCGGCAAGGTCCGGTACGTGGTCCGCTATCAGGGTGGCAACAACGCCGGTCACACGGTCATCACGCCCGACGGCGAGAAGTACGCCCTCCATCTGCTGCCGTCCGGCATCCTCACCCCCGGCGTCGTCCCGGTGATCGGAAACGGCGTCGTGGTGGATCCCGGCGTGTTGCTCGAGGAGATGGACGGCCTGGCGGCCCGCGGCGTGGACGTGTCCCGCCTGGTCGTCTCCGCCGACGCGCACCTGATCATGCCGTACCACGTGGCGATCGACCGGGTGTCCGAGCGCTACCTCGGCAAGGCGAAGATCGGCACCACCGGCCGCGGCATCGGCCCCGCGTACCAGGACAAGGTGGCGCGGCTCGGCGTGCGCGCCCAGGACCTGCTCGACCCGGGCATCCTCGCCCAGAAGGTCGAGGCCGCCCTGGAGCTGAAGAACCAGATCCTGGTCAAGATCTACAACCGCAAGGCACTGGATGGTCCTGCCATCGTGGCGGAGTTCCTCGGGTACGCGGAGCGGATCGGCCCGATGATCGCCGACACCCGCACGCTGCTCGCCGACGCACTCGACCGGGGCGAGCAGGTGCTGCTCGAGGGCGGCCAGGGCACGCTGCTCGACGTGGACCACGGCACGTACCCGTTCGTCACGTCGTCCAACCCGACCGCCGGTGGCGCCGCGGTCGGCAGCGGCATCGGCCCGACCCGGATCACCCAGGTCGTCGGCATCCTGAAGGCGTACACCACGCGGGTCGGCTCCGGGCCGTTCCCGACCGAGCTGTTCGACGAGTTCGGCGAGCACCTGCGCACGGTGGGCGGCGAGGTCGGCGTGACGACCGGGCGGGACCGCCGGTGCGGCTGGTTCGACGCGGTCTTCGCGCGGTACGCGACCACGGTCAACGGGGTCACCGACTTCTTCCTCACCAAGCTCGACGTGCTGTCCGGGCTGGACCGGGTGCCGATCTGCGTCGCGTACGACGTGGACGGCGAGCGGACCGACACCATGCCGGTCACCCAGACCGGGCTGCACCACGCCAAGCCGGTGTACGAGTACCTCGACGGCTGGACGGAGGACATCACCGGCGCGCGTTCGTTCGAGGACCTGCCGAAGAACGCGCAGGCGTACGTCCGCCGCATCGAGGAGCTGTCCGGCGCTCCGGTGAGCGTGATCGGCGTCGGCCCCGGCCGCGAGCAGAACGTCGTGGTCCGCGACCTGCTCTGACGGCCGCTCAGGAGCGCCTCCTCACGGCCGATTACCGTGGGGAGGACTCGATCGAGCTGGGGGGAACGCCGTGCGGCGACTGCCGACACCACTGCTGCTGGTGGTGGCCGTGGTGGTGACCGCCGCCGTCGTCCTCGGCCTCACCGTCCTCGTGGGCACGTCGCAGAAGCGGCCGGTGGCGTTCACCGGGGCCGCGCAGGACACCCCGGGCCCGATCGTGCTCGTGCCCGGATACGGGGGCAGCACCCGTTCGCTCGACCGGCTCGCGGTCAAGCTGCGCGCCACCGGGCGGACGGCGGCGGTGTTCGCCCTCCCGGGTGACGGCACCGGCGACCTGACCGCGCAGGCGCGGGCACTGGACGCGTTCGTCACGGAGGTTCGCGGCGGCGCGCCGTCGGTGGACGTGATCGGGTACTCGGCCGGTGGGGTGGTCACCCGGCTCTGGGTCGACGACCTCGGTGGACGCAAGATCGCCCGCCGGGTCGTGACGGTCGGCTCGCCGCACCACGGCACGCGGGTGGCCGGCCTGGCTCGGGCGTTCGCCTCCTCCAGCTGCCCCGCCGCGTGTCAGCAGCTCGCCCCGGACTCGCCGCTGCTCGCCGGGCTGAACGACGGTGACGAGACCCCGAGCGGACCGGTCTGGACGTCACTGTGGACCGACCAGGACCAGGTCGTGACGCCGCCGGACTCCGGCCGCCTCGAGGGCTCCACCGGCGTGCGCCTGCAGGCCGTGTGTGCCGACGAGCGGACCGACCACAGTGGCCTGCCGGACTCCCCGCTCGTCACGGGGCTCGTGCTTGCCGCGGTCGGGGTCGCGGCCCCGGCCGCACCCACCGCGGCGGACTGCGGACGGCTGCGGACGCTGGGCGCCGCGGCGGCCTCCTGACCCGTGATCACCACCTGGTTTTCGTCGCCAGAGCGCGGGAAACCGCTGGTGATCACGGCAGGCAACGGCGCTGAGGCACCCCCGCCGCGGGGGGCGCGGGGACCGGCCGGGCCCCGCCGCTAGGCTCCTGCCGTGCGCGTCCTCGTGATCGGTTCCGGTGCCCGGGAGCACGCCCTCTGCACGGCCCTGGCCCGTGACCCGGGGGTGGAGCACCTCGTCTGTGCCCCCGGCAACGCCGGGATCGCGCTCGACTTCCCGGTGCGGCCGCTCCCGCCCGGCCCCGGTGGCGCCGCCACGGTCGCGGCCGAGGTCGGCGCCGACCTGGTGGTGATCGGCCCCGAGGTCCCGCTGGTCGCCGGCGAGGCCGACGCGGTGCGCGAGGCGGGCTTCGCCTGCTTCGGGCCGTCGGCCGACGCCGCCGTCCTGGAGGGCTCCAAGGCGTTCGCGAAGGACGTCATGGCCGCCGCGGGCGTTCCCACCGCCGAGTCCCGGACCTGTGTCTCGGCCGCCGAGGTGGCCGCCGCGCTGGACGAGTTCGGCCCGCCGTACGTGGTCAAGGACGACGCCCTCGCGGCCGGCAAGGGCGTCGTCGTGACGTCCGACCGGGGCGCCGCGCTGGCCCACGCCGCCGGCTGCGGGCGCGTCGTCGTCGAGGCGTACCTCGACGGCCCCGAGGTGTCGCTGTTCGTCGTCACCGACGGCACCGAGGCCCGCCCGCTGCTGCCCGCGCAGGACTTCAAGCGCCTCGGAGACGGGGACGCGGGACCGAACACCGGCGGGATGGGCGCGTACGCCCCGCTGCCGTGGCTGCCGCCGTCCACCGTGGACACCGTGCTCGCCGAGGTGGTCGAGCCGACCCTGGCCGAGCTGCGCCGCCGCGGCGCCCCGTTCGCCGGGCTGCTGTACGTCGGGCTCGCGATGACCTCGCGCGGACCGCGGGTGGTCGAGTTCAACGCCCGGTTCGGGGACCCCGAGACGCAGGTCGTGCTGCCGCTGCTCGCCACACCGCTCGGGGGGCTGCTGCACGCCGCCGCGACCGGCACGCTCGCCGACCACCCGCCGCTGGAGTGGACCGGAGGTTCGGCCGTCACGGTGGTGCTGGCCTCGGCCGGCTACCCGGCGTCCCCCCGTACCGGCGACGCCGTCACCGTCGGCGAGGCGCCGGACGGCGTCAGCGTGCTGCACGCCGGCACGGCCCGCGACGACGCGGGCGCGCTGGTCACCGCCGGGGGCCGGGTCCTCGCGGTCACCGCCACCGGACCGGACCTCGCCTCGGCCCGCGCGGCGGCGTACCGCGGGGTCGAGGGCGTGTCGTTCGACGGCGCGCAGTACCGCACCGACATCGCCGACGCCGCGGTCCTCGGCCGCGTCGGGCTCGCCCGCTGAGGCATTCGGCCTCCGAACGCAACCGCGACACGCCCGACTCGGGCCATCTGGGCCGGAGATTACGCCGAACGGGTGGTGTAGCCGGGGGCCTCTCGGGTCGAAGTAGCTCGTAGCCCGCCATCTGCGGGAGTTGTGACGGGTGTGTGTGGAGGGGCGGCCCCATGTTGAGGCGTGTCGGGATTCGATCGAAGCTGCTGGCGCTGGTCGCCGCGCCGATGGTCGTCATCGTGGCGCTGTCCGCGCTGATCGTCCTGCAGTTCCGGGACGAGGCGACGACCGCGCGTCGTCAGGTCGCCGTCACCAAGGGCCTGCCGTACCTGGCGGACCTCGAGGTGCTCCTCCAGAACGAGCGCATCGTCAGCTCGGTGTACATCCTGGGCCCCAGCCCGGAGAAGCTCACGCAGCTGAAGGATCTCCGCGCGACCACGGACCGGGCGTTCACCGAGCTCCGCGCGCACTTCGGCACCGCCTCGCTGGGTGAGGTCGCACCGGACGCCGCGATCACGGCCAACGCGCTCGCGAACAACGGCTTCAAGGCGCTGACCAAGGCCCGCGCGGACGTCGACGCGGGTGCGGTGACCGTCACCGGTATGCGGACGATCTACGGCGGCTTGATCAGCAACGTCGTCACGATCCCGAGCCTTCTCGCCCAGTCGCTCGGTGACCCCACGCTCGCCCGGTCGCTCCGCGCGTACCAGGGCATCCTCCAGCTCGCCGAGTACGGCGTGCTCGAGCGCGACCTCCTCACCTCCACGTTCGTGGCCAGGAAGGTCACGCGGGAGCAGCTGGAGCAGCACAGCGCGCTCCTCGGCATCCAGGAGTCCTCGCTCACGGCGCTCGTGCCGCTGGTCCGGGACGACTTCCCGGGGCAGCGCCAGGAGGTCACCGCCGCGATCAGCGACGCCCCGCTCCGGCCGTACCGCACCGCGCTCGTCGCGGGTGCCCGCGGTGGGCTGGACCAGAACGTGGGTGCGTGGAACACCGCCGCCGGTGGCCGTCTCGCGAAGCTGATGACCGCCGCGAAGTCCGTCACCACGCAGATCGGCACCGACGTCAGCAAGAACGCGGACGCCACGCAGCGCACCTCCTACCTCGTCATCGCGATCGCGATCGGCGCCCTGCTGGTGGTCATCGCGCTGACCGTGTTCCTCGGCCGGCGGATCACCGCCCCGTTGCGGCGGCTCACCGAGGCCGCCCGCGACATGAGCGACAAGCTGCCGACGATGGTCGAGCAGATGCAGCGCCCGGGTGACCGCCCGGACCTGCAGGTCGAGCCGATCGTCGTCCGCACCAAGGACGAGGTGGGCAAGCTCGCCGAGGCGTTCAACGCGGTGAACGAGGTGACCGTGCGGGTGGCCGGTGAGCAGGCCGCACTGCGCGGCAGCATCGCCGAGATGTTCACCAACATGGCCCGCCGGAACCAGGTCCTGCTCGACCGTCAGCTCGCGTTCCTCGACCGGCTCGAGGCCCGCGAGGAGGACCCGGACACGCTGGAGAACCTGTTCCGGCTCGACCACCTCGCGACCCGCATGCGGCGCAACTCGGAGAGCCTCCTGGTGCTCGCCGGCATCGACGCGGCCCGCAAGCTCCGCCAGCCGATGCCGCTGTCGGACGTCATCCGCGCCGCCATCGGCGGTATCGAGGCGTACGACCGGGTCGACCTGTCGGTCACCGACGAGGTGATGATCCCGGGCCGGGTCGCGATGAGCCTGTCGCACCTGTTCGCCGAGCTCCTCGAGAACGCCACGCACTTCTCCAACCCCGACACCCGTGTCTGGGTCACCGCCTCCGCGGTCACCGACGGGCTGGTCGTGGTCGTCCGCGACCAGGGCCTCGGCATGACGGACGACGAGCTGGTCGAGGCCAACGAGCGGATCGAGAACCCGCCCGTGACCGAGCTGGCCGTCGCCCAGCGCCTCGGCTTCTTCGTGGTCGGCCGGCTGGCGACGCGGCTCGGGGCGCAGGTGCACCTCACCCACGGTGCGCGCGGCGGAGTGGTCGCGGAGATCCAGCTGCCCCTCTCGCTGTTCCAGGGTGCGGCGCTGCCGGCCACCCCGGACACCGCGGACGAGTTCGACGACGCTCCCGCGCTGCCCCCGGCCGGCACCCTGACCGGTGACACCGTCGCCGGTACGCAGGACCCGGTCACGGTCGTGCCGGACGACGTCGAGCTCCCGACCCGGGGCCGGGCCGCCGCGGCGGCCCGGAAGCCCGAACCCGAGCCCGAGCCGGTGTACGACGAGCCCACGCCGGCGCGGTCCGCCGTCGACCCGGTTCCGCCGCTGCGGCCCCGCGAGGTCGCACCCCCGGTGGCGTCGCTGCCGGTGCCACCGGTCGCCCCCGTGCCGTCCGTCGCTCCGGTCGCCCCGATCCAGCGGACGCCGCTCAGCCCCGCCGTGGGCCGTGCCCCGGTGCCCGCTCCCGACGTCGCGCCGGCTCCCGAGCCGGCGTACCTGCCGCCGGTGGCCGACCCGGAGCCCGAGTTCCTGCCGCCGTCCCCCGTCGCGGCGCGGACCATCCTCCCGAGCCGGGAGAAGGGGCTTCTCCGCCGCCGGACGGTCGCGCCGGCCGAGCCGACGGTGGCCCCGCAGCTGCCGCGGCACAGCATGCCGCCGGTCCTCCGGCCGGCCGGTGTGCCACAGCACGCCGCGCCGAGGGCTCCGGTGGCTCCCGCGGCCCCGGTCGCGCCGCTGGCCCCGGCTCCGAGCCCGGTCCGGCTGCCGGCTCCGCCGATGCTGCCCGCTCCGGTCGAGGAGGCCGCCCCGGCGCCGGTCGCCCTGCCCAGTCGTGGCCCTCGTCACGAGATCCCCGCGCCGGCCACGGTCGACGCGGTGAGCGAGCTGTCCCCGCTGGCCCAGCTCTCCCAGCTGGCGTCGGCGTCGTACACCCCGCAGCTGATGTCCCAGACCGAGTTGGCGCCGCCGGCTCAGCGGACCCAGCCCGACCCCGAGCCCGAGACCGCCGAACTGGCACGTCGCCAGCCCGCGGCGATGCCTGTCGGCGACATCGACGAGGCCGAGCAGCCCAGCCGGCCCCGTGCCGCGGGCGATGTCCGGAGCATGCTCAGCGGCTTCCGAGCCGGTGTGCAGCGCGGCCGCGACGGAGCCAACACCAACCGACCCGGTCACGGCGTCGACAACCTGAGGAGGGACTAGAGCATGCCCGCTCTGTCTGACGAGGCTGCCAACTTCTCTTGGCTGCTCAACAACTTCGTGAAGAGTGTCCCGGGGATCCGGCACACGCTCGTGGTGTCCGCGGACGGCCTGCTGATGGCCATGTCCGACGACCTCGACCGGATCTCCGGCGACCAGCTCGCCGCGATCGTCTCGGGAGTGTCGAGCCTGAACAACGGAGCCTCGCGCCAGCTGGGGGCCGGCCCGGTCCGTCAGTCGATCGTCGAGATGGACAGGGCGTTCCTGTTCACCACGAGCATCAGCGACGGCTCGATCCTCTCGGTCGTGGCCGAGGCGATGTGCGATGTGGGCCTGGTGGGATACGAGATGACGCTGCTGGTCAGCCGCGCGGAGACGACGATGACTCCGCAGCTGATCGCGGACATGCGCTCGCAGCTCCCGGCGGACGGTTCCGTCAACGGGTCGCTGGTCGCGGGAAGCCCGCTCGGATGAGCGAGCACGCGGACGACTACGCGGAGTCCATGCGCGTGGTGCGTCCGTACACCGTGACCGGCGGCCGTACGCGGCCGTCGGGAGTGCAGCTCCCGATGGAGGCGCTGGTACAGCTCACCGGCGACACGATGCCGGAGGGTCTCCAGCTGGAGCGGCGCGCGATCGTGCAGCTCTGTTTCGACCGGACGCTCTCCATCGCCGAGATCGCCGCCCACCTGTCCCTGCCCCTCGGAGTGGTCCGGGTGCTGGTCGCAGACCTCGCCCAGGACGGCGTCCTCGTCGTCCACACCGGCACGTACAACGCTGCCACCCCGTCCGCCGGCAACCTCGACCTCCTTGCGAGCGTGCTTGATGGCATTTCCAAGCTCTGACGTGGCGGCGCGTTCCCACTCCGGGATCGCGCGCGCATCGACCAAGGCCCCGACGTCGGTCAAGATCGTCGTCGCGGGCGGGTTCGCGGTCGGAAAGACGACCTTCATCGGGTCGATCTCCGACATCGAGCCGCTCCGCACCGAGGCGGCAATGACGTCGCACAGTGTCGGGGTGGACGACGCGGGCCAGGTGTCCGACCGCAAGGACACCACCACGGTCGCGATGGACTTCGGTCGCATCGCGCTGTCCGACCAGCTGTGGCTGTACCTGTTCGGTACGCCGGGGCAGGACCGCTTCACGTTCATGTGGGACGACCTGTGCAAGGGCGCGATCGGCGCCGTCGTGCTGGTCGACACCTCGCGGCTGGCCGACTGCTTCAACGCGGTCGACTACTTCGAGACCCACGGGTACCCGTTCGTCGTCGCGGTCAACTGCTTCGACGGTGTCGCGCACCACACGCTCGACCAGGTCCGCGAGGCTCTCGCGGTGCCGGCGGACGTGCCGATGCTCTACACCGACGCCCGGCAGAAGGACGCGACGAAGCAGGTCCTCATCTCGCTCGTCAAGCACGCGATGACCCGGGCTCAGACTTCCTGAGGCGGGTTCTAGGCTGGGGCGGTCGGCGGTTGCCGGCCGCCCCAGTCTCGTCTGCCCGCCCACTTCCCCGACCCCCTCCACAGGAGCCCGCCGTGGCGCTGCCGCCCCCTGTCCACTCCGGCAAGGTCCGTGACCTGTACGCCGTGGACGACCTGCTGCTCATGGTGGCGAGCGACCGGGTGAGCGCGTTCGACGTCGTGCTGCCGAACGTGGTGCCGGACAAGGGGAAGATCCTCACCGCGCTGAGCCTGTGGTGGTTCGACAAGCTGTCCGACCTCGTGCCGAACCACGTCGTCACCGCGGACGTGTCCCGGTACCCCGCCTCGCTCGCCGCCGACGCCGACGCGCTGCGTGGCCGGTCGATGCTCGTCCGTCCACTGCGGATGGTCGAGGTGGAGTGTGTCGCGCGGGCGTACCTGTCCGGGTCCGGCACCGTGCAGTACCGGGAGTCCGGCGCCGTGTCGGGCGTACCGCTGCCCGCCGGGCTCGACGAGGCCTCGCGGCTGCCGGAGCCGATCTTCACGGCCACCACCAAGGGCGGCCCGACCGGTCACGACGAGCCGATGACGTACGACGAGGTCGTCGCCGCGGTGGGCCCCGACCTCGCGGCCGAGCTGCGGCGGCTGACCCTCGCCGTGCTGTCCCGCGGCAACGATCTCGCCGCCTCGCGGGGGATCCTCCTCGCCGACACCAAGGTCGAGTTCGGGCTCGACGCCGACGGCGTGCTGACCCTCGGTGACGAGGTACTGACCCCGGACTCGTCCCGGTTCTGGCCGGCCGACCGGTGGGCGCCCGGCCGGGCCCAGCCCTCCTACGACAAGCAGCCGCTGCGCGACTGGCTCGCCGGGGTGGACTGGGACCGCACGGCGCCCGGTCCGGAGCTGCCGGACGAGGTGGTCGAGGCGATGCGCCAGCGGTACGTGGCGGCCTACGAACGGCTCACCGGGGAGGCCTGGCGCTAGCGGGGATTTGACCTGTTCGTGGCCTGAACGTGACCGGGAACGCCCGGTTTTGAGGGGGTCCGGCCGTCCCGTCGAAGACCGTCCGGTGAACCTCCGAGGATGTCCGCCGAGAGTACTGCGCCCCGTAGAACTGCGTGCTAGCGTTTCTGCGGCTGCAGTTGCTGGTCTTCGCACGTTCTCGAACGCCCGTGGATCTCGATCCGCGGGCGTCGCTCGTTTCTGGACCATGAGGTTCGGGAGTGGGACGACGGTTACCGATGCAGCTGGGTTCGGCAAAGTGCCGTTCCCGCACCGTCCCTCAGAAGGAGAAGTACATGGTTCAGGGCAGCGTGAAGTGGTTCAACGCGGAGAAGGGCTTCGGCTTCATCGCGCCGGACGGCGGCGGCGCTGACGTCTTCGTGCACTACTCGGCGATCGCCAGCGACGGCTACCGTTCGCTCGACGAGAACCAGCGCGTGGAGTTCGAGGTCACGCAGGGCCAGAAGGGCCCGCAGGCCGAGAACGTGCGCCCGCTGTAGTCCGCACGGCGTCGTCCCGAGGCCCCGTCCGTTCGCGGACGGGGCCTCGTGTCGTCCGGGATCGGGGCAAGGGAGCGGGTGTGCGCCAGCGCGTCCCGGTGGCACCGGTATTCTGAATCGTCAAGTTCGGCTGTTCAGCCCACCCCCAGGAGCGACCCGTGGCCCGCGTCGTGGTCGACGTCATGTTGAAGCCCGAGATTCTCGACCCCCAGGGTCAGGCGGTGGCGAACGCGCTGCCCCGGCTGGGCTTCGACGCCATCAGCGCCGTACGGCAGGGCAAGCGCTTCGAGCTCGAGGTGGACGGCGAGCTCACGCCCGAGCGGCTCGACGAGGTCCGCCGCGCCGCCGAGACCCTGTTGTCGAACCCGGTGATCGAGGACTTCGTGGTCCGGGTCGAGGAACCGGATGCCCACGACCTGCCGGTCGCGTACGCCCCGGCGGAGGTTGCGGTGGTCCAGGTCTCCGAGCCGGCGCCCGCCGGGGCCACCGCCGGCGCGGCGGGTGCCGACGCGGGCGCCGGCACCACCGAGGCCGGCACGACGGCGGAGGCCCGGCCGTGACGGCCCGCGTCGGGGTCGTCACCTTCCCGGGCTCTCTGGACGACGGTGACGCCCTCCGCGGGATCCGGCTCGCCGGCGGTGAGCCGGTCCAGCTGTGGCACGCGGACGCCGACCTCAAGGGCGTCGACGCCGTCGTGCTCCCCGGTGGGTTCTCCTACGGCGACTACCTGCGCGCCGGCGCGATCGCCCGGTTCGCCCCGGTGATGGAGAAGATCGTCGACGCGGCGAACGGCGGGATGCCGGTCCTCGGGATCTGCAACGGCTTCCAGGTGCTCTGCGAGTCGCACCTGCTCCCGGGCGCGCTGACCCGCAACACCCACCTGCACTTCCGCAACCGCGACCAGTGGCTCAAGGTCGTGAACGCCTCGACGATGTGGACCCAGGGCTACGAGACCGCGCAGGAGATCCTCATCCCGGTCAAGAACGGTGAGGGCTGCTACGTCGCGGACGAGCGCACGCTCGACATGCTCGAGTCGAACGGCCGGGTGGTCTTCCGGTACGTGCGCGGCAACCCGAACGGCTCGGCGCGCGACATCGCCGGCATCACGAACGAGCGGGGCAACGTCGTCGGCCTGATGCCGCACCCCGAGCACGCCGTGGAGGAGCTGACCGGTCCGTCCGTCGACGGGTTGGCGATCTTCACGTCCGTACTCCAGCGATTGGTGACCGCCCGATGACCACGACGGAACCGGCGGTCGACACTGTCGGCAAGGCCGCGGAGACGGCCGAGGTCGAGCAGCCGTACGGCGAGCTCGGGCTCAAGGAGGACGAGTACCTGCGGATCCGCGAGGTGCTCGGACGCCGCCCCACCCAGACCGAGCTCGCGATGTACTCGATCATGTGGAGTGAGCACTGCTCCTACAAGAGCTCCAAGGTCCACCTGCGGCAGTTCGGCGAGAAGGCCCCGAAGAGCGACCGGATGCTGGTCGGCATGGGCGAGAACGCCGGTGTGGTGGACGTCGGCAACGGGCTCGCCGTGACGTTCAAGGTCGAGAGCCACAACCACCCGAGCTTCGTCGAGCCGTACCAGGGCGCGGCGACCGGTGTCGGCGGCATCGTCCGCGACATCCTGACGATGGGCGCCCGGCCGATCGCGGTGATGGACTCGCTGCGGTTCGGTGACGCCGAGCACCCCGACACCCGGCGCGTGCTGCCCGGCATCGTCGCGGGCGTCGGCGGGTACGGGAACTCCCTCGGCCTGCCGAACATCGGCGGCGAGGTCGTGTTCGACCCGGTGTACCAGGGCAACCCGCTGGTGAACGCGCTGTGCGTCGGCGTGATGCCGGTCGACCGGATCCAGACCTCCGCCTCGACCGGGGTCGGCAACGTGGTCGTGCTGCTCGGTGCGAAGACCGGCCGGGACGGCATCGGCGGCGTCAGCGTGCTCGCGAGCGCGACGTTCGACGCCGACGGTCCGGCGCGGCGCCCGAGCGTGCAGGTCGGCGACCCGTTCGCCGAGAAGCTGCTCATCGAGTCGTGCCTGGAGCTGTTCGACCGCAAGCTGGTCGTCGGCATCCAGGACCTCGGTGGCGCCGGGCTCACCTGTGCGCTCACCGAGACGGCCGCGGCCGGCAAGTCCGGCATGCGGGCGTACCTGGAGCGCGTGCCGCTGCGCGAGCAGACCATGGAGCCGCAGGAGATCCTCGCCAGCGAGTCGCAGGAGCGGATGCTGGCGATCGTGACGCCGGAGAACCTCCCCGAGGTGCTGGCCCTGGCCGAGAAGTGGGGCGTGCTCGCCACCGCGATCGGCGAGGTCACCGACGGCGACCGGCTGGTCGTCAGCTGGAACGACGAGATCGTCGTGGACGTGCCGCCGGCCAGCCTGGCCGACGAGGGCCCGGTCTACGAGCGTCCGCTGCACCGGCCGGCCGACCTGGACCTCGTCCAGGCCGACCGCGCCGAGACGCTGCCGCGTCCGTCCACCGTGGACGAGCTGCGGTCGACGCTGCTCACGATGGCGGCCAGCCCGAACCTGTCCAGCCGCAGTTGGGTCACCGAGCAGTACGACCGGTACGTGCAGGGCAACACCGTGCTGGCGCAGCCGGACGACACCGGCATGATCCGGCTGGACGAGGAGACCGGCGCGGGGATCGCGCTGGCCACCGACGCCAACGGCCGGTTCGCGCGGCTCGATCCGTACGCCGGTGCGCAGCTGGCCTACGCCGAGGCGTACCGCAACGTGACGGTCTCCGGCTCGACGCCCATCGCGGTCACGAACTGCCTGAACTTCGGCAGCCCCGAGGACCCGGCCGTGATGTGGCAGTTCTCCGAGGCCGTGCGCGGACTCGCGGACGCGTGCCAGCAGCTGGGCACGCCGGTCACCGGCGGCAACGTCAGCTTCTACAACCAGACCGGCACGCAGGCGATCCACCCGACGCCGGTGGTCGGCATGCTCGGGCTGATCGACGACGTCGCCCGGCGTACTCCGACGGGCTTCCGGTCCGACGGTGAGTCGATCATCCTGCTCGGCGCCACGGCGGAGGAGCTGTCCGGCTCCGAGTGGGCGTGGGTCACGCACGGCCACCTCGGCGGTGTGCCCCCGAAGGTCGACCTCGACCGCGAGAGGCTGCTCGGCGAGGTCTTGGTGGCCGGGTCGCGGGACGGCCTGCTGTCCTCGGCGCACGACCTGTCCGAGGGCGGGCTGGCGCAGGCGCTGGTGGAGTCGGTGCTGCGGTACGACACCGGCGCCCGGGTCGTGCTGCCGGAGGAGTGGCAGGAGGGCACGAACCCGTTCGTGTTCCTGTTCTCCGAGTCGGCGCACCGGGCGATCGTGACCGTGCCGCGCAGCGAGGAGCTGCGGTTCACCGAGATGTGCACCGCGCGCCGGCTGCCGTGGCAGCGGATCGGCGTCGTGGACGCCGAGGCCAAGGCCCTGGAGATCCAGGACGCGTTCACGGTCCCGCTGACCGAGCTGCGGAAGGCGCACGAGGGGACGCTCGGGCGGCTGTTCGGCTGAGCGTGGTCCTCAGCCAGCGCCCGGCGGGCGTGCGGTTCGAGTGGGGCGCGGCGGGCGCGGCGATGCTCGCGGAGTCGTGCGCGGTTCTCGTGATCGTCGACGTGCTGTTGTTCACCACCGCGGTGTCGGTGGCCGTCGAACGGGGGATGCGGGTCCACCCGTTCCCGTGGGAGGGCCCGGAGTCGGCGGCGTACGCCGACCGCGTCGGCGCGGTGCTCGCCGCGGGCCGGCGCGCCGTCACGACCGGGCACCCCTGGTCGCTGTCGCCGCGGGCGCTCCGGTACGCCCCGGTGGTGAGCGACCTCGTGCTGCCGAGCCCGAACGGCTCGGCGATCTGTGCGGCCGCCGCCTCGACGGGGGCGGAGGTCGTCGCCGCGGGTCTCCGCAACGCCCCGGCGGTGGCCCGGTGGCTCCTGGCGTGCGGGTACGGCGACCGCCTGCGGCCGATCGGCGTGGTCGCGGCCGGGGAACGCTGGCCCGACGGCACCCTGCGCCCGGCGGTGGAGGACCTGCTCGGCGCGGCGGTGGTGCTGGACGGGCTGTCCCGCGCCCCGGGCGGGCTGTCGGTGGAGGCGGCGATCGCGCTCAGCGTGCTCGACGGGGTGTCCGACGTGGCCGCCGCGATCCGCGGCTCGGCGTCGGGCCGGGAGCTGGTGGTCGGCGGATTCGAGGCCGATCTCGACCTCGCGGTGCAGGTCGGGGTCAGCGATGTCGTGCCGGCGCTGCGCGCCGGGGTCTTCGGCCCGGCCACCTGAGGCCGGTCGACGGCGCGACTATCGTCGGCATCGTGCCCCCTCGCCGCGCCGTCGCCCCGGACGCCGTCCGGCGGGTCCTCGCGGCGATCGAATCGGGCCGCGCACCGGAGCGGCCGGCGCTCGCCGCCGCAGTGCGTCACCTGCTCGCCGACCTCGCCGAGCGCTCGCCGGGGCACGCGGTGGAGGTGCGCGTCCCGCCGTTCGGCGCGGTGCAGTGCGTGGAGGGGCCGCGGCACACCCGCGGCACCCCAGCGAACGTGGTCGAGACCGACCCCGTCACCTGGGTTCTGCTGGCGACCGGGCGGATGCGCTTCGGCGAGGCGGTCGACGCGGGCCGGGTGGCGGCGAGCGGCGCGCGGGCGGACCTGGCGCCGTTCCTGCTGGGGGCCGCCGCGGAATGGGCCTGACGGATCCCGAATTGCCCCTTTACAACCAGTACGTGCATCGCTACTGTTAGCAACACACGACGACGGCCCGATCACCGCGGTCGTCACGCTCCGGGGGGACCGGCGCGACGCCGGCCAGGTCATCGACCAGGCCGGCGTCGTTGCGTCCGGGCAAGACCCGCGAGGTGGGGCCTCAGCGCAGCGCCAGCTCCGGCCAGGTCGGCTCGGGGTGGGTCGTCGCGAGCGTCCGCTTCTGCCGCAGCTCGCCGCCGGTCGTGTCGTAGTACGACATCGAACGCAGCGGCGGCGAGTATACGTGCAGGCTCGCGGCCGGGCCGGTCCCGGCGTGAGCGACATCGTGGACATGGGTGGGGCCGAACGTCACGCCCTGACCGGCCGGAACGGTCCGCTCCGTGAGCCGGACGCTGTCCGGCGTGCCCATCGCGACGGTCTCCCGCAGCGACCCGCTCAGGACGTGGAACGTCCCGGCGGAGCCGCCGTGGTCGTGGAGTTCGGTGCCCTGGCCGGGAGTCCAGCTGAGCAGCCACACGTCGTACAGCGGGGTGGCCCGGAGCTGGGCGTACCAGCGCTTGGTCTCCGACCACCGGAGGTGGTCCCGCCAGAGGGCCGGGGTGCCGGCGAGCTGGGCGGCGAGGCGGGTCAGCGCGGTCGAGGTGAGGGACGACGGCGCGAGCAGAAACGGTTCGAGATGTACGGACACAGCACGGGTCGCTTTCGGATGACGAGGGCGCCCGCACGTCAGGCGGGCAGGACGGCTCGTCAGCGACAGGACTGGTCGAACATCTGCCCACGACGGGAGGCCCAGAAGGCGTCCAACTCCGTCGAGGTCGTAGGCATGTTCTGAGTAGAGCACGCGGGGCCGGGTGCGGGACACCCCGTTGAGCCAGATGGTGGGAAACCCGACACGCATGGCGCCCGCCCCTCCCCCGTCCGGGGGAGGGGCACCCGCCGGGAGTCGGCACGGCGCGTGCGCGGGTAGACTGGCCCCACCGATCTAGACAGCACGTCCCCGAGATCGACAGAACCCGAGAGACCCGAGGAGCGGCGCCCGTGGCCCGAGGCGACGGCAGGCTCAACCACGACCTCGACCCCCAGGACCGCGGACCGCAGGATGCCTGTGGCGTCTTCGGCGTCTGGGCGCCCGGGGAGGAGGTCTCGAAGCTCACCTACTTCGGGCTGTACGCCCTCCAGCACCGCGGGCAGGAGGCGGCCGGGATGGCCGTGTCCGACGGTTCCGGGGTGGTGGTCTACAAGGAGCTCGGCCTGGTCTCCCAGGTCTTCGACGAGCCGACGCTCGCGAGCATGCAGGGCCACCTGTGCATCGGGCACACGCGGTACTCCACGACCGGGGGCTCCACCTGGGAGAACGCGCAGCCCACGCTGCGGTCGACGAGCGCGGGCACCACGGTGGCGCTGGCCCACAACGGCAACCTGGTGAACACCGCCGACCTCGCCCGCCGCGTGGCCGAGGCCGGGATCCTGGAGACCGTCCCCGGCTCCACGACCGACACCGCGCTCGTCGCGGCCCTGCTCGCGGCGCGGCCCGACCTCTCCCTGGAGGCGGCGGCGCTGGAGGTGCTGCCGACGCTGCGGGGGGCGTTCAGCCTCGTGTTCATGGACGAGCACACGCTGTATGCGGCGCGGGACCCGCAGGGTGTCCGCCCGCTCGTCCTCGGCCGGCTGGAGCGCGGCTGGGTGGTGGCCAGCGAGACGGCGGCGCTCGACATCGTCGGTGCCAGCGTGGTCCGCGAGGTCGAGCCCGGTGAGCTCATCGCGATCGACGAGCACGGGCTGCGATCGGAGCGGTTCGCGCCGCCGGCGCCCAAGGGCTGCCTGTTCGAGTACGTGTACCTGGCCCGCCCGGACACCACGATCGCGGGCCGCAGCGTGCACGCGAGCCGGGTCGAGACCGGCCGGCAGCTCGCCCGGGAGTTTCCCGCCGACGCCGACCTGGTCATCTCCGTGCCCGAGTCCGGCACGCCGGCCGCGGTCGGGTTCGCCGAGGAGTCCGGCATCCCGTTCGGGATCGGGCTGGTGAAGAACGCGTACGTCGGCCGGACGTTCATCCAGCCCTCGCAGTCGATCCGGCAGCTGGGCATCCGGCTGAAGCTGAACCCGCTGCGGGATGTCATCCGCGGCAAGCGGCTCGTCGTCGTGGACGACTCGATCGTGCGCGGCAACACCCAGCGCGCGCTGATCCGGATGCTGCGGGAGGCCGGCGCCCTCGAGGTGCACGTGCGGATCTCCTCCCCGCCGGTGAAGTGGCCGTGCTTCTACGGCATCGACTTCGCGAGTCGTGCGGAGCTGATCGCGAACGGGCTGGACGTGGACGGGATCCGCGCGTCGATCGGCGCCGACTCGCTCGGCTTCGTGTCGCTCGACGGCCTGATCGGCGCGTCGGAGCAGCCGAAGAACCGGCTCTGCACCGCGTGCTTCGACGGGGAGTACCCGATCCCGCTGCCCGCCGACGAGCTGATCGGCAAGCATGTCCTGGAGGGAATCGAGCGCGGCGTCGACCGCACGCCCCCGGCGCTCGCCTCCAGTCCCGGTGGAGCGGACGCGCTGCGGCGCCCTTGATGGAGGACGAGACTCGCGTGAGCGACGGAATGGACGCCCGGAACGAAACCGCGGGTGCGACGTATGCCGCCGCCGGTGTCGACATCGATGCGGGTGACCGCGCGGTCGAGCTGATGAAGGTCAAGGTCAAGAAGACCCTGCGCCCCGAGGTGGTCGGCGGCCTGGGTGGTTTCGCCGGGCTGTTCTCCCTCGACGTGAGCCGGTACACCCGGCCCCTGCTGGCGTCCTCGACCGACGGCGTCGGGACGAAGCTCGTCATCGCGCAGATGATGGGCATCCACGACACGGTCGGGGTGGACCTCGTGGCGATGGTGATCGACGACCTGGTGGTCTGCGGCGCCGAGCCACTGTTCATGCAGGACTACATCGCCTGTGGTCAGGTGGTGCCGGAGCGGATCGCCGACATCGTCGGCGGCATCGCGGACGGCTGCCGCTGGGCCGGCTGCGCCCTGGTCGGTGGCGAGACCGCGGAGCACCCCGGGCTGCTGCGTCCGGACGAGTACGACATCTCCGGTACCGGGGTCGGCGTGGTCGAGGCGGACAAGGTGCTCGGCCCCGAGCGGGTGCGCCCCGGCGATGTGCTGATCGCGATGCGCTCGTCGGGCCTGCACTCCAACGGGTACTCGCTGGTGCGCCACGTCCTGCTGGGCGCCGGCCGGATGCGGCTGGACTCCACGGTGGACGAGCTGGACGCCGACAAGACGCTCGGCGAGGTCCTGCTCACCCCGACGCAGATCTACGCGAAGGACTGCCTCGCGCTGATCGAGGAGACCGAGGTCCACGCGTTCGCGCACATCACCGGTGGTGGACTGGCCGCGAACCTGGCCCGCTCGCTGCCGGCGAACGTCGACGCGGTGGTGGACCGGGCGACGTGGGCGCCGCAGCGGATCTTCGACGTGCTCGCGTCCCGGGGGCGGGTCGACCGCGCGGAGATGGAGCGGACGTTCAACATGGGCGTCGGGATGGTCGCGGTCGTCGCCGCCGAGGACGCCGACCGGGCGCTGGCACTGCTGACGGCGCGGCACGTGGACGCGTGGGTGGTCGGCGAGGTGCTGACCGGCGACGGGGACGTGCGCATGGTGGGGACCAACGTCGCGACCTGAGCGGCAGCGGACAGACGAATACGGCGGGCAGAATCACACCCGCCGTATTCGTCTGTCTTCACCGACCTGACCGGCGACGTCGACCGCTCAGCGGTCCGAGGACACCCATCGGTCGTCGTCGGCGATGTCGTCGGGCTCACCGTGGTCGTCACGCGACGACGTACCGGTAGAACCCGCGAGCTCTCGCTGGAGGGTTTCGAGGTCTGTGCTCGGCGAGCTGTACTTGAGCTCCCGGGCGACCTTCGTCTGCTTGGCCTTGGCACGGCCGCGCCCCATTGGCTCGACCCCCTCGCAACAGGTATCGGGGAACCACTGCGAATGGCCCCGTTGGTGGCATCTCTCGTACCCACACCGTACCTCGCGTCGCACAGGTGTGGCAGCCCGGTACCTCCGTGGCCGGAAGGTTCACCGGTTCGGCGGTGTCCGACGTGAGCCGGGCGGACGGCTGGAGTCTACCGGGTGAGGTGGATGCCGCGAAGCCGTCCGATGTCGGCCATCCGTCGCTCGGCCAGCCGGTCGGCGGCCAGGGCAGGGGTCAGCCCCTCGGCGTCCGCGGTGCGCAGGATGGTCAGCGTGGTGTCGTAGATCCCGGCCGCCCGGGCCTTCGCCCGCTCAAACGAGAAGCCGTCGATCTCGTCCGCGACCTGGATGACGCCACCGGCGTTCACGCAGAAATCGGGCGCGTAGAGGATGCCGCGGTCGGTGAGGAGCTTGTCGGCCCCCTCGTGGGCGAGCTGGTTGTTCGCGGCGCCGCACACGATCTCGGCCCGCAGGGTCGGCACGGTCTCGTCCGAGAGGGCGCCACCGAGCGCGCACGGCGCGTACACGTCGGCCTCGACCGCCGCGATCTCGTCCACGGACACGACCTCGACCTGCGGGTATGCCGAGCGGACCGCCTCGACGGCGGCCGGGTTCACGTCGGCGACCACGACGGACGCCCCGTCTTCCAGCAGGTGCCGGACCAGGTGCCGGCCGACCTTGCCCACGCCCGCCACGGCGACGCGACGGCCGGCGAGCGTGTCGGTCCCCCAGCGGTGCGCGGCCGCGGCGCGCATGCCCTGGAACACGCCGAACGCCGTCAGCACGCTGGAGTCACCCGCGCCGCCGTGCTCCGGCGAGCGGCCGGTGACGAAGCGGGACTCCCGGGCGATGACGTCCATGTCCTTCACGTACGTGCCGACGTCGCAGGCGGTGAAGTAGCGGCCGTTCAGGCTCTCCACGAAACGGCCGTACGCCCGGAGCAGCGCCTCGCTCTTGTCGCGGGCCGGGTCGCCCCAGATCACGGCCTTGCCGCCGCCGAGGTCGAGCCCGGCGAGCGCGTTCTTGTACGCCATGCCCCTGCTGAGGTGCAGCACGTCGGTGACGGCGTCCCCCTCGCTGGCGTAGGGGTAGAACCGCGTGCCGCCCAGCGCCGGCCCGAGCGCCGTCGAGTAGATCGCGATGATCGCGCGGAGCCCGGACGGCCGATCGTGGCAGAAGACCACCTGTTCGTGGCCGTTGTCCCTGGCGAAGACGTCCATTGCTCACTCCCGAGTCGGTCGGCCGGTGGGCGCGGTGGGTGACCGTCGCCGGTGCCGGATGGGTGGCCGTGGCGCCGTGGAGGTGTCCTCGGCGGGCCCGTGCCGCTGTGGTCGGCGGGTGTGCCGGACCATCCGGGAGCCTAGCCGCGTGGAAAGATCGGCACCGTGCCGCCGCCGTACGTCACCCAGCTCCGTGTGTATGAACCGCTGGCTGCCTTCTCCGGTGCGGAGCAGGAGCGGTGGCGCCGGTATGCCGCGGACGGCTCGGCGCCGGAGCGGCGCACCGGAGCCCTGCTGGAGCGGTCCGCCGTCACCCGGGCCCTGATCGCGCTGCGGCTGCCCGCGGCCGGCGAGGTCGACCACGCGTACGTGGCCGCGGTAGACGGGGTGACCGTGGTGTGCCCGTGGGCGCTGCGGGAGCGGATGGCCGAGGCGGCGATGGGCACGGTCGAGGGCGTGTCCCCGGTGGTGGCCGAGGCGCTGGTCCCGCCCGCGCTGCGGGCCGAGGCGGAGGCCCTGGTGGCCCGCCGTCGCTCGGACGGCGAGGAGCCGCGGTACCACGTCCAGTCGGCGGCCTGGGGCGTACCGGTGCGGTGGTTCGCCCTCTTCGACGACGAGGAGCGGACGCTCGTGCTGCGCGACGGCGCGCGGTCGCTGACGTACCGCACGGAGATGTCCCGGGCCCGGCGGCGGGCCGCGCGGGCCCTGGCCGTCCTGCGCCGGTCCCTCGGCGAGGGGGTGGGTGTCGTGGACGCGGTGGAGGGCGTGGCGCGCTGGCTGGAGGAGTTCCACCCCCGCTCCCTGGTCGAGCTCGACTACGGCGGCCTGGTGGGCCTGCTGGACGACGAAGCGCTGCGGGAGGACCACTCGGCCGCGGACGTCGGGGTCACCCTGGCGGCGCTGGCGGCGGGTGACGGATCGGGCGCCGGGCGGGCCTACCGGCGGGTGATGAACAGATGGCGCGAGGCCGAATGGGCCGAACGGGTGAACTGAGACCCTGACCTGGCCCGCCTCGTCCTTTCGGCCAGGGCGCAAGGGACGATCGGGCTATGTACGCAACTTACGGATACGTCGGACACTAGGTCCCTCGGCGGCGTGTGCCGCATCTGCAGGGCGATAGGAGTGTCCCATGGCAACCCGCATGCCGGAGTCGGAGCCGTTGCTGACCCCCGCTGAGGTCGCGACGATGTTCCGGGTCGACCCCAAGACCGTCACCCGCTGGGCGAAGGCGGGCAAGCTCTCCGCGATTCGTACCCTCGGTGGGCACCGTCGTTACCGCGAGTCGGAGGTCCGTGCGCTGCTCGCGGGCATCCCCCAGCAGCGCGCCGGCGACTGAGCCCACCCCACAGCACTCCCGCGAGGGACGAGACCGAACGGTCTCGTCCCTCGCGGCTGTGTCCCGGGTGGCTAGAGTCGGGGCGAGTGTCGGGCAACGCGAGGAGTCAGCAGTGGGCATCCCCGGGGTACAGGATCGGGACACCGTCTTCATCGGGGGCCGCTGGGTGCCCGCCGACGCGGGCGGCACCCTGGAGGTGGTCGACCCGACCACCGAGGCGGTGCTCGCCCGGGTCCCCGACTGCACGGCCGCGGATGTCGACCGCGCCGTCGCCGCCGCCCGTGCCGCCCTCGACGGCTGGGCCGCCACCCCGATCGCGGATCGCGCGGCGCTGCTCCGCCGGCTGTCCGCGGCGATGCGGGACCACGGCGACGAGCTGGCGGACATCATGAGCGCCGAGATGGGCGCGCCGGCGAAGCTCTCCCGGCTCGTCCAGGTCGGCTCGGCGGTCGCGGTGCTCGACGCGTACGCGGAGATCGCGGCGGACTACCCGCTGGAGGAGCGCGAGGGCAAGACCGTGCTCGTCCGCGAGCCGGTGGGCGTCGTCGCCGCGATCACGCCGTGGAACTACCCGCTGTACCAGGTGACCGCGAAGGTCGGGGCCGCGCTCGCCGCGGGCTGCACGGTCGTGCTCAAGCCGAGCGAGTCGGCGCCGCTGGCGGTGTACCGGTTCGCCGAGCTGGTCGAGGAGGTGGGGTTCCCGGCCGGGGTGTTCAACCTCGTCTGCGGTACCGGCCCGGTCGTCGGCCAGGCGATGGCCGCGCACCCGGACGTCGACATGGTCTCGTTCACCGGCTCCACCCGGGCGGGTACGGAGGTCGCGGCGACCGCCGCCGCCACCGTCAAGCGGGTCGCGCTGGAGCTCGGCGGCAAGTCCGCCTCGGTGCTGCTGCCCGACCTCGACGCCGAGGGCCTGGCGAAGGCCGTCAAGGGCACGATGTCCCAGGCGTACATGAACTCGGGACAGCGCTGCAGCGCGCACGCCCGGATCCTGGTGCCGGCCGGCCGGGCCGACGAGGCGGCCGAGGCCGCCGCGAAGGTCGCCGCGTCGCAGCGCGTGGGCGCGCCCGGTGAGGACGGCGTCCGGATCGGCCCGCTGGTCACCGGGGCGCAGCGCGACCGGGTCCGCGGCTTCATCGAGCGGGCGATCGCGGACGGTGCCGTCGTCGTCGCGGGTGGCCCGGAGGCGCCGCGCGAGACCGGTTACTTCGTCCAGCCGACCGTGCTCGCGGGCGTGACCGAGGACATGGAGATCGCCCGCGAGGAGATCTTCGGCCCGGTCGTCACGATCCAGTCGTACGTCGATGTCGACGACGCGGTACGGATCGCCAACGGCACCGACTACGGGCTGGCCGGCGGGGTCTGGGGCGCCGACGCGGACGCCGCCCTCGGGGTCGCCCGGCGCATCCGGGCCGGCCAGGTGGACGTCAACGGGGGCAACTTCAACCCGGCGGCGCCGTTCGGCGGGTACCGCAAGTCCGGCAACGGTCGTGAGCTCGGCCGCGCGGGCCTGGAGGAGTACTTCGAGATCAAGGCTCTCCAGCTCTAGCCTCCCTTGTGGACGGTCGTGGCAGTGGCGGCCGGTGAGGGTGCGGCTGCGCTGTGTGGAGATGTGGCGCGCATGGCTGCGTCGACCGGGTGACCTTCCCCGTCGCCCATTGACCGCCACCGCGCCGAGGCCGACGCTGGGTGTCGAACACCAAGGACGGGGGTGACCGTGGTCGGGACGGGACCCGCAGTGGCGAGCACGAGGGCGTGCGCCGTGGCGTACCGGTTCAGCCGATGAGCCGGCACGCCGCCGAGGAGCCCCGTCCCCGCCGCGCCGCCCCGGCCGTGCCCGAGCCCGTGCTCCCGCCGGCGTGTCCCGCGTCCCGCGCGTCCGGTGTCTCGCTGGTCGACGTCGCGGTCCGGCCGTGGCGGTACGCCCTCGCCGTCGGCGCGGGCAGCGCCGCGGACGTCCGGCGGGCCACCGCGCTCGCCGCGGAGAGCTGGGGCGGCGTCGGCTGGCCGCTCGTGCCGGTCGGCCCCACCGGTACGCCGTGCCCGGACGCCGTCGCCGTCGCGGTGGCGATGGGGGTCGACGCGATGCTGGACCTGCGCGGCCACGGCCCCGCCCCGGACGTGCCGTGGCCGGTGCTGGCCGCGCCCGCGGAGGAACTGGCCGGCCGGTGCCTCCCACCGGAGCCGGTGGGCGTCCCGGTGTCCGTGGCCGCCACCGGGCGGCTCGCCGACGCGGTCGGCGCGGGGACGCTCGCGGACATCCGCGTCCGGAGCCTGTGGCGGGCGTCCGGGGTCCCGCTGCGCGACGAGCCGGATCCGGTGGCGCTCGCGCTCGCGCAGCTCGCCGGGCGGACGCCGGTGGTGGCCGGCCGGCACCACGCCGCCGCGGTCGCGACCGGCGCGCCGGGCACCATCGGGCTGGTGTGGGTGACGGCCGACCCGGAGGCCGGCGTCGCCGACGCGATCGGGTTCTGGAATGCGCGGGCCCTGCGCGGCCGTGGCGGCGTCGGCGGCGTGGCGGTGCTGGCCGACCCCATGGTGCTCGCCTCGCCCGCGGTCCGGGACCTGCTGGTCGAGGGGCTGCGGGCCTCCTCCTGTGGTGAGCCGGCGTGCGTCGTCCTGTCCGCCACGGTGGACGGCGACGCCCTCGTGGCCCTCGCGGCAGAGCTCGGCACGGCGGCGTACGGGCCGGGCGGCGCGGCCCGGATCGGGGTCGGCGCGGACCTGCCGACGCTGTGGGGTGGCGAGGTCCGGCCCGCCACGATTCCGGTCGTGGCGGTCCGGCAGGGCGACCGGATCGACCTGCGGGTGCCCGCGCCCGGCGCCGTCCATCCCGGCCTGATCGGGCTGGGCGACGCCGTGCTCAGCGTCGCGGCCGAGTCGCTCGTGGGCCCGCGGCGACCCGGCGTCGCGCGTCTGCACCACCCGGCGGGCCAGTGGGCGGCGGACGGGCTCCGCATCCCGGTGTCACCCGCGTCCCGGTACGACCTCAGCCTGCGGGTGCCACCGGCCCGCGACATCCTCGCCGCGGCGCTCGCCGACCGCGGCGTCAAGGTGGTCTCCGGGGACACCGGCGCGCTGGTGGACCGCCTGGTGGAGAAGCTCGCCGACCCCACCGTGCTGCGCCGCCCCGAGTTGCAGGCGCTGCTCGGGGCACTGGCCGTGCTCGGCGGCGTCCCGGGCGACCCCGTACCGCTGACCGGCCTCGCCGCCGCGGCGCCGGTGCCGGCGCCGGAGTCCGGTGTGTGTGATGTGGACAGTGCCGGTCTCGCCGCCGTGGTCGACCTGCTCTGCGCGGACGGTCTGGTGGACCGGGCGTTCCGCGTCGACTGTGGACAGTGCGGTGTGGACGCGTACCCGGGTCTCGACGCGCTCACCGCGGGGGCGCCGCGGTGCCCGGCCTGCGGGGCCGTGGCCGCGTACGCCCGGGCGGAGAGCGGCGAGCCGGCCTTCCACTACCGGGTACACCCGCTGTTGCGGCGGCTGTCGTACGGGCCGCTGCCGACGGTGCTGGCCGCCTCCGCCGCGCTGCTCGCCGAGGGTGCGCATCTGGCCGCGTACCCGCAGGTGCACACGAGCCGCGACTGGGAGCGGCTGGACGCCCTCGGCTGGCACGGCGACAGCGTGTTCGGCCTGGTGGCGACGCATTCCGCCGCGGCGGCCCCGGAGGTGGCGGTGGCGAGATGCGCGGCGGCCGGAGTCGACGTCGTGGTCGTGGCCGCGATCGGCACGCTGCCCGAGGACCAGCTGGCCGCGTACGCGGAGAGCACCGACCGCGCCGGGCTGATGCTGTCCGTACTGGACGCCGACGACCTGATCCTCCCGGCCCTGGCGCTGCCGAGGAAGCGGAGCGGCCGCCGTGCCATTCCGACCTCACCGGCCCACACCCTCGTGATCGAGCTGGACGGCCTGGCGCCGGTGACCGCGAAAACTGCGCCCATAGGCGACAGAGGTCCCCTCGGCGGCTGATCCGCGCGTTACGGTGGGAAGTGGACAGCTGATCGGGGTGTCCACAGTGCCCGCTCTTCACACGACGACGTCCGGCTGTGGTGGGCGGACGAGGGGGGGTGCGCCGATGCCCAGGTCCAGTCGCGAGAAGACCGGTACAGCCCCCCCGGTCGTCGACGCGGGCCGGCCGTACCCCGATGTGGACTCGGCGCTCGGCGCGACCTTCGGGGTCCTGCGGGAGCTGACCGGCCTGACCTCCTGGTGCATCGTCGCGGGTCGCGGGATGCCGGCCGTGCTCTACGTGGACGATCCGGTGTTCGGCCTGTCCGCCGGTGACGTGTGGCCGTGGCCGGCCCTGGTGGACCTGCGGACCATCGCGGACACCGAGCGGGTCGTCCGGCACGCGGCCGAGGGCGCCGACGGTGCCGCGGTCGCCGTCGTGCTGGCCGTCCGGGACGGCGAGGGGGCGCCGTGCGCGCTGCTCTGCGGCGCGTCCGCCAGGCCGGTCCCCGCGCTGCCCCGCGACGGTGCGCCGGCGCCGGACCTGATGCGGTTCCTCGGGCACCATGCCCGGGTGATCGCCTCGTTGCTGGAGATCGAGGGGCGCGCCGCCCGGGCGGAGGCCGATGCCCTGCTCGACCCGCTGACCCGGCTCGCCAACCTGCGGGCCTGGCGGCGCCTGCTCGAACGCGAGGAGGCCCGCTGCCGGAAGTCCGACCACCCGGTGGGCGTGCTGGTGGTGGACATCGACGGGCTGACCGCGGTCAACCGCACCGACGGGCACGCCGCCGGCGACGACCTGCTGGTCCGGGCGGCCACCGTGCTCCTGCGCAGCTCCCGCGGCACCGATGTCGTGGCGCGGTTGTCGGGTGACCGGTTTGCGATCCTCGCGTCGGGGGCGACGGAGGGGCAGCTGTCCGCCCTCGGCACCCGGTTGCGGCTCCGGCTGGCGGGGACGCGGGTGCCGGCGTCGGTCGGCTGGGCGAGTCGCCGCGGCCACCGGGACCTCGAGGAGACGTGGGCCGCCGCGGACCGGGACATGCTGCGCTCGAAGCAGTCGCTCGGCCGGGGCCGGGCGGCCCGTCCGCCGGCCTGAGCCGAGGGGCCCTGCCGACCGGCGCCCCGCGGGGGCTACCCTGGCGATCGAACATATGTTCGACCCTGGGGAGGGCGCGATGAGGGTCAGATGCCGGGTCGACGGCCGCGAGGTCGTCGTGTCCGTGGTGGAGGCGCCCGATCTGGAGGCGGCCCGCCGCCGGATCTTCGGATACGTGCTGCGGGGTGACATCGGCGAGGCGGCCGGGGTGGACGGTCCGGTGATCTTGAACTGGCGGGCGGCCCGGGCGGTCGAGGTGCTCGGCATCGCGCCGGCTGAGCTGTAGTCGTCGGCCTGACCCCTCTGACATCGGGAGTACCGGACCATGCCGCAGGTCACGATCACCGGATACGCGACGTTCCTGCCCACGGTCCGCGACGCGATGGCCGCGCTCGTCGCCGGCTGCGCCGAGGAGGCCCTGAGCGTCCGGCCCGGCGCGGTCGCGTACCGCTTCGTCGCGCTCGACGCCGCCGACCTCCGCGCCCCGGAGGGACGGTCCGAGCGGTACACGCTCGTCGAGCTGCAGCTGTTCGCCGGGCGCACGGTCGCGGCGAAGAAGGCGTTCTACGCGGCGCTGTACGCCGGGTGCGCCGAGCGGCTCGGAATCGGGCCGAGCGACCTGGAGATCATCGTGACCGAGCACCCCGCCCACGACTGGGCCGTCCGCGGCCGGCCCGGCGACGAGCTCTGACCCGGAACCGGCCGTGCCTCAGAGCCGGCCGTGCCGGTCCGGCCTCGGCTCGTCGTGCTCGTCGATGTGCTCGTCGTCGGCTGACACGGCCTGCACGGTGATCAGCCGGTCACCGTCCCGGACCTGCGTGACCTCGGGGTCGTTGTAGAGGTGCATCGCCCCGCCCCGGACCACCGCGACCACCAGCTCGCCGAGGCTCGACAGCGGCTTGCCGGCCTCGTCCGGAGCGGCCGGCCGCTCCACCAGGTCGAGTCCCGCACCGGGCGAGATCAGGTCCTGGACGACCGCACCGGTGGCCGGGGACACCGCGGACACCCCGAGCAGCCGACCGGCCGCCTCGGCGGACACGATCACGGTGTCCGCGCCTGAGCTGCGGAGCAGCGGCACGTTCTCGGCCCGGCGCACCGACGCGGTCAGCGTCGCGGTCCGGTTGAGCTGGCGCACCGAGAGGGTGGCGAGTACCGACGTCTCGTCGCGGGAGCATGCCACGATGACGCGGGCGGCCCGGCTGGTCCTGGCATGTTCGAGCACCGCGCTGCGGGTGCCGTCGCCGATCACCACCGCGAGCCCGTCCCGGGTCGCCTCGTCGGCACGGCCGGGGTCCGACTCGATCACGAGGATCCGCTCCGGGCGTTCCCCGCCGTCACAGAGGGCGGCGGTCGCGGCCCGGCCCTTGGTGCCGTACCCGATGACGACCGTGTGCCCGTTCATGTGTTTCCTCCAGCGGCTCGCGCGCGAGCGTTCTCGCGCGGCGGTGGTCAGCACCTCCAGCGTGGTGCCGACCAGCACCAGCAGGAACATCACCCGCAGCGGGGTGATCAGGACGACGTTGAGCAGGCGCGCCTCGGGACTCACCGGGGTGATGTCGCCGTATCCGGTCGTCGACAGCGAGACGGTCGCGTAGTACAGCGCGTCCAGCAGGGACAGCCGGTCGCCGGTGACGTCGCGGTAGCCGTCCCGCCCGAAGTACACCACCGCCACGGCGGCACCGAGCAGGGCGAGCGCCATCAGCAGGCGCCGGGCGAGCAGGCGCAGCGGTGACACCGGGGACGCCGGCGGGCGGAGGGTGCCCGCGCTCGGTGGCGGGGTACCCGCTGGCTCGATTACGCGCGCCATTGCGGCAACCCCTCGGTGGACACGTCCGACAGGGTCGCACGACCGGCCCGTCCCGGCGCGAGGTGGTCAGTCGCTGTGCAGCGATCGTGCCGGCGAGGTGTCGTACTGCCGCTGGTACCGGTCGGCGAAGTTCGCCAGGTCGTCGAACCCCCACCGCAGTGCGACCTCGGGCACGGTGGTCACATCCGGGTCGGCGGACAACAGGTCGTGGTGGGCCCGGGACAGCCGCGCGGCACGGAGAAACTCCGCCGGGGTCAGGTCGGTGAGCCGCCGGAACGCCGCCCGCAGGCTGGCGACGCCCACCCCGGTCTCGGCGGCCATCGACCCGCTGGTGTGGGGTTGCTCGGGGGTGGCCTCGACCAGTTCCATCGTGCGGCGTACCGCCCGGGCCGGTGCGTGCGGCGGCAGCGCACGGAGCTGCCGGGTGTACGTATTGGGCTGGAGCAGCAGCAGCGCGGTGAGTACGGCCCCCTCCACCCGGGAGCTGACCAGCGGGTACGTGGCGGCGTCGTCGGGCGAGGCGACGAGGTCGGCGACGAGGTCGACCAGGGCCGCCCAGGCAGGGTGGCTGCCCCCGAGGCGCATCGCCTGGTCGAACCGCAGCGGCCGGTCCGGCGTGACGCCGAGCAGCCGGCCGAGATGGTCGAGGAGCGCCGCGCGGTCGATCCGGGCGGAGAGCAGCTCGAGGTCCGCTCCCCAGCGGAACCGCACCGGGCCCTCGGCGTTCACCACCCCGGCCCGGTCGGGTCCGGTGACCGTCTCGTCCTCGGCCTGGCGGACGTCCGCCCGCCCCAGGAGCGGCCAGGTCACGGCGTAGTAGCTCTCCGGGTCGGGGCTGTCGATCACCACCGGCGAGCTGTACGCCAGATGGCTCACCGTCACGGGGCCGAGCCGCGCCGAGTCCAGCTCGCAGAAGAAGTCGGCACCGTTGTCCAGCAGCCGCAGGTGGTGGGGGGAGTAGATCCGGCCGACCTCGGCGGACGCCTCGTCCACGTCGGTGGTGCGGAAGACCGAGTGCCCGGTGAACGGGTCGGGGGCGTGACGGAGGGACAGCACGTCGGTGAGCGTCATGGCGGTGGGGTGGACCGCGGCTCCCCGTTGCCGGTCCGGCTCGATGCGGGTACCCCGGGGTCTCGGGGCGGTTCGGGGGGATGGCTCCATGTTAGGTCCGCCGCCGCCGGGCCGACACCCGGCGGCAGCGCTACGGTCGGACTCATGGCTCTCGGGACCGTGATGCGTGGCCTGGTGCGCGGTGCGGCGGCGGGGGCCGCCGGGACCACCGCGCTGGACGCCGTCACGTACGCCGACATGGCGATCCGGGGACGGCCGTCGAGCAGCACGCCGCAGCGGACGGTCGAGACGGTCGCCGCGGCGGTGGGGCAGCGGATCCCCGGTACGGGCGAGAAGCGGGAGAACCGGCTGGCGGGCCTCGGTCCGCTCGCCGGGATCGCCACCGGCGTCGCGCTCGGGGCCGCGCTCGGCGCCGTCCGGGAGCTGGGCTGGCGCCCCAGCACCCTCACCGGGGGCGTGGTCACGACCGGGATCGTGCTGGTGGCCGCGAACGGCCCGATGGTGGCCCTCCGCATCACGGACCCCCGGACCTGGTCCGCGGTGGACTGGGCGGCGGACATCGTCCCGCACCTCGCGTACGGCGCGGTGACGTACGCGACGCTGGCGGCGACCGACCCGGACCACTGACCGTTCGGGACCCCCGGGTGCGCAGTTTCTCTCAGTAGACGGACCTGTCTGTCGATACGTCTGTTGCCGGACTCACCGGCCCGCCGGCAGCAGGGGAATAGAGCCATGTCCGAGAGCACGAGCACTGGTCGCAGCGCCTGGAGTTTCTTCGACGACCGACCGGTCGCGGTGAAGATCGCCTCGGCTGTGCTCGTCGCGCTGCTCGGCGGGATCCTCGTCGCCGGGGTCGGCATCTCGCGCACGCAGACCCTGCGCGGAGACGCCGAGGCGATCCGGGACCAGGGCCTCGAGTCGATGTCCGGGGTGGCGAACCTCCGCCGCGGCTTCCTCCAGACCCGGCTCGACTCGCTCGCCGACGAGACGCTGGCGACCAGCGACGACTCGCCGGAACACACGTCGTACCTCGCGTCCGTCGCCGAGGTGAACGGCATCATCGCCGGGCTGCGCGCCGGGCTGCACAGCCAGGGTCAGCTCGCGCACCTGGACGAGTTCGACCAGCACTGGAACGAGTTCACCGGCGTGGTGGGCACCAGGTACCTCGCGCTGGCGCGGCAGAAGCGCATGACCGAGTTCCTCGAGATGCGGGACACGACCATCAAGCCGATCTCGAAGGCCGCCGGTGCGAGCCTCGACGCGCTGGTCGCGGAGGTCCGGGCGGACGCCGACAAGCGGGTGGCCACCGCCGTTGCCGCCGCCGACACGGCCCGCACCACGCTGATCGCCGTCATCGTCGTCGCCACGATCGTGTCGCTGCTGCTCACCTGGCTGATCTCGGGCCGGATCACCCGTTCGCTGCGCCGGATGGGGAACGTGCTGGCCGAGATCGCCGAGGGCGACCTGACCGGCACCGCCGCGGTGACCTCGCGGGACGAGGTGGGCCGGATGGCGGACTCGCTGGACGAGGCCACCGGGAACCTGCGGGCGCTGATCGGCACGATCCACGGTTCCTCGACGTCGCTGTCCGCGGCCGCGGAGCAGATGACCGGCACGTCCGGCCAGATCGCGGCGTCGGCCGAGGAGTCCTCGGCGCAGGCGATGGTGGTGTCGGCGGCGGCCGAGCAGGTGTCGCGGAACGTGCAGACGGTGGCGGCGGGGTCGGAGGAGATGGGTGCGTCGATCGCCGAGATCTCCCAGAACGCCGCCGCGGCGGCGAGGGTCGCCGCGCAGGCGGTCGAGGTCGCCGCGGCCACCACCGGCACGATCAGCAAGCTGGGCGCCTCCTCGACCGAGATCGCCGATGTCATCAAGGTGATCACCTCCATCGCCGAGCAGACGAACCTGCTGGCCCTCAACGCCACCATCGAGGCGGCCCGCGCCGGGGAAGCCGGTAAGGGCTTCGCGGTGGTGGCCACCGAGGTCAAGGAGCTGGCGCAGGAAACCGCCCGGGCCACCGAGGACATCTCCCGCCGGGTCGAGGCCATCCAGGGCGACACCGCCGGCGCGGTGGAGGCGATCGCGGAGATCAGCGCGATCATCGGGCGGATCAACGACTTCCAGCTCACCATCGCCTCCGCGG
>JAVEDU010000012.1 GCA_030840805.1 Actinomycetota bacterium
GTGAAACGCGACCCGACCAGCGGAATGTCCTCGCGCAGCCGGAGCAGGTAGGGAATGGCCCCGATGTGGTCCTCGTGCCCGTGGGTGAGGACGACGGCGTCGATGTCGTCGAGGCGGTGCTCGATGACCCCGAAGTCCGGGAGGATCAGGTCGACGCCGGGCTGCTCGGCCTCCGGGAAGAGGACGCCGCAGTCGATGACCAGCAGCCGGCCCCGGAACTCCAGCACGGCCATGTTGCGGCCGATCTCGCCGAGCCCGCCGAGGGCCATGACGCGCAGGCCGCCGTCGGGGAGCGGGGGCGGCGCCTTCAGCTCGAGGTGCGGCTGGGTCGCCTGCCCGCTCACAGCGCGACGCCGCCCGCGGCCAGGTCGACGCGCAGCTGGGCGACCTGCTCGGGAGTGGCGTCGACCAGCGGCGGGCGCACCGGACCCGAGGGGAGGCCCAGCTCGCGCAGCTGCGGGTGGACCTGGCGGCCGGAGGGATCACCCTGTGAAAGGTCGTGCCCGATGAGCGGGGTCGCCCGGTGAGCGGGCAGGTCACCCAGCCGCACCTCGATCTCAAGGCCCCGCCACCCCTGCCCGGGGGCGGCCTGCGCGTCATGGCGCTCGGCGGCCTCGGGGAGATCGGCCGCAACATGGCCGTGCTGGAGTTCGACGGTCGGCTGCTGGTCATCGACTGCGGCGTCCTCTTCCCGGAGGCCGAGCAGCCCGGCATCGACCTGATCCTGCCCGACTTCGGCGTCATCGAGCACCGGCTCGACGACATCGACGCGCTCGTCCTGACCCACGGCCACGAGGACCACATCGGCGCCGTCCCGTACCTGCTGCGCATGCGCGGGGACATCCCGCTGGTCGGGTCCCGCTTCACGCTCGCGCTGGTCGCGGCGAAGCTGCAGGAGCACCGGATCAAGCCGGTGACGGTCGAGGTCGCCGAGGAGCACTCGCAGCGGTTCGGCCCGTTCGACTGCGAGTTCTTCGCCGTCAACCACTCGATCCCCGACGCGCTCGCCGTCGCCGTCAAGACCTCGGCCGGCACGCTGCTGCACACCGGCGACTTCAAGATGGACCAGCTGCCGCTCGACGGCAGGCTCACCGACCTCGGCGGGTTCGCCCGTCTCGGCCGCGAGGGCGTCGACCTGCTGCTGTCGGACTCCACGAACGCCGAGGTGCCCGGGTTCGTCACCCCGGAGCGGGCGATCGGGCCGGTGCTGGACGATGTGTTCCGCGGGGCGACCCGGCGGATCATCGTCGCCTCGTTCGCCAGCCACGTGCACCGCGTCCAGCAGGTCCTCGACACCGCCCTGGCCCACGGCCGGAAGGTCGCGTTCGTCGGCCGGTCGATGGTGCGGAACATGGGCGTCGCCCGCGACCTCGGGCTGCTGCGCGTACCGGAGGGGCTGATGGTGTCGGTCGACGAGGCGGCGACGCTGTCGCCGTCGAAGGTCGTGCTGATGTCCACCGGTTCACAGGGTGAGCCGATGAGCGCGCTCGGCCGGATGGCGAGCGGCGACCACCGGCACGTGACGGTCGCGCCCGGCGACACGGTCGTGCTCGCGTCGAGCCTCGTGCCCGGCAACGAGACCGCCGTGTACCGCGTGATCAACGGCCTCGCCCGCGCCGGGGCGAACGTCGTGCACAAGGAGGTCGCGACCGTGCACGTGTCCGGGCACGCCCCGGCCGGGGAGCTGCTGTACCTCCTCAACGCGACCCGCCCCGGCAACGTGATGCCGGTCCACGGCGAGTGGCGCCACCTGCGCGCGCACGGCCGGCTCGCGGTCCAGTCCGGCGTCGACCCCGAGCGCGTGATCCTCGCCGAGGACGGCGACGTGGTCGACCTGAAGGACGGCACCGCGCGCGTCGTCGGGCATCTCGACAACCGGTACGTCTACGTCGACGGCCTGCACGTCGGCGATGTGGGGGAGTCGTCCCTGATCGAGCGGCGCATCCTCGGCGAAGAGGGCTTCGTCGCGGTGACCGTCGTCGTCGACTCGGTGAACGGGAAGGTCGTCGGCGGTCCGTTCGTCAACGGCCGCGGGTTCACCGACTCGCCCGACGCGTTCGACGGCGTGCTGCCGCTGATCGAGGACGCCCTGGTCCGGGCCGCGGCCGACGGGGTCGCGGACCCGCACCAGCTCCAGCAGCTGGTGCGTCGCACGGTCGGGAAGTGGGTGTCGGACACCTACCGACGCCGGCCGATGATCGTGCCCACCGTCCTCGAGGTGTGACGGACCGGGCTGTCTTTTCCGGGCGTCGGGGCTCAATTCGGGCAGCTGAGGTGCCGAGACAGGAGTAGCGGCCGACGGGTCGCCTCCCGTCGAGCCCCCAGGACGCGCAGTGATCCCGAGCTCCGCCACCCGCCCGCCGTTTCGCCGCGCCGCGGCGGCCGCCCTCGCCGCCGCCGCGGGTGCCGCCGTCCTCGTGAGCGCGCTCCCCGCCGCGGCCGAGGAGGTGGCGGTCGACACGACCGGCACCGTGCAGCAGGTCGTCGTCGAGCGCACCGACGGCCGCGACGGCCGGCTCACCCTCCTGGTCGACGGCCAGGGCACCTCCCACCCGGTCGACGGCCTCGACACACTGCCGACCGGTACCAAGGTCCGCGCCTCGCTCGGCCGCGGCGTCTCGGCCGCCGGGGAGCGCGCCGTCCGCTCCTTCACGGTCGTGGCCGCGGCCCGGCGCCCCGCGGCACCCCGTACCGCGGCGGCCGCGGCGGCCGCGGCCCCGTCGTACGCCGCCGGGCCGGTCGTCGTCGTGCCGATCACCTGGGCCGGCGGCCCCGCGCTGAACAGGACGGGCGCCCAGATCGCCGCCGTCGTCAACGGCGACGTGCACTCGTACTGGCAGGACGCCAGCGACCGGGCGATCGGCTTCACCGCGTCGAAGGTCCTCGCCCCGGTGACGCTCTCCGCGTCGTTCTGTACCTCCGGCGGGGGCGTGAGCTCGCAGGCTCTCAAGGAGATCTACGCCGCGGCCGGGGTCACCCAGGGCGCCGAGAACGGCACGCACGTGCTCGCCTACTCCACCCAGGTGAGCGGCTGCGGGTGGGCCGGCATGGCGACGGTGAGCAACAACAACCCGGGCGCGGGCGGGTGGGTCGTGGTGAACGGTGTCGCGCGCCTCGACGTCATCGGCCACGAGCTCGGCCACAACATCGGCCTCGGCCACTCCAACCTGCGCTGGTGCGCCGCCGCGAACGGGACCCGCACCGCCGACGCGGCGGCCGACTGTGAGATCCGCGGCTACGAGGACCCGTACGACATCATGGGCGTCGCCTGGAACACCAGCGGCAACCTCAACGCCGCTCAGCGTGACCAGCTCGGGCTGCTCACCCCGGGCGGGAGCGTCCGCACCGTCAGCGCCGGCCAGGTGACCCTCGCACCGCTCGGGTCGGCGTCCGGCCTGCGCGGAGTCCGGGTCGCGGACGGAACGGCGCGCTACTTCCTGGAGTACCGCCCGAACGCCGGCCGCGACAGCTGGCTGGACGGCAGCAAGGAGACCAGCTGGTATGCGGAGCCGGGGTCCGGCGTCGTGGTGCACCGGCAGGACACCGGCAGGGCCGGCGCGGGAACCGAGCTCATCGACACCGTGCCGGTGGGCGACAAGCTCGGGCGCGCGGCGCTGCGGGCCGGTGAGGCGTGGTCCTCGCCGGCCGGCAAGGTCACCGTCACCGTGGTCTCCGTCTCGGCCACCGGGGCGGTCGTCCAGGTGAACGGCCAGCCGCTCTCGGCGTTCAGCCTCACCGGCGCGCCGTCGGCCCCCTCCGCACCGCAGGACGCGGTGCTGCGGTCCGGGGCGGTCACGCTGACGTGGTCCGCGAGCGCGTCCACCGGCGCCGGCCTCGCGCGCTACGAGGTGCTGTCGGACGGGGCCGTCCTCGCCACCACGGCGGCGGACACCACGACCGCGACCGTCACCGTGCCGACCGGGCGGCACACGGTCGCCGTCCGGGCCGTGGACACCCAGGGCGCCGGCCGGACGTCGTCGAACTCGGTGCGCTACCTGATCGACCCCAAGGCCCCCGCGGTGTCGGCGGTGACGTCGGTGTTCCGGGCCGGTACGGCCTCCTCGACGCTGCCCGTGACGATCTCCTGGAACGCGAGCGACGACGCGAGCGGCGTCTGCCGGCAGGTCCACGCCGGGGCGGCGGGGTCCCCGACGCTGTCCGGCTCGGCCCGCTCGGTGGCGGACACCGCGCGCCCCGGATCGAACGAGTGGAGCCTCACGGCGACCGACTGCGCGGGCAACGACACCACGGCCACCGGCTCCGCGACCGCCGGGGCGGTCCAGGACGCCGCGATGCGCTACGCGGGCGCCTGGTCGACCGGCCGCTCCGCCGCGGCGTACGGCGGCACGTTGCGGTCCACGAAGGTGGCCGGGCGGAAGGCCACCGCGTCGGTGACGGCCCGGTCCGTGGCGCTCGTCGCCACCCGCGCTCCCTCGCAGGGCTCGGTGCGGGTCCACGTCGACGGCAAGCTCGTCGCGACGGTGAGCCTGTACGCGAAGAGAGGTGCGGCGCGCCAGGTGGTGTGGACGTACGCGTGGCCGAAGGCGGGACGGCACACCGTGACGTTCACGAACGCCGGGGTGAAGACCCGTCCGGCGGTGAACGTGGACGCGCTGCTGACCCTGAGCTGACGCCCACCCCCGCTCCTCACACCCGCGGAAAGGGTGGCGTGACACGGAGGCCAAACGGGGCTTGCCGGGACGCCGGGACGATACCGTCTGACGCATGCCTGCCCGCGGATCCTCGACGCCGACCCGCTCCCGGGGACCCGCGGGCCGCTCGGGTCCCGCGACGCGGACCGGTGCCGCGAAGAAGGCCCCGGCGCGCAAGCCCGCCGCCCGCTCGACCGGCCGGTCCCGCCCACCGGCCCGCCGCCCGAACCCGCTCGTGACGCTGGTGGGCGCGATCCTGCGGGGGTTCGCCGGGCTCTGGATGTTCCTCGCCCGCGGAGTCGGCGGTCTCGCCCGCGCGGTCGGCCGCCAGGCCGCCACGGCCCGCGAGCTCGACCCCGCGCACCGGCGTGACGGGCTCGGGTTCCTGCTGGTCTGTGGTGCCCTCGCGGTCGCGGCGGGGGTCTGGTTCTCCGCCGGGGGCGCGGTCGGTGCCGCGCTCACCTACGGCGTCCGCGGGCTCTTCGGCTCTGCCGCGATGGCCGTCCCGCTGCTCCTGGTCGCGGCGGCCGTCCGGATGCTGCGGCAGGCCGCCGAACCGGCCCCGCGCGGACGCGGCGTCGTCGGCTGGACCGCGCTCTCCCTCGGCGCGCTGGGCCTGATGCACATCGTGGCCGGCTCGCCGGCCGGGGTGACCGAGCGCGGCCACGCCGGGGGCGTCCTCGGCGTGATCTCCGGTGGCCTGCTCGAACAGGCCGCCACCGGCTGGGTCGCCGTCCCGGTCCTGGCCCTGGTCACCGTCTTCGGCATCCTCGTGGTCACGGCCACGCCGGTGAACACCATCCCGGCCCGGCTCGCCTCGCTGCTCCACCGTCCCGGCGCGGACGCCGCGCCGGACGAGGACGGGCTCGACGTCCTGGGTCCCGACGGTCCCGACCTCGACGACCCGGAGGCCGAGCCGGTCCGTCGCCGGCGCCCCTCGCGGCGCCGGCAGAGCTCGTTCGCCGCGGACGCGCCGGACGCCGAGGGCGACGACGCCGCCGTCGGCCAGGACACCGAGGCCGTCCCGGCGGTCCCGGCGGGCGCCCGGCGGCCGGGCGCGGTGCCCGTCCCCGCGACGACGAAGGCCGCCCCGGAGCACACCCCGGCCCCCACCCGCGCCGAGCAGCTCGCGCTGACCGCCACCGAGGGCGACTACCGGCTGCCGCCGCCGGACCTGCTGACCGGTGGCCCCCCGGCGAAGATGCGCAGCAAGGCCAACGACACGGTGATCGAGTCGCTGACCCAGGTGTTCGACCAGTTCGACGTCGACGCGGCGGTCACCGGCTTCACCCGCGGCCCGACCGTCACCCGGTACGAGATCGAGCTCGGCCCCGCGGTGAAGGTCGAGCGCATCACCCAGCTGTCCCGGAACATCGCGTACGCGGTGAAGAGCCCGGACATCCGGATCATCAGCCCGATCCCGGGCAAGAGCGCGGTCGGTGTCGAGATCCCGAACGCCGACCCGGAGACGGTGGCGCTGGGCGACGTGCTGCGCAGCCACGCGTCGACCGCCGACCACCACCCGATGCTGGTCGGGCTCGGCAAGGACATCGAGGGCGGGTTCGTCGTCGCGAACCTCGCGAAGATGCCGCACATCCTCATCGCCGGTGCCACCGGCGCCGGCAAGTCCAGCTGCATCAACACGCTGCTGGTGTCGATCCTTTCCCGCTCGACCCCGGACGAGGTCCGGCTCGTGCTGATCGACCCGAAGCGGGTCGAGCTGACGTCGTACGAGGGCATCCCGCACCTCGTCACGCCGATCATCACGAACCCGAAGAAGGCCGCCGACGCGCTCCAGTGGGTCGTCCGTGAGATGGACATGCGGTACGAGGACCTGGCGGCCAACGGCGTGCGCCACGTGGACGACTTCAACCGCAAGGTCCGCAAGGGCGAGATCGTGGCCCCGCCCGGCAGCGAGCGGGTGTACCGGCCGTACCCGTACCTGCTGGTGATCGTCGACGAGCTCGCCGACCTGATGATGGTGGCCCCGCGCGACGTCGAGGACTCGGTCGTCCGGATCACCCAGCTGGCCCGCGCGGCCGGTATCCACCTGGTGCTCGCCACCCAGCGCCCCAGCGTCGACGTGGTGACCGGCCTGATCAAGGCCAACGTGCCGAGCCGCCTGGCGTTCTCGACCTCCTCGCTGGCCGACTCCCGGGTCATCCTCGACCAGCCGGGCGCGGAGAAGCTGCTCGGCCGCGGTGACGGGCTGTTCCTGCCGATGGGGGCCAGCAAGCCGATCCGCTTCCAGGGTGCGTGGGTCAACGAGTCCGAGATCGCCGCCGTGGTGAAGTTCTGCAAGGACCAGCGCGAGGCGGAGTTCCGCGACGACGTCACCGCCCCCGTGCAGAGCGTGCAGAAGATCGACGAGGAGATCGGCGACGACATCGACCTGCTGTGTCAGGCGGTGGAGCTGGTGGTGACCACCCAGTTCGGCTCGACGTCGATGCTCCAGCGCAAGCTGCGCGTCGGCTTCGCGAAGGCCGGCCGGCTGATGGACCTGATGGAGTCCCGCGGGATCGTCGGGCCCAGCGAGGGGTCGAAGGCCCGCGACGTGCTGGTGAAGCCGGACGAGCTCGACGGCGTGATGTTCCTGCTCCGCGGTGGCGGCGACGCGGGCGGCCCGGCCGGCACCTAGAGGAAGCGGATCATCCGCGTGTTGCCGAGCGTGTTCGGCTTCACGTACTCCAGGTCGAGGAACTCGGCGACCCCCTCGTCGTACGAGCCGAGCATCTCCTCGTACGCGGCCGGGTCGACCGGGCTGCCCTCGATCTCGGCGAACCCGTGCCGGACGAAGAAGCCCACCTCGAAGGTGAGCACGAAGATCCGCGCCAGGCCGAGCTCCAGGGCCGCGCCGATGAGCCGCCCGACCATCAGGTCTCCGATGCGGCGTCCCCGCCACGCCGGGTCGACGGCGAGCGTGCGGATCTCGCCGAGGTCCTCCCACAGGACGTGCAGTGCGCCACAGCCGACGACCTCGCCGCCGATCTCGGCCACCCAGAACTCCTGCACGTCCTCGTACAGCGTGACGGTGTTCTTGCGGAGCAGGATGCCGCGGGTGGCGTAGGCGTCGACGAGGCCCTTGATGGCGGGCACATCGGAGGTGCGCGCGCGCCGCACCGTTACGTCGGACTCCATTGCGAGCGACCCTACCGTCGGTTCGGCGGGATGCCGGGTAGGTGCCCGGTAGGCTCCACGTATGTCTGCTCCCACCGCCGGTGGCCGGAAGGTCGCCCTCATCACCCTGGGCTGTGCACGGAACGAGGTCGACTCCGAGGAGCTCGCCGGGCGCCTGGCGGCCGGCGGGTGGGAACTGACCGAGACCGACGACGCCGATGTGGTCATGGTCAACACCTGCGGGTTCGTCGAGCAGGCCAAGAAGGACTCGGTCGACACGCTGCTCGCCGCGTCCGACACCGGAGCCAAGGTCGTCGCCGTCGGGTGTCTCGCCGAGCGGTACGGCAACCAGCTCGCCGAGAGCCTGCCCGAGGCCGACGCGGTGCTCGGGTTCGACGACTACGACGACATCGCCAGCACCCTCCAGTCGATCCTCGCCGGCGCGCCGCACGTGCCGCACGTGCCCCGCGACCGGCGGGAGCTGCTGCCGATCACCCCGGTGGACCGGCCCGCCGTGGTGGACAGCTCGGTGGGGATCCCCGGGCACGCCGGCGGCCCCACGGTGCTCCGCAAGCGGCTCGAGCGCGGCCCGGCGGCCCCGCTGAAGCTCGCGAGCGGCTGCGACCGCCGCTGCACGTTCTGCGCGATCCCCTCCTTCCGCGGCTCGTTCGTCTCGCGGCGGCCCGCCGACGTGCTGACCGAGGCGCGCTGGCTCGCCCAGGACGGGGTCCGCGAGCTGGTGCTGGTGAGCGAGAACTCCACCTCGTACGGCAAGGATCTCGGTGACCCCCGCCTGCTGGAGACGCTGGTCCGCGACCTCGCGACCGTGCCGGGCATCGTGCGGGTGCGGATCAGCTACCTGCAGCCCGCCGAGACGCGCCCGTCGCTCATCGAGACGATCGCGACGACGCCGGGCGTGGCGCCGTACTTCGACCTGTCGTTCCAGCACTCCAGCGAGCCGGTGCTCCGCCGGATGCGCCGCTTCGGGTCCACCGCGCGCTTCGTGGAGCTGCTGACCGCCGCGCGGGCACTCGTGCCGGACGCCGGGGCGCGGAGCAACTTCATCGTCGGCTTCCCGGGGGAGACCGAGGAGGACGTCGCGGAGCTGGAGCGGTTCCTCACCGAGGCCCGGCTCGACGCGGTCGGCGTCTTCGCCTACTCCGACGAGGACGGCACCGAGGCCGCCTCCTTCGACGGCAAGCTGCCCGCCGACGAGGTCGCCCGCCGGTACGAGCGGGTCTGGCAGCTCGCCGAGGAGCTCACCGCGCAGCGGGCCGAGGAGCGGATCGGGTCCACCGTGGACGTGCTGGTCGAGTCGGTGGACGGGGACGTCGCCGAGGGCCGCGCCGCGCACCAGGCGCCGGAGGTGGACGGTTCGACCACCGTGTACGGCCGCGGCCTCCGGGTCGGTGACCTCGTCCGGGCCACGGTCACCGACAGCGAGGGCGTGGACCTGATCGCCACCGTGACCGAGGTGATCGACGCGGCACCCGGCGGCGCGACGTGACAGAGCTGGTCGGCGGCTCCGAGGCGGGAGCGGCCGGCACGGCGGCCCCGACCGACGGTGGGGGCCCGGCCGCCGAGCTCGCGCCCGGGCCGGAGCTGCCCGCGGCGGTGCGGATCGCGGCCCCGCCGGTGCTCAACGTCGCGAACCTGCTCACCGTGCTCCGGCTGCTGCTCGTCCCGATCTTCGCGGTCCTGCTGCTCGCCTCGGACGGCACCCACCTGTGGCTGCGGGCGGCGGCGTGCACCGCGTTCGGCGTGGCGTCGTTCACCGACTTCTACGACGGGAAGATCGCCAGGGCCCGGAACCTGGTGACCACGTTCGGGCAGGTCGCCGACCCGATCGCCGACAAGGCCCTGACCGGCACCGCGTTCGTGCTCCTGTCGATGCTGGAAATGGTCCCGTGGTGGGTCACGATCGTGATCCTCGGCCGGGAGGTCGGCGTCACCGCGATCCGGTTCTGGGTCATCCGGCACGGTGTCATCCCCGCCAGCCGCGGCGGGAAGCTCAAGACGGTGCTCCAGGTCGTCGCGATCCCCTGGTACGTGTGGCCGTGGCCGTACCCGATCGACCTGCTGTCCCCGTGGCTGATGGGTGCGGCCGTCGTGGTCACCGTGGTGACCGGGGCCGACTACGTGGCACGGGCGCTCGTGCTGCGCCGGACCAGCGACCGCGCGCTGGCGAAGCGGGCGGCCCGGGCCGCCCGGCGATGAGCACCGCCGACCACGTGCTCGCCGCGCTGCGACGGCGGGGCGAGACCCTCGCGGTGGCCGAGTCGCTGACCGGGGGACTGCTCGCCGCGACCCTCGTGGCCGTCCCCGGCGCGAGCACCGTGTTCCGCGGCGGGCTGGTCGTGTACGCCACCGACCTGAAGGTCACGCTCGCCGGGGTACCGGCTGACCTGCTGGCCGAGCGGGGGCCGGTCGACGGGGACGTCGCCGCGGCACTGGCCGCGGGCGCCCGGGACCGCTGCGGGGCCGACTGGGGCCTCGCGACCACGGGCGTCGCGGGCCCCGGCGCGGCGGACGGGCACCCGGCGGGGGAGGTCTGGATCGGCCTGGCGGGCCCGGGCACCGCGACGGCGGTGCGGCACCGGTTCGGCGGCGACCGGGCGGCCGTCCGCGGGGCATCCGTGGCCGCCGCGCTCGAACTGCTTGCCGGCGCCGTTACGCCATAGGAGGAACGACGCGCCCGGTTCGGTGCCCCGGCCCGCCTCGCGGGGTACCTTTGGGGACGTACCGCGCGGGGGAGACGATCGTCCGCCCCCCGTGCCGCCGGCGAGAGGAGTGCGCGATGGTCCTGCTCCGACGGGTCCTCGGCGACTCGCTGCGTGCGCAGCGGCTGACGCAGCAGCGCACTCTCCGCGAGGTCTCCGGTGCGGCACGGGTCAGCCTCGGGTATCTCTCCGAGGTGGAGCGCGGCCAGAAGGAAGCCTCCAGCGAGCTGCTCGCCTCGATCTGCGACGCGCTCGGCGTCCGGCTGTCCGACGTGCTGCGTGACGTCACCGACACGCTCTCCGTCGCCGAGCAGCTGCCCGAGGGCGTCCTGGAGCCGGTGGGCCCCGGCGGCCGGGTCGTCGGCGAGGTGCCGACCGCCCGCGTCGGTACGGGCCACGTCGTCGCTGCCGCCTGACCGGCGCGTGAACCAGGCGCCCGCCCCGCGCTCGACGGCGACGCTGTCGCCGGTCCCGGGTTCGTCCGCCCCGCCGCATGCCCCGGGGACCCGCAGCCGCGCCGGCAACACGATGTCGCGCACCCGTGCCGCCGTGCTCACCGCCGCCGCCGGGCTCCTCGCAGAGCAGGGCAGCCGGCGTACCTCGATGGCCGACATCGCCGCCGCGGCCGGAATCGCCAAGGGCACGCTGTACAACCACTTCCGTGCCAAGGAGGACGTCTGGGCGGCGGTGCTGACCGCGGAGATCGGGGCCCTGGCGGATGCCTGCGCGGGCCTCGACCTCGGCGACGCGCTCGCCCTGGCGGCGCGGCGGCTGGGCGACCACCCCGCGGTGCGCCGGCTCGCCGCCGAGGAGCCGGGCGCGCTGACCGCGCTGCTGGCCGCCCCGGCGACCGCGCCCGCGCGGCAGCTCGCCACGGAGGTGGTCCGGCGCCTCCTGGCCGACGCGGGCCGGGACACCCGCGCGACGGACCTGGTGCTGCGGTGGCTGGAGAGCCACCTCGCCCGGCCCGCCCCGGCCGCGGCGACCCCCGCCCTGCTGGCCGCGATGCTGCCGTCGGCCACGATCGTCCTCGACTGACACACTGTCCGGGTGGGACTCCGACAGCAGCTCGCCGACCCCTGGGGTCTCGTCGCCGGTGCGGTCACCGGCACGCTCGCCGGTGCCGTCGCGTACGCGGCGCACGCCGGTGCCGCCGCCCTCGTCATCGGGGCCGGGGTGGCGGCCGGTGGGTACGCGGTGAAGGCCGGCGCCGGGGTCCTCGCCGCGCGGCACGCGCCCGTCGGCGGCGCGGGGCCGGCCAGGCCGGCGAAGGGCAGCCCCGCCGAGGTGTGGCTGCACCGCGCGGAGAAGTCCGTCCGGACCCTGCGCGAGCAGACGGCCGCCGCCGACCCCGCCGTACGGGGCTGGCTCGCCGAGATCGGTGCCGACGCCGCCCGGACGCTGGACGAGCTGGGCCGGGTGGCCGCCCAGGTGGCGGCCGTGGACGACGCCGCGGCGCGGATCGACGTCGTCCGGCTCCAGGCCGAGCGCACCACCCTCGTCCGCACCCTGTTCGACACCCCGGACGGGCCGGCCCGGAAGGACCACACCCGCTCCGCGCAGTCCGTGGCCGACCAGCTGGCCGCGTACGCCCGACTCCGCGAGGCCCGGGACGCGCTGGTCGCACGGCTCAAGGCGACCGCGCTCGGCCTCGAGGGCCTGATCGCCCGCGTCGCCGAGATCACCGCGGCGGCCGCCACCACGGGCGGCGTCGACACGACCGCGACGCGGGTCCGCGAGCTCACCGAGCAGCTCGACGGGTTCCGCACCGGGCTGGCCGAGACCGAGGCGGTGTCCCGGCGGGCCCTGCGGGGTTGAGCCCGGGCGTGACGGGGGTGCGTCCGCCTGGGACGATGGTCACGACTACGCCGCGGCCGGACCGGCCGCCGGCGCCCGGAGCTGGAAGGACCGCGACATGGCGAGCCCGTTCGTCAAGGCTTGGAAGTACCTCATGGCCGCGTTCGGCGCCAAGGTGGACGAGTACGCCGACCCCAAGGTGCAGATCCAGCAGGCAATCGAAGAGGCGCAGCGGCAGCACCAGGCCCTGACGACCCAGGCCGCGTCGGTGATCGGCAACCAGCACCAGTTGGAGATGCGGCTCAACCGGCAGATGTCCGAGGTGGAGAAGCTCCAGTCCTCCGCCCGCCAGGCCCTCGTGCTGGCGGACCAGGCCCGGGCGAAGGGCGACGCCGCCAAGGCCACCGAGTTCGAGGAGACGGCCGGGGTGTTCGCGACGCAGCTCGTCGCGGCCGAGCAGGGCATGGCCGACCTCAAGGGCCTGCACGACCAGGCCCTCGGCGCCGCCGAGCAGGCCAAGAAGGCCGTCGAGAACAACGCGATGGTCCTCCAGCGGAAGCTCGCCGAGCGCACCAAGCTCCTCAGCCAGCTGGAGCAGGCCAAGATGCAGGAGAAGGTGTCGGCGTCGCTGCAGCAGATGTCCGGCATGACCGCCCCCGGGTCGACCCCGTCGCTGGACGAGGTGCGGGAGAAGATCGAGCGCCGGTACGCCAACGCGCTCGGCAGCGCGGAGCTGGCCCAGAACTCCGTCGAGGGCCGGATGATCGAGGTCCAGAAGTCGGCGCTGGACATGGCCGGCCAGTCGCGGCTGGACCAGATCCGCGCGGGGATGTCGGGGGATCAGCTCCCGGCCGGGTCGCCGCAGCAGGCGATCGGGTCGGAGCCCGCGCCCGAGCGGCGCACCGAGGGCGAGCAGGGCTGAGGCCCGTCGTGCCGGTCCGTGACCCGCACGCCGCGCACCTGCGCAGGCTGGACCGCAGCCGCCGGCGGGCGCGCCGGGCCACCGTGACGGCGGCCGCGTGCGCCGGGGCGGCGGCCGTCGCGCTGCCGTACGCCGGGCTCGGACTACCGGACCTGGCCTGGGCGGCCGTGGCGGGCGGCTCCGTCGCCGCGAGCGTGCTGCGCTGGCGGGACGACCGGACGCTGCGGGCCCTGCCCGCGCCGCCGCCGGCTGCTCCCGCGCTGCCCGGCCCGGGACGGACCCCGTGGCGGGTCACCGGGCAGGTCGTGGCCCGTTTCGGCGCCCGCGGCACGTCGGCCGCGCCGTTGCTCCGCCGCCTCGACCGGGCGGCCCGCGCGATGGCACCCGTCGCCGACCGGCTGGGGCCCGCGGCGGCGGAGCTCCGTCGGGAGGCGGTCCAGGGCGAACGCGAGCTGCGCGCCGCGGCGGCCCGACTGGTCGCCGTCGAGCGTGCGGCCGCCGCCGTCGCCCCGTCCGACGCCCGGGCCCGGCTCGATCAGGGTTCCCTGACGCTCCGCGCCGGGCTCGCCGACGGGATCGCCGCGTACGAGCGGCTGGTCGCGGCGGCTGCCGAATGCGTGGTCGCGGACGCCGTGGCCGTGGGGGCGGACCCGGCGGTGAGCCGGCTGGCCGAGGCGGCCGACGCGCTGCGGGGGCTGGCGGCGGGACTGGCCGAGACGACGCGGATCTCGGCGCGCTGGCACCTCTCCGGTTGATCATGGGCTTGGCAACAGACACGCCGGCGTGTCGTGTTGCCAAGCCCATGATCAACGCGGGTCGAGCGGCTGGCAGGACGGGCACCAGTAGGTGAGCCGGTCGTACGGCGGCTCGCCCTGGTCGGCCACCCGCACCGGCGTCCCGCACCGCCGGCAGGCCTTCCCCGGGCGCTCGAACACCCAGTGGTGCTCGCCCCGGCGGGTGGAACCGGTCGTCACCTGCTCCCAGCGGTCCCGGTTGGCCCGCAGCAGGCGCTGAGCGGTCCGTACCAGGGCGGGGAGGTCACCGACGTCGCCCACCGGCGTCCACGGGTTCACGCCGCGCAGGTACAGCGTCTCGGCCTTGTAGAGGTTCCCGATGCCGGCGAGGTTGCGCTGGTCGAGCAGCGCGGGGCCGATCTCCCGGTCCGGCCGCGCGACGAGCCGGCGCACCGCCTCCTCGGCGTCCCAGTCCGGGCCGAGCAGATCGGGGCCGAGGTGGCCGACGAGTCGGTCCTCCTCTGCCGTCGGGACGACCGCCACGTCGTGCAGCCGGTAGCCCACCGCGACCGCGTCCGGGACGGCCAGGACGAGCCGGACCTGGTGAGCCGCGCCACCCCGCCAGCGTTCGCCCGGTGTGTAGATGTGCCACGCGCCGTCCATGCGGAAGTGCGTGTGTACGGTGAGAGCCGGTGCTCCGCCGGGGTCCGACGTCCGTACGAGCAGGTGCTTGCCGCGGGCCAGGACCTCGAGCACCGACCGGCCGACGAGGTCGGTGGTGGCCAGGCTCGGGAGACGGAAGTCGCTCTGTGTGAGCACGCGGCCGGCCAGGGCGTCGTGCATGCGGCGGCCGGCCAGCCATACGGTGTCTCCTTCGGGCATGCCCCCATCGTGCCCTCGTCCGGCGGGCGGGCGCGGGAGAGGTGACGGAGTCGCGGCAGACGGTGAGAGGAGAGTCGGTTCAGAGATGTCGTCCGAGCCGGCGCGTACCCGCTATCGCCGTAAGGCGGCGCCCAACCCGTACGCCCAGCTCTGGGACGGCGCGAGCCGCCGCCGCAGCGCGCACCGTCGCTCCCGCCGGCACACCGTCCGGGTCACGATCGTCAGCGTCATCGCCGTGGTCGTCGCCGGGCTGCTCGCCGTACCGCTGGTGCAGCAGTGGGCGCCGGTGGGCAACTCGGCCACCGGCCCGGTCGACGCCGCCGGCGGTGGCGGCGTCGCGGCGAAGGCATCGTCCGACCCGTTCGACGGGACGCCCGCGGAGCGGTACGCCGTGGGGATCCGCGGGGTGGTGCTCCCGAAGCCCAAGCAGGTCGGGTCCTGGCCCGCGTCGGACGTGCGGACGGTCATGACGCAGACGCGCAGCGTCCTCGTCGCGGCGCGGCTCGACCCGCGGGTGGTCCAGCGCGGGAGCACGGCCGCGTACCTGAAGCTGCTGTCCCCGGCGACCCGCGGGATGGTGAGCGCCTCGATCCGGCGCGGCGGGCCCGGCCTCGGGTACGTGACGCGGCTGGCGCCCGGTTTCACGCTGGACCCCAAGGCGAAGATCCGGGTCGCCGGGAAGATGACGGCGCGGGCCGGCCGGGACGGCCAGCTCGTCGTGATGGCCGACTACGTGTGGGTGTACCCGCTGCGGGGCGGCAAGCCGTCCGCCGCGGCCGGACCGGGGTCCACGCTCGTCGTGCTGCACACCGTGGAGTCGTACGAGGTGTACCGGCCGGAGGCCATCGCCGCGTCGGACCGGGGGCTGCGGCCGGGCGGCGGAAACTCCTACACGTTCAACATGGACTGCTCGCTCGTCGGCAAGGGGCTGCTCGGCCTGCCGCCGCCGGACCAGGGCGGCCGGCCGTCCTCGCCGGACGACGCCGCGTACAGCCCGAATACGAACCCCAAGTCGATCCGGAGCACCTGCTAGCTCCGCGCACAGGCCGACGGCACCGGGTGCGACGGCCGGGGCACGTCAGGGCCGCAGGCGCAGCCCCCGTGGCGTCACCCGGAACCCCGCCTCGGTCAGTGCCTGCGCCAGCGGGGAGTCGTGCACCCCGCCGCCGTCGGCCCGTTCCACCGACAGCGTCCCGAGCCAGCCCTCGGCGACGGCCAGCGCGAGCGCGTCGGCCGCGAGCTGCAGGACCTCCGGGTGGTCCGACCAGGAGAGCAGCGTCCGGCCCCCGCGCTCGACGTACAGGGCCGGCGCCCCGTCCACGAGCACGGTGAGCGCGCCCGCCTTCCGGCCGGGGCGGTGACCGGTGGTGCCCTCGGCGTTCTCCCGTCCGGGCCACGGGAGGGCGGCACCGTACGGGTTCGCCGGGTCGGTCGCGGCGAGGACCACCGCGCGGGGCGCCTCGGGTGCCCGGCGTCCCCGGTGGCCGCCGGGGGCGGGGGAGCTCCACGCCGTGGGGGCCGCGGGCTGGGCGCGTCCCTCGGCCTGCCGCTCGAGGTCCGCGGCGACCGCCCGGAGGCGGTCCACCGCGCCGGGGACGGCGAACTGTGCCCCGCCGAGCCCGTCGACGAAGTAGCCCCGCCGAGCCCGGCCGCTCTCCTCCAGCGCGCTCAGCACGGGGTAGACCCCCGCGAAACCGCCCGGGGTCCCCTCGCCCATCACCGCGCCCCGGGTGAGCACCCCGTACCGCTCCAGCAGCACCTCGGCGACCGCGTGCGCCCGCCGGGTCGGATCGGTCTCCCGGTCCGGGAGGCGGGTCCACCGGCCGGCGACCGTCGGCGGGCCGGTCCGGCTGGGCAGCTGCGGCCGGCCCGCCGCGGCGTACCGCCCCGGGCGCCGGTACCGGGCCCGCGGGGGCGCCGCCCGGCCGCCGTGGCTGCCGCGTCCCCCGGACAGCAGGGCGCGGACGGGGGCCAGCGTGTCGTTGCCGAGGTACCCCGCCCACACCAGGTCCCACAGGGCGGCGGTCAGGTCCGCGTCGTCCACCGGCCCGGTCTCCACCAGGGCGTGCACCCGCTCGGACAGCGCACGGAAGAACAGCGCCTGGCCGCCGTCGAGCGCGGTGAGGATCGCGTCGTGCAGCGGCGTGGTCGTGAGGTCCGCGTCCGGCAGCGGGAGGAGCAGCTCGGCCGTGTCGGCGAAGGCCAGCGTGACCCAGCCGTCCGTGCCGGCCAGCGTCCCGGCCCCGGCCCACAGCACCTCGCCGGAGGTACACAGCTCGTCGAGCATCGCGGGGGAGTAGTCGGCGACCCGGCTCGGCAGGATCAGCCGCTCCAGTGCACTGGCCGGCACCGGCACGCCCTGGAGCTGGTCGACGACGCGCAGCAGCGCCTCCGGGCCGCCCGCCGACCGGGCCGCGCCGACGTGCTGCCACGCCGGCAGGAACGCCCCCAGCGCCGCGGTCGGCACCGGCTCGACCTCCTTGCGGAGCGCCGCGAGGGACCGCCGGCGGAGTGTACGGAGCACCTCCGCGTCGCACCACTCGGTACCGCTGCCGCCGGGCCGGAACTCACCGGACAGCACGCGCCCGGCCGCACCCAGCCGGTCCAGGGCGGCGTGGACCACCGCGACGCCGAGGCCGAACCGGGCGGCGGCCTGCGCCGCCGTGAACGGCCCGTGGGTCCGGGCGAACCGGGACACCAGGTCACCCAGCGGATCGGGCACCAGCTCGGTGAACGCCTCGGGCACCCCCACCGGAAGCGGGGTCCCGAGGGCGTCCCGCACGCGGCCGGCGTCCTCGATGGCGATCCAGCGTTCCTCGCCCGCGATGCGGACCCGGATCGCCCGGCGGGTCTCCTCCAGCTCGGCGAGCCAGCGCGGCGTGGCGCCGCGCTCGACCGCCTCCGCCGTGGTGAGCGCGCCGAGGATGCGCAGCAGGTCGGCGGCCCCGTCCACGTCGGTGGCCCGGCGGTTGTCGGTGAGCCACTGGAGCCGGCGCTCGGTGTCGGTGAGGACGTCGGGGTCGAGCAGCTCGCGCAGCTCGGCGCGCCCGAGGAGCTCGGCGAGCAGGCTCGCGTCCAGGCTCAGGGCCTGGGCCCGGCGCTCGGCGAGCGGCGCGTCGCCCTCGTACAGGAACCCGCCCACGTAGGAGAACATCAGCGACCGCGCGAAGGGGCTCGGTGAGCTGGTCTCCACCTCGACCAGCCGGACCGAACGCGAGTCGATGTCCTTCATCAGCTCGCGGAGGCCGGGCACGTCGAACACGTCCTGCAGGCACTCGCGCATGGTCTCCAGCACCACCGGGAACGAGCCGTACCCGCTGGCGACCGACAGCAGCTGGGCGGCGCGCTGGCGCTGCTGCCACAGGGGCGAACGGCGGCCGGGGTTCCGCTTGGGGAGCAGGAGGGCTCGCGCCGCGCATTCCCGGAACCGCGACGCGAACAGCGCGGACGCGCTCACCTCGGCGGTGACCAGCGGCTCGATCTCGTCCTCGGCGAACACGGCGAGCTCGGCGCCGGGGGCGGCGTCCTCCCCGGTCATCTCGGGCAGCCGGAGCACGATGCCGTCGTCGGTGTGCAGCGCCTGGCCGTCCAGCCCGAACCGCTCGCGCAGCCGGGCGGCGATCGCCAGCGCCCACGGCGCGTTGACCTGCGCGCCGAACAGGGAGTGGACGGCGACGCGCCAGTCGCCGAGCTCGTCGCGGAACCGCTCCACCAGGATCGTCCGGTCGTCCGGCACGTACCCCGCGGCCTGCCGCTGCTCGGCCAGGTACGCGACCAGGTTGCCGGCCGCGAACGGGTCCAGACCGGCCGCCGCCGCGCGCCGGCTGCCCTGCTCCGGGGTCAGCGCGGCCATCTCCCGGAGGAAGGCCCCCAGGGCGCGCCCCAGCTCCAGCGGACGTCCCTGGGCGTCGCCCTTCCAGAACGGCATCCGGCCCGCCTGCCCCGGGGCCGGCGTGACGAGCACCCGGTCGTGGGTGATCTCCTCGATCCGCCAGCTCGACGAACCCAGCAGGAAGACGTCGCCGACCCGCGACTCGTAGACCATCTCCTCGTCCAGCTCACCGACGCGCGTCTGCTTCTCACCGACGAGGAACACGCCGAACAGCCCGCGGTCGGGGATCGTCCCGCCGCTGGTCACGGCGAGCCGATGGGCCCCGGGGCGGGCGGTGAGCTGGCCGGTCACGCGGTCCCAGACGATCCTGGGACGGAGCTCGGCGAACTCGTCGGACGGGTACCGCCCCGCCAGCATGTCGAGGGTCGCCTCCAGCGCGGAGGCCGGCAGCTCGGCGTACGGCGCCGCGCCGCGGACCACCGCGGCGAGATCGTCGACGGTCCACGCGTCCATCGACACCATGGCGATGATCTGCTGGGCGAGGACGTCCAGCGGGTTCCGCGGGTAGCGGAGGGCCTCGATGAGGCCGTCCCGCATCCGCTCCGCGACCACGGCGGCCTCCAGGAGGTCGCCGCGATGCTTGGGGAACAGGACGCCCTTCGACACGGCCCCGACCTGGTGGCCCGCCCGGCCGACGCGCTGCAGGCCCGAGGCGACGCTCGGCGGGGCCTCGACCTGGACCACGAGGTCGACGGCGCCCATGTCGATGCCGAGCTCTAGGCTGCTCGTCGCGACGACGGCAGGGAGCCGGCCCGACTTCAGGTCCTCCTCGATGGCCAGGCGCTGCTCCCGCGACACCGAGCCGTGGTGGGCCCGGGCGATGACCTCGGGCACGGTCCGGCCGGTACCGGACGGCCCGACCGCCTCGGCCGGGAACCGTCCGCCCGGGGCCTCCTCGTCGGGGTGGGCGCGTTCCCACGCCAGCTCGTTGAGGCGGGCGCACAGCCGCTCGGCGAGCCGTCGGGAGTTCGCGAACACGATCGTGCTGCGGTGCTGCTCGACGAGGTCGAGGATCCGCTCCTCGACCGCGGGCCAGATGGAGGTACGCCGCTCGGCGCCGGCGGCGGTGCCGGTCAGCTCGCCGGTGGGCTGACCGAGCGCCGACATGTCCTCCACCGGGACCACGACGGACAGCTCGAACGTCTTCGCCGCCGGCGGCTGGACGACGTGGACCGGGCGGGAGCCGCCCAGGAACCGCGCGACCTCCTCCACCGGGCGCACCGTCGCGGAGAGCCCGACGCGCTGGGCGGGGCGGTCCAGCAACCGGTCCAGCCGCTCCAGCGACAATGCGAGGTGGGCGCCGCGCTTCGTGCCCGCGACGGCGTGGACCTCGTCGAGGATCACCGTCTCGACGCCGCGCAGCGACTCCCGGGCAGCGCTGGTGAGCAGCAGGAACAGCGACTCGGGCGTGGTGATGAGGATGTCCGGCGGGGTCCGCTGGAACGCCCGGCGGTCCGCCGCCGGGGTGTCGCCGGTCCGCATCCCGACCCGGATGTCCGGGCGCGGGAGGTCGAGCCGGCGGGCCGCCTGGTCGATGCCGACCAGCGGGGCCCGAAGGTTGCGCTCGACGTCGACCGCGAGGGCCTTGAGCGGGCTGATGTACAGGACCCGGCAGCGGCGCAGGGCGTCCTCGGGCGGCGGGGCGGCGGCGAGCCGGTCCAGGGACCACAGGAAGGCGGCCAGGGTCTTGCCGGAGCCCGTCGGGGCCACGACGAGCGCGTCCCGGCCCGAGCTCACCGCGTCCCACGCCTGGGCCTGGGCGGGGGTGGGTGCGTCGAACGCCCCGCGGAACCACTCACGGGTGGCGGGGGAGAAGCGGTCCAGCACGTCGGCTGGCGGTGGTTCGGCCGGTGTCACCCCTCAATCCTGCCTCGGGACGCCGACAAAAGTGACCGGACCGGTCGGCCATACGGGCGACAACCCGACGTCAGGGTCGCCTGGACCGGGCTTTGAGCAGCTGAGTCGTTGCTGTAGATCACCGGTGGCCGCAGGGACGGTCGGCCACGCGGTACCGGTACGGGCCCGGCGGGCGTCCGGCTCACGCTCGCGGTGCCCGTACCGCTGTTCCCCGACCGGGCGTCGCCCGGCGGCGGAGGTCGATCGGGATCGACGCCCGATCGCCCTCGGCGGCCCTGCGATCGGAACCCCCGGCGACTCCTGGGCGGCGGTGGCTCCGGGTCGGGCCCGGGCAACGGCGGCGCCGGATCGGGTCACTCGGCCGACGTGTCGATCGACCTGCCGCTGACCGGCCGTGGAACGTCGTCGGTCTCCGGCGACCCGTCCGGCTCACCGCGGCGGCTCGGACGCCGGGACCCCTCGGGCAGCGCCTCGGGCGGCGGCTCGGGTGACGGGGTGGCCCGCTCGCCGGCTCGGCCTCCCGGTTCGGGCGACGCCGGTGCCGGTTCGGTGTCCGGGCGCGCACCGGCCGTCGCGGCCTGCCCGGCCGTACGGGCCTCCGCTGCGGCGTCGACCGCCCGCCGGACGCCGGTGTTGTCGCTCCACCGTGGACACCGGTGGGGTCGCGATCGCGGCGGGTGGTGCCGCCGGGGCGGCCCTCGGCGTGTCAAACCGGCGAACACGACACTTTTCGGTTCGCGGAGCCACGGAAGCCCCAAGCACGTGGTGAAAGCACCCAATGGGTGCAAAACCTACTCGCCGGTTTCCGTAGCCATCGCCCCGTGATCGGCAGTTAGATGGCCGCACTGCGTGAGCCACTGGTCCGTGGGGAGACGATGGCCGCACGATCCGGCAACGATGCCGACGGCAGGCGAACGACGCCTAGCCGTGGTGGAGTTCTGCTCCGCGTGCTCACCCTCGTCGCGTTCGCCGCCGGGTTCTGGTGCCTCACCGGTACGGCCATCGCGCTCGCGGGCGAGCACACCGCCCTCCAGAACACGGCCCTCCAGGACACGGCCCTCCAGGACACGGCCGTCCGGAACGGCCTTCTCCGGCAACCTGCCCGGGGCCCGGAGCTGCGTGTCGGCCCCGTTCGGATCCCGTCCGAGGGCGCCGCGGCGGGCGCGCCCACCCCGTCGGTGCGGCGGGAGGTGCGGTCCGAGGCCGATCTCGTCTCCCGCGTCGCGGACGCACTGTTCTGGTCGGCCCGGCACCGTGGTGTCCCCGCGAGCCTCGCACCGCGACCGGCGGTGCCCGGGGCGGCGAACCCCGTCCCGCGGGCCTCCCGCGGTGGTCCGCCCCGCGCCGGGCTCCTGCCGGCGGGCGCCGGTTCCGTGCCGGGACGGTCCGCGGGGGCGTCCCCGCGTATCGTCGCGCGGCCGGACCCGGTGACGTCCCCCGGTTCCGGCGCGATCACCCCCGGCCCGCCGGAGTCCTCCGGGCCGGCCCGCGCCACGGATCTCGCCGCGGTCCCGCGCGAGGGGCCGACGGCGACGGTGAACCCGGATCGTGAGCCCGCCGCCGCGGGTGACAAGACCCCCGGACTGTGTGCCCTCGCGCACGGAGGCTCTCCGCCGGCCGCGCCGTTGTGCCGCAGCGGGGTGGTGCGCCGCACCGTGCCGACGCACTGCCTGCACGGTTCCGAGCCGCCCGTCTCCCCGGACTGACCGGTGGCCGGCCGGCCGGCGTGCCGGCATGCGCCCTGAGCGGCCCGTGCCGCTCGACTCCGTACCCCCCCGGGAGAATTGATGAGAATCAGGCTTCAACGTACGTCCGTGCCCGTCGTCGTCCTGTCCGCGGTCGTCATCGCGTTCGGTGGTGCCGTCGCGTATGGCGGAACGGCAGACAACGGTGGCGCGCAAGGCAGCGGGAACCCCGGTGTGCTCAGCGGTGACGCGGTGAACGCGCCCGTGAACGCCCCGGTTCTGGTGTGTGGCAACGCGGTCGGCATCCTCGGCGGCGTCGACGCCCGGTGTGACGGCCGCAACGGCTCCGGTGGTCGCTCCGGCGGTGGCGGGGCCAGGGGCTCCGGCGGTGGCGGTATCGCCTCCGGTGACGCCGTGAACGCCCCGATCAACGCGCCGATCCTCGCGTGTGGCAACGCGA
>JAVEDU010000030.1 GCA_030840805.1 Actinomycetota bacterium
CCCGTGGCGGCTCGTACCCCCGTGGTGGCGATACCCGGGGCGGGGCTCCGGGTGGCGACCGCGACCGCGGTGCGCGTCCGTCCTACGGGCGCGGCACCGACGGTTCCTCCCGCGCGCCGGAGCGACGCGACGGCCCGCCAGCCCGTGGCGGCGACTCCCGTGGTGCTAGTTCTCCCCGTGGCGGGGACTCCCGCAGCGGCGGCTATTCGCGTGCGCCCGAAAAGCGTGATGGCCCGCCCGCGCGTGGTGGCTCTTCCGGCGGTGGCGGCTATTCGCGTGCGCCGGAGCGGCGTGACGGTCCGGCCGCGCGTGGCAGCTCTTCCGGCGGTGGCGGCTATTCGCGTGCGCCGGAGCGGCGTGACGGTCCGGCCGCGCGTGGTGGCTCTTCCGGCGGTGGCGGCTATTCGCGTGCGCCGGAGCGGCGTGACGGTCCGCCGACCCGTGGCGGCGACTCCCGCGGCGGCTCGTACCCCCGTGGTGGCGATACCCGGGGCGGGGCTCCGGGTGGCGACCGCGACCGCGGTGCGCGTCCGTCCTACGGACGCGGCACCGACGGTTCCTCCCGCGCGCCGGAGCGACGCGACGGATCCTCCGGTGGCGCACCCCGGCGCGACGACGCTCCCCGTGGCGGGGACCGCCCGCGTACCGGCGGTTACTCGAACGGCGCCGGGCGGCCCCCGGGCGGGTCCTCCCGTGGCGACAGCGCTCCCCGGCGTACCGGCCCCGGCCAGTCCGGCGCGGGCCGCGGGCGCGACGGTGCGTACGAACGCCCGTCCTCCGAGTTCTCCGACCGTCCGCCGCTGACCGACCGGGAACTCCGGCGCCGGGACGAGAAGTCGCTCCCGATTCCGGAGGACCTGGACCCGCGTGACCTGGACCGGGAGACGCGGGGCGAACTGCGTTCGCTCTCGAAGACGACCGCCGACGCGGTGGCCAAGCATCTCGTGGCCGCCGGCCGGCTCGTCGACGAGGACCCGCAGGCGGCACTGGCACACGCCTACGCCGCTCGGGCGCACGCCGCCCGCATCGGCGCGGTGCGTGAGGCAGTCGGTGTCACGGCGTACCACGCGGGGGAGTGGGCCGTTGCCCTCTCGGAGCTGCGAGCGGTGCGGCGGATGAACGGTTCCGTCGAGCATCTCGCGGTCGAGGCCGACTGCGAACGTGCGCTCGGCAGGCCCGATCGTGCCCTCGAGCTCGAACGCTCGCCCATCGCGTCCCGGCTCGACGAGGCCGGCCGCGTCGAACTGCTGATCGTCGCCTCGGGCGCCCGCCGGGACCTCGGCCAGCTGGACTCGGCCGTCGTGATGCTCCAGGTTCCGGAGCTGGAGGCGCTTCCGCCCCGCGAGTGGTCGGGACGGCTCGGCTACGCGTACGCCGATGCGCTGCTGGCGGCCGGGCGGACCGACGAGGCCCGCGCCTGGTTCGAGCGGGTGCAGGAGATCGATCCGTACAACGACACCGGCGCCGGTGACCGGCTGCTGGAGCTGGACGGCATCGTGCTGGACGACGCGTTCGACCAGGAACCCGAGGACGAGGATCCCGTGGCCGAGGTCGTGGACGAGGCCGTCGTGGACGTGGACGAGGCCGTCGTGGACGTGGACGTGGCCGTCGTGGACGTGGACGAGGACGAGGACGAGGACGTGGACGGGGCGGCCGGCGGCGACGTCGCTGTGGAAGAGGCCGCCGGCGGCGAGCGTGCGGTGGACGAGGTCGCCGAGGTGTTCGCCACCGCTCCGATCGTCGCCGACGAGGACGACAGCGAGCCCGAACTCGTGAACGGGACCGCAGCCGGTCCCGTTCCCGTGACGTTCAGTGAGCCCGGTGACCGGTCCGTCACCGAGCACGATGCCCCACCGGTGAGCGAACTCCACGAATCCGTGGACCGGGACGCCACGACCGTGGACGATGCGGAGGCGACACCAGAACCTCCGACGGGGGAGCCGCAGACGTGAGTGACATCCCCGCCCGGGACACCGGTGACGACGGTGGACGCGAGGCCGGCCGGCCGGCCGGTGACGTCTACGACTGGTACGTGCGGGGCCACCAGCTCCTGACCGAGGGCAACGCGGCCGCCGCGGTCCAGCTCCTGCGGCGCGCCGTCGAGGCGGACCCCGCTTCGCACTCGGCGCGGGAGACGCTGGCGCGTGCGCTGTTCGACGCACGGCTCTACGAGGAGGCGTGCGACGCGTTCGCGTTCGTCGTCGCGGAGAACCCCGCCGACGACTACGCCCAGTTCGGGTTGGGTCTCGCGGCGATGCGGGCCGGGGACCACCCCCGGGCGGTCCAGCACCTGTCCCTCGCCGCGGCGATGCGACCCGACCGGCACCACTACTCCACGGCGCTGCGGGCGGCCCGGGTACGTCTGGAGGCGAACGGCGGACCGGTGCGCGAGGACGACTCCGATGACGCCTGAGTCCCGGGTGCTGGCGGCCAGCGGCGGGCCGCTGTGGCAGGGCTACGACGTTGCGCTGCTGGACCTCGACGGGGTCGTCTACCTCCAGGAACAGCCGGTACCGGGGGCGGCGGAGGCCCTCGCGGCCGCTCGCCGCGCCGGTCTGCGGCTGGAGTTCGTCACCAACAACGCCTCGCGCCGGGCCGTCGAGGTCGCCGCGCTGCTGACCTCGCTGGGCATCCCCGCGGACGCCGCGGAGGTCGTCACCTCCGCCCAGGCCGCCGCCGCGCTGCTGGCGGAGCGTCTGCCACCGGGCGCGCAGGTACTGGTCGTGGGCGCGGAGGCGCTGGTGGCCGAGGTGACGGCGGTCGGCCTCACCCCGGTCGACTCGGCCGACGCCCACCCGGTCGCGGTCGTGCAGGGCTACGGCCCGGAGGTCGGCTGGCGGCACCTGGCCGAGGCGGCCCTCGCGATCCAGGCCGGCGCCCTCTGGGTGGTCACCAACGCGGACCTCACGCTGCCGTCCCTCCGGGGCCGGCTGCCCGGCAACGGTTCCCTGGTTGCCGCCGTCCGGGCGGCGACCGGCCGGGCGCCGGACGAGATCGTCGGCAAGCCCCATCCCCGGCTGCACGCGGAATCGGTCCGCCGCAGCGGGGCGACCCGGCCGCTCGTGGTGGGCGACCGCCTCGACACCGACATCGAGGGCGCCATCCACGCGGGGACCGACAGCCTCCTCGTGCTCAGCGGGGTGACCCGGCCCGTGGACCTCCTGGCGGCCGCGCCGCACCGCCGCCCCACCTACGTCGCCGCGCGGCTGGACGGTCTCCTGGTGGCCCATCCCGGCGTGCCGACGGCAGCGGAGGCCACCTGTGGGCCGTGGACGGCCCGGCGGGCCGGCGCAGACCTCGTGCTGTCCGGTACGGGTGAGCCGGAACAGGAGCTCGACGCGCTGCGGGCCCTGTGCGGCGCGGCCTGGTCGGCCTCCTTCCCGCCGGACGCCGTGCGGGCCGACGGCCCCGCCGCCGAGGTGGTCCTGGCCGAGCTGGGACTGCCCTGATCAGATCAGCGCACGGAGCTTCAGCAGGTCGAACACGCTCGCGTCCACCTTCAGCCGGCCGGACGCCCACGCGGAGGCGAAGCTCAGCTGCCCGCCCATGAGCGCCACCAGGTCGTCGCTGGTGGTCGTGAGCTTGATCTTGGCCTTGGGGTCGGCAGCTTCCTCGATGTCGGTGAGGGTCCCGTTCGCCAACCGGCCCCGGAAGTCGACGTCGAGGTCGGTCAGGCGGCACGCGAGCGTGCGGTCGATCAGCTGACCGCGCTGCGCGCCGTCGGTTCCGGACATCTGCTCGGCCAGTCGTTCCAGGGCCTGCCGACATTCGTCCACGGTCGCCATCCTGCGCGTGCTCCCCTCGCTGCGTGGTGCGGCGCCGGGTCCGGCCGCCCCGGTCCGGACGCTACAACAGCACCGCGGTACCCGCCGTGCCCGGCGGCGGCACCGCCGCGGCGGACCCGGTAGCGTGGCAGACCATGGCGAAGCAGCCCCGCAACGGAGAGGTGTCGGCGATGCAGGACGCGCTGAGGACGTACCTGGCCCTGGCGAACGGTCTCACGGAGGTCTCGCGCAAGCGGGCCAAGGACGCGGCGAAGAAGCTGGCCAAGCAGGGCGGCGCGACGGTCGAGCAGGTGCAGGCGCTCACGGAGAACCTCGTGTCCGTCAGCGGCGCGAACCGGGAGTCGCTCACGACGCTGGTGCGCTACGAGGTCGACCGCGCCCTCGGCATGGTGGGCCTGGCGACCGCCGACGAGGTCGAGAACCTGACGGCACGCATCCGCGACCTCGAGGCGGAGCTCCGCAGCGCCCGGCGGCAGTCCACCGGTGACGCGGCCGGCTCCGCTCCGGCGGCCACCCGGGCCGCGGCGGCGGAGGCGCGCGCGGAGGCCGCCGCGGTGAAGGCGGCGCCGGTCCGGAAGGCCGCGGCCAAGAAGGCGCCGGCGAAGAACGCGGCCCCGAAGAAGGTGGCCGCGAAGAACATCGCGGCCGTGAGCTCGGCCGCCGAGCCCGCGAAGGCGCTCCCGGAACCGGCCCGCACCCTGACCGCGTCGGCGCAGTCCGGCGCGGGCACCCCGGCGTCCGGTAACGGCGCCGCGCCGGAGGGCGGCGCGCGCACCCGGGGCGCGACGACGACGCCCGCTGCGGCCGCGGAGTCCGGCGCGACACCGCCGAAGGCTCCGGCCAAGCGCCCGGTCGCGAAGCGTGGCCCGGCCAAGAAGGCGTCCGCCAAGAAGGCCGCGGCGAAGCAGGGGACCGCCGCGTCGGCGAGTGTCACCCCGCCCGTCAGCAGCGAGGTCGAGGCCCAGGTCGCCGAGGTGAAGGCCGCCAAGGTGGCCAAGTTGCCCGCGGGCAACCCGGCCACCGCGACCTCCGAGTCCGGCGGTACCGAGCTGTGACGGATCCGCAGTCGCGTCCGGTTCCCGGCCCCTGGACGGCCGGGCAGCCGGACGCCGGCCGCCCCGGTGCGGCCTCGCCGCCGGTCCCGGGTCCCCCGCGACCGGCCGTGCCTGGTCCGGCGGTGCCCGCTGTGCCGGTGCCTGGTCCGGCGGTGCCCGCTGTGCCGTTGCCTGGTCCGGCGGTGCCCGCTGCGCCGGTGCCTGGTCCGGCCGTGGCGGCGGCGGCTCCCGGTCCGGCTCCCGCCCAGGGCGGCACCGGCGACCTCCGGGTCGATGCCGCGCTGGCCCGCCTGGACGGTCTCGACGAGCTCCCGGTGGCCGAGCACGTCGGGGAGTACAACGCCGTCCACCGCGCGCTCCAGGACGCCCTCACCACCATCGACGAGAGCTGACCGCCGTGGTGCGCCGCGCGCGCCTCGACGCCGAACTCGTCCGCCGCGGACTCGCGCGGTCGCGGGAACAGGCGGCCGAGCTGATCGCCGCCGGAGCCGTACTGGTCGGCGGCCAGACGGCCACCAAGGCCGCCACGGCCGTCGAGCCCGCCACCCCGCTGCTCGTGAACGACCTGGACACCGGCCCCACGTACGCCTCCCGCGGCGGGCACAAGCTCGCCGGGGCGCTGGCGGCGTTCGCCGGGCTGACGGTCGCGGGGCGCCGATGCCTGGACGCCGGCGCGTCGACCGGCGGGTTCACCGACGTCCTGCTGCGGACGGGCGCCGCGCACGTGACGGCCGTGGACGTCGGCTACGGGCAGCTGGCCTGGGCGCTGCGGACGGACGAACGCGTGACCGTGGTCGACCGGACCAACGTCCGGACCCTCACGCCGGACCTGATCGGCGGGCCGGCCGACGTGACCGTGGCCGACCTGTCGTTCATCTCGCTGGGCCTGGTGCTGCCCGCGCTGGCCGCGTGTACCGCGCCGGACGGTGACCTCGTCCCGATGGTGAAGCCCCAGTTCGAGGTCGGTCGCGACCGGCTCGGCTCGGGCGGCGTCGTCCGCAACCCCGAGCACCGCGCCGACGCGGTGCTCGGGGTGGCGCGGCAGGCGGCCGCGGCGGGGCTCGGGGTCGCGGGGGTGGTCGCGAGCCCGTTGCCGGGGCCGTCGGGCAATGTCGAGTTCTTCCTCTGGCTGCGCCGGGGTGCGCCGGAGGCCGACCCGGACCGGATCCGCGCGGTGGTCGAGGAGGCGTCCCGGTGAGTGACCGCGAGGCGCTCCTGGTCACGCACACGGGCCGCCGGACGAACACCGTGCACGCCTGTGCGGTCGCGATGCAGCTCATCGACGCGGGCTTCGGGATCCGCGTTCTCGCCGAGGAGGCCGACGAGCTCGACATCCCGGACGCCACGGTCGTGTCCGGCCCGTGCGCGGCCGAGGGCGTGGAGATCGTGCTGGCGCTCGGCGGCGACGGCACCGTGCTGCGGGCCGCCGAACTGGCCCGCCCGGCCGGTGCGCCCCTGCTCGGCATCAACCTGGGGCATGTCGGCTTCCTCACCGAGGCCGAGGTGGCGGACCTGGAGTTCACCGTGCGGTCCGTGGTGGACCGCACCTACACGGTGGACGAGCGGCTGACCGTGGACGTCGACGTCCACCGGGACGACGACCTCAGCGCGAGCAGCTGGGCGCTGAACGAGGTCAGCGTCGAGAAGGGCAACCGCGAGCGGATGATCCAGGTGCTCGTCTCGGTCGACGGGCGCCCGCTGTCCCGGTGGGGCTGCGACGGCGTGGTCTGCGCGACGCCGACGGGCTCCACCGCCTACAACTTCAGTGCCGGCGGCCCGATCGTCTGGCCCGAGGTCGAGGCCCTGCTGATGGTGCCCATCTCCGCGCACGCGCTCTTCGCCCGGCCGATGGTCGTCGGGCCGTCGTCGGTGCTCGCGGTCGAGGTGCTGGCCCGCACCGTGGGTGCCGGGGTCCTGTGGTGCGACGGCCGTCGGGCGGTGGACCTGCCGCCCGGCGCCCGGATCGAGGTGCGTCGCGGGCACGCCCCGGTGCGCCTGGCGCGGCTCCACGAGGCGCCGTTCACCGACCGCCT
>JAVEDU010000042.1 GCA_030840805.1 Actinomycetota bacterium
AGGGTCAGCACTGACCCGGGCCGGAGAGGACACGAAACAAGACCCTTCCCTCACGAAGCCGGACACGCCACGCTACCAAGCCCCCCACACCCCCGACCGGAACCGGTGGCGTCAGCGGCGGGCCGCCCGGTCGAGCGGGCGGCCGGCCAGATCCGGCCGTCGGGGTGTCGATGTCCGGCCGTTCGGCCGATCAAGGCCGCATTCGGCGGTGCCGACTGAGCAACTGACGGATGATGCTGCATCGGGCCCCCACCCGCACGCGGTCGCCGTGGCGCTCGTACGCCGACCCCCCCACGACGACGGAGGCTCCTGTATGCGGATGCGACTTGTCCCGATCATGGTGCTCGCGGCGGCGAGTCTCGCGCAGGGCGTCCTGAGCGCGCCGCCGGCCGCCGCGGCGCCGGCCCCGACGGCGTCGCCGGCCGTGTCGCCGTCGCCCACCGCCTCGCCCACCGCCTTGCCCACCGCCGCACCGTCGCCCACCGGGACGCCCGCCGACGCCACCCCCACCCCCGCGGTGACGTCCACCGCAGCCACGCCCTCCGCCACACCGTCGCCCACCGCGTCGCCCACCGTCGCCGCGCGCTCCGCCGCGGCCACGGCCGCGGCGAAGACGGCCGCGGCCGCGACCGCGCGGCGGGCCGTCGCGCAGGCCAAGGCGCAGTGCTTCGGCGGCGGCTTCAACGCCATGCCCGGCGACGCGGCGGCGGCCAAGGCCCTGATGGCCGGCCGGCTCACACTGACCCCGCACAAGACCGCCCGCATCCCGCAGAACCCCACCTGGAAGGAGAACCCGTTCAAGGACCGCAACTGGGTCTTCCAGTACCACGCGCTGCGGTGGGCCGACGTGCTCCGCCGCGAGGGCATGCGCACGAAGAACGCCGCCATGATGTACCGGCACCGGGTGATCCTGGCGGACTGGATGCGGGACAACCCGCGCGGCCGGAAGCCGTACCCGTCGCCCGAGTACTCGTGGGGCGACATGGGCACCGGCCTGCGGGCCGTCGCCTTCGCGTGCGCGATCGGCTCGTACGGGTACCAGACCTGGATGGCCACGGCGCTCCGCCGCCACGGCAGCGTCCTCGTGGACCCGAACTTCGGCGTCCAGTACGCGAACCACGCGCTGCACGTGCGGCTGGGCCTGCTGGTCGCGGGATGTGTGGGTGCGAACCCGTCGTGGCAGCAGACCGCCGTCGCCCGGGTCGATGCCCTCCTGGCCAAGAGCGTGGACGCCGAGGGGGTCAGCGACGAAGGTTCCACCTCGTACCACTCCGCGAACTACACCTGGTACCAGGAGGCTCGACGGCGCGTCACCGGCTGCGGGCTGACGCCCGGACCCATGTTCGGCCGGGTGGCCCTGATGCCGGACTTCCTCGCCTACGCCACCGGCCCCGACGGGACCTATGAGCAGATCGGGGACAGCGACCGCTCCCAGGCCGCCGTGATCGAGGCCTCACCCATCTCTGTCTACGCGGGAACCGGCGGCGCCCGGGGGACCCGGCCCGAGGACTACAAGATCTTCCAGCGTGGCTACGTCTTCGGCCGCTCCGGTTGGGGCGAGTCACGTCCGTTCTCCGACGAGCTGTTCTACTCGCTCCGCTTCGGGCCCTCCCTCGCCGCGCAGCCCCACGGGCACCAGGACGCGGGCGCGCTCACCCTCAACGCCCACGGCCGCAAGCTGCTGTTCGACGGCGGCCGTTACAAGTACGACTACTCCGACCTGACGAAGCACCTCAAGTCGCGGTCCGCCCACAACATGGTCGACGTGATGGGCGCCCCCTACGACCGGGACGCGCGGACGGAGCTGATCACGTCCCAGCACACCGCGGAGTACGACCTCACGACGCTGCGGGTGACCGCGCTGACCGGGACCACGTGGATCCGGACGGTGCTCTACTCCCGGACCGGCGGCTACCTGGTCGTCGACGACGACCTGGTGAACGGGCGCACCGAGGAGATGCGCCAGCGGTGGAACCTTCCCGAGACCGGCACCACCACCGTCAGCGGTCAGACCCTGTCCACCGACGGGGCGGGCGCGGACCTGTCGCTCATCTGGGTCGGCACTCAGGCCCGCGTGACGGTGACGACCGGGCAGAGGTCCCCGCTGCTGGGCTGGCGCGGCTACAAGTACGGCGCCGCGTTCGCGGCCCCGATGGCGGAGGCTCAGCTCACCGGCCGGACCGGGCGCTTCACGACGGTCGTCGTGCCCCGGACCGACGCCACGCCCGCGACGGGCGTCACGGTGACCGATACACAGGTCACGGCGGGCGAGGTGCGGCTGACGGTCAACGTCGGCGGGCGGAGCGAGCGCGTCTTCCTGACCCCGGCCGAGGCCGCCGTCACGAGCCTGTAGCTCGGCCAGGCACGCCGCTGCCCCCCGTCGGGGGGCGGCGGCGTTCTCCTATGATCGGCCCCATGGACGCCGAGTTTCTCCCTGCAGTCAGGTTCGACGACGACGAAGCCGAGCTCGCGAAGGAGCACTGGGCCGGCATCGGCGTGCGGCCCTTCTACGGCAAAGCCAAGCCGTGGGCGCGCTTCATGGCCGACCGGGTGCTCGACCACTCCCCCGCGACCGTGCTGGAGTTCGGGTGCAACGTGGGCCGCAACCTGGCGACGATCCGCGAGCAGGCGCCGGACGTCCGGGTGCGCGGCCTCGACATCAACGCCGACGCGGTGGCCGAGGCGCGGTCGCATCAGCTCGACGCCGAGGTCGGCGACGAGCGCGCGCTCGGCCGGATCGGCACCGACGAGATCGACGTGAGCTTCACGATCTCCGTGCTCGACCACATCCCCGATCCCCGTCCGGCGCTGACGGAGCTGCTCCGGGTGAGCCGGCGCGCGGTGCTGTTGCTGGAGCCCTGGATGGGCCGGGAGGGCAAGGTCGTGCGCAACGTCCATCCGGGCTCGGGCGAGACGGTCGACACGACCCCGTACTCGTACTCGTGGGACTACCCGGAGCTGGCCCGGACGCTCGCCCCCGGGTGGGAGCTGCACGCGGAGGCGCACCCGCTCGGGCCGACGAACCTCGGCCCGTACTACTGGTTCTACGCCCTCACGCCCCGCCCGTAGGGCCACAGACGACTCGGGCCCCGCACCGTGAGGTGCGGGGCCCGAGTCGGTGCGGGATCAGCGCCAGAAGCCCCGCGTGTCGTACACGACCTTGTCGGCGAGCTGGGTGCGCGAGATCGACCCGAACGCGTCGTGGTCGACGAGCAGCAGCACGATGTCCGCGGCCTCGACGGCCTCGGCGGCGGGGGTCAGCACGACGTTGTCGCGGCCCGCGAGGCGGTCGGGCAGCTTCTCGACGTGCGGCTCGACCGCATCCAGCGTGACGTCGGGCAGCGCGTCGGCCAGCAGCTCGACGATCTCGATGGCCGGGCTCTCCCGCAGGTCGTCGATGTTCGCCTTGAACGCGAGGCCCAGGCAGGCGATCCGCGGGTTCTTGAACCGCTCGGCGCGGGCGAGGACCCGCTCGACGACGTGATGCGGCTTGGCGTCGTTGATCTCACGGGCGGCCCGGATGATCCGCGCCTCCTCGGGCGCGGCCGAGACGATGAACCACGGGTCGACCGCGATGCAGTGGCCGCCGACGCCCGGTCCGGGCTGGAGGATGTTCACCCGCGGGTGGTGGTTCGCCATCCGGATGAGCTCCCACACGTCCATGCCGAGCTTGTCGCAGATGACCGACAGCTCGTTGGCGAACGCGATGTTCACGTCGCGGTAGGAGTTCTCGACGAGCTTCGACAACTCGGCGGTCGCCGCGTCGGTGATGATCATCTCGCCCTGGCAGAACACGCGGTACAGGTCGGCGGCCAGTTCGGCCACCCCCGGCGTGAGCCCGCCGATGATGCGGTCGTTGGTGACGATCTCGATCATCACGCGGCCCGGCAGCACCCGCTCGGGGCAGTGGACGAAGCCCACGCCGCGGCCGTCCGCCGCGTCACCGGCCAGGGTGAGGTCGGGACGCAGCTCCCGCACCCAGTCCGCCATCTGACGGGTCGTCCCGGGCGGGGAGGTGGACTCCAGGATGATGAGCTCGTCGCCGCGCAGCTTCGGCGCGAGCGCCTCGGTGGCCGACCGGATGTACGACAGGTCGGCCTTGTGACCCTCGGTGAACGGTGTCGGCACCGCGACGATGTAGACGTCGGCCTCGGGCACCTCGGTGGAGGCGCGCAGCCGGCCCTGGGCGACCGCGCCGCTGACCGCGACGCCGAGGTCGGGCTCCACGAACGGCACCTCGCCCCGGTTCACCGACTCGACGGTGCGGGTGTTGACGTCGACTCCGGTGACGTCGAGGCCGTTGGTCGCCAGCGCGGCCGCCGTCGGCAACCCGATGTAGCCGAGGCCGATGACGGCGATTCGCTCGAACGTAGGCACGATCTGGTGTGCTCCATCCTTCATCGGGGCACCGAAACGGCGCGAACCCCACGGATCATAGGCGAGGAACGGCCCTGCTGTGCCACGGGTGGAGCCGTGGCGGGTGTGACCGCCGCTACCCGTCAGCGGGCTCCGCGCGCCGTGATCTCGGCGTGGACATCGTCGACGCGGGCCGCGAGCAGGCCCCAGTCCCGCTCGGCCTCGACCCATTTCCGGCCGGCGGCGCCGAGGCGCCGGCGCAGGCCGGGGTCGCCGAGCAGCGTGCGGAGGACGGTCGTCAGCGCGGCGGCGTCACCCCTGGCGTGGAGGAGGCCCCGGACGCCGTCGGTGACGACCTCGGTGAGGGCGGGGACGTCGGAGACGACCACCGGCTGGCCCATCGCCATCGCCTCGAACGGCCCGAGCGGCGCGACCAGCTCGGTCCCCGGCCGGGGCAGGCGGGGGAACGCCGCGATGTCGACGAGCGAGCGGTACCGGAGCAGTTCGCCGTCCCCGACCTCGCCGGTCAGGACGACGAGACCGCCGAGGGCCTCCGCCCGCGCCGCGAGCTCCGCGTACACCGGCCCGGCGACGAGGACGGTGAAGTCGTCGCGCTCGGCGCGCAGCGTCGCCGCGGCGTCCAGCAGGAGCTCGAGGCCGTCCTGCTCGACGGCGGGCCCGAGGTGGCCGATCACGGTCCTACCGGTCAGTCCCAGCTCGGCGGCGAGCTCGGTGTCCCGCGGCCGGGGGGTGAGCCGCGTCGTGTCGGCACCGTTTCCGACCACTGTGATGTGGTCCCTCGGCACCCCGCGGCGGACCAGCTCGTCCCGCAGGGCCTCGGTCGTGGTGACGACCCGGTCGGCCGCCGCGGCGACGTCCGCCTCCAGCCGGGCACAGACCCGGTAGTGGTCGGTGCCGGCGTAACCGGGCTCACCGGCGGCGCGGGCGAGCTCCCCCAGCCCGCGGACCTCGTACACGTACGGGATCCCGAGCCGGCGCGCCACGAGCCCGGCGGCGACGCCGTTCCAGTGGTTGCCGGCGGCATGCAGGAGCGCGGGCCGTTCCGCGCGGGCCAGCCGCTCCAGCTGCTCGGCGTACCGGTGGACGTAGTCGAACATCGGCAGCTCGCGCGGGAGCGGGGCCACCAGCCGCCGGTACGGCACCTCGTCGACGACCTCGGCGGCCGGCGCCTCGTGCTCCGACGGGAAGCCGAGCCGGGTCACGCCGTCGATCGCGCGGCCGCGCTGCCGCAGGGCCCGCAGCAGCGCGTGGGTGCGCACCGCGTACCCGGAACCGGAGTACGGCAGCGACGTGTGGGTCAGGTACAGCACCCGGCCGGGCTCCGGCGTGTAGTCCTCGTCCGGGGTCTGCACCGGCCACGGGAAGCCGCCGTCCGCGAGGACGGCCAGGGGATCCCGGCCCCGCAGGAGCATGCGCGTGGCGTCGTGTTCCCGCCGGGTCCCGTGGGCGAGATCGGCGAACGTCTCGGCGGTCCACCGGTCCCCCGCCGTGCGGAGCCGGTCCGCCTCCCGGCGCAGCGCGGCCACCGGCAGCACGCCACGGGCCAGCCCGCCGAAGTCGGTGATCCGCTCGAACGCCGCCAGTGCCTCGGCGTGCTGGGCGCGATCGAGTGCCACGGCCGCGGCCGTGGCGAGCACGGCATCGCGGTACCGCGGCGGCACGGCGTCCGTCACGGCGGCGCGGGCCTCGTCCGGGAGGGCGGCCAGCAGCTCGGCCACCCTGGCGTGCTGGTTCCAGGAGGCGAGCGCGCCCGCCGCCTCGCCGAGCGCGCCGACGGGCACCCCCGGCCGGCCGATGAGCGCGCCGAGCGTCGCGACGGCCTCGTCCCGCTCCCCCGCCCGCCGGAGCAGGCGGGCCAGGAGCACGGTCGCCTCCGCGCAGTCCGGGTCGTGCCCGGCGACGCGCCGGGTGAGGTCCAGCGCGTCGTCGACCCGGCCCGCGGACAGGTACGTCCGGGCCAGCAGGAGGAGGGTCCGCGGATCGGTCGAGGCACCGGCGAACGGCGCCAGCGCCGCGATCGCCGCCCCGCGCCGCCGCAGCCGCAGGGCCACACCCGCGGCCGTCCGCGCCACCGTCTCCTTGTTGCCGCTCACCGCGCGCACACCGTTCGTCACTGCTCGTCTCCGTCGTCGGTCCAGTCGAGATGTGCCAGGGCCGGTACGCCGGCGCGCCGCGGTCGGTGTCCGTTGCGGTGGGCAGGGGTGTCGAAGGCCCGCGCGACGCCCCGCAGGCGGTCCGCCCGGGCCTGGTCCTCCAGCGCGCGCAGGCGGGCCCGCAGCGGGGCGACGGCACGCGCCTCCCGCGCCTCGATCTCGGCACGCTCGGTGAACGCCTCGAACACGTCCTGCGCCCCGAGGATCAACCGGTCCCGCACCTCCCGGGACATCGGACCGGGATGCGCGATCAGCCTCAGGTAGCCCTCCTCGACCGACAGGTCGTCGACGGTGAGCCACGGCGCCACGACGTCGAGGCCGGAGGAGAGATAGAAGGTGTGGTGGTGGTCGTGATGGGGGCTGTACCCGAACGGCGTGGTGAGGACCAGCCGCCCGTCCGGCCGCAGCACCCGGACGATCTCGCGCAGGACCGCGCCGGGATCCTCCAGGTGCTCGATCACCTCGCCGAGCAGTGCGGTGTCGACGCTCGCGTCCGGCAGCGGGAAACGCTCGCCGTCCGTGTGCCGGAACGACAGCCGGTCGCGCACCTCGGGCGGCTCGGCGAGCCGGTCCGCCTCGGCGTACTCGACGCGCGACTCCTCGACGTCGATGCCGACCACGGTGTGCCCCCGGCGGGCCAGCAGGATGGAGGTGATGCCCTGGCTGCACCCCACGTCGACCACGTCGCCCTCGGCGGCCTCCACGAGCCAGTCGATGCGGCGCCGGGCGCGCTGCTGGCTCGCCGAGGCCCAGATCTCGCCCTTGTAGACCTCGGAGATCCGATCGTTGTTCGCCATGCGACTCCTCAGGTCCGGGCGGAGCGGGCTTCCAGCACGTCGGTGTAGATCCGGTCCACGCGGCCGGCCAGCGCCGTCCAGTCCCGCTCGGCCCGGACCCACTCCAGGCCGCCCTGGGCGACCCGGTCACGCAGGTCGGGGTCGTCGAGCAGCCGGCGCAGCGCGCCGGTCAGCGACGGCACGTCCCCCTTGGTGTGCACCAGCCCGTTCGCGCCGTCGGTGACGATCTCGGTCAGCGCCGCGACGCTGGAGACCACGACGGCCTTGGCCATGGCCATGGCCTCGAACGGCTTGAGCGGCGACACCATCTCGCACACCGCCAGTGGCCGGCGGGGGAACGGCGCGATGTCCACCACGGAGTAATACCGCTCGACCTGCTCGTGCGGAACCCGGCCGGTGAAGGTGACCACGTCGTCGAGCCCGAGCCGCTTCGCCCGGGCCTTGACCGTGGGGAGCGCGGTGCCGTCGCCCACGATGAGGACCGCGAAGTCCTGCCGCTCGGCCTTCAGCGCCGCCGTGGCGTCGATCAGCAGCTCGAGACCCTCGTAGTCGAGGATCGAGCCGACATAGCCGATCACGGTCTTCCCGGTCATGCCCAGCTCGGCGGCCAGCCCGGCGTCGCGCGGCAGCGGGGTGAACCGGCTGGTGTCGACACCGTTCGGGACGATGGAGATCTTGCCCTCGGGGACCCCGCGGCGGACCATCTCGTCGCGCAGCGCACCGGTGATCGTGATGACCCGGTCCGCCCGCTTCGCCGCGTCCGCCTCCATCCGGGCCTGGAGGTTGTACCGGCCGCTGCCGACGTACGCGGGCTCACGGGAGCCGCGGGTGACCTCCCACAGGCCGCGGACCTCGTACACGTACGGGATGCCGAGCCGGCCGGCCACCACCCCGGCGGCGAGCCCGTTCCAGTGGTTGCTGGCGGCGTGCAGGATCGCCGGGCGTTCCGCCCGCGCGAGCCGCTCCAGCCACACGGCGTACTTCTGGATGTACGCGACCAGCGAGCTCTTCGGCACCCGGAGCTGCGCGGGGTCGATCAGCCGGCGGTACGGGACACCGTCCACGAGATCGGACTCCGGGACGACGAGGGCCGCCGCCTCCTCCTCCGGGTGCTGGTCGTGCGGGAAGCCGAGCCGGGTCACACCGTCGACGAGCCAGCCGGCGCGGCGCAGGCCCATGAGCAGGCCGTGGGTCCGGGTCGCGTAGCCGGCCGACCGGAGCGGAAGAGAGTTGTGCAGCAGGTACAGCACGCGGCGCGGATCGGTCTCGTACACCGGCTCGGGCACCGGCGGGTCGAACGGGTAGCCCGCGCGCAACAGCGTGCGTGCGCCGGGCAGCCCGCCGAGCTCGTCGTCGGGCGAGCGCTCCCAGGCGAACGCGGCCAGCGCGGTGGACTCGGCCACGAACCCGGCCGCGCCGAGGTGCCGGGCCTGCCGCCGTATCTCGGCGAGCGGGATCAGGCCGTCCGGCAGGGCCCCGAACGCGGCCACGGCACGCGTCGCATCCCCGACGTCGAGCCAGTACCGCCCCACCACGCCGGCGCGGTCGTGCGCCGACAGCCCGGCGGTCAGCTCCGTGACGGCCGTCTCGACGTCGTCCGGTGCGGCCTCCGCCCGCTCGTGCAGGGCCACCAGGATGCGGACGGTGCGCAGCTCGTCGCGACCGGCCGGCACGGGGTGCGCGTCCAGGACCCGGCGGGCGTCCGCGATGCGGCCGTGCTGGCGGAGCACCGGCAGGACCTCCCGCAGTCGCACGGCCCGCTCGGCGGACACGCCGACGAGGGCGGCGACGAACCGGTCGAGCACCGGAGCGATCTCGTCCTGCCGGCCCTCGGTCGTGAGGAGCACCAGCAGCAGGTCCAGCGCCGAGGTGGAGTCCGGCTCGAACTCGAGCACCCGGCCGATCGCGCGGATGGCCTCGTCGTTCTCCTCGGCGCGGTCGAGCAGCCGGGCGAACAGCTCCCAGGTCTCGGGGTGGGAGCCGAAGCGCAGCGTCGCGGTCTCCAGCAGGTGCCGGGCGCGGTCACGGTCACCGTCGGACAGCGCGAGCCGCGCCTGCGCGCGGAGCCGGGACTCCTCGAGGCGGGCTCGATGCGCCGCCGGGAGCGGCAGCGCCGACGTCAGCCCGGCCCGGTCGACCACCCGGAACACCTGGCGGCGGACGCGACGGAACATGGACTGCCGGGACATCCGGATCCTCTCTGCGGAGCTGTACCACTCGGGTGGAACCGACCGTAGCCGTCCGCCGGTCGACCCGGGCACGGCGGGCCGTCGACGCCGGCCGCCACGGGTGCGGGCCGGGTTCCCGCCGCCGCCTCACGAGGCGGTCGGGCGGGAGTATATGCGGGCGCACCGCCGCGGGGCCGTTCCCGTCCCTCCGGCGGCCGGCGTTGGCCGTACCCTGGTCGGGGCCCCGGGCGTCACCCGCAGTGACGATCCCGGGGAGAACCGTACGGCCGTGTGCAGACCCGCGGCCGTCCACCTGACAGGAGTGCGTGTGCTGAATCGCCGCGGTACCGGTGGCCGGGACCTCGCCGGGCTTCCCCGCGCGGTGTCGGTGGCCACCTCGGTGGTGGCGGAGCGCCTCGCCGAGAACCCGACCCTGCTGCTGACCCAGGTCGCCGCGCGGCTGCCGCACGCCCTCACCCAGCGGGCCGCCGCGCTGTCCCTCGCGGTGCTCGGCCGCCGGCCGGGCCGGCCGCCGCGGGCCGGCACCGTCGTCGCGCGCTGGCTGGCCGGGGACCGGGCCGGTGCGCTGGCCGAGGCGGAGCGGGCCACGGAGCCCGGCACGCCGGACGCGGTGCGGCGGCGGGTGGCCGCGGTGGCGCTGGCCGTGGACGAGCCGATCCTGGCGGGCCGGCTGCTGCCGGCCGGGCAGGGCGGCGCGCTGGCCGCCCGGGTCGCCTGGTCCCGCGGCGACGCCCGGGCCGCGATCGACGCGGCGGCGCAGGGCACCGACCGGGACGCGCGGCGCACGCTGCGGCGCCTCCAGGGTGAGCTGGCGCTCCTCGACGGCAGCTGGGCCGCCCGGCAGGCAGGGCGTACCGCGCGGTTCGCGCCGCCGCGGCCGGATGCCGTGCTGCATCTGGTCACCAACTCGCTCCCGCACACCCGCAGCGGCTACGCCGTCCGCACGCAGGAGATCGTCCGCGCCCAGGCGGCGGCGGGGCTCGACCCGCTGGTCGTCACCCGGCTCGGGTACCCGGTGAACATCGGCGTCCTGACCGGGGCCGGCGAGGACGTGGTGGACGGCGTGACGTACCGCCGCCTGCTCCCCCGCCGGATGCGCCTCGGGGCGGACACCCGGCTCGGTCAGCAGCTCGATCTGCTGCTCGCCGAGATCGCCCGGTTCCGTCCGGCGGTGCTGCACACCACGACGCACCACATCAACGGAGAGTGCGCGCTCGCGGCGGGGCGGCTGGCCGGCATCCCGGTGGTCTATGAGGTCCGCGGCTTCCTCGAGGAGACCTGGCTCTCCCGGCAGCCGGACCGGGCCGCGGCGGCCGCCAGCGAGCGGTACCGGATGTGGCGGGACCGGGAGACCGCCTGCATGCTCGGCGCGGACCTGGTGGTGACCCTCGGCGAGGGCATGCGCGCGGAGATCGTCGGCCGCGGCGTACCGGCGGAGAAGGTCATCGTCATCCCCAACGCGGTCGACGAGGTGTTCCTCACCGAACCGCCGGGCCGGGCCGAGACCCGGGCCGAGCTGGGCATCGCCGACGACGAGGTGCTGGTCGGGACGGTCACCAGCATCGTCGACTACGAGGGTCTGGACCTGCTCGTGACGGCGGTCGGGCAGCTGCGCGCCCGCGGCCTGAAGGTGCGCCTGCTGGTCGTCGGCGACGGGGTGGCCCGGGCCGCGCTGGAACGGCAGGCGGTGCCGCTCGGCGACGCGGCGATCTTCACCGGCCGGGTGCCGCACTCCGACGTCCGGCGCTACCACGCTGCGCTCGACGTGTTCGTCGTACCGCGCCGGGACGAGCGGGTGTGCCGGCTCGTCACGCCGCTCAAGCCGGTCGAGGCGATGGCCGGCGGCCGCCCGGTGGTCGCCAGCGACCTGCCGGCCCTGCGGGAGCTGGTCACCGACGGGAAGACCGGCGTGCTGGTCCGGCCCGACGACCCGGCCGCGCTCGCGGACGGCCTGGCACGGCTGGTGGGCGACGGCGCGCTACGCTCCACCCTCGGGGCGGCGGCGCGCGAGGTGGTCGCGCAGTCCCGGACCTGGGCGCGCAACGCGGAGCGCTACCGCGCCGCGTACCAGGCCCTCGCCGGTGGAGAACTCGGCGAACACCAGCGGACGGAGGCCGGCGAGCGATGAGCACGACCCGGGTGGAAGCGGCGCCGACCGCGGGGCTCCTCGACGGCATCCCGCCGGAGGACCTGCGCCGACTGCGAACGGTCGGTACCCGTCCGCCGCTCGGCGAGTACATCGCCGACGTGTGGGCGCACCGCTCGTTCATCTGGGCGCTCGCCGTGTCCGGTCTGCGGGCCAACAACGGCCGCGACAAGCTGGGCAACTTCTGGCTGGTCCTGTCGCCGGTGATGAACGGCGTCATCTACTTCCTGGTCTTCGGTGTGATGCTGGGGACAGGTAAGGGTGTGCCGAACTTCATCGGCTTCCTGGTCATCGGCGTGTTCATGTTCACCTACTCGAGCCGGGCCATCGCCCAGGGCGCGAAGGCGATCACCGGTAACCGGAAGCTGATCCAGACCCTGCGGTTCCCCCGCGCCGTGCTGCCGATGGCCGAGGTCGTCGAGCAGCTGCTCGCGTTCGGCGTGAGCTTCGTCGCGATGCTTGCGCTGGTGATGGTCGTGCCGCCGTGGGAGGGCGTGACCTGGCGCTGGCTCCTGCTGCTTCCGGCGATTCTCCTGCAGACCGTGTTCAACGCCGGCCTCGTGATGATCTTCGCCAGGCTGACGTCCCGGATCAGCGACTTCACCAACATCCTGCCGTTCATGCTGCGGGGCTGGCTGTACCTGTCCGGCATCTTCTACACGGTGGAGCGGTTCGCCCACCACCCGACGCTCAAGCGCATCTTCGAGCTCAACCCGGCGCACGCGTTTCTCACGATCGCGCGTGACCTGGTCCTGTACCACCGCGTTCCCGACCTGGGCGTCTGGCTGGTCGCGCTCGGGTGGGCCGTCCCGGTCGCGGCCCTGGGCTTCATCCTGTTCTGGCGCGCCGAGGAGACGTACGCCCGTGACTGAGCACCGCCCCGCCGTGACCGTCGTCGCGGACGACGTCCACGTCGACTATCGCGTCCCGTCCGACGTCGGGACGAGGGCTCCCGTCGGTGGGGTCGCCAAGGTCCGCCGGATGCTGGGACAGGCCCGCGGCCACGGCCGCCACACCACGGTGTCGGCGCTGCGCGGCGTCAGCATGGTGGCCCGCGAGGGCGAGTCGATCGGCGTGGTCGGCCGCAACGGCTCCGGCAAGAGCACGTTCCTGCGCACCATCGCGGGGCTGACCGTGCCGACCCGCGGCCGGGTCCTCGCCGACGGCGTGCCGGTCCTGCTCGGCGTGAGTGCCGCGCTGATGCCGAACCTGTCCGGGCGGCGCAACGTCATCCTCGGCGGTCTCGCGATGGGCCTGTCCCGCGACGAGGTCGAGGCGAGGTTCGACGAGGTCGTCGAGCTGGCCGGGATCGGCACCGCGATCAACCGGCCGATGCGCACGTACTCCTCGGGCATGTCGGCCCGGCTCAGCTTCGCGATCGCGTCCTCGGCGCGGCCGCATGTGCTGCTGATCGACGAGGCGCTGAACACCGGTGACGTCGAGTTCCGCGACCGCAGCCAGGAGCGGATGGACGAGCTCCGTGCGCATGCCGGAACGGTGTTCCTGGTCAGCCACAGCCTGCCCACGATCGCCGACATCTGCACTCGGGTGCTCTGGATCGACAAGGGCCAGCTGCGGGTCGACGGTCCGACCGAGAAGGTCGTCGGCGCCTACCGGGCGTACTTCATGGCTGCCCGCGCCGAGCGCGAGGCCGGTCGGCCGATGCCCCCGCCTCCGTGGGAGGCCGGCAGCCCGATCCCGCTGCCGGTCTGAGCAGTCCGGTCAGCGCCCGGCGCGTGGCCGGGTCACCGTGTGGAGCAGGTCCAGGTACCGGTCCGCGAGGCCGTCGAGGTCCGCGTGCTCGGCAACCCACTTCCGGGGCCCCGGGCCGACGTCGAGGCGCGACCGGTCCACCGCGAGCTCGGCCCACAGCGCGGCCAGCGCGGCCGGGTCCCCGGGCGGGACGACGTCCCCGCCGCCGGCGGCCAGCACGATCTCCGCCGCCTCGCCCGCCACCGCGGCGCTGACATGGCGCTGCGTGGCGAGTAGCTCGTAGGTCTTGGAGGGCACGGTGAACGTGAACGCCGGCCAGTCCTGCAGGGATACCAGGCACGTGTCGGCGGCCGCGTACGCGTCCCACAGCGCGGGGCCGGACACCGGCGGCAGCAGCCGGACCGGCGCGCCGAGCCGCTCGGCGGCCGCGGCGACCTCGCCACGCTCCGCGCCCTCTCCCACCACGGTGAGCCGGACCCGGTCGCCGAGCCGGGCGGCGGCCCGCACGGCGCCGACGAGGTCCTGGCTGCGCCCGACGGTACCGAGGTAGAGCACCTCCAGCCGGTCCCGCCCGGCGGGCGGCACCGGGCTGGCCGGCACCTCGGCGGTGTGCACGCCGTTGCGGATCGTCGCCACCCTGGGCACCCCGCGCCCGGTGAGGATCTCGGTGAACCGCGCCGACGTGGTCACGACGAGGTCGGCGCGCCGCTGTCCGGCGGAGACGAGCGCGCTGACGGCCCGGCCCACCCGGCCGGTGGCGACCCCGGACTCGCCGATCACGTCCGGCCATGCGTCCCGCATCTCCAGCACGTACGGCGCCCGCACGGCCCGCGCCAGGACATGTCCCGCGGCGAGCATCGGGAGCGCGGGCACGGTGGCCAGCACCACGTCGGCACGCCGGCCGGGGCCGGGCAGGACGGCCGCCGCGGCGGCGACCAGCTGGTCGAGGAGGCGGCGGCCCGTGCCCGGCCCGTACGGCACGTACGGCAGCCGGACGACGGTCTCCCCGTGCCGGCCGGGCGTCGCGCGCCAGGTCGCGGTGCGGGGACCGGGCAGCCGGTGGCCGAACGGGTAGTGCGGCTGCGGCGCGAGGACGGTCACCTGGTGCCCCGCCGCGACGAAGCGGCGCACGAACGCCGACCAGCGGCGCTGCGGCGCGCCGATCTCGGGCTCGTAGTTGTGGCTGACCAGCAGGATGCGCACGCGGCTCAGCTCTCCAGCGCGCGGTACCGCAGGCGGCGCGCGAGCACGGTCGGCAGCGCGAGGTAGCCGGCCAGCACGACCACGATGAGCGCGTCGCCGATCAGCCGGGCGTTGGGGTCGTCCAGCAGGCTCATCGCGCCCAGCAGCGTCGTGACCACGGTGAGGCCCGCCACCAGCAGCGCGACGGCCGCGTGGCCGAAGCCGAGATCGGTCAGCCGCTGGAACACGTGGCTGCGGTGCGGCTGCCGCCAGTCCTCGCCCCGGCTCACCCGGCGGACCAGCGTGCTGCCGGTGTCGGCGAGATAGACCGCCAGCGGCCCGAGGCACGCCTCGGTGGGCAGCCCGGCCAGGAACGCGCCACCGGAGAGGGCGGCGATCGTCGCGCCGATGCCGTAGCTGCCGACGTCGCCGAGGAAGACCTTCGCGCGTACCGCGTTGTACGGCAGGAAGCCGAGCGAGGCGCCCGCCAGGCAGGCCCCGACCGCGACGACCCAGGGCTTGTCCGTGTACGCCCCCATGCAGGCGAACGCGGTGCCGGTCACGATGCCGTGCCAGCCGGTGATGCCGTTGACACCGTCCATGAAGTTGGTCACGTTCACGTACGAGGCGGCCGCGATCGCGCCCAGCGGGATCCACTCCCACCCGCGGTGGAACAGGACCGTCGCGGGCCAGGTGAGGATCACGCCGAGCACGAGCTGGGCCACCAGGCGGGGCACCGGCTGCAGGCCACGGAGGTCGTCGGCGAACCCCACCAGCGCGTACAGCACCGCCGCGCCGACCACCACGCCGATCACCAGCCGGTCCTCGGGGCGGCCGAGCGGAAGGGCCGCGGCGACGAGGATGCCGAGCATCACGGCGACCCCCGCACCGCGCGGGACGGGGGTGGTGTGCGAGGAGCGGACCCCGGGGACGTCCAGCACCCCGGACCGGCGCAGCAGCGGCAGGATCAGCGGGACGAGGGCCGCGGTCACGGCCAGTGCCGTGAGGGCGCGGACGACGGCCTCCGCGGTCACCGCCACGGACCGTCCTGCCGGGCCGTCCCGGCGGTCGCGGCCACGGCGGGTTCGGGATCCAGGACGAGGGTCCCGGGCCGGATCGCGCACTCCCGCAGCTGGGCGATCACCGTCTCCGCGGGCCCCGTCGGGTCGATCGCGTGCGCGGCGGCCACGTCCAACGGCGGCGCGTCGACGTGGGTGATGAGCGGGTGGACCGGGCGGCGGTCCACCTCGGCGGCGCCGAGCCGGTCCTCGACGAGCTTCTCCCCCGGCCGCATCCCGGTCACGACCATCTCCACGCGCCGGCCGGCCAGGCCCATGACCCGCTCGGCCAGCTCGCCCACCGTCACCGGCGCGCCCATGTCGAGCACCAGCACCTCACCGGCGGAGCCGATCGCGCCGGCCTGGACGACCAGCTCGACCGCCTCGGGGATCGACATGAAGTACCGCGTCGCGCGCGGGTCCGTGACCGTCACCGGGCCTCCCGCCTCGACCTGCTGGGCAAACGTGCCGAGCACCGAACCGCGACTGCCGAGCACATTGCCGAACCGTACCGACATATAGGGCAATCCGTGCCGACGGCCCGCCTGCGCCGTGAGCCTTTCCGCGACCCGCTTCGAGTAGCCGAGGACGCTGACCGGGTCGGCCGCCTTGTCGGTGGAGACGTGGACGAACCGCTCGACGCCGTGCCGGGCGCAGGCGTCCAGCAGGGTCTGGGTGCCCAGGACGTTGGTCAGCACGGCCTCGCCCGGGTAGGCCTCCAGCAGCGGGAGGTGCTTGAGCGCCGCCGCGTGGAAAACCACGTCCGGGCGCGAGGTCGCCAGCGCGGTGTCCATCCGCTTCCCGTCGCGGATGTCGGCCAGCACGACGTTGTCGTCGTCGAGCAGGCCGCGGCCGTCGAGGGACAGCTGGACCGCCTGGAGGGAGGACTCGTCCCGGTCCAGCATGATCAGCGCCTCGGGCGCGAAGGAGGCGATCTGCCGGCACAGCTCCGACCCGATCGAGCCGCCGGCGCCGGTCACCATCACCCGGCGGCCGGTCAGGTATCCGGCGATCCCGGCCATGTCGGTACTGATCTGGTGGCGGCCGATGAGGTCGGCGAGCCGGACGTCCCGCAGCCCGGCCAGCGCCCCGGTGGAGTCGAACATGTCGCGGGTGGGCGGCAGGACCTTCACCGCCAGCGAGGCGTCCTGGGCGGCGGCGCTCAGCTCCCGTACGAGCGGCGCGTCGGCGGACGGGACGGCGATCACCAGGAGGTCTGCTCGGGTCCGCGCGGCCACCTCGGCGAGATCGGCCCGGCCGCCGAGCACCCGGACCCCGTCCAGCCGGAGGAACTTCTTCCGCGGGTGGTCGTCGAGCAGGCCGACCGGCACGAACGCGCGCTGGGCGTCCCGCAGCATCGCCTGGACCACCATCCTCCCGCCGTCACCGGCGCCGAAGACCAGCGCCCGGCGGTGGCCCTCCGCGTCGGTGCGGCGGCGGCGGTCGGCGACCCGGCGGTCCAGCCAGCGGAACGCGATCATGAACACGAACGCCAGGGCGGCCGCCACGTACGGCACCGAGCCGGGCAGCGGGCGGCGGCCCGGCGCGAGGAGTACCACGAAGAGCTGGAGGGTCCCGACGCCGAACGCCACCGCCGCCAGCGCGGTGAGCTCGTCGTACGACCCGTACCGGTACCGGCCGCGGTAGACCAGCACCCGGCCCAGCAGGAGGTGGAGGACGACGCCGAGGACGGTCATCCCGACGAGGCCCGCCCGGTGGACGTCCGAGACGGCGAAGTCGTACCGCGCGCCGGCGGCGAGGCACATGGCCGCCACCCACGCGATGGCGTCCACCACCGGGACGAGTGGTCCAGATCTCAGGTCACCCCACCGCTCGCGTGCGTGCCGTGTGATTCCCTGCGAACTCACTGTCTGATCCCCGTCCTCATGTGGCCGTCGCGTCCGCCGACTAAGATGTCGGGTTGGATGCTATACAAAGGGCCGGGTTCACAGCTGCCGGCAGACGGGATGGTTGATGGTGCGACGCGGCCCCGCCGGCGACGACGACGGAGCGACGGCCATCTTCCCCCCCGTCGACGGCCCCCGGCGCCCCTCCGACGACGACACCACCGTGCTCCCCGCCTACCGGAGTGGCCGCCGCTTTCAGGACGACACGCCGACCGAGGTGATCCCGGCGATCCGGCCGTACACGAACGCGCCGCGCACGTCCGCGACACGCCCGGCGGCCCGTCAGGTCCTCCCGGGTGAGCCCGGCCGCCGGCGCCATGCCCCGGCGAAGCCCAAGGCGTCCCGCAAGCGCAAGATCTTCCGTACCTTCGCGGTGATCCTCGTGCTGGTCCTCGCGGGCGGAGCCGGGGCGGCCTGGGCCCTGCAGGCGCAGCTCAACAGCAACATCGACCGGTTCGGCCTCGGGAAGATCGGTGGCAACCGGCCGGAGGTCGTGGCTCCGCCGGAGGCCCTCAACATCCTGCTGGTCGGCTCGGACAGCCGGACCTCCCGCGGCAACGCCCGGGAGTGGGTCAAGAACGAGCAGCGCACGGACTCGATGATGGTCGTCCACGTGGCGGCCGACCGGAAGTCCGTGGACGTCATCTCGATCCCTCGCGACAGCTGGGTGGACATCCCCGGCTACGGCTCGGCGAAGATCAACGCGGCCTACGCCGAGGGTGGCCCGCCGCTGCTGATCCAGACGATCGAGCAGCTCACCGGGGTCCGGATCGACCACATGGGCATCGTGGACTTCACCGGGTTCAAGGAGATGACCGACGCCCTGGGCGGCGTGAAGATCACCGTCCCCTCGGCGACCCAGGACAGCCGGAACTTCTTCCCGGCCGGCACGTACCGGATGAACGGCAAGCAGGCGCTCGGCTACGTGCGTCAGCGGCACGGCCTGCCCAACGGCGACTTCGACCGGATGAAGCGCCAGCAGAACTGGATCCGGGCGGTCATCAAGGAGGCCATGAGCAAGGGCACCCTGACCGACCCGCTCAAGCTCAACCGGTTCCTCCAGGCGGCCACCAAGGCCGTGGCGCTCGACGACGGCTGGGGCATCAACGACGTCCGTGGCCTCGCGCTGAGCCTCACCTCGCTCAAGACCACGGACATCCGCTTCATCACCGCCCCGAACGTCGGGACGGACTGGGAGGGCGACCAGAGCATCGTCCGGTTGGACGACGTGAAGGGCCCGTCGCTGTGGGCGGCCATCGCCAACGACCAGGTCACCGAGTGGCTCACGGTGAACAAGCCCGACCTGCTGCAGGCCAAGGTCCGCTGACCCGGACTCAGCCGGCGGCGAGACCGCCGAGGTACGCGAGGTCGACCCCCACCAGCGACTCCCGGACGGTGCGCAGCGGCCCCGCCGGGACCGGCACCTCGCTCGGCACCGCCAGCACCGCGCAGCCCGCCGCCTCGGCGGCCGCGATCCCGGTCGGGGAGTCCTCGATCGCCACGCACTCCGACGGGTCGACGCCGAGGAGGGCCGCGGCGGTGAGGTACGCCTCCGGGTGCGGCTTGTTGTGCTCCACCTCGTCGCCGCACACGGCCACGTCGAAGTAGTGCGCCCCGATCGAGCGCAGGGCCACCTCGACGAGGTCGCGGTGCGTCGAGGTCACCAGCGCGGTCGGCAGCCCCGCGGCGTGGACCGCGTCCAGCAGTTCCCGGGCACCGGGCCGCCACGGCAGGCCGCGGTCGAAGTAGTGCTTCGTGCGGTCCAGCAGCCAGCGTCCGTCCCCGTCGAGGTCTCCCCCGGTGATCCCCAGGTCGTCGTGGAGCAGCCGGAGCGAGGACACCAGGTTCGACCCCACCATGGCCTGGCGGGTCGGCGCGCTGAGCGCACCACCCAGCCGGGCCGCGAGCTCGTCCAGCGTGACGTCCCAGATCTTCTCGCTGTCGACCAGCGTGCCGTCCATGTCGAACAGCACGGCCGCCACCGGGCGGCTCACGTGTTGAAGTACTTCGCCTCGGGGTGGTGCACGACCAGCGCCGAGGTCGACTGCTCGGGGTGCAGCTGGAACTCCTCGCTCACCGCCACGCCGATCCGCTCCGGGTGCAGCAGGTCGACGAGCTTCAGCTGGTCCTCCAGGTCGGGGCAGGCCCCGTACCCGAACGAGTACCGCGCGCCGCGGTAGCCCAGCTTGAAGAAGTCCGTCACGTCCGCGGAGTCCTCGGCCGCCGCCGACAGCCCGTCCGGCAGCGTCAGTTCCTCCCGGACCCGGCGGTGCCAGTACTCCGCGAGGGCCTCCGCGAGCTGCACGGACAACCCGTGCACCTCCAGGTAGTCCCGGTAGCTGTTGCCGGCGAACAGCTCGTTCGCGTACTCGCTGATCCGCTGCCCCATCGTCACCACCTGGAACGCGATGACATCCGGCTGCCCGGTCTCCTCGACGCGCTCGCGCGAGCGGAAGAAGTCGGCCAGGCACAGCCGCCGGTCCCGGCGCTGACGCGGGAAGGTGAAGCGCGTCCGCTCCTTGCCGTCGTCGTCCAGGATCACCAGGTCGTCGCCCTCGGACTGACACGGGAAGTAGCCGTACACGAGCCCGGCCTCCAGCACCCGGTCCGCCTTGAGCCGGTCGAGCCAGTACCGCAGCCGGGGCCGCCCCTCGGTCTCCACGAGCTCTTCGTACGAGGGTCCCTTCCCGCCCCGGACGCCCCGCAGGCCCCACTGGCCCATGAAGGTCGCCCGCTCGTCCAGGTAGGCGGCGTAGTCGCCGGTCGCGAGGCCCTTGACGACCCGGTCGCCCCAGAACGGCGGCACCGGCACGGGCACGTCCTCGGCCACGTCGGAGCGCACCTGCCCCTCGTCCACCGGCTCGACCACCTCGGCGGCGGCCTTGCGCTCGGCGGCGATGCGGGCGGACCGTTCGTGCCGTGCCGACCGCTCGGTGGCCTTCGCCTGCTCCGCCTCGGACAGCTCGACGGTGCCGCCGGTGCGCTTGGCGGTCATCAGCGCGTCCATCAGGCGCAGGCCCTCGAACGCGTCCCGGGCGTACCGGACATCCCCGGCGTACATCTCCGCCAGGTCGCGCTCGACGTACGCCCGGGTGAGCGCCGCCCCGCCGAGCAGGACCGGCCAGCGGGCGGCCACGCCCCGGGTGTTCATCTCGCCGAGGTTGTCCTTCATCACCACGGTCGACTTCACCAGCAGCCCCGACATCCCGATCACGTCGGCCTCGTGCTGCTCGGCGGCCTCCAGGATCGCGGTGACCGGCTGCTTGATGCCCAGGTTCACGACCGTGTAGCCGTTGTTGGACAGGATGATGTCGACCAGGTTCTTGCCGATGTCGTGGACGTCGCCCTTGACGGTGGCGAGGACGATCGTGCCCTTGCCGGCGCCGTCGGCCTTCTCCATGTGCGGTTCGAGGTAGGCCACCGCCGTCTTCATCGTCTCGGCGGACTGGAGCACGAACGGCAGCTGCATCTCGCCGGACCCGAACAGCTCGCCGACCGTCTTCATCCCGGCGAGCAGCGTGTCGTTGATGATCTCCAGCGGCGACCGGGTGGTCATCGCCTCGTCCAGGTCGGCCTCCAGGCCGGTGCGCTCGCCGTCGACGATGCGGCGCTGGAGGCGCTCGTCCAGCGGCAGCCCGGCGAGCTCCTGGGCCCGGGTCTCGCGGGCGCTCTGCGCGTCCACGCCCTCGAACAGCTCCAGGAACTTCTGCAGCGGGTCGTAGTCCTCGGCGCGCCGGTCGTACACCATGTCGAGCGCGACCCGGCGGTGCTCGGGGTCGATCTTCGACATCGGCAGGATCTTGCTGGCGTGCACGATCGCCGACGAGAGGCCCGCCTCGTCGCACTCGTGCAGGAACACCGAGTTCAGCACCTGGCGCGCGGCCGGGTTGAGCCCGAACGAGACGTTCGACACGCCGAGGGTGGTCTGCACCCCCGGGAAGTCGGCGTTGACCTGCCGGATCGCCTCGATCGTCTCCAGGGCGTCCCGGCGGGTCTCCTCCTGCCCGGTGGCGATGGGGAACGTCAGCATGTCCACGACGATGTCCGACCGCCGCATCCCCCAGTTGCCGGTGAGGTCCTCGATGAGCCGGCGGGCGACCCGGACCTTCCACTCGGCGGTCCGGGCCTGGCCGTCCTCGTCGATCGTGAGCGCGACGACCGCGGCGCCGTGCTCCGCGACGATCGGCATGATCCGGGCGAATCGGGAGTTCGGGCCGTCGCCGTCCTCGTAGTTGACGGAGTTGACGATGCTGCGGCCGCCGAGCATCTCCAGCCCGGCCTCGACCACCTCGGGCTCGGTGGAGTCGAGCATGATCGGCAGCGTGCTCGCCGTGGCGAACCGGCCGGCGACCTCCCGCATGTCGGCGACGCCGTCCCGGCCCACGTAGTCGATGCACAGGTCCAGCAGGTGCGACCCGTCCCGGGTCTGGTCCCGCGCGATCTCGACGCAGTCCTTCCAGCGGCCCTCGAGCATCGCGTCGCGGAACGCCCTCGACCCGTTCGCGTTGGTGCGCTCGCCGACCATCAGCACGCTCGACTCCTGGGCGAACGGCACCGCCGCGTACAGCGAGGAGACGGCGGGCTCGGGGCGCGGCTCGGGGACCACCGGTGCGAGCCCGGACACGGCCTCGACCACGGCCCGGATGTGCTCGGGCGTGGTGCCGCAGCAGCCGCCGACCATCCGCGCGCCGTAGTCGACGACGAACCCCTTGAGGGCCGCCGCCAGCTCGTCCGCCGACAGCGGGTACACGGCACCGTCCGGGCCGAGCTCGGGAAGGCCGGCGTTCGGCATCACGGACAGGCCGATCGGCGACTGCCGGGACAGGTACCGCAGGTGCTCGCTCATCTCGGCCGGGCCGGTCGCGCAGTTCAGGCCGATCAGGTCGATCCCGAGCGGCTCCAGCGCGGTCAGCGCGGCGCCGATCTCGCTGCCCAGCAGCATCGTGCCGGTGGTCTCCACGGTCACGTGGCAGATGAGCGGCACGGTCCGGCCGGCCTCGGCCATCGCGCGCTTGGACCCGATCAGCGCCGCCTTGGCCTGGAGCAGGTCCTGGGAGGTCTCCACCAGCACCGCGTCGATGCCGCCGGCCAGCATGCCCGCGGTCTGGGTCTGGTAGGCGTCCCGGAGCGTCGCGTAGGTGACGTGGCCGAGCGACGGCAGCTTCGTGCCGGGCCCGATCGAGCCGAGGACCCAGCGCGGGCGCTCGGGGGTGCTCCACGCGTCGGCGGACTCGCGGGCGATGCGCGCGCCCGCCTCGGCCAGCTCGTAGATGCGCTCGGGGATGTCGTACTCGGCCAGGTTCGCGAGGTTCGCGCCGAACGTGTTCGACTCGACCAGGTCGGCCCCGGCCTCGAAGTACGCGTCGTGGACGCTCCGCACGACATCGGGCCGCGTGACGTTCAGGATCTCGTTGCAGCCCTCCAGCCCCTGGAAGTCGTCCAGGGTCAGGTCGGCGGCCTGGAGCATCGTGCCCATCGCCCCGTCGGTGACAAGTACGCGCTGCGAGAGCGCCTCCAGCAACGTCGACCGGGTCTCAGACATGGTGCAAGGTTACCGAGCGTCCTCCGGGTGTCTCCGCCGGCGGTGCGCCCCGGGCCGGGGACGCCGGTCTGTCTCGGCACGGGCAGCGGGTCCGGGGACGTACCCTGGACGGATGACCGAGTTCGACGGACTGCCGACGCTGCGCTCCCCGGTCGTCGTGGCCGCCTTCGAGGGGTGGAACGACGCGGGGGATGCCGCCACCGGAGCGGTGGAGCACCTCGAGCTCGAGTGGGCCGCCACCCCGCTGGCCGCGATCGACCCGGACGACTATTACGACTTCCAGGTCAACCGGCCGTCGGTGTCCCTCGTGGACGGCCTGACCCGCCGGATCGACTGGCCGACCACGCGCCTGTCGGTGTGCTCGCCGCCCGGGTCGGAGAGCGACATCGTGCTGGTCCGCGGTCTGGAGCCCAACATGCGGTGGCGCGGCTTCTGCGACGAGCTGCTGGAGCTGTTCCACGCGCTCGAGGTGGAGTCGGTCGTCCTGCTGGGCGGGCTGCTCGCCGACACGCCGCACTCCCGGCCGTTCCCGGTGACCGGCACCGCCGGGGACCCGGAGCTCGCCGCGCGGCACAACCTGGCGACCTCGCGGTACGAGGGGCCGACCGGTATCACCGGCGTGCTGCAGGACGCCTCGGCGCGGGCCGAGCTGCCGACGGTCTCGTTCTGGGTGCAGGTGCCGCACTACGTCAGCCAGCCGCCGTGCCCCAAGGCGACGCTCGCGCTGCTGCACCGGCTGGAGGACGTCCTCGACCTGCCGGTCCCGCTGGGAGACCTCGCCGAGACCGCCGCGGTCTGGGAGCAGACGGTGGACGACCTCGCCGGGCAGGATGCCGAGATGGCGGACTACGTCCGGACCCTGGAGGAGCGCGACGTCGAGCCGATGGCGCAGGCCAGCGGCGAGGAGCTCGCGCGTGAGTTCGAGCGCTACCTGCGCCGCCGGGGCGGCTCCGGCGGTCCCACCGGCGGCCGGTGAGCCTTTCCGACCGGCTCCGGATCGGCGGGCTGTACCTCGGGGGTCTGCTGGGCCCCTTCGGCGGAGCGATGACCACCTCGATGCTGCCCGAGCTCGGCAGCACGTACGACGTGTCGGTCAGCGCGACCACGGCGAGCCTCACCGCGTACCTCGTCCCGTTGGCGGTGCTCATGCTCGTCTCCGGCACGATCGGCGAGCGGTACGGCCGTGGGCGGACCGTCATGCTGGGCTACGCCGTCTACACGGCGGCCTCGATCGTCTGCGCCCTCGCCTCGACGTACTCGGTGTTCCTCGGTGCCCGGGTCCTCCAGGGCGCGGCCAACGCGTTCACCACTCCCCTGCTGCTGGTCGCGCTCGGCAGCACGGTCCCGGTGGAGCGGCTCGGCCGGGCGCTCGGCACCTTCGCCTCGGTCCAGGCCATCGGGCAGAGCTCGTCTCCGCTCGTCGGCGGGCTGGCCGCCGAGGTGGACTGGCGGTGGGCATTCGTCGGCGTCGCCGCCGTGTCGGCCGTGCTCGGCACCCTCGGGCTGCCGCGTCCCACGGCCCCGGCCGCGCGGGCCGGCGGCGGCGGCCGGCTGCGCTCGCTGTGGCACCGCGAGGTCGGCCGGCTCGCGATCGTGGCGATGGCCGGGTGGGCCTGCCTCGGCGGCCTGAACTTCCTCGTCGCGATCCGGGCCGAGGACGTGTTCGGCCTGTCCTCGGCGCAGCGGGGTCTGCTCCTCACCGGGTTCGGCGTCGTCGGCCTGTTCGGCGGCCGGCTCGTGGGCCGCGCGGTGGACCGCCACGGGGCCCGCCGGTGCGGGTTCGTCGGCGGGGTGGGCGGCGGCGTCCTGGTGGCGCTCTGTGCCTTCTGGACACCCGCGGCGGGGCTCGCCGCCGGCTGGGCGCTGTGCGGGGTCGCGAGCCAGGTGCTGCTCGTCTCGCTGAACTCCCTCAGCCTGAACGCCGTGCCGGAGAACCGCGGCGGCGCCGTGGGCGTGGTGCAGGCGTTCCGCTTCGGCGGCGGCGCGCTGGCCCCGGCGGCCTGGCTCCCGCTGTACCACCTCGCCCCCGCGGCGGGCTTCCTCGCGCCCGGGCTGGTCCTCGCCGGGGTCACCGGTCTCGCGTTCGGGCGCCGGGCCCGGCCCGTTCAGCAGCCCCCGGTGACGACCTCCGCCGCCCCAGAACGGTGATCACCACCGCCTTCTCGTCGCCATGGCGACGAGAAAGCGGTGGTGATCACGGGGTCGGGTGGGGTCAGAGCCGCACGCCGAGCAGCGCGTCCACCGCGTCGCGGACGAGCCCGGGCGCGCCGGTGTCGGCGCCGCCGGACGTCAGGGCGTCGGCGGCCCAGCGGTCCACCGCGGCAATGGCCGCCGGGGTGTCGAGATCGTCGGACAGCCGCTCGCGGAGCCGCGCGAGCGTCGCGTCGGCGGCGGGACCCGCCGGCAGGGCCGCCGCGGCGCGCCACCGAGCCAACCGCGCCTCGGCCTCGGTCAGCACCACGGGCGTCCACGCCCGGTCGGACCGGTAGTGCCCGGCGTACAGCCCGAGCCGGATCGCCGCCGGGTCGGTGCCGTCGCCGCGCAGCCGCGAGACGAACACGAGGTTGCCGCGGGACTTGGACATCTTCTCGCCGTCGAGACCGATCATCCCGGCGTGGGCATAGTGCCGCGCGAACGGCCACTCGCCGGTCAGCACCTCGGCATGCGCGGCCGACATCTCGTGGTGCGGGAACCGCAGGTCGCTGCCGCCGCCCTGGACGTCGAACGTGGAGCCGAGCCGGTTCAGCGCGATCGCCGCGCACTCGACGTGCCAGCCGGGGCGGCCGGGGCCGAGGCCGCCGTCCCAGGACGGCTCGCCCGGCCGGGCCCCGCGCCACAGCACCGGGTCCAGCGGCTGCCGCTTGCCGGCCCGGTCCGGGTCCCCGCCGCGCTCCCCGAAATAGCGCAGCATCTCGCCCTCGTCGTACCGCGACTCGTACCCGAACCGGGGCGCCTTCGCGGTGTCGAAGTACACGTCACCGGTGCCGTCGTCCAGCACGTACGCGGAGCCACCGGCGAGCAGCTTCTCCACCATCTCGACGACCTCGCCGACCGACTCCACCGCGCCGATGTAGTGGTCCGGTGGCAGCACCCGGAGGGCCTCCATGTCCTCGCGGAACAGGGCGGTCTCCCGCATGCCCAGCACGACCCAGTCCTCGCCGTCCCGCTCGGCGCGCTCCAGCAGCGGGTCGTCGATGTCGGTCACGTTCTGCACGTAGCGGACCGTGTGCCCGGCGTCGCGCCACAGCCGGTTCACCAGGTCGAACGCGAGGTAGGTGGCGGCGTGGCCGAGGTGCGTGGCGTCGTAGGGGGTGATCCCGCAGACGTACATCCCGGCGGTGGCACCGGGGGCGGTCGGGCGCACCGAGTCCGTCGCGGTGTCGTACAGCCGGAGCGGCAGGCCGCTGCCGGGGAGGCGGGGGACGTCGGTCGTGGACCAGCTCTGCATGGACCGAGGGTAACCGGGCGCTCAGCGGCGGGAGAGGCAGCCGTCCGTCCGCGCCTCGGGCTCGTACGCCAGCCGGTACCCGCGCTTCACCACCGTCTGCACCACCCGGGGCCCCAGGACCGCCCGCAGCCGGGCGACCGCCATCTCGACCGCGTGCCCGTCGCCGGTCTCGCAGGCCATCGCCGCCAGCAGCGCGGACCGGTCCAGCACGACGCCGGGGTGCCGGGCCAGCGCGCGGAGCGCGGCGAGCGGGCCGGGCGGCAGCGGGTGCAGCTCCCCGTCCAGTACCACGGCGTGGCCGCGGAGCTGTAGGTCTCCGCCGGCGACCGGCAGGATCCGGTTCCGGGCCGGGAGCACGTCGACGATCTCCCGCACCAGTGCCCCGAGGCGGGACCGCGCGGGCTGCACGGTGGGGATGTCGGCGCGTTCCAGCGGCGCCGCGGTCACCGGACCGACGCAGGCCGCCATGACGTCGGACCGCAGCGCGTCCCGTACCGCGTCGAGCCGGCCCAGGTCCGCGGCCGTGGTGAGCAGGCTCACGACCGCGGGGGCGCTGGTGAACGCCACCGCGTCGAGCTGCCGGGCGGCGACGAGCTCCACCAGCCGGTGCAGCGGCGCGATGTCCTCCGGCGGCACCCAGCGGTACACCGGGACCTCGACGACCTGTGCCCCGGCGGCCTGCAGCGCCGTCACGAAGTCGGGCAGCGGCTCGCCGTGCAGCTGGACCGCGATCCGGTGCCCCTCGACGCCCCCGGCGAGCAGGTGCTCCAGCACCTCCGTGGTGGACTCCGAGTCCGGGGACCAGTCGTCCACGAGCCCGGCGGCGCGGATGGCCCCCCGGGCCTTCGGGCCGCGGGCCAGGATCCGCGCGGAGCGCAGTGTCGCGGTGAGCGGCTCGCCGAGCCCCCAGCCGTCCGCCGCCTCCATCCAGCCCCGGAACCCGATGCCGGTGGTGACCACGACGGCATCGAGCGGGCCCGCCAGGCACTCGCGGGTGGCGGCGAGCAGCTCGGTGTCGTCGGCGAGCGGCACGATCCGGATCGCCGGAGCGCCGACGACCCGGGCACCGCGCCGTTCCAGCAGCGCCGACAGCTCCTCCCGGCGCCGTGCCGCGGTCACGCCGACGGTGTACCCGGCCAGCGGGGGCGGCCCGGCCGGCGCGGTCGCCGGGACGGTCGTCACGCCGCGGACCCCAGCTCGACCCGGCCGTCGCGCACCCGCACCGGCACGACCGGCACCGCGTACGCGCCGTCGTCGAGGCACCGGCCGGTGGTCAGGTCGTACACGTGCTTGAACAGCGGGGACGCCACGGTCGGGACGTCGCCCCGGGTGCCGACGATGCCGCGGGAGAGCACGTTCACGCCGGACGCCGGATCGTGGTTCCCGACGGCGCGCACCGAGCCGTCGTGGAGCCGGAAGACCGCGACCTGGCCGCCCTCGACGAGCGCACACACCCCGCGCTCGGGCAGCAGCGCGGTGTACGCGCACACCCCGGTCCACCTCATCGCCGCACCACCTCCAGGTCGATCAGGACACGCTCGCCCGGCCGGGCGGGCCGGGGCTGGCCGCGCTCGGTGACGAACGCGACGCCGCCGTCGTGCTCGGCCGGCGCGTTGACGAAGGACACGAACCGGCCCACCCGCTCCGGGTCGGCGAGGGTGTCCGCCCACTCGTCGCGGTAGGAGGCCACATGGGCCGCCATCGCCGCGTCGAGGTCCGCGCAGATCCCCAGTACATCGTCCACGATGACCCGGCGTAGCTGGTCGAGACCCCCGTCCATCGCCTCGATCCACGCCGCCGTCCGCTGGAGCCGGTCGGCCGTGCGGACGTAGTACATGAGGAACCGGTCCAGCGTCCGGACCAGCGACCCGGTGTCCAGGTCCGGCGCGAACAGCTCCGCGTGCCGCGGGGTGAAGCCGCCGTTGCCGCCGAGATAGAGGTTCCAGCCCGCCTCGGTGGCGATGATCCCGAAGTCCTTGCCCCGGGCCTCCGCGCACTCCCGGGCGCAGCCGGACACCCCGCCCTTGAGCTTGTGGGGCGCCCGGAGGCCTCGGTACCGGAGCTCCAGGTCGATCGCGAGGGTCGTGGAGTCCTGCACGCCGTACCGGCACCAGGTCTGCCCGACGCAGGACTTCACCGTCCGCAGCGCCTTGCCGTACGCGTGGCCGGACTCCATCCCGGCGTCGGTGAGCCGCCGCCAGATCGCCGGGAGCTGTTCGACCCGGGCCCCGAAGAGGTCGATCCGCTGCCCGCCGGTGATCTTGGTGTAGAGCCCGAAGTCGCGGGCCACCTCGCCGATCACGATGAGCCGCTCCGGGGTGATCTCCCCGCCGGGGATCCGGGGCACGACCGAGTACGTGCCGTCCTTCTGGATGTTCGCGAGGAAGTGGTCGTTGGTGTCCTGCAGCGCCGCCTGCTCCCCGGCGAGGATGGGCCCGCCGCCGAGGCTGGCGAGAATCGACGCGACCATGGGTTTGCAGAGGTCGCAGCCCCGGCCGCGGCCGTGCGCGGCGACGAGCTGGCTGAACGTCCGGATCCCGGTCACCCGCACGATGTCGAACAGCTCCGCCCGGCTGTGGTCGAAGTGCTCGCACAGCGCCCGGGACGGCGTGACCCCGCACTCGGTGAGCACCCGCTTCAGCAGCGGGACACAGGATCCGCAGCCGGTCCCGGCCCTGGTGCACGCCTTGACGGCCGCGACGTCCCGCAGCCCCCCGGTGCGGATGGCGGTGACGAGGTCGGCCCTGGTGACGGCGTGGCAGCTGCAGACCTGCGCGGCGGCGGGCAGGTCGGGGGTGGCCCCGGTGAGCCCGGCCGGGAGCAGGAGCCGCTCCGGCGGGCCGCCGAGCTCCGCCCCGACCAGCGGGCGCAGGGACGCGTACGCCGACGCGTCGCCGACCAGGATGCCGCCGAGCAGCACCCGGGCGTCGTCGGTGACGACGAGCTTGGCGTACGTGCCGGCGACCTGGTCGCTGTAGACGAGCTCCAGCGCGCCGGGGGTGGCCGCGTGCGCGTCGCCGAAGCTCGCGACGTCGACCCCGAGCAGCTTGAGCTTGGTGGACATGTCGGCGCCGGGGAACTGCGCCGGGCCGCCGAGCAGCCGGTCCGCGACGACCTCCGCCATCGCGAACCCGGGCGCCACGAGCCCGTACGTCATGCCGTCGACCGCGGCGCACTCGCCCACGGCGTACACGGCGTCGTCCGCGGTACGGCAGGCCGCGTCGACCAGCACCCCGCCGCGCGGCCCGCGGGCCAGCCCCGCGTCCCGGGCGAGGGCGTCCCGCGGCCGGACCCCGGCGGAGAAGACCAGCAGGTCGGCCTCCAGGGGCTCGCCGCCGGCGACCACCAGCCGGAGGCCCCGGCCGGCCGGCTCGATGCGCTCGGTGCGCGTCCCGGTGTGGACGGTGACGTGTAGGGCCTCGATGTGGCGCCGCAGGACGTGGCCGCCGGCCTCGTCCACCTGAACCGGCATCAGCCGCGGCGCCATCTCCACGACCTGCGTGTCCAGCCCCATCCCGTGCAGGGCCCCGACCGCCTCCAGGCCGAGCAGCCCGCCGCCGACGACGATCCCGGTGCGCGCCCACGCCATGCACCGCCGGATCGCGTCGAGGTCGTCCAGGGTCCGGTACACGAAGCAGCCCGGCAGGTCGGCGCCCGGCAGCGGCGGGACGAACGGTGCCGATCCGGTGGCGAGGACGAGCGCGTCGTAGCCGACGACGCGGCCCGCCGCGGTGGTGACGGTGCGGGCCGCCCGGTCGATCGCCGCGGCCGGGTCACCGAGGTGCAGCACCGCGTCCCGGTCGTCGTAGCAGCCGGCCGGGACGACGCCCAGCTCGGCGGCGGTGCGACCGCCCAGGTAGCTGGTCAGGGCGACCCGGTCGTACGCGGGGTACCGCTCCTCGGCGAGCACGGTGATCTGCCACCGCCGGTCGGAGTCCCGTTCCCGGACGGCGTCGACCAGCCGCTGGCCCACCGGACCGTTCCCGACCACCACCAGCCTCATGCCGCCCCCTCCTCGATCGCCACCGGAGCCGGGTCGGCCCGGTCCAGCCATTCGGCGAGGCCACAGACGGCCTCCGTACACCCGCCGCAGCCCGTCGTCGCCCGGGTCGCCTCGGCGAGCCCGGCGAGACCGCGGGCCCCGGCCGTCCAGGCCGCGACCAGGCGGCCCTTGGTGACGGTGTTGCACCGGCAGACGACCGCCCGGTCGGGCAGCCGTGCCGGACTCTCCGCCTCGTGGGGCTCCGCCCGGAACGCCCCGCCGACGAGCAGCCCGAGCCGGTCGGTGGGAGCGGGGCGGTCGGTGTCGTACAGCTGGGTGAGCCGGGCCGCGGCCGCCGGAAAGCCCAGCGCGATCGCCCCGGCCACCCGTCCGTCGCGGAGCACGAGCCGCGCGTACCGGCCGCCGCTGGGGTCGGCGAGCTCCAGCGCCTCCACCCCGGCCGCCGGGTCGTCCGCGGCATGCGGGTCGCCCATCGCGGCGAGGTCCACGTCCCGGGCCTTGAGCCGGGTGACCGTCCGCGAGCCCCGGTAGCGGGCCGCACCGTCGGCGCCGGTGAGCAGGTCCGCCAGCACGGTCGCCTGCTCCCAGGCGGGCTGCACCAGGCCGTACACCACACCGCGGTGCTCGGCGCAGTCGCCGACGGCCGCGACCCGTGGGTCCGTGACCGACCGCAGCCGGTCGTCCACCAGCACGCCCCGGCCGACGGCGAGTCCCGCTCCCCGGGCGAGGCCCACCTCGGGGCGGACGCCGGCCGCGACCACGACCAGGTCGGCGGGCAGCACACCGCCGTCGGCCAGGTGCACCTCGCGGGCCGGCCGGTCGTACCGGGTGGCGAGCGCGCCCAGGCGGACGCGCACGCCCAGCCCGGTCAGCGTCCGGGCGAGGACCCGCCCCGCGCCGGCGTCGAGCTGGCGCTCCATCAGGTGCGTGCCGGGGTGGGCGACCGTCACGTCCCCGCCCCGCCCGGCCAGCCCGCGGGCCGCCTCCAGCCCGAGGAGCCCGCCGCCGAGCACCACCACCCGGCCGGTCGCGGCGCCGAGGATCTCGGCGCAGTCGGCCAGCGTGCGGAACGCGACCACGCCCGGTCCGCCGAGCCGGGCCGGCAGCCGGGGCGTGCTGCCCGTCGCCAGCACGAGCCGGTCGTAGCCGACCTCCTCGCCCGAGGCCAGGGCCACGCACCGCCGGTCCCGGTCCACGGCCAGGACGCGGCTGCCGGTCCGCACCTCCACCCCGTGCGCCGCCGGCCAGCCGGGCCGGTGCAGCCCGATGTCCCCCGCGGTCAGGCCCCCGGCGAGCACACCGGACAGCAGCACCCGGTTGTACGCCGGCACCTCCTCGGCGCCCAGCACCGTCACGGCCACCCGCTCGGCGTCGGGGTCGCGGAGCCGCAGTTCCTCGACCAGCCGGGCGGCGGCCATCCCGTACCCGGCGACGACGACGTGCCGCCTCATCTCGGCCCCATCGGCTCGAGCCGGACGACCGCCACCTTGAACTCCGGCATCCGGCTGACCGGGTCGAGGGCGGGGTTGGTGAGCAGGTTCGCCCGCCCGGCGCCCGGGAAGTGGAACGGCAGGAAGACGGTGTCCGGGCGCATCGTCGGCACCAGCCGCACGGTCGCGACCACGGTGCCGCGCCAGCCGACGACCCGCGCGCGACCACCTTCGCGGAGCCCGGCCCGGGCCGCGGTGTCGGGGTGGACCTCCACGAAGCACTCCGGCTCGGCGCCCAGCAGCTCCGGCACCCGGCGGGTCTGCGCGCCGGACTGGTAGTGCGCCAGCACCCGGCCGGTCGTCACATAGAGCGGGTGCCGGCTGTCGGGCTCCTCGGCGGGCGGCCGGTGGTCGACGGCGACGAACCGCGCGCGCCCGTCGTCGGTGGCGAACCGGGTGAGGAACAGCCGCGGCGTACCCCGGTGCGGGGCCGCCCCGGCCGGGACATCGGGGCACGGCCAGTGCAGGGCCTCCCCCGCGTCGAGTCGCTCCCAGGTGATCCCGGAGTAGTCCGCGGGTCCCCCGGCGGAGGCCCGGCGCAGCTCCTCGAACACGGTCCGCGCGTCGGCCGGGAACCGTGCGGGGGGCTGCCCGAGCCGGGTCGCGAGCCCGTGCAGCACGTCGAGGTCGGTGCGGGGGCCCGGCGGCGGCGACACGGCCCGGCGGCGGCGGATCACCCGGCCGTCGAGGTCGGTCAGGGTGCCCTCCTCCTCGGCCCACTGGGTGACCGGGAGGACGACGTCGGCCAGCGCCGCCGTTTCGGACGGCACCACGTCGGCCACGACGAGCAGGTCCAGGGCGGCCAGCCGCTCCTGGACGTGCGCGGCGCGCGGCGCGGAGACGACCGGGTTGCTGGCGAACACGAGCAGCGCCTTCGGTCCGTCCGGCGTGCCGAGCGCGTCGAGGAGCTCGTACCCGGCACGTCCGGGCCCCGGCAGGCTGTCCGGCTCCACGCCCCACACCCCGGCGACGTGGGCCCGTGCGGCCGGGTCGTCGAGGCGGCGGTACCCGGGGAGCTGGTCGGCCTTCTGGCCGTGTTCCCGGCCGCCCTGCCCGTTGCCCTGGCCGGTGAGGCAGCCGTACCCGGACCCGCCCCGGCCCGGCAGGCCCAGGGCCAGGGCCAGGTTGATGAACGCGCTCACCGTGTCGGTGCCCTTGCTGTGCTGGTCGGCGCCCCGGCCGGTGAGGACGTACGCCCGCTGCGCGGTCGCCAGCAGCCGGACGGTCGCGCGCTGGAGCGCCACCGGCACCCCGGTCACCCGTTCCACCCGTTCCGGCCACCAGCGGGCGGCGAGCCGCCACGCGTCGGTGAGGCCACGGGTCCGGCGCTCGACGTACCCGTGGTCGACGTACCCGTCCACGACCGCGACGTGCAGCAGGCCGAGCGCGAGGGCGAGGTCGGTCCCCGGGGTCGGCGCGAGGTGCAGGGTGGCCTTCTCCGCGGTCGCCGTGTGACGCGGGTCGACCACCATCAGGCCGCCGCCGGCGCTCGCCCGCTGCAGGTGCTGGAGGAACGGGGGCATCGTCTCGGCCACGTTCGCGCCGACGAGCAGGACTGCGTCGGCCTCGGCCAGGTCGCCGACCGGGAACGGCAGGCCGCGGTCCACGCCGAACGCCCGGATTCCCGCCGCCGCCGCGGAGGACATGCAGAATCGGCCGTTGTAGTCGATCTGGGAGGTGCCCAGCGCGACCCGGGCGAACTTGCCGAGCGCGTACGCCTTCTCGTTGGTCAGGCCGCCGCCGCCGAAGACCGCGACCGCGTCCGGACCGTGCTCCGCGGCGATCTCCCGGAGGCGCCCCGCCACCGTGTCGAGCGCGGTGTCCCAGTCGGCCGGCGCGAGCGCGGCGCCCGGCCGGGGCCGCACCAGCGGGGTCAGCAGCCGGTCCGGGGCGGCGAGGACCGCCGCGGACGTCCACCCCTTCTGGCACAGCCGGCCGGCGTTGGTGGCGAAGTCCCGCGGTGCGACCTCGGGCAGTCGTCGCGTCCCCGGGCTCGCCGTCACGGTCATGCCGCACTGGAGCGCGCAGTACGGGCAGTGGGTCTCCGTCGACACCCGGGTGGCCGGGCCGGACACCGGTGCCGGACCCGGTGCGGTGGCTGTCATGCGGTCGATCGTCGGAAGCGGCAGTTTCACGGTGGCGTCTCCGGTGTTTCGGCGGGGAAAACTACGTTTCCGCGCTCAGTCCCGCCGGTACGCGACCGCGGTGACCAGGGCGCAGACCAGGTAGAACGCCAGGAACGCGGCGTACGCGGCGGTGCCCGAGCCGGCGGTCCCGGTGACCGGGTCGGGTGCGTACGCGCCGCGGAACGTGAGGTTCACCAGCAGTCCGCCGAGGGCGCCGATCGCGCCGGCCAGCCCGATCAGCGCGCCGGACAGCCGCCGCGCCCGGGCCGCCTCGTCGGGGTAGGACGCCCCCGCCGTGACGGCCGCCGCGGCCTTCGCCCCGAAGACCGCCGGGATCAGCTTGTACGTGGAGCCGTTGCCGATCCCGGTGAGCACGAACACCACCACGAAGCCGGCGGTGAACACCGCGAGCGAGCCCGCCTCGGTGGCGGCGAGCAGGACGGCCGCACCGGCCGCGAGCGCCAGGAACGTCCACCGCGTCACCCGGCCCCCGCCGAACCGGTCCGCCAGCGCGCCGCCGAGCGGCCGCGCCAGCGACCCCAGCAGCGGCCCGAGGAACGTCACGTACGCGGCCTCCAGCGGCGTCCGCCCGAACTGGGTCTGCAGGACCAGGCCGAACGCGAACCCGAAGCCGATGAACGACCCGAAGGTGCCGATGTAGAGGAACGACATCGCCCAGGTGTGGCCGTATCGGAGCACCTCCGCCAGCGCGCCGGTGTCGTGGCGGACGCCGTCGAGGTTGTCCATGAACAGGGCGGCGCAGCCGGCCGCGAGCACGATCAGCGGCAGGTAGACCCCCAGCACCAGCCGCGGGGAGGTCAGCCCGGCGGTGGCGATGACGAGCAGCCCGAGGAGCTGGACGGCGGGGACGCCGAGGTTGCCGCCGCCCGCGTTGAGGCCGAGCGCCCAACCCTTCCGGCGCTCCGGGTACAGCGAGTTGATGTTCGCCATCGACGAGGCGAAGTTGCCGCCGCCGAGGCCGGTCGCCGCGGCCACCAGCAGGAACGTGCCGAACGAGGTCCCCGGCGTCATGACCGCCAGCCCCAGCGCCACCGGCACCAGCAGGAGCAGCGCCGAGGCCACCGTCCAGTTGCGGCCGCCGAACCGGGCGACCGCGTAGGTGTACGGCAGGCGCATCAGCGCGCCGACCCCGGTGGCGACCGAGACGAGCAGGAACTTCTCACCGGGGTCGAGCCCGTACGCGGGCGACATGAACAGGACCATCACCGACCACAGGGACCACACCGAGAAGCCGATGTGCTCCGCCAGGATCGAGAAGATCAGGTTCCGGCCGGCGATGCGGCTGCCGCCGGCGGCCCACTGCTCGGCGTCCTCCGGGTCCCAGCCGGAGATCCGGTGGCCGGTGCGGGCCGGCGCGGCGGTGGTGGGCCGGGCAACGGCTTCGCGGGTGAGGACGGACGGGTCGGACACGGGGCCTCCCGGGTTCGGTGGACGAACCAGGACGTTGCCAGTGCCGCGTTTCGGCCCGGAGTCCCCGCGTATCGCTCCGGTGTCAACAAGCCCTCACGGCGGGGCCGGGGTGGCGGTGAGGCGGGTCAGGCCGGGGCTAGAAGGGCGGCCACGGCACCGCGGGCCAGTCGCCGCCCGGCCGTGGGTACCTCCCGGTGCTCAGCAGCCGATCCACGCGCCGCGCCGTCTTCGCGACCTCGCGCCGGGTGAGGTGCTCGTGGAGCAGGTCGCCGAGGCCGCCGTCGAGGTCGGCGCGCAGCCGTCGCAGCGTGTCCACCGCCTCCTCGGGCAGTCGGTCGCCGCCCCAGCCCCACAGCACGGTGCGGAGCTTGTCCTCGTGGTGGAAGCAGATGCCGTGGTCCACCCCGTACAGCCGGTCGGACTCGAGGAGCAGGTGGCCGCCCTTGCGGTCGGCGTTGTTCAGCACCGCGTCGAGGACCGCGAGCCGGCGCAGGCGCGCGTCGTCGGCGTGCGCCACCGTGACCGGCACCCCGCCGATCCCGGTGCCGTCGACGACCGACTTCCAGCCCGCCGGGACCGCGTCGCGGGGCACGACGTCCACCAGGGAGTCGATCTCCTCGGTGTCGATCCACAGCTGGCACATGCCCGGGCCGAAGGGGCCGTCCCGCAGCACGGTCGGCGGGACCAGGTCCCAGCCGGAGGCCGCGGAGACCAGGTACGCCGAGACCTCCCGGCCTGCCAGGGTGCCGTCCGGGAAGTCCCACAGCGGGCGCTCACCCCGCACCGGCTTGTACACGCACGCCGCCGTGACGCCGTCCAGGCTGACCTCGCCGTACAGCGTCGCGTTGCTGGCGTCGACGATCCGGCCGGTGACCTCGAGACGCCCCAGCGTCAGCAGGGCCAGCGCATCTCCGGTCGCCGGGGCCGGCACCGCGTTCCCGGTCAGCGCCGGTAGCCGTTCTGCCGGGGGCAGATGTGGCCCGCGGGGTCCAGCGGAAGGCTGCAGAGCGGGCACGGCGGCCGGCCCGCGGCCACGACGCGCTCGGCGCGGGCGACGAACGCCCGGGCCGAGGCGGCCGAGATCCGGACCCGCAGCACGTCGCGGTCGTCCTCGGGCTGCTCCTCGTCGTCGCCGTCGGCGGTCGCCTCGATCAGGACGGTCGAGGTGTCCCCGTCCCAGGCCAGGCCGAGGGTGCCGACCCGGAACTCCTCCTCCACCGGCGCGTCCAGCGGGGCCGAGTCCTCCAGTCCGAGGATCTCCACGGGCATGTCGGCACCGAGCCGGCGGTGCGCCTCGTCGAGCAGCTCGCCGAGGCGCTCGGCGAGCAGCGCCACCTGGACCTTCTCCAGTGCGACGCTGACGGTACGGCCGTTGCCGCTGGCCTGGAGGTAGAACGTCCGGTCCCCCGGCTGGCCGACCGTACCGGCGACAAACCGGTCCGGTGGTTCGAAGTCGAAGACCTGTCGAGGCATGGGAGAACCCTAATCCGAGCGTCCGGGCGTCGCCCGGGCCGGTCCCCCGGCCCCGCCGCCCACGACCGCGTCGGAGTCGGCGGCCCGTCGGCGCCGCCCCTTCTTCTTCGGCGGGACCAGCGCGGCCACGTCGCCACCGACGTCGTTGACCCGCACGACGAACGGCCGCGTCTCGGTGTACCGCACGACGGAGACCGAGCACGGGTCGACGACGATCCGCTGGAACAGGTCGAGGTGCATCCCCAGCGCGTCCGCGAGGATCGCCTTGATGACGTCACCGTGGCTGCACGCCACCCAGACGGCGTCGGGGCCGTGCTCGGCGGCGATGCGGGCGTCCCACTCGCGGATCGCGGTCACCGCCCGGGCCTGGGTCTGGGCGAGCCCTTCCCCCTCCGGGCCGGGGAACACGGCCGCGGACGGGTGCTGCTGCACGACCTTCCACAGCGGCTCCTTGGCGAGCTCCTTCAGCCCGCGGCCGGTCCAGTCGCCGTACCGGCACTCGCCGATGCGGTCGTCGGTCTCCAGCTTCAGGCCGTCGCGCCCGGAGACGAGCGCGGTGGCGGTCTCCTGGCAGCGGTCGAGCGGGCTGGCGACGACCGCGGCGAGCGGGACGGCGGCCAGCCGCGCGGCGACCGACCCGGCCTGCCCCCGGCCGACCTCGTCCAGCGACACGCCGGGGGTCCAGCCGGCGAGGACGCCGGAGGCGTTGGCGGTCGTGCGGCCGTGCCGGAGCAGCAGAAGGGTGGTCATCGCGGCCAGCCTACGGTGGGGCACCGAGTGGCCGTCCCCCGTGGGGGCGGCCATGATCAGCACTCCCCTTGACCCGGAGGTCTCCTTGCTCACCGCGCCCACCCAGGCCGCCCACACCGTCGCCCAGAGCCGCACGCTCGACGTGCTCGCCCGCGGCGGACTCCTCGGCTGGGGGATCGTGCACCTCGCGCTCGCCTGGATCTGCGTGCAGGTGGCGTTCGGGGAGGGCGGCCAGGAGGCCGACCAGGGCGGCGCGCTCGAGACGCTCGCGTCGAATCCCGGCGGCACCGTGCTCCTGGTGGCCCTCGCCGTGGGCTTCGCCGCGTTCGCCGTGTGGCAGGCCACCGAGGCGGTCCGCGGGCACGGCCGGCGGTCCGCCGGGACGGAGCGGACCGTGCACCGGGTGGTGTCCGGGGGGCGCGCGATCCTGTTCGCCACCCTCGCGGTGACGTCGGTGAGGTTCGCGTTCGGCTCCCGGGAGTCCCACTCCGCCGAGAAGCAGTCCTCGGCCACCGCCGACCTGCTCGCCCTGCCCGCCGGCCCGCTGCTCGTCGGCGCGGTGGGCCTCGCCGTGGTCGTCACCGGCGGCGTCCTCGTGTACCGCGGGCTGGCCAAGAAGTTCCGCGAGAACCTGGACACCGCCGGCATGCCGAGCGAGGTGCGTCAGCCGGCCGAGGTGCTGGGGCTCGTCGGCTACACCGCGAAGGGGATCGTCCTCGGCATCGCGGGGGTGCTGGTGATCGCCGCGGCGGTGACGTTCGACCCGGAGAAGTCCCGGGGGCTGGACGCGGCGCTCAAGACGCTGGGCGCTCAGCCGTTCGGCAAGGTGCTGCTCGTCGCGGTGGCCGCCGGGCTCGCGTGCTTCGGCGTGTACAGCTTCGTGGACGCGCGGTACCGCAACATCAAGAGTTGATCATGGGGTTTGCAGCACGACACGCGGGCGTGT
>JAVEDU010000047.1 GCA_030840805.1 Actinomycetota bacterium
CGGTGAGCGGCGTGCCCCGGCCCTGACAGGCCAGTGCTGGCGAGCCGTCATCGAAGTACCACGTCTGGGCGGCAGGACGGGCGGTCACCTCCGCCCACACCGCGCCCACGTGGGTGCGCTGATGCAGGGTCCGCCAGGACCGGTCCGGCATCCAGAGCCACATCGGCGCACCCGACAGGCCGCCCACCGCGCCGTCGACAAACCGCATCATCGGCCGGATCTCGGCGCGAGGACTCGGCAAGCGAAGGAGATTCAGTGCCTGAACAGCCAAGTCGCCTGGCGCCACACCGGAACGACGGCTCGGGGTTGGTCCCGGTCTTGGCTGGATGACGCACGCAAGTGGACTCATCATCGTGGTGCAGGTCGGGTCGTAGTGCGTTACGGGGGCGGTCCACCTGGCGCTGCCACGATCAGCGGCAGACGGTCCGCCCGCGGGATGTACGGGCACATGGGCTAGCGAGCCGACACATGTTCGAACGATTCCGCCCCACACATGCCTGACGCTGACGTGGGCACACCCGCCCTGAGCATCGCGCATGCCGACCATGAGCCCTCCGAGTAGCACGCCGAGCGAAACTCCAGCGGCCACCGCCATAGCTGATCGGCGCGTTAACACTTCGACCCCGGCCGTTGATCGAGCGCATAGACCCGCCAGATCCCGTCATCGCCGATCTTGAAGTACGCCTGGTCGGGATCGCGGGACTGCCCTCGGAATGTCACGCGGCCCGTGGCTCGGTCGGTGCGAATAGTCATGCGCATATCCAGGCACCCGAACACGATCGCCTCACGACCGCTCCGGCTGACCATCTGCTGCAGGACCACGGGTGTTCCGGATGCGACTTCGTTCTTGTCGTCGAAACCTCTGGCCAACCGGAGCAGCTCCGGCACCAGCGGGTCAGCGGCAACAGGTCCAAGGGCGGCGCGGCGCTGATTCGGCTCTGCTGCAAATACGGCCGGCAGCGTCTCGGTCCAGAAGCGGCGGTACTGCGCGAGGATCTGGTCCTCCGCAGTCCCCGTCGGCGACACGCTCGGAACAGGCGAGGCAGGAGTCGACGGCGGCAGGGGCGGATCGACCGGACCCTTCCCGGAGTCACCGGTGCAGCCCGAAGCGCCGAGGACCAGCACAGCCCCCGCGACCACCACGTTCCGCCGGAACCACCCGGTCACGCCGCACACTGTAGAGCCGCCGACCGTCCGTTCGGCAGCCCCCGCCGCAAGGCTGTGGACGGCCAGTTCAGCAGCTCTCGGTGTTGCCGAACTCGGTCTTCGACGCCCGCCACACACCGTCCGTGCCCTGGACGAACGTCACGGTCACCGGGTTCGTCGCCGGGCCCTTGTTGACCTTGCGGCCGGTCCGCCGGTCCACCGCGCCGGCCCCGCTGGAGTCCAGGCACCCGGTGACCACGGCGCTCTTTCCGGTCCGCCGGACCGACTGGCGCAACGGCACATCGTTCCCGTACTGCGTCTGCCCATTCCGCTCGAGCGTCGCCAGCCCGGCGAGCGCGCGACTCAGCGCGGGCTCGGTCAGTGTGGCCGCCAGGATCTTCTTCCGCGCATTCGCCTCCGCCGCCGTGGCGGCGGGAAGCGTCTCGGTCCACAGTTTCCGGTACTGGCCCAGGATCTGAGCCTCCGCGGGCGGCGACGTCGACGGCTCCGCCGCCGGTTTCCCCCCGCTGCTGCACGCCGGCACGACGAGCACCGCGAGCGCACCCACAACCAGGATCATTCGCCCGAATCGTCCGGTCACGCGCGCCACTGTAGGGGCGTTCGGCGGCCCCGTCAGCACTTCAGCAGCGCGGATCCTTCGGGAAGTACATCCCGTACACACGCCATACCCCGTCATCACCCAGCGTGAACGTCATCAGCACCGCCTCGCGCCGCAGGCCACGACTGACGTACTGCCCCGTCTCGATGTCGATACTGCCCGTCCCGGACGAGTCGATGCAGCCCTTGAGCGCCGCGGCGTTGCCCCTCCGCTGAAGCACCTGGCTGACCGGCACCGCGTGCCCGTACAGCGTGTGGCCGGCGCGGTCCATCGACAGGAGCAGCGCGAGCGCGCTGCTGAGCGCCGGTTCGACCATGATCGGCTCGAGGATCGCGCGCCGCTCCCCGCGGGGGACGGCCGCCACCGCGGGCAGCACCGTCGTCCAGTACCGCCGGTACACCGCGAGGATCTGTTGCTCGGCCGTGCCGGTCGGTGCCGCGGTCACCGATTTCGGCGCCGGCGACGACAATTGTGGCGCGGCGCTCGGGGACGGTCTCGGCATCGGCGATCTCTCGTTCGCGCAGGCCGGCGTTCCGAGCACGACCATGGCCGCCGCGACGACGGCTGCGCACCGGAACCTGCTGGACACGCCGCACACTGTAGGGCCGCCCCGGGTAAAGCGGACGTCCCCTGACGGATCGCCATCAAGCCGTCACGAGCAGTGAAGTCTCCCGCCCGATCGGCCGATGACGTCCTATGGTCGCCCCCCTCCCCTCGGTGCCCCGCGGCATCGCCGCGGAGCTCATCGAGCGGTGCGGGGACGACGTGCGCTTCCTGCACCACCGCCGCGGGCAGCGGCCCGGGAAGGCCGTCATCCCGCTGGTCGCGATCGCGGCGAGCGGGATCTATGTCATCGGTACGCCGGACCACGCCGCCGAGATCCGGCCGCGGCGCGAGCGCGGGCGCACCGTCGAGGTGCTCGATCTGGGGGAGGCCGACCCGGCCGCGGTGCTGGACGACCTCGGCCGGCAGCTGGCGGCGGTGCGGTCCGCGCTGGCGGGTCACGGATTCGGCCGTCCCGTCACCGCGCACAGCCTGCTGTGCCTGCGACCCCGATCCGGTTCGCTCGTCGGGAGCCCGACCGTCGCCGGCGTTCCGCTCCTCACCCCGTTGGGCACCGCCCGGGTCCTGACCGGCCCCGGTCACCTCGACGGCGCCGTCCGGCAGGCCGTGTACGAGCACCTCGACCGGCACCTGCCCCCGGGTGAGCACGCGCGTACGAACCGCGCACAACCGATGCCCCACCCATAGGGTGTCCCCATGTCGGTCCACCCCGGCGCCGGCCAGTCGGCCGAGCCCGAAGATCTCGTCGATGTCCCGCACCTGGTGACCGCGTACTTCGCGGGGCACCCCGACCCCGCCGTGCCCGAGCAACGGGTCTCCTTCGGCACCTCGGGCCACCGTGGGTCGTCGCTCGACACCGCCTTCACCGCCGACCACATCGCGGCCACGAGCCAGGCGATCTGCGAGTACCGCGCGGCCAACGGCATCGACGGTCCGCTGTTCCTCGGCCGGGACACCCACGGCCTGTCCGAGCCGGCCTGGGTCACGGCACTGGAGGTCTTCGCCGCCAACGGCGTGACCGTGCTGGTCGACGCGGCGGACCGGTACACGCCGACGCCGGCCGTCTCCCACGCGATCCTCACCCACAACTCCACCCGCACGGGCGCCCGGGCCGACGGTGTCGTGGTCACCCCGTCGCACAACCCGCCCCGGGACGGTGGCTTCAAGTACAACCCGCCGGACGGCGGTCCGGCGGGCAGCGACATCACCCAGTGGATCCAGGACACCGCCAACGCGCATCTCGCCGACGGGCTCCGGCAGGTGCACCGGATCCCGTTCGCGCGGGCACGGGCCGCCGAGACCACGCGCACGTACGACTACATCGGTTCCTATGTGGACGACCTGCCGTCCGTGGTGGACCTCGACGCGATCCGCCACGCGGGGATCCGCATCGGAGCCGACCCGCTCGGCGGTGCCAGCGTCGACTACTGGGGCGCGATCGCGGAGCGGCACAAGCTCGACCTGACCGTGGTGAACCCGCTGGTCGACCCGACGTGGCGGTTCATGACGCTCGACTGGGACGGCAAGATCCGGATGGACTGCTCGTCCCCGTACGCGATGGCGTCGCTCATCGCCCAGCGTGACTCCTACCAGATCGCCACCGGGAACGACGCCGACGCCGACCGTCACGGCATCGTCACCCCGGACGCCGGCCTGATGAACCCGAACCACTACCTGGCCGTGGCGATCGAGTACCTGTGCACGAACCGCCCCGACTGGCCCGCCGACGCGGCGATCGGCAAGACGTTGGTCAGCTCCTCGATGATCGACCGGGTCGCCGAGTCCCTGGGCCGACGGCTGGTAGAGGTGCCGGTGGGGTTCAAGTGGTTCGTGCCCGGGCTGCTCGACGGCTCGATCGGTTTCGGCGGGGAGGAGAGCGCGGGCGCCTCGTTCCTGCGCCGCGACGGCCGCCCGTGGACCACCGACAAGGACGGCATCATCCTCGCCCTGCTCGCCGCCGAGATCCAGGCCGTGACCGGCGAGTCGCCGAGCCGGCACTACGCGCGGCTGGTGGAGCGGTTCGGCGACCCGGCGTACGCCCGCGTCGACGCCCCCGCCAGCCGGGACGAGAAGGCCAAGCTCGGCGCCCTCTCCCCGGAGCAGGTCACCGCCACCGAGCTCGCCGGGGAGCCGATCACCGGCAAGCTGACGAGCGCGCCCGGCAACGGCGCCGCGATCGGCGGCCTGAAGGTGACCACCGAGTCGGGCTGGTTCGCCGCCCGGCCGTCCGGTACCGAGGACGTCTACAAGGTGTACGCGGAGAGCTTCCGGGGTCCCGAGCATCTCGCCCAGCTCCAGGACGAGGCCCGCAGGCTCGTGTCCTCGGCGCTCGGCGCATCGTGATCGGCGGGACCGTGCGGTGACCTGGCACGATGCACCCTGTGGCAACCCAGCGTAGGAAGGCGCGGTTCGACCGGGTCCGGGTGCGGTACGAGGCGCACCTCGCCGGCGGCGAACTGACCGCGGCGGAGGTCCTGCTGCGTCAGCTGCTCGCACTGTCCCCGGACTGGGCGGCGGGCTGGTTCGACCTGGGGCTGATTGCCAAGCTGCGCCGCGACTGGACGGCGACCCGGGACGCCAACGAGCGCGCGCTGGCGCTCGGGGACGGCACGTCCGGCGATCCCGCGGCCTGGAACCTCGGCATCGCGGCCACCGCGCTGGGGGACTGGGACACCGCGCGGCGGGCCTGGGCCACCTTCGGGGTGGAGCTGGGGCCCGGTGAGGGACCGATCCACTCCCCGCTGGGACAGGTCGCGATCCGGCTCAACCCGGAGCCGCGCCGCCCCGGCGAACGGCGCGTGCGGGTCGACGACGCCGAGCGGGGCACCGAGGTGGTCTGGGCGGACCGGCTCAGTCCGGCCCACGCCGTGCTCACCAGCGTGCCGCTCCCGGAGTCCGGTCACCGGTACGGGGACGTCGTCCTGCACGACGGCGAACCGGCCGGCAGCCGCGAGCTGGCCGACGGCACCGGCGTGCCCGTGTTCGACGAGCTGGCACGCCTCGTGCCCGCGACGCATCCCACGACCGCCCTCACCGTGTCGGCGCCCGCGGCGGCGGACGTGGACGCGCTGCTGGAGGTCGTGACGGACGCCGGCCTGCGGGCGGAGGACTGGACCGGTTCGGTCCGGGCGCTCTGCCCGGCCTGCAGCTCCGGCGAGGTCCACGACCACACCGGCGGCACCGACTGGCAGCCCGAGCGGGCCGTCGGGATCGCCGGGGACCCCGCGCGGGTCGACGGGATCCTGACCGGCTGGGCGACCGCCGGGCCGGGCCGCTCCTGGCGCGCCTGAGACCGCCGGTCAGCCCAGGTGGACCGGCGCGTCGGAGTCCAGCTCCTCGTGCCGGATCGTCAGGAAGGCGATCACGATCAGCGCGGACACCACCATGATCACCGCGCCGAGGACGAACGCCCGGGTGAAGCCCGCCGTCTGCGCCTCCAGGATCGCCCGGTTCGCGGCGGTCTGGAGCTGCTCCGGTAGCAGCTGCCCGGTCGCGACCTGCTCCTTGAGGCCGCGCGCGAGTTCCTGGGCCCGGTGGGTGGCGACCGAACTCGCCACCGTGGACAGCGCCGCGAGGCCGAGCGCGCCGCCGACCTGCTGGGTCGTGTTGAGCACCGCGGACGCCACCCCGGCGTCGTGCCTGTCGACGCCGTAGACCGCCGTGAGCGTCAGCGGCACGAACGTCAGGCCCAGCCCCACGGAGAGCACGAGCATCGGCGGCAGCAGGCCGGTGACGTAGCCCGAGTCGACCTCCAGCCCCGACAGCCAGAGCATTCCGGCCGCGGACAGCAGCCCGCCCGCACCGGCGATCCACCGTGGGTCCGTCCGGGTGATCAGGTACGAGGCCAGCTGCGCGGCCGCCACGATGCCCACGCTGAACGGGAGGAACGCGAACCCGGCCTCCAGCGGTCCCAGCCCCATCGGGCCCTGGACGTACAGGCTGAGGAAGTAGAACATCGCGAACAGCGCGGCCCCGGTGGCCAGCATCGCGACGTAGGTGACCGCACGGCTGCGGTCGGCGAGGATGCGCATCGGCATCAGCGCATGCCGCGACCGGGCCTCGATCACCAGGAACAGCACGAGCAGCACCAGCCCGGCCGCGACCGTCGTCACGGTGACCGGGTCGGCCCAGCCGTCGGACGCGGCGTGGTTCAGCCCGTACACCAGCGAGACCAGCCCCCCGGTCGCCGTGACGGCGCCCGGCAGGTCGAATGCCCCGCGCTGCGGCATCGACTCGCCGAGCACGCGCGGCGCCAGCAGCACGACGGCGAGCCCGATCGGCACGTTGATGAAGAACGTCCACCGCCAGGACCACTCGGTCAGCGCGCCGCCGAGGATCAGCCCGATCGCCGCCCCCGCGCCGGACATCGCCGCGTAGATGCCCATCGCGCGGTTGCGGGCGGCACCGGCCGGGAACGTCGTCGTGATCAGCGACAGCGCCGTCGGAGAAGCGATCGCCGCGCCGACGCCCTGGAGGACCCGGGCGAAGATCATGCCGGTCGGGTTCGTGACGAGCCCGCCGATCAGCGACGCCACGGTGAACACGGCGACACCCGCGACGAACACCTTCCGCCGCCCGAGCAGGTCACCGGCCCGGCCGCCGAGCAGGAGCAGCCCACCGAACGCGAGCGTGTACGCGTTGACCACCCAGGACAGGCCGACGTCGCTGAAGTGGAGGTCGGTCTTGATGTGCGGCAGCGCGATGTTCACGATCGTGCTGTCCAGCACGACCATCAACTGCGCGACGCTGATCACGATCAGCGCGAGTCCGAGATGCCGGTGACCGTGTCCGTTGTCGCCGGTCTCGTCTTCGGTCAGGTGCCCGGCGGGGGTTGAGCTCATACCGCCAGCAGAACCCGGCGGGCATACCCCCGCAACTTCAGGCCTCCACCCTCCGGTTCGGGCCGAGAGCGACGCCACAGAGCATCGTGCCGAGCCCGATCCCCGCCAGGACGAGGAACGGCACCCGGTACCCGCCCATGAGGTCGTGCAGCGCCCCGGCGAGCACGGGCCCCGTGGAGGCGACCAGGAACCCCCCGCCGAGTGCCATGCCGGACAGCCGCGCGGCGGCCGCCGGGGTGGGGGCGAGGTCAACGAGCAGCGTGAGCCCGAGCGCGAGCTGCCCACCGGCGGCGAGCCCGAGCACACCGGTCCACACCCACGGCGCCCCCAGCGGCACGAGGGCGAGCAGGAGCAGCATCGTGATGTTCGTGGCCATGCACGCCGCGATCCACGGCCGCCGGGTGCCGGTCCGGTCCGCCAGCAGCGGCACGCCGAACGCCGTGAACAGCTGCGTCAGGCTGAACAGCCCGAGCAGCAGCCCCGCGTCCCGCGCCGACCAGCCGGCATCGACGTACATCGGGGAGAGCCAGGTCAGCTCGGTGTAGAACAGCAGCGACTGCCCGCCCATGTACAGCGTGATCAACCATGCCGTGCCGCTGCGCCACGGCAGCGGACCGCGGGTGGTGACGCGCTCGTCGCCGTGGACCGCCCGCGTCGCCGGCCACCACACCAGCAGCGCGGCCACGGCCGGCGTGGCCCACACGGCCAGCGCCCACGTCCACCGCGCGCCGAGGGCGTCGTGCAGCGGTACGGACAGCGCCGAACCGGCCATCGCGCCGCCGACCAGCGCCGTGGTGTAGAGCCCGGTCGCCGCGCCGGCCCGATCCGGGAACCAGGCCTTGACCAGCCCCGGCAGCAGCGTCCCGCCGATCGCGATCCCGATTCCGGCGACCGTGCTCCCGGCGTACAGCGGGAGCAGTCCCGGCACCCCGCGGAGCAGCGACCCGATCGCGACCAGCACCAGCGCCGCCGCGAGGCCCCGCTCGCGGCCGATCCGGCGGGCCACCACGGCACCGGCCGGGGCGAAGATCCCCATGCACACGACCGGGAGCGCCGTCAGCGCACCGGCGGCCGCGCCGGAGAGGCCCAGTTCGGTGCGGATCGCGTCGAGCAGGGGCGGCACGGCGGCGATCGCGGGGCGGAGGTTCAGCGACACGATCACGATCGCGGCCAGCAGCACCGCCGCGGACGCCGGCCGCGCCCGGGTGGGCGTGGCGACGGCGGGAGCGGACGTCATGCGAGGGTCCTCCAGGGGTGAACGGCGGTACCGGGATCTTCCCCGCCGTCGCCGGCGCCGGCACACCGCCTTCCGTTGAGCGGAAGGCCGCTCTCCCCGTACCGTCCCGCCGTCACGCACGCTGTGGTGACCACGACACGAGGAGGACCCCGCCGTGCGCACCCAGGTCGGAATCGTCGGAGCCGGGCCCGCCGGCCTGCTGCTCTCGCACCTGCTCGACCTGCAGGGCATCGAGTCCGTCGTGCTGGAGTCCCGCAGCCGCTCGTACGTGGAGGCCCGGGTCCGGGCCGGCGTGCTGGAGCACGGCACCGTCGAGCTGCTGAGGGAGACCGGGCTCGGCGACCGGCTGGTCCGGGAGGGGCTGCGGCACGAGGGCGTCGAGCTGCGGTTCGACGGCCGGGGTCACCGGATCGACTTCGCGGAGCTCACCGGCGGCCGGTCGATCACCGTGTACGGGCAGCAGGAGGTCGTGAAGGACCTCGTCGCGGCACGCGTGGCCGCCGGGGGCGCGGTGCTGTTCGAGGTGTCCGAGGTGGCCGTGCACGACCTGGACGGCGACCGGCCGTCGATCTCCTATGTGGACGCGGCCGGCAACGCGCAGACACTGGAATGCGACGTGATCGCCGGGTGCGACGGGTTCCACGGCATCTGCCGGCCGTCCGTCCCGGCGGGTGCGCTCAGCATGCTGGAGCGGGTCTACCCGTTCGCGTGGCTCGGGATCCTGGCCGAGACGCCGCCGTCCTCGCACGAGCTGATCTACACGAACTCCGACCGCGGGTTCGCGCTGCACTCGATGCGTTCCCCGCAGGTGACGCGGAACTACCTCCAGGTACCGCCGGACACGAGGCTGGACGACTGGCCCGACGACCGGATCTGGACCGAGCTGCAGACCCGGATGGAGCTGGCCGACGGCGGCTTCACGCTGGCCGCGGGACCGCTCATCGAGAAGAGCGTGACGGCGATGCGCAGCTTCGTCGTGGAGCCGATGCAGTACGGGCGGCTGTTCCTGGCCGGCGACTCCGCGCACATCGTGCCGCCGACCGGCGCGAAGGGTCTCAACCTCGCGGTCGCCGACGTGCGGGCGCTGTCCCGGGCGCTCGGCACCTTCTACTCGACGGGGTCCACCGAGGGGCTGGACGCGTACTCGGAGACCTGCCTGCGGCGGGTGTGGCGGGTGCAGCACTTCTCCGGGTGGATGACGTCGATGCTGCACCGGTTCCCGGACGACGACCGGTTCTCCGGCGGCATCCAGCGGTCGCAGCTGCGGTACACGGTGTCGTCCCGCGCGGCGGCGACCACGCTGGCGGAGAACTACGTCGGGCTGCCGTTCGACTGAGCGTGTTGTCCACAGCCGGAGTCGCGCTCTCCCGTCCGGCGAGGGGTCGCCCTGGCGTCCGGCGGATGCACGCCTACGTGGACGAGAGCCACGACGCCGGGCCGCCGAGCTTCTCCCTGCTCGCTGCGGTACTGGTGGACGAGTCCGGGACGGATCGGAGCCGGGAGGCGGTGCGGGCCCTGCCCGTCGGCAAGGGCCGCGGCGATCTCGGGCCGGTGGACGTACGGGGCCCGGCTCGCCCCCCGTGGGTGAGCCGGGCCCCGTACGGGCTAGAAGGGGTACTGCGTGATCTCGCCCTGCACGGTGAGCCACTGGCCCTCGGTGAACGCCTCGACGTTCGCCGCCGCCCCGCCGAACCTCGAGCCCGTGCCGGAGTCCCGCACGCCGCCGAAGGGCGCGTGGGCCTCGTCGCCGACGGTCTGGTCGTTGATGTGCACGATGCCCGACGGGATGCGCTCCGCCAGCTCCATGCCCTTCATGACATCCCGGGTGAGGATGCCCAGCGACAGCCCGTACGAGGACGCCGCCGCGAGCTCGGCCGCCTCGTCCAGTGTGGAGAACCGGGCGACCGGCGCGACCGGCCCGAAGACCTCCTCCGCGTACGCGGGCGTGTCGACGGTGACCCGGTCGAGCACGGTCGGCCGGTAGAACAGCCCCTCGTACGTCCCACCGGCCGCGAGCCGCGCACCGCTCTCGACCGAGGCCGTGACGAGCGCGTGCACCCGGTCGCGCTGCCCGGCGTCGATCAGCGGGCCGAGCGCGACCCGCGACGTGGCCGGGTCGCCGACCGGCAGGTGGTCCGCCTTCTCGGCGAGTCGCGCCACGTACTCGTCGGCGATCGACTCGTGCACCAGGTGGCGCCCGGTGGTCATGCAGATCTGGCCCTGGTGCATGAACGACCCGAACGCGGCCGCCGAGAGCGCCCGGTCGAGATCGGCGTCGTCGAGCACGACGAGCGCGTTGTTGCCGCCGAGCTCCAGGTGCACCCGCTTGAGGTGCCGCCCGGCCGCCTCGCCGACCTTGCGCCCGGCCGCGGTGGATCCGGTGAACGAGATGACCCGGGTGTGCGGGTCGGCCACCAGCGCCGCCCCGGCGTCGGCCCCGCCCGGCAGGACGTGCAGCACGCCCTCGGGCAGCCCGGCCTCCTCGAAGATGCGGGCGATCGAGAAGCCGCCGCTGATCGGGGTGCGTACGTCGGGCTTCAGCACGACCGCGTTGCCGAGCGCCAGCGCCGGAGCGACCGAGCGGATCGACAGGATCAGCGGGAAGTTGAACGGCGAGATGACGCCGACGACACCGGCCGGCACGCGGCGGGCGAGCGAGAGCCGCCGGGTCGGCGACGGGAGGATGTCGCCGAGGCTGTGCGACGGCAGCGCCGAGGCCTCGAAGCACTCGTTCGCCGCGATGTGGGTCTCCAGCGCCGCCTTCGGGGGGATGGCACCGGTCTCCCGGACGATCCACCCCTCGATCTCGGCGGCGTGCTGCTCGAACAGGAGACCGGCGCGCCGCAGCACCGCGGCCCGCTCCTCAAAGGGCAGTCGCGCCCACTCGACCTGGGCCTTGCTCGCGGCGGCACCGGCCTGGGCGATGTCGGCCGCGTTTGCGATGCCGACCCGGCCGAGCTCCTTGCCGGTCGCGGGCTCGATCACGGGGAGGTCCCCACCGGAGGGCTGGTTCCAGCCTCCGGACGAGACAGAGGACGTCCAGATGCTCGGGTCGAGGAGAGACACGTTGGCTCCATTCACGGCTGAAAGGTGGAATCGGCGACGACGGTGACGTCGAGCAGGAGGGGGGTGTCACGGGAGGCGAGCGTCGGTACGACCTCGTCGAGCACGGCGACCAGGTCGTCGTACGTGTCGATGCGGCGCGCGGGACAGCCCAGCGACGAGGCGAGCCCGGACAGGCTCACGTCCTCGAACGACGGCCAGGGCGCCTTGCCGCCCTGCGCCTCGGCCAGCCGGTCCATGATCGCGTACCGGCCGTTGGCCAGGACGACGAACAGCACCCCGGCGCCGTACCGGGCGGCGCTCCACAGTGCCTGTACCTGGTAGAGCGCGGAGCCGTCGCCCACGACCGCGACGACCGGGCGGTCCGGCGCCGCGAGGCGCACCCCGGCGGCCGCGGGCAGCGCGAAGCCGAGCCCGCCCATCGCCGCCGACAGGAAGCCCAGGGGCGCTCGCGCGGGAATCAGTGCGTGCAGGTCGGGCCGGCTGGACGGGGACTCCTCCACGACGATCGCGTCGGCCGGCAGGCGGGATGCCAGCGCGGCGAAGACGTGCGCGGCGCGCAGCGGCTCGGACCCGGTCGGCGGTGCGGGTGGAACCCGGCCGCACCGGGGAATCTCCGCAGTAGCAGACCGGGCGGGCACCGCATCCGCGAGCGCGTCGACGCCGGCGGCGAGCGGCGCGACGACCGCGAGGTCCGCGGGGCTGTGGTGGGCCTCGGCCGGGTCGTCGGTCAGCACCGCGATGCGGGTCCCGTCCGCGACCAGTGGGCCGGGCTCGTACGGGTACTGCCGGAACGCCGGCGCACCGACCGCGAGCACCAGGTCGTGACCGGCCAGAGCCGAACGGAGCCGCGACCGCCCGGCGGGCAGGAACCCGGCGAACTGCGGGTGGTCCTGCGGAAACCCGGCCCGCGCCCCGAACGACTCCTGCCACACCGGGCAGCCGAGCCGCTCGGCGAGGGACACCAGCGCGGACCAGGTGGCGGCGGAGTCCGCCCCGGCGCCGACGACGAGCGCCGGGGTGGACGACGACGAGAGCAGCGACACCAGCCCGGCCACATCGGCCGCCGTCACCCCGCCGGCCCGGGTCACCGCGACCGGAGCGGCCAGCACCTCGTCGTCGCCGAATGCCTCGGCCCAGTCGTCCATCGGCACGATCACCACCGCGGGACCGCGCCCCGCGACGGCCTCGTGGTACGCCCGGGACACGGCGGACGGCACATCCTGTGCCCGCAGCGGCGTGGCCGTCCACACCGGATAGTCACCGGCGAGCCCGCTCAGCCGGCCGGCCAGGAACGGCTCCAGCGCGAGATGCCGCCGGTCCTGCTGGCCGACCAGGACCACGAGCGGCGCCCGGTTGACCCGGGCGGTCGCGAGCGCGCCGACGGCGTTGCCGAGGCCCGCCGTCGTGTGCAGCTGCACGAGCGCGGGGCGTCCGGACGCGATCGCGTACCCGGTGGCCATCCCGACGACCGACCCCTCGTGCAACGCGAGCACGAACTCCAGGTCCGCCGGCAGGTCGGTGAGGAAGGAGACCTCGGTCGACCCCGGGTTCGCGAAGATCCTCGTGAGCCCGTGGTGGCGCAGCACGTCGAACGTCGCGTCGCGCACGGTCGTCGTCATCGAGCCTCCGCCAGCGGAGAAGTGTCGGCCGAGAGGACGGCGGCGACCCCGGCCGCGGCCCGCCGCAGCGCCGGCACCCACCGGTCCAGGTCTCTCCGGACACTGTGGACGACCAGGCCGAGCGCGGCGCCGGTTCCGGGAACGTTCACCGCAACGGAGCAGGACCCGAGCGACATCTCCTCCGACGTCCGCGCCCAGCCCCGCTTGCGGACCACCTCGATCTCCCGCGCCAGCCGCGCCGGGTCGACGAGCGTGTACGGCGTGACCCGCACCAGCGGGCCGCACAGGTACGCCGCCCGGAACGACGCGGGCGCCGCCGCGAGCAGCGCCTTGCCGACGCCGGTGGCATGCAGCGGAAGCCGCCCGCCGACCCGGGACAGGATCGGCACCGCGCGGTGCCCGGTGAGCTTCTCGACGTAGATCGCCTCGTCGCCGTCGCGGACGGCGAGGTGCACGTTCTCCCGGGTCAGCTCGTACAGGTCCTGCATGAACGGCATCGCGACCTCGCGGATGCCGCCGTTGACCGGGGCCAGCCGGCCCAGCTCCCACAGCCGGAAGCCGATCGCGTACCGGCCGTCGGCCTCCCGGTCGAGGGCACGCCACTGCTCCAGCTCGGCGACGAGCCGGAACGTCGTGGAGAGCGGGATCCCGGTGCGCCGCGCGATGTCGGAGAGGGACAGTCGCGGGTGCTCGGCACCGAACGCGCCCAGGACGGCGAGCGCGCGACCGGTGACCGACCGCCCGGCGAGCTCCGTCACGACCCCACCGGGACCGTGCCCCGCTTGGCGGCCTGGATCTCGGCGTACACCTTCGCGCGGAGCTCGGTGAAGCGCGGGTCCGCCCGCGTGGTGAGCTGGTCGCGCTCGTCGGGCAGGTCGACGGTCAGGTCGTCCTGGACGATCGTCGGCGAGTTGGACAGGACGATCACGCGCTGTCCGAGGTAGACGGCCTCGTCGATGTCGTGCGTGACGAACAGGATCGTCACGCCGAACTTGTGCCACACCGTGCGGATCAGGTCCTCGAGGTCGGCACGGGTCTGGGCATCGACGGCCGCGAACGGCTCGTCCATGAGCAGCACCTTGGGCTCGTACGCGATGGCGCGGGCGATCGCCACGCGCTGCTGCATACCGCCGGAGAGCTGCCACGGGTACCGGCCGTCCGCGTCGGCGAGCCCGACCGCGGACAGCGCCTCGTCCACGAGCTCCCCGCGCCGGGCCTTCGGGAGCTTCTTCTCCTTGAGTGGCAGCTCGACGTTCTGCCGGACGGTCATCCAGGGAAACAGGCTCCGGCCGTACTCCTGGAAGACGACCGCCATGTCCGCCGGCGGGCCGGTGACCTGCCGGCCGGCGAGGGTGACGGTGCCCGCGGTGGGCGTCATCAGCCCCGAGATGCACTTGAGCAGGGTCGTCTTGCCGCAGCCGGACGGCCCCACCAGGCAGACGAGCTCACCCGCGGCGAGCGTGAACGTCAGGTCGCGCACGGCCTCGACCTTGCGGCCGTCGGCGTCGTACACCTTCGCAAGACCGGTGACGTCGAGCATGGTCAACCCTTCAGTTGGACCCGCGGGCAGCACGCCGCAGGCCGAGGTACCAGGACAGGACGCGGCGCTCGACCACGCCGAAGACCATGGCGAGCCCGAAGCCGAGCAGACCGAGCAGCACGATGCCGGTCCACATCTCGGGGATCGCGAACCCGCGCTGGAACTGCACGATCGTGAAGCCCAGGCCGCTCGACGCGGCGAACATCTCGCTGATCACCATGAGGATGATCGCGATCGACAGCGCCTGCCGGAGCCCGGCCATGATCTGCGGGCTGGCGGAGCGGAGCACCAGCGTCCGCAGCCGGGTGCCGCCGCGGATGCCGTAGCTGCGGCAGGTGTCGGCGAGCACGGGGTCGACGGCGCGGACGCCCTCGACGGTGTTGAGCAGGATCGGCCAGATGCAGCCGGAGATGATGACCGCGACCTTCATCGTCGAGTCGATCCCGGCGAACAGGATCAGCACCGGCACGAGGACCGGCGGCGGGATGGCGCGGAAGAACTCCAGCACCGGCTCGCTGAACGCCCGCAGCCGCGGCGACGAGCCGATCAGGACGCCGAGCGCGATGCCGAGAACCCCGGCGAGGGAGAAACCGGCCAGCAGCCGCAGCACGCTCGGCAGCGCGTCGGTACGGAGCCGCTCGGGCGTCCACACCTCACCGAACACCCCGGCGATGGTGCCGGGCGTCGGGACGAACAGGCTGGTGTTCGCCCGGCTCAGGTACCACCACAGCACGATCAGGAACACCGGCAGCGCGAGGATCTGGGCCACCCGCAGGGCGAGCCGGGACAGCGGGGCGCTCACACCGTCACCTCCCCGCGGACGGACGAGTGCCAGCGCAGCAGGCGGCGTTCGACCACCCGGACGACGATGTTGACGATCACGCCGAGCGCGCCGGTGGCGATGACCAGCGCGTACACGTCCGCGGTGGCGCCGCTGGACTGCGCGACGGCGATCGACTGGCCGAGACCGGGACTTCCGATGATCAGCTCGGCGGTGACCGCGAGGATCAGGGCGACGGCGGCGCCGAGCCGCAGGCCGGTGAGCACGTACGGCAGCGCCGACGGCCAGGCCACATGGCGCACGCGGGACCAGCGGGACAGCCCGTACGAGCGGGCGGTGTCCTCGGCGACGGGATCGATGTCCGCGACGCCGTAGAGCACCTGGATGTACACCTGCCAGAAGGCCGCGTACACGACCAGCATCAGGGTGGAGCGGATGTCGGTGGCGAACATGAGAGCCGCGAGCGGGATCAGGGCGACCGACGGGATCGGCCGGAGGAACTCCGCCGTCGAGGCGGTGAACGCCCGCAGTGCGGGGACCGCGCCGACGACGAAGCCGAGGACCACCGCAGCGGCGAACGCGATCGCCAGGCCGAGCGCCCACGCAACGACGGTGTCGCCCACGGCGGTCCAGAACGCCGGGCGCCCCATCTCGTCGGCGAGCGTGCGGAGGACGGCGGAGGCGGGGGGCAGGAACTGGGTGGAGACCAGTCCGACCCGGGGCACGGCCTCCCACCCGGTGAGGAACGTGACGATGCCGAGGAGGCCGAGGACCGCGTTCGGCAGGCCCCGGCGGCGCCGCGAGAGCGGCTGGGCCGGACCCGCGGCCGAGCCGGCCACCGTGGGGACGGTGGCCGGCCGGCCGGGGGTGGGGGCGGTCACCAGGGTCACCCGAGCTCCGAGAGGAGCGCGCCGACGTCGGGCTTGTTCTTGACCAGGCCGTCCTGCTGCGCGAGGTCCGCGAGGGTCTGGACCGACGCACGGTTGACCTCGGTCGGGTACTTCGGCAGCGTCATGTCGGCGATCACCTCGGCGGGGATCTTCGTGTAGGTGCCGAGGATCTTGCGGACCTCGTCCGGGTGCGCGTCGGCGTACGCGAGAGACTCGTTCATCGCCTCGGTGAACCGCTTCACCAGGTCGGGCTTCTCCTTCAGCATCCGCTCGGACGTGAAGTAGGTGGCCACCGTGAGGTTCGGGGCGGCATCGACGAAGTTCCACGCCACCGGCCGGGCGCCCTGCGAGATCGACTGGGTCAGGAAGGGCTCGACCACCCAGGCCGCGTCCACCCGGTTGTTCTGCAGCGCCGCCGGCATGTCCGGGAACGGCAGCTCGACGAACCCGACCTTCGACGGGTCGCCGCCCGCCTTGCGAACCGAGGCGCGGACCGTGGTGTCCCCGATGTTCTGGAGGTTGTTGACCGAGACCTTCTTGCCGACGAGGTCCTCCGCCGACGTGATCGGGCTGTTGCCCTTGACGACGACCGCGCCGAAGTCCTTGCCGGCCACACCGATCGAGGAGACGCCGTTGGTGAGGATCTTCAGCGGGAGGTTCTTGTCGCGGGCGACGAGCAGCGACGTGACGTTGCCGAACGCGAACTGGTACTGGCCGCTGACCACGCCAGGGACGCTGGCCGCGCCGCCGGAGCCGGTCTGCAGGGTGAGGTCGATCCCACGCTCGGAGAAGAAGCCCTGCTGCTTGCCGAGGTAGATCGGAGCCACGTCGACGATCGGGATGACCCCTGCGGTGACCTTGTCGGTGCCACCCTTGCCGGAGTCGGAACTCGAACCACCGCACGCCGCGGTGGTCGCGAGGAGGGCCGCCGCGGAGAGCAGCGCGAGGAGTGGTCGACGCATCGGGGCTCCTGTCACCGGTGGCGGTGGCCACCTTGAGGTTCAATGGGAAGCGTTCGCATTACGAACGGATGTGCTCTAAGCGAACCGTAAAGCGTGACCCTGGTCACGGTCAAGGGCTTCACGCCATGTCGCGCACGCCTCGAACGATCCCGCGCACGGCCCCCGTCGGGCGCCACCATCGACCCCCACGGTGGACGCGGGGGTGGCTCCGACCCAATGTCCGAGTCGTCCCCTTTAGTGTTCGTATCGAGAACTCCTGTTCGCGCTGCGTGCATCACGTCGTGAGCGGACGCTCCGCCGGGATCGGCGGTGCCGGGCCACGGGCGACCTCGTACGCCGCTCCCACGCGCAGCACCCGGCCCTCCTCGTACGCCCGTCCGACGATCTGGAGGCCGATCGGCAGCCCCGCCGCCGACACACCGCACGGCACCGACAGGGCCGGCAACCCGGCCACGTCGAACACCGACGTCAGCCGGGTCAGCATCCGCTCGATGTGGAGCTCCACGCCGCCCACGACGACGTGGTCCGGGCCGATCTCCGGCGCGGGCGCCGGCACGGTCGCCGAGACGAGCACGTCGACCTCGGCCAGCGCACCGACCAGCCAGGCCGCGGCGGCCGCGGTCCGCCGCCGCGCTGCCGCCACCGCCGCCGCGTCCACCGGCCGGCCGAGGAGGTACCTCAGCTCGGGCCCGAACAACTCCGGTGCGCGGGCGAAGTTCGCCGCGTGATGCGGCACCGCCTCCGCGTGGACGATCGTGAACACCTCGGCCACCAGCGGTCCGAAGTCCGGCGGCACGACCTCGCGGACCTCGCAGCCGAGGTCCGCGAGGGTGCCCACCGCCCGGCCGACCGCGGCCGCGACCGCGGGGTCCAGCACGTCGGTGAACCAGCCGCCGAGGACGCCGACCCGCAGACCGGACAGGTCCTCACCGGTCTCCTCGTCGCCGAAGGTGCCGGCGTCCGCGGTCCGTGGATCCGCCGGGTCCGCCCCGAGGATCGCCCGGAACAGCAGCGTCACGTCCCGGACCGTGCGCGCGAGCGGGCCGACGTGGTCCAGGGACGGCGCGAGCGGCTCGATGCCGTACAGGCTCACCCGCCCGTAGGTGGGCTTCAGCCCGACGCAGCCGGACAGCGCCGCCGGGATCCGCACGCTTCCGCAGGTGTCCGTGCCGATGCTGCCGAGTGACGTGCCCGCGGCGATCGACGCGGCCGAGCCGCCGGAGGAGCCCCCGGGGATGTGCCCACGCCGGTGCGGGTTGTGGGTCGCCCCGAAGTGGACGTTGGTCGTCGTGCCGCCCCACGCGAACTCGTGCGTCGCGTGCTTGCCGAGCAGCACGGTCCCGGCCGCGCGCAGCCGGGCGGCCACCGTGGCGTCCCGTTCGGGGACACGTCCCGTGTGGAGGATGCTCCCCGCCGTCGTCCGGATGCCCGCCGTGTCGACGAGGTCCTTCAGCCCGATCGGGATGCCGTGCAGCGCACCCCGGTGGCGCCCCCGCGCCAGCTCGTCGGCCGCCCGCCGGGCATCCGCGCGGGCCCGCGCGGCGGTCAGTGTCACGTACGCGCGGATCCCGGGGTCGACCGCCGCGATCCGCGCGAGATACGCCTCGGTCAGCTCCACCGGTGACAGCTCCCCGGCGGCGATCCGCGCGGACGCCGCCGCCAGGTCCAGGCCGATCAGGCCCAGGTCGATCGGCTCCGGGTCGATCACGACGGCCGGTCCACTCGGTACCCGATCGGGAACAGCCTGATCCCGGTCCGCCGGCTCAGCGCGCCCCACAGCCCGCCGCGCAGCCACAGCGCGGCGGCGATCGCGACGAGCCCCACCAGCACCAGGTACCAGCTGCCGTAGTCGGCGAGCGCCTGCTGGAGCGCGAAGAACACGACCGAGCCGACCAGCGCACCCTCGATGTGCCCGATGCCCCCGATCACCACAATGAAGATCATGTACGCCGACCACTGGACGCTGAAGACGGAGTCCGGCCGGACGTTGAGGGTGCTGACGAGCAGCAGTCCGCCCGCGGCGCCGCAGCCGGCCGCGGACACCAGGTAGACGATCCGCTTCGCCCGGGTCACGTCCACGCCGACCGACCGGGCGGCCACCTCGTTGTCCCGTACCGCCGTGAGCGCGAGCCCGAGGCGGCTGCGCAGCAGGAGGTAGGACCCGACGACGCACGCCACCACCATGGTGAGCGCGGTCCAGTAGGTGCCCGCCTCCCGCAGCGTCTGGTCCAGCTCCGACAGCGTGGTGAGGGACCGGCCGCTGCCGCCGCCGAGCGCGTCGCTGCGGACCACGACCAGCCGGTACGCCTCGGCGATGACCCAGGTGCCCACCGCGAAGTAGTCGCCCCGCAACCGGAACGCCAGCAGCGAGGTGGGGATCGCGATGACCGCGCAGACCACCGCGGCGAGGAACACCCCGAGGAACGGCTGCACGCCCAGATCGGACATCCACAGCACCGCGTACGCCCCGAGGCCCACGTAGGCCTGCTGGCCGACCGAGACGAGCCCCGCGAAGCCGGCGAGCAGGTTCCACATCGTCGCCATGATCAGCAGGATGAAGAACGTCACCAGGGTGGACGTCACGGTGGTGTACGCGACGAACGGCAGGAAGGCGAGCACCAGCACGGCGAGACCGAGCAGGGGCGCACCGACCCGGGTCGAGCGCTGGGAGCGGCGGACCCGGACCGTGGCCGGCGCCGTGGTCACGGCGGCGGTCACATCGACCTCGCCGGGAGCAGGCCCTGCGGCCGGAAGGCCAGCACGGCGAGGAACAGGAGATGCCCGGCGAGCAGCGTCAGGGCGGGATCGATCTGCGCGGCGACCGTCTGCGCGAGGCCGAGCACGATTCCGCCGACGAACGTGCCCCACAGCGAGCCGAGTCCGCCGATCACCACGGCCTCGAACGCGAAGATCAGCCGGCTCGGCCCGATGTTCGGGTCGAACGAGGACCGCATCGCGAACATCAGGCCCGCGAGGGCGACGGTGGCGAACGCGAGGGCCGTCGCGATGCCGTACACGTGCCGGCTGTCCGCGCCGACGAGCGTCGCGGCCTCCGGATCGTCGGAGGTGGCCCGCACGATGCGGCCCAGCTGGGTCCGGGACAGGAACAGCTGCAGACCCACCAGCACGCCCGCGGCGAGCAGGAACGTCAGCACCGCGAGGTAGGACACCGAGATGTCGTCGGTGATCCGGAGCGAGGCCGACACCAGCGAGCCGACGTCGAGCGTGCGACTGTCCGCCGAGAACGACTCGAGCAGCAGGTTCTGGACCACGATCGACAGTCCGAACGTCACCAGCAGCGTCGCGAGCGGCCCGGCCGCGAGGCTGCGCTCGAGCAGTCCGCGGTGGACGAGGTACCCGAGCACCGCGAAGACGGGCACCACCACGACGGTGGCCCAGAGCGCGGAGACGCCGGTGACGGTCGCGGTGGCGTACGCCAGGAACGCCGCGAGCACGGCCAGGTCGCCGTGCGCAAGGTTGACGATGCGCATCACGCCGAACAGCAGCGACAGCCCACAGGCGAACAGCGCATACAGTCCGCCGAGCAGGATGCCCTGTACGAGGGCGTTGACCCAGTCCACTAGTCGGTTCCTCCTGCGACGGCGGGGGGCAGGCCGAAGTACGCCTGCTCGATCTGGTCGGGCGTGAGCTCGGCGGGAGTGCCCTCGAGGACCGAGCGGCCCTCGAGCAGGCACTGCACGCGGTCGGCCACCCGGAGTGCCTGGGAGACGTCCTGCTCGACGACCAGGACGGTCGTGCCGGCGTCGAGGATCTCCGGGAGCACCTCGTAGATGCGGCGCACGATGACCGGCGCGAGACCGAGCGACACCTCGTCGAGCAGGAGGAGGCGCGGGTTGCTCACCAGCGCGCGACCGATCGCGACGGCCTGCTGCTCGCCGCCGGACAGCTGGGAGGCGACCTGCCGCCGCCGCTCGACCATCCACGGGAACAGCTCCTGGACCCGCGCGATCGTCCACGGGCCGGGGCGCTTCCGGTAGGTACCGACGAGGAGGTTCTCCTCGACGGTGAGCGAGGGGAACAGCCGCCGCCCCTCCGGCACCAGGGCGATCCCCGCGGCGACCCGCCGGTGGGCCGGCATCGCGGTGATGTCCTGCCCGTCGAAGCGGATCGTGCCGCGGGACGGCCGCAGCACGCCGGCGAGGGCGCGGAGCAGGGTGGACTTCCCCGCGCCGTTCGCGCCGATGACGGCCAGCGTGACGCCGTCGGAGACGCTGAGGTCGAGGCCGTTCACGGCGGCCAGCTGACCGTGCCGGACCTCCAGGTCCGACACCTCGAGCAGGGTCATCGCAGCAACTTTCCGAGTAGGTCCGGGGCGGTGCGCTCCGGCGCGGCGGGGGCGGCCTCGGGATCGGACCCGAGGTACACCTCCCGCACCGCGGCGCTCGCGAGCACCTCGGCGGGCGTGCCGTCGCCGATGATCGACCCGCCGGCGAGGCAGACGAGCCGGTCGACGGTGCTGGTCAGCGCGCGGACGACGTGCTCGATCCACACGATCGCCAGCCCCCGGCCGCGGAGCGCGCGGACGATCGCGACCAGCTCCTCCACCTCGGGGTCGGTGAGCCCGCCCGCGACCTCGTCCAGCAGGAGCAGCCGGGGCCGGGTGCCCAGCGCGCGGGCGACCTCCAGCCGCTTGCGCTGGAGCAGCGTGAGGGCGCCGGCGCGCAGGTTCGCCTGCGCCGCCAGCCCCGTCTCCGCCAGCACCGACGTGGCCAGCTCGTATCCGGCCCGGGTCGGCAGGCCCGCGCCGTAGCGGGCGGCGACGAGGACGTTCTCGAACACGGTCATGTCCTCGAACGGCCGCGGCACCTGGTACGTGCGCCCCAGGCCGAGCCGGCAGCGCGCGGCCGCGTCCCGGGACGTGACGACGGCACCGTCGAACCGGACCTCGCCGTCGTCCGGCGCCAGGTCGCCGGAGATCATCGAGAAGAGCGTCGTCTTGCCGGCACCGTTCGGCCCCACGATGCCGAGGGCCTCACCGTGGCCGACGGACAGGTCGATCCCGTCGGCCACGGTGACCAGGCCGAACCGCTTGGTGATGCCGGCCAGCTCGAGGAGAGCCGTCATCCCGTCGGCAGCAGGTCGCCGCCCACGGGGACGTGCGGGACCTGGCTGTTGTCGACGATGACGAGGTCCCAGGCGAAGTCCTTGCCCTTGCGCCACTGCGCGCCGGCGAGCTTCTGGACGGCGACGCCGGGGACCGGTCCGGCCGTGAAGTCCAGCGCACCGCCCATGCACTCGATCTTCATGTCCTTGAGCTCCTGCGCGACGGCCTTGCGGTCGCGCGGGTCGTCGGCCGAGCCGAGGGCCGAGACGGCGATCTCGAACAGCGAGTAGACCGACCCGAGGGCCTGCGTCCACTGCTTGCCGGTGTCCTTGGCGTAGTTGTCCGCAAGCTGCTGGGCGGTCGTGCCGTCGAGGGTGGACTTGTACGGGTGCACCGGACTCCACCACACGTCGGTGGCGATGTTGTTGGCGAGCGGACCGAGCGCCTCCGCCTCGGACGGGAACAGCATCACCTTCGCGACGGTGGCGAGCTTCGGCCTGTACCCCTGCTGCGCGGCCTGCTTCCAGTACGTGTTGAAGTCCGGCGGCAGCGGCGTGGTGGTGAACAGCTCGGCGCCGGCGCCCTTGAACTTCGCGATCTGGGCGCTGTAGTCGCTGATGCCGTTCTGGTAGGAGCCACCGTCCACCATCGTGTAGCCCTTGCGCTTCATGACCGGCGGGAAGCCCTGCCGGAACGCGTTGGCGTCCGAGTCGTTCGGCCACAGCGTGGCGACCTTCTTGTTGGTCCCCATCCGGTCCCACATGGACACGAAGCAGTTCGTGATCTCGGTCATCCCGAAGTAGAACATCGTCGTGTACCGGAACTCGGTGCCCTCCTTGGCGCCCCGGCCGAAGTACCACGCCTCCCACGGCGCGATCGTGCCGACGCACGGGATGCCGTTGGCCTCGCACTGGTCGGCCACCGGGTTCGTGGTGTCCGGAGTGGAGGAGGCGACGATCAGGTCGACCTTGTCCTCGAAGATGAGCTGCCGGGCGACATCGGAGGCGCGGTTCGGGTTGGACTGGCTGTCCTTGACGATGATCTCGATCTTGGTCTTCTTGCCGCCCGCGGTGATGCCGTCCCGCAGCGCCTCGCGGATCTGCTTGACGATGAACTCGTCGGCAGCACCGAACCCGGCGAGCGGGCCGGTCTGCGGGCTGACGTAGCCGATCTTCAGTGCGCCGGACGAGCTGCCGCCGGAGCCCTTGAGCCCGCCGCACGCGCCCAGGAGGCCGCCGCCGCCGACCGCGACCGCTCCCAGGCCGATCGCCCTGAGCACGTTCCGGCGGCTCATCTCGCTGTTGATCCCGGTCACCGACATCTCCTCGCCCCGCCGTCGCCGGCATCGGTTGTGCGCATTGCGAACTGACGTGCTCATAGCGCACCTGTGATGTGGCACACTATGAGCAGTCGGTGGGCTCGTCAACGATCTTCGTCAAACTCCCCGGCCCGAGCACGGACGCACCGGTAGCAATCGGGTGACGACGGTCCGTGGAGCCGCTCTCGCGGCTCCGTTGACCGACGCGCGGGGGTATGTCTATTGTTCGAAGTCTGAACGGGTGTTTGCATAGCGAACGGAGACCCCGATGGCGAGCATCGTTTCGCTCCACGACGGAGTTCGGGACCTGGTACGCGACGGCGACGTCGTGGCGATGGAGGGGTTCACCCACCTGATCCCGTTCGCGGCGGGCCACGAGATCATCCGACAGGGCCGGCGTGACCTCACCCTGGTCCGGATGACGCCCGACGTCATCTACGACCAGCTCATCGGCGCCGGCTGCGCGCGCAAGCTGGTCTTCTCCTGGGGCGGCAACCCCGGCGTCGGGTCGCTCCACCGGTTCCGTGACGCGGTCCAGAACGACTGGCCCGTACCGCTGGAGATCGAGGAGCACAGCCACGCCGGGATGGCGAACCGGTACGTCGCCGGCGCGTCCGGACTGCCGTTCGCGGTGCTCCGGGGCTACACCGGAACCGACCTCGTGCGTCACACCGAGAACATCAAGACCGTGACCTGCCCGTTCACCGGGGAGGTGCTCACCGCGGTCCCGCCGGTCAACCCGGACGTCGCGATCATCCACGCGCAGCGCGCGGACCGCAGCGGCACCGTGCAGATGTGGGGCATCACCGGCGTGCAGAAGGAGGCGGTGCTCGCGGCCAAGCGTTCGCTGGTCACGGTCGAGGAGATCGTCGACGAGCTCACCCCGGTGCCGGGCGGGGTCGTCCTCCCGTCCTGGGTGGTCACCGCGGTCGCCGAGGTGCCCGGCGGCGCCGCTCCCTCCTACGCGCAGGGCTACTACGAGCGCGACAACGACGCGTACAAGGCGTGGGACGCGGTGGGACGCGACCGGGACACCTTCACGACCTGGCTGTCCGACACCCTCGGAGTGGGAGCACGCGCATGACCACCGCACCGGAGACCACGGAGGTGACCTGGACCTCCGACGAGATGATGAGCGTCGCGGCGTCCCGGGCGCTCGGCGGCGTCACGGCGTGCTTCGTCGGCATCGGCCTGCCGAGCACCGCCGCGAACCTGGCCCGCCGCACCCACGCCCCCGACCTGGTGCTGGTGTACGAGTCCGGCACCCTGGGCTCGAAGCCGGACGGCCTGCCGCTGTCGATCGGCGACGGGGCGCTCGCCCAGACGGCCGATGCCGTGGTGAGCGTCCCGGAGATCTTCAACTACTGGCTCCAGCCCGGGCGGATCGACGTCGGGTTCCTCGGCGCCGCGCAGATCGACCGGTACGCCAACATCAACACGACGGTGATCGGCACCGACTACGCCGACCCGAAGGTCCGCCTGCCCGGCGCGGGCGGCGCCCCCGAGATCGCGGCCTCCTGCGGCGAGGTCATCGTCGTCGTCCGGCAGAGCGCCCGGTCCTTCGTCGACCGCGTCGACTTCGTGACCTCGGTCGGGTACGGGCGCGGGAAGGGCGACCGCGAGCGGCTGGGACTGTGCGGCCGCGGTCCGTCCCGGGTGATCACCGACAAGGGCATCCTCGAGCCGGACCCGGACACCTGCGAGCTGACCCTGACCAGCCTCCACCCCGGTGTCACCGTCCGGGAGGCACGCGAGAGCATCGGCTGGGACCTGCGGGTCTCGCGCGACCTCGTGACCACGCCGCCACCCACCGGGGAAGAGCTGACGGTGCTGCGCGGCCTCACCGACCCGAAGGGCTCGAAATGAGCAACGACGTCTACGTCCTCGATGCGGTCCGTACCCCGTTCGGGCGGTACGGCGGTGCGCTGGCCGAGTTCCGCCCCGACGACCTCGCCGCGCACGCCGTGCGGTCGCTGCTGGCGCGCTCGCCCGAGCTGGACCCGGCCGCGGTGGAGGACGTCATCCTCGGCGACGCCAACCAGTCCGGCGAGGACAACCGCAACGTCGCGCGGATGGCCGCGCTGCTCGCCGGGATGCCGACCTCGGTGCCCGGTTCCACCGTGAACCGGCTCTGCGGCTCCGGGCTCGACGCGGCGATCGGCGCCAGCCGCGCGGTGGCCGCCGGGGACGCCTCGCTGATGATCGCGGGTGGCGTCGAGTCGATGAGCCGCGCACCGTGGGTGCTCCCGAAGCCCGAGCGCGGTTACCCCCGCGGCCACGAGACGCTGCACTCCACCACGCTCGGCTGGCGGATGGTCAACCCGGCGATGCCCGAGCGGTGGACCATCTCGCTCGGCGAGAGCGCGGAGGCGCTGGCCGACCGGTACGGCATCTCCCGTGAGGCGCAGGACGAGTTCGCCGTGCGGAGCCACCGGGGCGCCGCCGCGGCCTGGGACGCCGGCGTCTTCTCCGACGAGATCGTCGTCGTGCCGGGGTCGGACCTGACCCGCGACGAGGGCATCCGCCCCGACTCGTCCGCCGAGGCGCTGGCCCGGCTCAAGCCGGTGTTCCGGCCGCAGGGCACCGTCACGGCCGGTAACGCCTCGCCGCTGAACGACGGCTCGGCGGCGCTGCTGATCGGCGACGAGGCGGGCGCGGCCGCCGCGGGCCGTACCCCGCTGGCGCGGATCGCCGGCCGGGGCGCCGCGGGCGTGGACCCCGACGTGTTCGGCATCGGTCCGGTCGAGGCCGCCCACCGTGCACTGAAGCGGGCCGGGATCGGCTGGGGTGACCTGGCGGCCGTCGAGCTGAACGAGGCGTTCGCCGTGCAGTCCCTGGCCTGTCTCGCGGAATGGCCGGACCTCGACCCGGCGATCGTCAACGTCCACGGCGGCGCGATCGCGATCGGGCATCCGCTCGGCGCGTCCGGCGCCCGCATCCTCGGCTCGCTCGCCCACGACCTGCACCGGCGCGGCGGCGGGTGGGGGCTCGCCGCGATCTGCATCGGCGTGGGCCAGGGCCTCGCCGTCGTCCTGGAGGGAGTCGCGTGACCGACCTCGTTCTCCCGCGATACCGCACCGACGAGACCGCGAACGTCCCGCTGCTGTACCCGGACTACAAGAGCACCCGGTCCCGGTCGCCGGGCAAGCCGCTCGTCCTGCTGCCGCACCAGCTGACCGAGGTGACCGGCCCGCTGTTCGGCGAGGACCGGGTCCGGCCCGGCGACAGCGACCTCACCGGGGCACCCGGCGGCGAGGCCATCGGCCAGCGGATCATCGTGCACGGCCGCGTGCTCGACTCCGACGGCCGGGCCGTGCCGGACGCGCTGCTGGAGGTGTGGCAGGCCAACGCCGGCGGGCGGTACCTGCACGCCAACGGCGAGTGGCCCACCCCGCTGGACCCGAACTTCACCGGTCTCGGCCGGGCCGTCACGGACAGCCTCGGCCGGTACCGGTTCGTCACGATCAAGCCCGGGGCGTACCCGTGGGGTAACCACCACAACGCCTGGCGTCCCGCGCACATCCACTTCTCGCTGTTCGGCCGGGCGTTCACGCAGCGGCTCGTCACGCAGATGTACTTCCCGGACGACCCGCTGTTCGCGTACGACCCGATCTGGAACTCGATCCCGGACGAGCGCGCCCGGCAGCGGCTCGTGTCCCGCTTCGACCTGGCGGCGACCGAGCCCAACTGGGCGCTCGCGTTCGAGTTCGACATCGTGCTGCGGGGTAGCGACGCAACCCCGTTCGAGGCGGAGGTGGACGACGAATGAGACCGTCCCGGCAGCAGACGCCCTCGCAGACCGTCGGCCCGTACCTGCACATCGCGCTGCCCTGGGCCGACGGCGCGTACGCGGTGCCCGCGGGCACGCCCGGCGCGATCTGGCTGCGTGGACGGCTGACCGACGGCAACGGTGACCCCGTGCCGGACGGCCTCGTCGAGACCTGGCAGGCGGACCCGGACGGCCGGTTCGACCACCCCGACGACCCGCGCGGCGCCGTACCGGCCGCGAACGGTTTCCGCGGGTTCGGCCGCTGCCCCACCGGCCCGGACGGGGAGTACGCCATCCTCACGCTGAAGCCCGGCGCGGTGTCCGGCCAGGCCCCGCACGTGGACATCTCGGTGTTCGCCCGGGGGCTGCTGGACCGGGTCGTCACGCGGCTCTACTTCGCCGACGAGGCCGAGGCGAATGCCGCGGACCCCGTGCTCCGGAACCTGCCCACCGACGCCGACCGTGCGACGCTGGTCGCCGAGCGGACCGAGGACGGATACCGCCTGGACATCCGGTTGCAGGGAGATCATGAAACCGTCTTCTTCGCCCTCTGAGGGCGGGCTGTTCGACGGCGTACTCGCCCGCGGCGCCGTCCGCGACCAGGTCGGCGACACCGCGTGGCTCCAGGCCATGCTCGACGCCGAGGCCGCGCTGGCGTACGCCGGGGCGGAGGTCGGCCTGATCGGGCGCGACCAGGCCGGGACGATCGCCGCGTTCTGCCGGGTGGACCGCTACGACCTCGGGGAGCTGGGCCGGGACGCCGCCGCGGGTGGCAACCCGGTCATCCCGCTCGTCCGGGCCCTGACCGCGGCCGTCTACGAGGCCGACCCCGAGGCCGCGAAACACGTGCACCGCGGAGCCACCAGCCAGGACATCCTCGACACCGCGGCGATGCTCGTCGCGTACCGCGCGCTCGAGCCGATGCTGGCCGACCTCACCGCCACCGCGGAGACGGCGGCGCGGCTCGCGGACGAGCACCGCGCCACGCTGATGCCCGGCCGGACGCTGCTCCAGCACGCGCTGCCGATCACGTTCGGCCTCACCGCCGCGGGCTGGCTCGTGGCGCTCGACACCAATGCCGGGCGCCTGTCCGACGTGCGGGACGACCGGCTCGCCGTCCAGCTCGGCGGCGCCTCGGGCACGCTCGCGTCGCTGGCGGGCTCCGGCGTCGAGGTCGTCGCCGCGTACGCCGACGTACTGGGGCTGGCGGAACCGGTGCTTCCGTGGCACACCGATCGAACCCGCGTCGCGGAGCTGGCCGGTGCGCTGGGAACCGTGGCCGGAGCCGTCGCGAAGATCGGGCGTGACGTCGCGCTCCTGGCCCAGACCGAGGTGGCCGAGGTCCGCGAGGAGGCCCCCGGCGGGTCGTCGACGATGCCCCACAAGCGGAACCCCGTCTCCGCCGTCTCCGCCGTCGCGGCGGCGCAGCGGGCGCCCGGGCTGGTGTCCACCCTCCTCGGGGCGATGGCGCAGGAACACCAGCGGGGCGCGGGGTCCTGGCACACCGAGTGGCTTCCGCTGCGGGACCTGCTCGGCACGGTCGGGTCGGCGGTCGCGTCGCTCCGGGACTGTCTCGGCGGGCTCGTGGTGGACGCCGACCGCATGCGCGCGAACCTCGACCTCACCGGGGGGCACCTGCTGACCGAGCGGGTCACCACGGCACTGACGACGAGGCTCGGGCGGCTGGCGGCACACGACACCGTGACGAGGGCGTCCGCGGAGTCGGTGGCGTCCGGGCGACCGCTCGGCGAGGTCCTCGCCGAGTCCGGGATCCCCGCCGACGAGGTCGCGGCGCTGCTCGACCCGGCCTCCTACCTCGGCAGCGCCGATGAGTTCATCGATCGGGCGCTGGCCGCCCACGAGTCCACTGTGGAGGAAGAGTCGTGACGGAACTGCACCACGTCGTGGAGGGCCCCGAGGACGCACCCGTCGTCCTGCTCGCCGGTTCGCTCGGCAGCACGCTGGAGATGTGGGACCCGCAGGTGCCGGCGCTGACGGAGCACTTCCGGGTGGTGCGGTACGACCACCGCGGACACGGCAAGAGCCCGGTCGTGCCCGGTCCGTTCGACCTGGCGGACCTCGGCGGCGACGCGCTGGAGCTGCTGGACCGGCTCGGGGTCGAGCGCGCGCACCTCGTCGGGCTGTCCCTCGGCGGGATGGTGTCGATGTGGATGGCGGCGCACGCGCCGGAACGGGTCGACCGGGTCGGGCTGCTCTGCACCTCGGCCCAGCTCGGTCCCGCGTCGAACTGGACGGACCGGGCCGCGCTCGTCCGCGCCGGCGGCACCGCGGCGGTCGCCGAGGCGGTCCTCGACCGGTGGTTCACTGCGCCGTTCGCCGCCCGCGAGCCCGCGCTGATCGGGCGGATGCGGGCGATGGTCGCGGACACCCCCGCCGAGGGGTACGCCGCGGCCTGCGAGGTGATCGGCCGGATGGACCTCACCGGCGACCTCGCGTCGATCACCGCGCCGGTGCTGGCGATCGCCGGTGCCGACGACCCGGCCACTCCGCCGGTACACCTGGAGGCGATCGTCGCCGGGGTGCCCGACGGTCGGCTGGCCGTCCTCGACCGGGCCGCGCATCTCGCAAGCACCGAGCAGGCCGCGGCCGTGAACCAGCTGCTCGTCGGCCACCTGACGCCGGCCGGATGACCGGGGACCGGCACGCCGAGGGCATGGAGGTCCGCCGGGCCGTCCTGGGCGACGCGCACGTCGACAGGGCGGTCGCGAACACCACCGAGTTCACGGCGCCGTTCCAGGACTTCATCACCCGGTACGCGTGGGGTGACGTGTGGACCCGGCCCGGGCTGGACCGGCGTACCCGCAGCGTCGTCACCCTCACCGTGCTCACCGCGCTGGGGCACGAGAACGAACTGGCGATGCACGTCCGCGCCGCGGTCCGCAACGGTCTGTCCGCGGACGAGATCGGCGAGGTGCTGCTGCACACCGCGATCTACGCGGGCGTCCCGGCGGCGAACACCGCGTTCGCGATCGCCCAGCGGGTCCTCGCCGAGATTGCCGCCGAGTCCGCTGGAGACGCCGGAGAATCCGTGGACGCCGGTTAACCTGCGTGTTCACCACCAGCCGAGGGGAACGCCGATGACCGAGCCGGAGCCGCGGGGCGCACATTTCGTGCAGTCCCTGGAGCGCGGGCTGGCGGTGATCCGCGCGTTCGACGCGGCCTCGCCGGAGCTCACGCTCAGCGACGTCGCCCGCGCCACCGGGCTGACCCGGGCGGCGGCGCGGCGGTTTCTCCTGACGCTGCTCGACCTGGGGTACGTCCGGACGGACGGCCGGCTGTTCTCGCTCACCCCGCGGGTGCTGGAGCTCGGCTACTCGTACCTGTCGAGCATCTCGCTGCCGGAGGTGGCCGAACCGCATCTGGAACGACTCGTCGCCGAGGTGCACGAGTCGTCCTCGGTGTCGGTCCTCGACGGGGACGATGTCGTGTACGTGGCGCGCATCCCCACCTCCCGGATCATGGCGGTGTCGATCAACGTCGGCACCCGGTTCCCCGCGTACGCCACCTCGATGGGCCGGGTGCTGCTGGCCGGGCTGACCGAGGAGGAGCTGGACGCGTACCTGGCCCGGACCGAGCTGCGCCGACTGACGCCCAAGACGATCACCTCGACGAAGGCACTGGCGGCCGAGTTGGCCCGGGTGCGGGCGCAGGGCTGGTCGCTGGTCGACCAGGAGCTGGAGGAGGGGCTGCGCGCGATCGCCGCCCCGATCCGGGACCGGTCGGGGCGGGTCGTCGCCTCGGCCAACGTGTCGGCGCACGCCAGCCGGACCACGCCGGACGACATCCGCCGCGATCTGCTGCCGCCGCTGCTGGGCGCCGCGGCGCGCATCGAGGCGGATCTGCAGGTGGCGAGCCGCGGGTCCGGCCGGTCCGCGATCGGCTGACCATCCGGGCAGGGACCCCGGGACCCGGCGGCGTTCGTTACGGTGCCGATCATGGCTGACAGGGCACTGGTGCTGGGTGGCGGCGGCGTCACGGGGATCGCCTGGGAACTGGGGCTGCTCTGCGGCCTGCGGGACGAGGGCGTGGACCTGACGACCGCGGAGCTCGTCATCGGCACCTCGGCGGGTTCCGCGGTGGGCGCCCAGATCACCGGCGGGGCGGACCTCGCCGACCTCTACGCGCGGGAGGCGAACGCCCACGCCGACTCCCCGTCGAAGGAGAAGGCGGTCACGCTGGACCTCGACCGGATGATGGCCTCCATCGCCGCCGTGGCGGCCGGGGCCACCTCGGCGCTGGAGCTGCGGGCCCGGATCGGCCGGCTCGCCCGGGAGGCGGACACCGTGCCGGAGGCGGAGCGGCTCGACATCATCGCCTCGCGCCTGCCGTCCGCGGAGTGGCCCGCGCGGTCGCTGCTGATCACCGGGGTGGACACCGAGACCGGCGAGCTCGTGGTGTGGAGCCGCGAGTCCGGTGTTCCGCTGGTGTCCGCGGTGGCGGCGAGCTGCGCCGTGCCGATCGTCTGGCCCCCGGTGACGATCGACGGCCACCGGTACATGGACGGCGGGGTCCGGTCCGGTACCAACGCCGACCTGGCCGCGGGCGCGGATGCCGTCGTGGTGATCGCGCCGATGGGTGACGCGCCCGCGTTCTCCGGCACGGGCCTGCCGGCGGAGCTGGCCGAGCTCGGTGCCACCGTCCGGACCGCGGTCGTGCGGCCGGACGAGGCGGCCCTCGCCGCGATCGGGCCGAACGTCCTCGACCCGAGCCGCAGGTCGGCCGCCGCCCAGGCGGGACGGGCGCAGGCGAAGCAGGTCGCCGAGCAGGTCCGCGACGCCTGGATCTGAGGCCCTTACCTCGCGTTGATCATGGGGTTTGCAACAGACACGCCAGCGTGTCGTGTTGCAAACCCCATGATCATCGCGAGGGTGTGCCGGCGGGCACCGGGTCGGGGCGGCGCGCCGGCTCGTCTGCCGGGGGCTCGACCTCCTCCAGTCCGACCCTCTGCTGGATCCGCTGGAGCCAGGCCGGGGCCCACCAGTTCGCGCTCCCCAGCAGCGCCATCGTGGCCGGCACGAGCAGGGCACGGACCACCGTGGCGTCGACCGCGATCGCGAGGAACATCCCGACGCCGATGAGCTTCATGAACGTCAGCCCGGAGAGCGAGAACGCCCCGATCACCACCATGAGCAGCAGTGCGGCCGAGGTGATGATGCCGCCGGTGCGCTCCATCCCGTACGCGACCGCCTCCCTCAGCGGCTTGCCGGCGCGGTGGGCCTCCGCGATGCGGGAGAGCAGGAACACCTCGTAGTCGGTGGACAGTCCGAACAGGATCGCCAGCATCAGCACCGGGATGGTGGCGTCGATCGGACCGGCCGTGGCGCCGAACAGGTGGGCGAGGTGGCCCTCCTGGAAGATCCAGATCACCGCGCCGAACGAGGCGCCCAGCGACAGCGTGCTCAGCACGATCGCCTTGAGCGGGATCACCAGCGAGCCGAACGCGAGGAACATCAGCACCAGGACCGCCGCGGCGAGGACCAGCAGCAGCCACGGCAGCTTGTCGCCGACGGCGTCCACCGTGTCGACGAGCTGCGCGGTCGTCCCGCCGACCAGGAGATCGGAGGTGCCGGCCGGCGGCGCGAGGTCACGGAGGTCCCCGACGGCCGCACGGGCGGCGTCGGACTTCCCGCCGCCGTCCATCCGTGCCTCCAGGAGCACCATGTCGTCGGCCGCGGCCGTCTGCCGCACCTGCGCCACCCCGTCGACCCGCTCGGCCGCCGCGAGGACCGACCGCACGCCGGCCTCGGTCGGGGCCGCGCCGTCGCGTCCGACCACGAGGACCCGGGTCGCGTCGCCGGTCGCCGCCGGGAGCCGGTCGGCCAGGGTTTCGGTGGCGACCCGGACGTCGTTCCCCTTCGGCAGCACGGAGGAGTCGATCAGGCCGAACTCCGCGTTCCGAAACGGCGTGGCGAGCAGCACGAGCACCGCGCCGACCAGGACCACCACGATGATCGGCCGGCGCATGACGATCTGCGCGATCCGGCGCCACGCGCCGGTGCGGGCGGGATCGGCGGTGGCGGCGGTACGGCGGGCCCACGGCCGCGGGATGCGGAGAGAGTCCACCCGGTGCCCGAGGACGGCGAGCAGCGCGGGAAGCACCGTGACGGCGCCGACCGCGGAGACCGCCACGGCGGCCATGCCGCCGATACCGATGGACCGCAGGATCGTCTGCGGAAACACCAGGAGCCCGGACAGGGCGGCGACCACGGTGAGGCCGGACACCAGGACGGTGCGGCCCGCGGTCGAGAGCGTGCGTTCGAGGGCGCGGCGGACCTGCTCGCGGTCGGTACCGGGGCGGGCGGCGAGCTCCTCACGGAACCGGCTGACGATGAACAGCCCGTAGTCGATGGCGAGGCCCAGACCCAGCAGGGTCACGACGTTCATCGCGAACACCGACACGTCGGTGAACCCGGTGAACAGCCGGAGGACGCCGAGCGCCCCGACGATCGCGAGCCCGCCGATCACCAGCGGGAGACCGGCCGCGACGAGCCCGCCGAACACGAACACGAGCAGGACGAGCAGGACCGGGAAGGAGATGAGTTCGGCGCGAGTGAGGTCGGCCTCGGCCTGGTCCATGACCGAGGACCCCATCGGCGCCTCGCCGGTGAACTTCACGGTGAGGCCGTCGACGCCGTACACCCGGCCGTCGGGCCCGTGCAGGTCGCCGGACACGGCGCGCCAGGACGTGATGCGCTCACCCGGGTCGGCGCCCTTCAGCCGTACCAGCACGGCGCCGGTGCGCTTGTCCTCGGACAGCAGGATGGGCGACTGCCACCACCCGACGGAGGAGGCGAACCGGTCCCTCGGCAGCTCGGTGAGGGTCCGCTGGACGGCCCGGACGAGCGCGGGATCGTCGAGGCGCCCGCCCGCCGGGACCGTGTAGACCGCCACGACGTCCGACGCCTGCCGGCCGAGCGTGCGCTCGACGGCGTGGTCGGTTCGGACGGACTCGCTGCCGGGTACCTCGTACCCGCCCTGCTGGAGCCGGTCGACGAGGCTGGAGGAGGCGAGCCCGGCGACCACGGCGAGCAGGAGGGCAATCCCGAGGACCCACCATCGGCGCCGGTCCGCCGTCGCTGCCCAGCTCGTCAGCATGTCGCTCCCTCGCGGTTCGTTATGCTGCCTAACACTGCTTACGGCGTTCACGAACTGTCAAGGAGCCGCCCGAGGTCATGGCAGAGATCACAGCCGCCCCCGGTCGGCGCGCACGGCTCCGGGCCCGAACCCTCGATGATCTCGGCCTGGCCACCCGCCACCTGCTCGTCGAAGAGGGGGTGCACGCCGTCACGATCTCGGCCGTCGCCGCGACCGTCGGCATGTCCGCACCCGCGCTTTACCGCTATGTCGACAATCGGGACGGTCTCCTGAAGCTGGCCTCGGCGGCCGTCGCCCGCGACCTGGCGGCGACCCTGCTCGACGCCCGCCGCCGGGTACCCGACGACCCGCTCGTCCAGACCCTCACGCTGTGCCGGACGTTTCGGAGCTGGGCGTTGGACCACCGGCGCGAGTTCGGCCTGCTGTTCGCCGACGCGTCGGTCCCGTCCGAGCTCCGCGCCGGCGGCCAGGGCGAGCCGGCGGCCGAGGCGCTGGCCTGGGCCTTCGAGGAGATCGTCCTGCGGCTGTGGGCGGCGAGCCGGTTCCGCGTCCCGGCCGACGAGGACCTCGCCACCCCGCTGCGGGAGTCGCTGGAGCCGTACCGCGAGCGGCTCACCGCGAGCGCCCGCGCGGCCCGGCTCGACCTCGGGGAGATCCCGCTCGGGGCGACGTACACGCTGCTGCACTACTGGACGCGCGTGTACGGGCTCATCTCGATGGAGATCTCCGGTCACCTGGACCACGCGCTGGCGGACGCCGGCCCGCTCTTCGAGGCACTCCTGACCGAACTGGAGGTCCAGGTCACCGGACCTTGATCATCACTGACCGGAAAAATGATCAAGAACCCGGCCGGCCGAGTCGAGACATCTCCGACAACACCTGGAGGTGTGCACTACGTGAGATCCACCCGTCGACTCCTGGGGCTCGTGGCGACCGCCGCGGCCCTCGGCGGCGCGCTCGTGGCCCCCGCCACGCCCGCGTTCGCCATCCCCGCGACCCCGTCATCGTCCATCACCGCCCGCGCCGCGGACGGCTCCCCCCCGACCGACGTGACCGTGGGCGACAGCGTCGACGTGGCCGCGGTCGCACCCATCACCCGGTACGGCCAGACCCGGCAGACCATCGAGACCTCGTGGAGCCCGGCCGCGGCCCGGTTCACCGCCGGCAGCGTCACCGCGCCGGAGGGGTGGCCCGTCGAGTACACCGCCGACGGCGAGACCTGGGACACCAGCGTCCCCGCCGGCACTGTGACCGGTGTCCGCACCTCGGGTGACGTGCAGAGCAAGGGCTACACGAACGGCGCGCAGACCAGCACCACCACCGCGACCGGTCAGCTGAGGACGGCGCCCACCTTCCAGGGTGCGTCCGGCGGCGACGGCTGGGACGTGTTCCTCGCCGGGGACAAGGTGCTCAACGTCTGGCACCACAACCCGAGCACGTACAACCTCGACTGCCACCTGCGGACGGACGGCTCGTCCTGCGACACGTCCGTGTACTCCCTCCCCGGCTACACCACCTCCAGCGCCTCGGGCGGCTCGGTGGTCGACAACAAGGTGTACTCGATCGTCGGCCAGACCTCGTCGAACTCCTTCGGCGCCTTGTGCACCGACGTGTCGACCACGCCGTTCACCAGCTGCGGCTACCACCCGCTGCGGACGGGCAGCTCCTTCTACGATGAGCTCGGCAGCCAGTCGATCGTCGGCGACCGGGTGTACACGCCGCTGGGCACCGGAGAGCTGCTCTGCTTCGACGTTTCCGACAACGCGGCCTGCGGCGGCCAGCCGTACGTCCTCCCCGACTTCGGCAGCGCGGGTGTCGTGCCCGCGTTCGCCACCGCGGTGGACACCAAGCTGTTCGTCACCGCGACGAGCGTCTACTGCTTCGACGGCGCCACCGGCAACCCGTGTGCGGGCACCTGGCCCGCCGGCAGCCTGACCGGTCAGGTCACGTCGGTGGCGCCCGCGCGCGCCACCGACGGCACCCTCACCGGGGTCTGCTCACTCATGCCGGCCACGGCCTGCCTGGACCTGAGCGGCGCGTCCGTCCCCTACCCGGCCGGGCTCGCCGCCCTCCTCGCGGCCAAGGCACCCGGCCAGATGGCCGGCTACGCGGACTGGGCCTTCACCGGCACCCGGCAGTACTGGGCCGCGAACGACGCGTACTGGAACGGCGTGCCGGTCTGCTACGACTGGACGACCGACACGGCCTGCGCCGGCTTCACCCCCGCCCCCGGCGGGATCGGAACCGCGCGGTACGCGATCCGCACCGACCCGACCAGCCCGGACTGCCTGTGGTCCAACGGCGACGACGGGAAGATCACGTCGTTCAACGGGCGCACGGGTGCGGTCGGCTGCTCGTTCGGCGACCCTGTGCTCGTCCTGCCGTACACCGTCTTCGTCCCCCGCATGGGGTGCCTCGAGACGGGCCGCGTCCGCGCGTGGGAGGACCTCACCTTCACCACGCCGGGGAACGTGGACGTCACCGACCTCCGCGTCACGGTGAAGAAGGCCGACGGCAGCACCGTCGCGGGCTGGACCGCGATCACGCCCACCGTGGGCGGCACGCTCGACCTCACCACGCTGGATGCGGCCGAAACCGGCACCAAGCCCTCGTTCGAGGTCACGGCGCTCGGCGTAGCCGAGGACGACGCGGCCACGATCACCGGCGCGCTCACGTACTCGTCCGATGCTCCCGAGCTGTGCGTCCGGCTCGCCGTGGTGCAGAACTGCCCCACGCTCACGCCGGGCATCTCCGCCGACCCGACGGTCCCGGTGGCGCCGTTGACGGTCTCCGGCCGCACCGTCTCGACGGTCGGCAGCACGGACGTCGCCACCCCGCTCTCGATCGACGTGAGCCGGGGGGCGATGAGCGGCTGCCTCGCCGGCGTGGACGGCACGGTCGTCCGCAGCTATCCCGGCGGGACCACCCCGCTCGGCAGCACCGAGGTCCACCTCCTCGGCCCGACGGGCGCCGTCGTCGCCGAGGGCACCACCGACCTGGCCGGTAGGTACGCGTTCGACAACGTGCACCCCGGCGCCTACAAGGTGGCCGTCGGTGCCCACCGGGAGAACGTCACGCTCGCGGCCACGGACGCCAAGACGGTCGCGGTCGCGATCCCCGTCACCGCCCCGGCCGCCCGGCCGGTCACCGGGACGACCCTGCAGCACACGGCGGCCACCTTCCCGGTCGATGTGACGACCGACCCGGTCACCGGCGTCGACGCCGAGTCGGTCGTGCTGTTCGACCCGGAGGCGGAGGCGTGGGTGACCACGGTCGCCGTCTCCGGTGAGGGCACCTGGACGGTCACCGCGGAGGGCTCGCTCCGGTTCACGCCCGTCGTGGCGTTCACCGGGACCGCCACGGCGATCGGGTACCGCGTGGCCGACGGATACGGCACGACCGCGTCGTCGACCGCGACGGTCACGGTCAGCTCGGTTCCGCCGACGGCGGCGCCGGTCACCGGGTCGGGTGTCCAGGGCCAGGC
>JAVEDU010000053.1 GCA_030840805.1 Actinomycetota bacterium
ACCGAGGAGACCGAGCCGCTGATCTCCCTGGAGACACGGCTGCGCGACGAGGGGTGACGCGGCGGTGGGGGGGGGGGGGCCCCCCCCCCCCCCCCCCCCCCCCCACCGCGGTGACCCGATAGTGGTACGTGGTCAGCACGGTCAGCCCCACGTCCTCGAACAGGAACGACCCGGCGGCCCCGGCCACGGTGGAAAGGACCGAGGTGATCGTGATCCAGCTGACCCCGCCGTCCGTGGACCGCTCGACGAGGAAGCTCTTCGCCGCGAACCGCGTGCCGCTCGGCTTCGCCCAGGTGATCGTCAGCGAGGATGCTCCGACGTCGAGGAGCCCGCAGGCAGAGGTGACGCTCGCCGGCGGCGCGAGCGTGTCCGCCCGGGATCCCCCGGTGCCGAAACCCGACGCCGTCCACGACGCACCGGCAGAGCCAGTCATCGACACCGCGAGGGCGGCGGCGACCAGAACGGTCGCCGCCACCCTCCAGCGTCGCAGTGAGAGGAACGACATCGCCGCGAGGCTCTAGCCCTGGGCCGCGGTCACGATCGCGCTCACGCCGACACCCGCACCCTGACAGGCGTCCGGGGCGTCGCTGTTCATCGAGACGCCGCCGACGACCGTGACGGTGACCGCCGCACCGGCGGCGACCGGGGTCGCGGCGATCGGGCCCGCGTTCACGCCGAAGTTCCCCGTGCCACAGCCGCTCTTGTCCGTCGACGCGACGCTCTGACCGCTCCACCCGGTCACGGTGACCGGGAAGGTGTTCGGGTTCTGCACCCGGAACCGCACGTCACCGGCGGCACCCGGGTACAGCTGGCCGGTCGCGGTACCGGCGCTCACGACGAGCGAGACCGCCGTGGTGGCCTTGGCCTGCCCCTCGCCGGTGCCGCTCGTACCCCAGGTCGCGATGGCCGACATGCCGCCGGCCGGGGTCGCGATCGCCACCGCGACCGCGACGAACGCCGCAGCGCGGCGCCTGCCCTTGGGGCGCTCCTCCTGAACGGCGTGCCGTTGATCTCCGTGCTCTGCCGTCTGTGCCCTCTATCGACTGTCCTACCCCGTGCCTGGAGTGGGTTCGGAGGAACTTCCGAAGGCCTGAAGTAGCCCCGCGGGGCTACATGAACGGCATTCGGGTGAATCCGCGGGGCGATTTCGGACTCCTCGACAGGCTCGGACAGGCTGCGGCACGGACCGGCAGGGACATCATTTATCGGGAGTTGCGACCCTTCACCGGGATCAGCCGGGCAAGGCCGCCGGACGTGCCGGACCGAACACCGGTACCGCCACGCGCGTGATCCTTGTTGCAACCCTTTGGCAACAGAGTCGAAGCGGCCTTAAGGTGGCGCCATGCTCACGTACCGCCGGGTCCGGTCCAGTCTCGCCGTGCTCGCCGCCGCCGGCCTCCTCGCCGCCTGCGGCACGACCACCGAGCGCGGCAACGACACCGGCGGGCTGCGGGTCGTCACGACGGTCGCCCCGATCACCTCGATCGTCGCGGCGGTCGGCGGGGACCGGATCACGATCGACGGCCTGGTCCCGGAGGGCACGAACTCGCACACGTTCGACCCGCCACCGAGCGCCGCGAAGGTGCTGAGCCGGGCCGATCTGGTCTTCATCAACGGTCTGAAGCTGGAGGAGCCGACCAAATCGCTCGCCCACGCGAACATGGGGCAGGGCGCGAAGTTGGTCGAGCTGGGCACGGAGGTCCTGCCCGAGAGCGAGTACCTGTACGACTTCTCCTTCCCGAAGGAGGAGGGCAAGCCCAACCCGCACCTCTGGACCGACCCGACCTACGCGATCAGGTACGCCGCGGTGGTCCGGGACGCCCTCACGGCGGCGGACCGGGGCAACGCCGGGTACTACGAGGAGAACTACGTGACCTTCGAGGCACAGGCGAAGGCACTCGATGCCGCCCTGCGCGCCGACCAGGCGACGATCCCCGGCGGCAACCGGGAGCTGCTGACCTACCACGACGCCTATGCGTACTTCGCCAAGACGTACGGCTGGAAGGTCATCGGCGCGATCCAGCCGCGGAACTTCGAGGACCCGACCCCGAAGGAGGTCGCGCACCTGATCGACCAGATCGAGGCGGAGAAGGTCCCCGTGATCTTCGGGTCCGAGGTGTTCCCGTCAAAGGTCCTCGCCGAGATCGGCCGCGCCACCGGTGCGCGGTACGAGGACACCCTCCGCGACGACGACCTGCCCGGGAAGCCGGGTGAGCCGGAGCACTCCTGGGCCGGGCTCATGCGCTACGACTACGTCACGATGATCAAGGGGCTCGGCGGTACGCCGACGAAGCTCGCCGCGCTGGACACCGCCCCCGCGGTTCCCGACCGCGCCGACTACCCCCAGTGACCGTGGCCGCGGCGGGCGACGCGCTCGTCCGGATCTCCCGGGCGAGCTTCGGCTACGACGGCACCCCGGTGCTGACCGAGGTGGACCTCACGGTGCACGACCGCGACTTCATCGGGGTCGTGGGGCCGTCCGGGTCCGGCAAGACCTCGCTGCTCCGGCTGCTGCTCGGCACCGAGCGGCCGCAGCGGGGGGAGGTGACGCGCCGCCCCGGGCTCACCGTCGCGTACGTCCCGCAGCTGGAGACCGTGAACTGGAACTTCCCCGTCACGGTCGCCGAATGTGTCCTGATGGGACGGACCCGGCGCACGCTGCCCTGGCCCAGCCGGGCCGAGCGCACCGAGGTCGCGCGGGTGCTGGACCGGCTGGGCATCGGGGACCTCGGTGGCCGGCACATCCGCGAGCTGTCCGGCGGCCAGCAGCAGCGCATGTTCATCGCGCGCGCGCTGCTCCGGCGGCCCGAGCTGTTGCTGATGGACGAGCCGACGTCCGGTGTGGACGTCGCCAGCCGTCACGACATGCTGCATCTGCTCGCCGAGCTGAACGACGAGGGTGTCGCCATCCTGATCACCACCCACGACCTCAACGGCGTGGCGGCCCACCTGCCCCAGCTCGTCGCCCTGCACGGCGCCGTGATCGCCGCGGGCGCCCCCCGGGAGGTGATCACGCCGTCGGTGCTGGAACGCACGTTCGGCGCGCCGATGGAGGTGCTGCAACACCTCGGGATGCCGGTCGTGCTCGACCACTACGACAGCCCCCTGCACCGCCGGGACACCGCATGATCGCCGCGCTGCTCGATCCGTTCCACTACGTGTTCTTCGTCAAGGGCCTCACGGTGGCGACCCTCGCCGGTGGACTGTGCGGCCTGATCGGCGTGTTCGTCATCCTGCGCGGCATGAGCTACATCGGGCACGGCCTGTCGCACGCGATCTTCGGCGGGTTCGCGGCGAGCTCGATCGTGAGCATCAACTACTACCTCGGCGCCGGTCTGTGGGGGCTCGCCTCGGCGCTGGCGATCAGCCGGGTCACCCGGGGTCGCCGGATCGGGGCGGACGCGGCGATCGGGGTGATCACGACGGCGTCGTTCGCCCTCGGGGTGGCCCTCCTGACGATCTTCGGCAACAAGGGTCCGAGCTTCGACGCGGCCCTGTTCGGCAGCATCATCGGCGTCACGGCCGCGGATGTGTGGGCACTCGTGGGGATCACGGCCTTCACGGTGGCCGTCGTGTTCGCGAACTACCGCGGGCTGCTGTTCGCCACCTTCGACCCGGACGTGGCCGACGTCAGCGGCGTCCGGGTCGCCCGCCTCGACGCCCTGTTGATGCTGGTGCTGTCCCTGTCCATCCTGGCCACCCTGACGATCATCGGCGTGACGCTGGTCGCGGCCACGCTGGTGATCCCCGCCGTCGTGGCGCGGATGCTCACCAACCGGTTCTCCCGGATGCTGTGGCTGTCCACCGCCCTCGGAGCCGTGTGCGGCTTCGTGGGGATGAACCTCAGCTACCACCTCGACGTACCGTCCGGCACGATGATCGTGCTCACCGGCGCGACGCTGTTCGCCGTGGTGCTGATGACGACGGGCGGCCGCCGGCTCCAGCGCACCGCTCGGCTGGACCCGCGGCCCGAGGCCGTGACGGTCGCCGGCTGAGGCACCCCGCACCGCCCGGCCGGCCCGTCCGGGCCGGTCCTCGCGGCGCCCGTCCGGCCCTTCGGCCGACGGGCGCCGCGGCGCTGCCCGGACCCCGGCGGCCCGGAGTGACGCCCGTCATGTTGCCGAGCACACACCGTTCTGGGATGCCTATGACGTCAAGTAACGGGTACTTTTGTGTCGGTCGTCGACATCGGACAGTGCCGGGGCAGACCGTCCCCACCACCACCGACGACCGTCAGACGCGAAGGCGGTGAGAAGACATGATCATCATGGGCTTCCTGCTCGTTGTGTTCGGCCTGGTCCTCGAGACGCAGGCACTGTGGACCGTTGGCGCGGTCCTGATCGCGGCCGGTGCCGCGCTCGGCCTCTTCGGCACCACCGGCCCGCGCTACCGCGGGCGGTTCTTCCACCGGATCTGACTCCGGTCTCGGTCGCCCGGCGGACCGGTCGTTACCGACCGGTCCGCCGGGCGCCGTCCACTCCGGACGTTCCCCGGGGTCACTCCGAGCCGACCGGCGTCTTCTCCGGCGCTCCGGACTTCCCGCCGGAGCGCTGGAAGAACGAGATCCCGCCGTCCGCCTCCAGTACCGCGAGGCGCATGTCGGAGAACCGCTCGATCCCCTGTTCCCGCGCCGCGGCCATCAGGTCGTCGAGGGTCAGCCGCTCGGCGCGCATGGCGTCGAGCATCGGCTCGCCCTCGGACACGACCACCACCGGTACGCCGTGGATGACCGGCCGGGTCCGGGGCCAGCGCCATTTCGCGTACGACAGCCCGACGGTCAGCAGCGCGAACGTGCTGACCGCCAGCACTCCCGAGGTGACCGAGTAGTCCTGCTGGGTCACCGACTGCTGGACGAGGTCGCCCATCGTGACGAACAACAGCAGCTCGAACGTGCTCAGCTCCCCCAGGGTCGAGCGGCCGACCACGCGGGTGATCAGCCAGAGGAAGAAGAAGATGACGGTGGCGCGGACGACGATCTCCATCAGGGCACCAGCCAGGTCGAGTAGGTCACGCCCACCGCGCGACGGTCACCGTCCATGACCCACAGCCGGGCGTCCCGGCCGATCTGGCTGGACGGCTGGACGTAGGTGTCGAAGTCCACCTCGAACACGTCGCCGGTCGGCGGCGCGGTGAAGGACAGGTACAGGTACCCGCCGTCCCGGGTCTCCGCGTCGGGCTCCGGATGGAAACCCTGGGTCTCGAAGAGGTCGAAGTAGTCCGCCGTCACGGCCAGGGTGATCGGCTTCTTCGCGTCGAAGCCCCCGGACCGCTCCAGGCGGACGTGCCACGGCACGTCGAGCCCGGACCGGGCGATCCTCGGGTACGTCAGCTCGAGGCGGTACGCACCGGCGGCGGCGGACACCGTGCCCGCGCGTACGCCGAACGCGCCGGCGACGCCGGCCACGACCAGCACGGCGAGCAGGGCCAGCACGACGCGGCGCGGGCGCGTGGATCGGACGGAGTGTTCGGTGCGGACATCGCGCACCGTGGAGTCATCGGAAGGATCGGCCACAGCCAAGGGTGTACCAGGGCGTACCGCCCGCCTCCGGCATGACGCGCCGGTCAGCCGCCGAACCAGAGCCGCATCGCGTTGTCGCCGGCCACGGCCGCACGGGTCGACGGCGCGAGCGCGGCCAGCAGCGGCTCGAACCGGGCGAGCGCTTCGCCGAGCCCGGCCGGCCGGCCGAACACGTCGCTGCCGAGCACGAACCGGTCCGGACGGGCGTCGATGAGCCCCACCCACGCCGGGTCCGGGTGACCGTCGGGGACCACGTGGTCGGCCACCGCCGAGGACAGGTCGACGTGCAGCCCGGGATGGGCTGCCACCAGCTCGGCCAGGACCCGCACCTGGCCCCGGGGCTCGATCCGCCGGGAGATACCCGCGTGACACCAGACCACGGTCGTCCGCGGATGCCGCGCCAGCGCGGAGGCCAGCTCGGGGACGTACTCGTGCTCACCCGGTCGCCCGGCCGAGCTGCTGTCCTGGTGCACCGCCACCGGCACGCCGTGCGCCCGGGCAAAGTCGAGGACCGGTTCGAGCGCCGGGTGGGCGATCGTCGCGGGCTCGCCCTGGGTGGGGTTGGTCAGGTCGTCGTGGCGCAGCAGCAGCTCGCCGATGCCGGCCCACCCGTCGTAGCTGTCCCACACCCGCTCCAGGTGTTCGATGGCCAGCAGATCGGTGACGTCGAAGCCGCACACCGTCGGCGCCAGCCGCGCGCGCTGTCCCGGCGCGAGCTCCCGCAGGTCGTTCGCGACCAGCGCGTCGGTGAGCGAGAAGGAGTAGCAGCCGGAGTTGTCGTCGAGGTGGTACCCGGGTCGCCGTGGCTCGCCGGCGGCCCACCGCTTCTTCACCGCCATCCCGAACACGACCGCGCGGTCGGCCCCGGCCCGGTCCAGTGCGGACAGGAACTGCCCCGCGCCCTCGCCCTGCTGCAGAAGGTCCAGCAGGTGCACATGCGCGTCGACCACGGAGGGCATCTCGTCAGCCTGTCAGGTCGCCGTCCCGGCCCGGGCCCGCGGCCCAGCCGGGGGACGTCAGGGGTTCGCGGGACGAGGACGACATGGACTGTTCACCGAACCCCGATCACGGTAACGCCGGAGTACCGCGCAGACGCGCGTACGATGGAGCGACCGAGGGCTTTCCGCACGTCTCCGGTCGCGGCGGCGTCGTTCCCGGTGCACGTCCGATACCGGAGCCGTCGACCTGGCGGCATTTCCGAGACAGCCGTGTGCGGCGATGGATGCCTCCCAGCACGGCGGGTGCCAGATCTCCGATCTGAGCAGCGGCCTCGCCGAACTCGCCAACCTGATGCTCGCCTCCCCGAGCGTCGACCGTCTCCTGACCGGCGCGGCTCGGCTCGGCGCCAGCGTCGTGATTCCGGCGGCCTCCTGTGGAGTGACCGTCCGGCTCGGCACTGGACCGGCGACCGTGATCACCTGCGGTCCGCTCGCCAGCGACGCCGACGAGGCGCGGCACGGCGAGGACGAGGGGCCGTGCCGGCACACGCTGCGCACCGGCGAGGCCGTCCTCGTCCCCGATCTCGTCATCGACGAGCGGTGGCCCGACTACCGGTATCGAGCCCTGGGGCGGGGGGTGCGCAGCTCGCTGTCCCTGCCGCTGCGCGCCGACGGCGACACCCGCGGCGCGGTGAACCTGTACGCCACCGTCCCGGCGGCGTTCGGCCACGCGGCGCAGCAGCGCGCCGAACTGTTCGTCGGCCAGGTCTCCACCGCGTTGACCCTCGTCATCCGCCAGGCGCAGCAGGCCGAGCTGGCGGGCCAGCTCCGCAGCGCGCTGGCCGGGCGCACCGTGATCGACCAGGCCATCGGCATCCTCATCGACCGGCAGCGGTGCGATGCAGAGGACGCGTTCGACCTGCTCCGCGGCGCCTCCCAGCACCAGAACCGCAAGCTGCACGACATCGCCACGGACATCGTGCGGACCGTGAGCGGCGGGGAACCCCGCCCCGGGCCCTTCCGCTACCCGCGCTGACCGGTTCGGATGCGGTGCAGTCGGTGGGCCGGGCCGCCTCAGCGATGCCCGAGCAGCCCCCGCAGCAGGAGCATCGCCTGCACGTCCAGGAACTCCTCGTGGGATACCACCCGGAGCTGGGAGCAGTGCCGGTACGGCACGTCGGTGAGCAGCGACCACAGCACCACGCGGGCGGCGCCGCGATCGACGGATCCCGCGGTGGGCGCGGAGCACACCACGGAGTCCAGGAAGGCCCCGACGTACTCCTGCATCTCCCGCGCGAACGTCCCGAGCCGCGAGTCGCGCACCACCTCGTGCGTCCAGATGTGCAGGACCGCACCGTGCTCGGCGATGAGCTCGGCCCAGCGTCCCAGCCAGACCCGGCCGTCCTCGACGCTCTCGAAGGCGCACGGCGCCTGCTCGATGTGGTCGCCCACCGTGACCGCGGCCCGGTGCGCGAGGGTCGCGAACAACGCGCCGCGGTCCGGCCAGTAGGTGTACACGCTGGCGTGGCTCACCCCCGCGGCGGCGGCGATGTCGTTGATGCTGGTCCCGGCGAAACCGTTGCGCCGGAAGGCGTCCGTCGCCGCGGACAGGATGCGCTCCAGCGTGCCGCGGCTCCGCTCGGTGACCCGCCGCCGGACACCGGGCATTGCCTCGGGCAGGGGCGAGACGCGCGCGCCCGCGGGACGCGGCAGCCGCACCGGAACGTCCCGGCCGCCGTGGCCGCGTTCGGGCGGGTTCCCGGCCGGGAAGATCGTCGAGTAGACGACCCGCGCGAGGACCTCGTCGAGGGTGTGCGCGGTGAGTTGCGTCGTGCGCGCGATCCGGGTGGAGTGCGAGGACTGGATCATCGCGCCGATCGCGACGGCCAGCGCTCGCCGCTGCTGGGCCGGCACGCCGGCCGCGACCAGGGCGGGCCCGAGGGCCGCCGCGAAGCTCGCCATGAACCGCCGTGCCGATCCGCGGAGGCGCTCCTCGCTCTCCTCCACGACCGGCCAGAGCGCGAAGGTGGTCGAGTGCCGGGTCAGCACCGTGGAGAGCTCCGCGACCCGCGCCTGCAGCTCGGACAGCGCAGCCGGTCCGGGCCGCACCCGCTCCATCGCCGCGAGCCGGCGAGCCGCCGCGAGGACCTCGATCGTCAGCTCGTCGACGAGGACCTCGAAGATCTGGCCCTTGCCCTCGAAGTACTGGTACACCGCCGCGGCGGACCGTCCCGCCGCCTCGCCGATCGACTCCATCTTGGTGGCGTGATAGCCCAGCTCGGTGAACAGTCCCCGGGCGGCGTCGAGGATCTCCTGCCGGGCCCGAAGGCCGTGCCGGCCCAGCGCCGGGTTCGCCCCGTACGGGGGACGCCGGACCACGGTCGCGCTGTCGTGCGGTGCAGGGCGGAGCATCGATCATCAGACCTTCTGTGAACCCGGCGATCGGGGCTGGGACGAGCCCACTCGACCGTCCCATCGGCCACCCTGCGCGCCACCTGAGCCAGACGGGTCTGTCTATTCTTCCTGTTTCGATGCATTGCCCGCGCCGCCGGGCTGCCTTTTGATCGACGACTGCGCGGTGTTGGAGGCGGCCCGGATCCCGAAATAGGCCGTGGTCATCGTGGCGATGGCGGTGAAGGCGCTGCTCAGGATGGACACGATCGTCGCCGCGGAATCGCTCTGGCGGGACATCAGCGCCAGCCCCAGGATCGCCACGGCCGCGATCGCCACGTTGCCCGCAATCACCACCCCGAGGCCCATCCGGGCGCGGGTGATCTGGACGGTGTTGTCGGTGGGCTCCCGCTCCGGGCCGGTGGGCATCTGCCGCTCCCTCGGTGGTGGTGGGCGTGCACGCCAGCGTGCCCCCCGCCGCGGCCGATCCTCCAGCGATCGACCGGAACCGGACGGTCGGCAACCCACATCCCCCGCGCGGAAGACCCGTCCGGCCCTCGCGGCCGGAACGCCCGGCCGCGAGGGCCGGTCACGGGCGTCGCCCGGCGGCGCGGAAGCCCGCATTCCGCGGGTGCTCGTGCCGCCTGTCGTTCCGGACCGCCACCCGCCGGGCCCCGCCGCCGGGCGGCGGCGGCCGGTCCCGGTCATGACCTGGCCCGGGCACTCAGCTCCGGGTCCCGAGCACGACGTGGTGCTCGACCTCCACGCCGGACGTCACCCGCAGGCCGGCCGCCACCGGGGCGTATCCGCTCGCGATGAGCGTGTACGTCCCGTCGGTCAGGTCGTCGAACGCGTAGTCGCCGTTCGGCCCGGTCTGCCGCGCGGCGAGCACGTTCCCGCTCTCGTCGAGCAGCGTCACACCGGCGTCGGGCAGCGGGCGCCCGTCACTGCCCGCCCGGACGGTTCCGGCGACACGACCCCCGCCGACGAGCAGGATGTCCCGCTCCACGGTGCCGCCCGCCGCGATGTCCACGGTGGACGCGAGCGGCTGGTGGCCGGTGGCCTGGCCGACGAGCGTGTAGGTCCCGGCGAGCAGGTCCGGCAGCGCGAAGCCACCCTCGGGGCCCGTCACGGTGCTGGCGACGACCTCGCCCTGCACGCCGGTGAGGGTGACCAGCGCACCGGCGATCCCGGCGCCGTTCCGCACCCGCACGTGGCCCCGCAGGACCGAGGTCCCGGCGAGGACGAGGTCGCGGTGCACCGGGGCCTCGGCGATCGTGATCATCGCCGCGTTGGCCACGAGCCGCGGCCCGGACGCGATCAGGAGGAACGTCCCGCCGGAGCGCGACTCGAGCCGGTAGCCGCCGTCCTCGGCGGTACGCGTCCGGTCCACCTGGTTCCCGCTCACGTCGGCGAGGGTGACCGACGCGCCCGCCAGCGGTTGCCCGTCACCGCGCAGGACCCGGCCCAGCACCGGCCGGCCGGTGCCCTCCGGTGTGGCGGGCGCCGCGGGGCCCTCGACGGCGGGCGCCGCCGGGGGCGCCTCCGCGACCAGGGAGTTGCTCATCCGCAGCGGGACCTCCTTGATGAAGACCACGGCCAGCACCACGACGACCGACACCACGGCCGCGATCACGAAGACGTTGCCGATGACGTCGCCGTACACGGCGCGGAACATCGTCTGGATCGGCCCGGGGAGCGCGTCGAGGTTCAGGCTCTCGGAGCCGCCCGCGGGCGCGTCGATCCCCATCGTGCGCAGCCCACTGGTGACCTTGTCGGTGATCTGGGTCGCCGCGACCGCCCCGAGCACGGAGACTCCGATGGCGCCGCCCAGGGAGCGGAAGAACGTGACCACCGAGGACGCCACTCCCATGTCCCGCAGGTCCACGGTGTTCTGGACGGCCAGCACGAGGTTCTGCATGGTCAGGCCCAGGCCGAGCCCGACGAGGGCCATGAAGGCCGCGAGCAGCCGGTAGTCCGTGGTGTGGTCGATCGTGCCGAGCAGCCCGAGGCCGGCGACCAGCAGCACGGAACCCGCGACGAGGAACGCCTTCCACCGGCCGTACCGCGAGATGATCGCGCCCGAGACCGTGGAGGCGATCAACAGCCCGCCGATCATCGGGATCGTCGCGAGACCGGCCTTGGTCGGCGACCACCCGAGGGCGATCTGGAAGTACTGCCCGAAGAACACCGAGGCTCCGAACATCGCCATGCCGACCGCGATCGACGCGACGATCGACAGTGCGGTCGTGCGGTCCCGGATGATCGGGAGCGGGATGATCGGCTCGCGCACCCGGCTCTCCACGAACACGGCGAGGAGCAGCGACACGACCCCGCCCGTGACCATCGCGCCGGTCTGCCAGGACATCCAGTCGAACTGCGAGCCCGCGAACGACACCCACACCAGCAGCAGGCTCACCCCGAGCGTGATCAGCGTCGCGCCGAGCCAGTCGATGCTGACGTCCCGCTTGAGCGTGGGCAGGTGCAGCGTCCGCTGGAGGACGATCAGGGCGACGACGGCGATCGGGACGCCGACGTAGAAGCACCAGCGCCAGCCGAGCCACGATGTGTCGACGATGACACCGCCGAGCAGCGGACCCCCCACGGTGGCGACGGCCATGACGGCACCGAGGTAGCCGGAGTACCGGCCGCGCTCACGCGGCGGGATCATCGCGCCCATCACAGTCTGGGTCAGGGCCTGGAGCCCGCCCATGCCGATGCCCTGCACGATCCGGAAACCGATCAGCATCGCCATCGACGTCGACAGCCCGCACAGCGCGGACCCGATGACGAAGACCACGATCGACAGCTGCATCAGCAGCTTCTTGCTGAACAGGTCGGCGAGCTTGCCCCAGATGGGGGTCGCGGCGGTCGCCGCCAGCAGCGAGGCCGTGACGACCCAGGTGTACTGGGACTCGGTGCCCTTCAGGTCGCTGGTGATCCGGGGTAGCGCGTTCGCGACGATCGTCGTGCTCAGCATGCCGACGAACAGCGCCATGAGCAGGCCGCTCAGCGCCTCCAGGATCTCGCGATGAGTCATCGCGACCTGACCGACCGGGCCGCCCCCGCCGTTCGCGGGCGGCCGTGCGTCGAGCCCGGTCGCCTCGGCGTGGGCGCCGGTCTTGTCGTGGGTCCCGGCCGTTCGGCCGGGACCCACCCGATGCGTAACGGTGCTCATGGAGAGATTCCTTCGCGAGGGTTCGTCGGTGCGCCCGGCACGCCGTGACGCGCGAGGGCCGTGTGCAGGTCGTCGGCAAGGCGGTGGAGCAGCTCCGCGGCCGTGGCGACGTCCGCCGGGGACCAGTCGGCGAGGGCGGCCGCAATCCAATCGGCGTTCTGGGCCCGCAGGGCCGCCAGGCACTGCCGGCCGGGGTCGGTGAGCTGCAGCCGCGCCGCCCGGCCGTCCGCCGGATCCGGCTCGCGGCGGAGGAGTCCGGACTGGACCAGTTCGGCGGTGTGCCGGCTCGCCACGGACAGCCCCACCCCCAACCGGTTTGCGATCTCCTTGGTCCAGACCCCAGGGCAGGACTCGACGATCGCGAGCACCGCTCCGGTGGCCGTGGAGACGTCGTTGTGGGTCTTGTGCGCCACCGACCGGGTGAGCCTGGCGAGGGCCAGGAGCTCGTCGGTGAGCTGTGCGAAGGCGTCGTCCACTCCGTCAGTGTGCTCCAACTGGTTGTTACAAGCAACCAGTTAGCCGAGATGTGTCCTACCTCGCAGGCAGGTGGGTCCGGAGCCGCACGAAGGTCTCGCCGGGCCCGGGACGTGCCCTGCCGGAAGGTGACGGCAGGGTGCACCATGAGGAGGTGACCGTGGTGAACGGGATCCTCACCGCCACCGTCGCGGTGTGGATCGCCGCGGAGGTGTGGCTGCAGACGCGCCAGTACCGGCAGGGGTCGCGGGCGCGCACGACGGAGTGGCGCAGCCTCGGCGTGTTCATCGTGCTGGTCGCCGTGGGTGAGCTGCTGGCCGGCCTCGCCCGCGGCCGGCTCCCCCAGTTCGCGATTCCGCACCCCGCGGTCCTGCTCGGCGCGGGGATCGTGCTGGCCTGGACCGGGATCGCGTTCCGGCTGTGGGCCATCCGCAGTCTGGGGCGCTACTTCCGCGGTGTGGTCCACATCCAGGAGGGGCACCGGGTCGTGCGGTCGGGGCCGTACCGGTACCTGCGCCACCCGTCGTACACGGGCGCCCTGGTCGCGCTCGCCGGGCTGTCGCTGACCTACGACAATCTGGTGTCGATCCTCGTCTTTCTCGCGGCCTGCCTGGTCGCCGTGCTCTACCGCATCCGCGTCGAGGAACGGGTCCTCACCGACGCCCTCGGTGCGGAGTACACGGCGTACGCCGCACGGACCCACCGGCTCATCCCCGGACTGTGGTGACGCACCGTTCGGTCAGCCAGGCCCGGAGGGCGGTGAGAGCCTGCGGGGAGATGCCGTGCCCCACCGGGTCGCGGCGCGCGGTGATGTCCGCCCCCGACTCCTCGCGCAGGTACTGCCAGGTCCGGTCGAGCAGCTCGCGCGGGATGACGTCGTCGTGGTCGCCCTGCGCGACGAGCACCGGCAGCCCCGCGAGGCGGTCCCGCGTGGTCGGTACGCCCGCGTCGAACGGCATCGTGCCGTACAGGACCGCGGCCCCGGCGTACCGGCTCGGGTCGTCGAGGATGAGGCCACCGGCGAACGCGGCGCCCCCGCTGAACCCGACCAGCACCACCGGGCGGCCGGCCACCGCCGTCTCGTCGAGCCACCCGCGGAACCAGTCCATGGTCTCCCGGAGCGACTCGGCGACCGGGCGGCCGATACCCCGGTTGGCGAACCACGCGTACCCGCCGCCCGCCCCGATCGGGGCGCGGACGGCCGCGTACGCGAGGTCGGCCGGCAGGTGCTCGGCGAGCGCGATGATCTCGCCCTCGTGCGAGCCGCGTCCGTGCAGGAGGACGACGAGCGGCGTCGTGTCGTCCTGGCCGCCGCGCGCGGCGACGACCGGGGCCGGGAAGGTCATGCGGTCCTCCGAGGTTGGGGCGGTACTCATCGCAAGACGGTTGAGCACTCAATTGTTCCGCGCCGGACGACTGGCGGCCGGCGCGGCCCCTGAGTAGACAGGGACGCATCCAGCCCACGAAGGGAACACCATGCCCACTCGTACCGCCCGTACCGCGTGGAACGGAACTCTGGAAGAGGGCTCCGGCCAGGTCGAACTCACGAGCTCGAAGGTCGGCACCTACGACGTGTCCTTCCCGAAGCGCGCAGCCGAGGACGCCGGCGGCACCACCAGTCCCGAGGAGCTGATCGCGGCCGCCCACTCGTCCTGCTACGCGATGCAGTTCTCCGCACTGGCCGCGGAGGCCGGTGGCGTACCGCGGGGCATCGAGGTCACGGCCGACGTCTCGCTGGGGCCGGACCCGGCCGGCGGCTTCCGCCTGACGGGCATCGCGCTCACCGTCCGGGGCGAGGTCGAGGGCCTGGATGCGGACGCGTTCAAGCGGGTCGCCGAGCAGGCCAAGGCCGGTTGCCCGGTCAGCAAGGCCCTCACCGGCGTCGACATCACGCTGGACGCCCAGCTGGACTGATGGCGTCTGCCGAGGGCGCCCCGGGCCGTGACCCGGGGGGCCCTCGGTCGTTTTCCGCCCTCGACACCACCCGGACCTCGGTGCGCATGCGGTGGTGGACCGCCCTCGGCACCGATCCGATGTCGGTCCCGGCCCACTACCGCCGGGCGGACCGACGCACGTCACCGCGTTCCGAGCGCGGTCCCGGACCTGCCCGACGATCCCGCCGCCGGCGAGGGCACCGTCGTACCGACCACGGCGCTGTCGCCGAGTTCCGGAGTACCCCGCCGGTCGCACGTCACCGCGGGCTCCCCGGGCTGGGACCGACCTCGCGGACAGAGCCTCGGCGCGCGGTGTCACCCCTGCCGACCGCTGATCTGGGGTGACGGCGTCCGGATCTCGGACGTGTCGCCCCAATGCCGGATCCGGCGAGGGGGGTGGCGCGCCGGGGGCCGAGCGGCACCGCGCTAGCCTGGCCCCACACACGGGAGCCCGACGACCGGGCTGAGAGGGCGACAACAGGTCGCCGACCGTCACAACCTGTCCGGGTCATGCCGGCGTAGGGAGAGTGCGATGAGTGCTGGCAGTGCTGTCTCCAGAAACAAGGTCTACCTGCAGGGATCCCGCCCGGATCTCCGCGTCCCCATGCGCGAGGTCCGGCTCACCACGGGTGACTCCGTCGTCCTGTACGACACGTCCGGCCCGTACACCGACGACGCCGTGACGACCGACATCCGCCGTGGCCTGCCGCCGCTGCGGGCACCGTGGATCGGCGAGCGCGGCGACACCGAGACGTACGAGGGCCGGCCCCCGCGGCCCGAGGACGACGGGCGCCGTGCCGACGATCTGTCCAATCTGGACGCCGTGTTCGACATCGCGGGCCGCCGTCCACGCCGCTCGACCGGCGGCGCGGTGACCCAGCTGGCGTACGCGCGCCGTGGCGACGTGACCGCGGAGATGGAGTTCATCGCCGTGCGGGAGGGGCTGGCGCCCGAGTTCGTGCGCGACGAGGTCGCCCGCGGTCGCGCGGTGATCCCGGCCAACGTGAACCATCCCGAGGCCGAGCCGATGATCATCGGCCGGAACTTCCTCGTGAAGGTGAACGCCAACATCGGCAACTCCGCCGTCGCGTCCTCGATCGAGGACGAGGTCGACAAGATGACCTGGGCGACCCGCTGGGGCGCGGACACGGTCATGGATCTGTCGACCGGTCGCAACATCCACACGACCCGTGAGTGGATCCTGCGCAACTCGCCGGTCCCGATCGGGACCGTGCCGATCTACCAGGCGCTGGAGAAGGTCGGCGGCAAGGCCGAGGAGCTGTCGTGGGAGGTCTACCGCGACACCGTGATCGAGCAGTGCGAGCAGGGCGTCGACTACATGACCGTCCACGCGGGAGTGTTGCTGCGGTACGTCCCGCTCACCGCGCGGCGCAAGACCGGCATCGTGTCCCGGGGCGGGTCGATCCTGGCGGCCTGGTGCCTCGCGCACCACGAGGAGAACTTCCTCTACACGAACTTCGCCGAGCTGTGCGAGATCCTGCGCTCGTACGACGTGACGTACTCCCTCGGCGACGGCCTGCGCCCCGGCTCCATCGCGGACGCCAACGACGAGGCGCAGTTCGCGGAACTGACCACCCTCGGCGAGCTGACAAAGGTCGCGTGGGACCACGACGTCCAGGTCATGGTCGAGGGTCCGGGGCACGTGCCCATGCACAAGATCAAGGAGAACATGGACCTCCAACTGGAGGTCTGCAACGAGGCGCCGTTCTACACCCTCGGTCCACTCACGACGGACATCGCGCCGGGCTACGACCACATCACGTCCGCCATCGGGGCGGCGATGATCGGGTGGTTCGGTACGGCGATGCTCTGCTATGTCACGCCGAAGGAGCACCTCGGCCTCCCCGACCGGGACGACGTGAAGACCGGCGTGATCACGTACAAGATCGCCGCCCACGCCGCGGATCTCGCCAAGGGCCACCCCGGTGCGCAGGCCTGGGACGACGCGCTGTCGGACGCCCGGTTCGCGTTCCGGTGGGAGGACCAGTTCGAGCTCTCGCTCGATCCGGAGACTGCGCGGTCCTTCCACGACGAGACGCTGCCGGCGGCCCCCGCGAAGACGGCCCACTTCTGCTCGATGTGCGGACCGCACTTCTGTTCGATGCGGATCAGCCAGGACGTGCGGCGGTACGCCGAGGAACGCGGCCTCACCGACGCGGCGGCGCTGGAGGCCGGCATGCGGGAGAAGGCTGCCGAGTTCGAGCGCAGCGGCGGCCGGGTCTACCTGCCCATCGCGGACTGACGACGCGGCGGCCCAGGTCCGAGCGCGGGGAACCGGCTCGGACTGGGCCGCCGTCGCCGCTCTGCCCGGCCGTCCCGCCGGGTCTCCTCCGGCGAGGCGGCCGGACTTCCGAGCCGGCCGAGCGGCGCCCCGCCGGGGACATCGGACTCGGGATCCTGGCTGGAGCGGGCGGAGTCACCGTCGATGGTGACCGGGGATCGCTACCGGGCGTTCTCGCTGACGCGTTCCTGGAGTCCGGCGGTCCAGCGGTCCATCGCGGCCTCGACCTGAGCGGTCCGCGCGGTACCGGTCGCCGTCGTCGCGCCGGTCCGCTGGACCGAGGTGACGGCCGGCCGCGGCGGCTTGGTCGTGGTGAAGAGCCAGGCATCGAAGAGACTGCCCAGTGACTTCCCGGAGATGCGTTCCGCGAGCGCGATGAACTGCGGCGTGGTGCCGTGCCCGTTGCGCCGGTCGTGCGCCCACGTGCGCAGGATGCGGAAGAAGTCGGCAGATCCGACGGCCACGCGCAGAGCCTGCAGCGTCATCGCGCCGCGCAGGTAGACCGCCTTGTCGAACTGCCGGTCCGGGCCCGGATCGCCGACCCGGACCGTCCACAGCGGGGCGTCGGCGGTGTTCAGGTCGTAGTTGTGGTCGAAGATCTCCTGCGGCGTGAAGCTGTGCTCCCGCTCGTACCAGAGCCACTCCGCGTACGTCGCGAACCCCTCGTTCAGCCAGATGTCCTGCCACCGCCGCAGGGCCACGGAGTCGCCGAACCACTGGTGCGCCAGCTCGTGGACGACGACGTCGTCACCGCGCGTGGGCCGGTCGGGGTTCCCCCAGAACGTGGAGACGTACGTGGGCCGGGTCTGGTTCTCCAGCGCGAAGCCGACGTCGACCTGGTCGATGACGGCACCCGCCGCCTCGAAGGGATAGGGGCCGAACCAGCTGGACTCCGCGGCGATGATGTCACCCTGCCGGGCGAGGGACGACTCGATCCGGCGGCGCAGCGACCCGGTGATGCCGGAGTCGATCGCGTCGATGACCGGCAGCCCGTCGGCGGTGCGCCACCGGTGCACGGTGAAGTGCCCGATCGCGACGAACGCGAGGTAGCTGGCCGCCGGGTCACGGAGACGCCAGGTCGTCGTGGCCCAGTTGCCCCGCACGGTGCGAGGCGCGGAGAGGCCGTTCGACAGTGCCTCGAACTGCCGGGGCACCGTGAGGGTGATGCGGTAGGTGGCCTTGTCCTTGGGGTGGTCGTCGACCGGGAACCACTGCGCCGCCACCTCGGGCTCCCCCACGGCGATTCCTCCGTCGGGCGTCCTGAGGAACCCGCCGACCGGCTTACCGGATCGGGGGTCCCGGAACGGCTCCGGGACGCCGTCGTACCGGACCACCACGGCGAACCGGTGCTCCCGCGGCAGGGCAGCGGCAGGGTGCACGACCAGCTCGTGCGGGTCCCGGGTCCAGGTTGCGGCGGTACCGTCGACCGTGACCGACCGGACGGTGAAGCCCACGAGGTCGAGGTGGAAATCGCTCAGATCCTTGGTCGCGCGCGCGAGGATCCGTGCCCTCCCGTGCAGGAGACCGGATCCGGGGTTGTACCGGATGCCGAGGTCGTACGCCTGGACGTCGTAACCGCTGTTGCCGTACGACGGGTAGTAGGGGTCTCCCGCACCCGGCCCGCCGGGCGTCGGCGGCGACGCGGCAGCGGCGCCACCGCCCGTCAGCAGCGACGCCATCAGCGCGCCCGCTGCGACGACGGCGAGTGTTCGGACTCTGGAGCGGTGTCCCATCACGGCCTCCCGCGTGTTCACCGGCGTCCGGCAGCCGGCGCTGAGGGCGAACCTACGCCCGCTCGACGGCAGCCCTCCACTCCTTTTGTGGCGACGTCGCCGGCCGTTCCGAGGGCACCGCGGGGCCGCGACATCGCGAAGGCGGGGCCGTGGTGCGGGCGCCCGCGCCGTCCCGGCGTCGGCTCCTCGGCCGACCGTCAGCCCGCCGAGCGCCGCCCCGCCGAGCGCGCCGCGGACTTGGCCGGCGGCTTTCCGGTCGACTTGGCGGCGGGCTTGCCGACCTTCGCGGCAGACTTCACCGACTTGGCCGTCGCCTTGGCCTTCGCCTTCACCGCTGCCGTGGTGACCCCGGCGGCGGACGTCGCGGCCGAGGCCCGCCGCGGCGCCGCGCGGTCTCCCGTCTGCTCGCCGACGTGGTCGAGCACGTCGCGGAGGTACCGCCCGGTGTGGCTGCCCTCCGCCACCGCGATGTCCTCCGGCGTGCCGACGGCGACGACCGCGCCGCCCCCGTTGCCGCCCTCGGGACCCATGTCGATGACCCAGTCGGAGTTCTTGATGACGTCGAGGTTGTGCTCGATGACGATGACCGTGTTGCCCTGCTCCACCAGCCGGTCGAGGACCCCGAGGAGCTTGCGGACGTCCTCGAAGTGCAGACCGGTCGTCGGCTCGTCGAGCACGTACACCGTCCGGCCGGTCGACCGCTTCTGCAGCTCACTGGCCAGCTTGACGCGCTGCGCCTCGCCACCGGACAGCGTGGGCGCGGGCTGCCCGAGCCGGACGTACCCGAGCCCCACGTCCACCAGCGTCCTCAGATGACGACTGATCGCGGGCACGGCCTCGAAGAACTCCGCCCCCTCCTCGATCGGCATGTCGAGGACCTCGGCGATCGTCTTGCCCTTGAAGTGCACCTCCAGGGTCTCCCGGTTGTACCGGGCGCCCTTGCACACCTCACACGGGACGTAGACGTCCGGGAGGAAGTTCATCTCGATCTTGATCGTGCCGTCACCCGCGCACGCCTCGCAGCGCCCGCCCTTGACGTTGAACGAGAACCGGCCCGGGGTGTAGCCCCGCACCTTCGCCTCGGTCGTCTCCGCGAACAGCCGCCGCACGTGGTCGAAGACGCCGGTGTACGTCGCCGGGTTGGACCGCGGCGTACGCCCGATCGGCGACTGGTCGACGCCGACGACCTTGTCGACCTGGTCCAGGCCGGTGATCCGGGTGTGCCGACCGGGCACGAGCCGGGCGCCGTTGATCGTGTTGGCGAGCACCGAGTGCAGGATGTCGTTGACCAGCGTCGACTTGCCCGAACCGCTCACGCCGGTGACCGACGTGAACGTCCCGAGCGGGAACGTGACGTCGATCCCCTTCAGGTTGTGTTCCCGGGCGCCCTTGACGACCAGCTCGCGGCCGCGGTCCGGCACGCGCCGGCTCTCCGGCGTGGGGATGGCGCGCCGGCCGGACACATAGGCACCGGTGACCGAACGCTCGCTCGCCTCCAGGTCCGCGACCGTCCCGGACACCACGACCTCGCCGCCGTGCTCGCCCGCGCCCGGGCCGATGTCGACGACCCAGTCCGCGGTACGGATGGTGTCCTCGTCGTGCTCGACCACGATCAACGTGTTGCCGAGGTCGCGCAGTCGCACGAGCGTGTCGATGAGCCGCCGGTTGTCCCGCTGGTGCAGGCCGATGCTCGGCTCGTCCAGGACGTACAGCACGCCGACGAGTCCCGAACCGATCTGCGTCGCCAGCCGGATGCGCTGCGCCTCACCGCCGGAGAGGGTGCCCGCGGGCCGGTCGAGCGACAGGTAGTCCAGGCCGACGTCGAGCAGGAACCGCAGCCGCTCGTTGATCTCCTTGAGCACCCGGTCGGCGATCAGCTTCTGCCGGCCGTCGAGGGCCAGCGAGCCGAGGAACTCCGCGGCGTCGGCGATCGACAGTCCGGAGACCTCCGCGATGTTCTTGCCGCTCAGCGTGACCGCGAGCACCTCGGGCTTGAGCCGCGCGCCGCCGCAGACCGGGCAGGGCACGTCGCGCATGTACCCCTCGTACTTGTCCCGGCTCCACTCGCTCTCGGTCTCGGTGTGCCGCCGCTCGATGAACGGGATCACGCCCTCGAACGCGGCGTAGTACGAGCGCGTCCGGCCGTACCGGTTGCGGTACGAGACATGCACCTGGGTGTCGTGGCCGTGCAGGATCGCCTTCTGCGCACGGCCGGAGAGCTTGCCCCAGGGCGTGTCGAGGTCGAAGCCGAGGGCGTCGCCGAGCGCCTGGAGCAGCCGGCCGAAGTACTCGATGTTGTGACCCGTGGACCACGGCTGGATCGCGCCCTCGCGCAAGGTCCGGCTCGGGTCCGCGATCAGCAGCTCCGGGTCGACCTCCTTGCGGGTGCCGATGCCGGTGCACTCCGGGCACGCGCCGTACGGCGCGTTGAACGAGAACGTCCGCGGCTCCATCGCCTCGAACGACAGGTCGTCCTCGAGGCACGCGAGGTGCTCGCTGAACGTCCGCTCGCGGTGCAGGTCGTCCTCGGGCAGATCCACGAAGTCCAGCACCACGATGCCGCCGGCCAGGCCGAGCGCGGTCTCGACCGAGTCGGTCAACCGGCGCTTGGAGCCGTCCTTGACGGTGAGGCGGTCGATGACCACCTCGATCGTGTGCTTCTCCTGCTTCTTGAGTGTCGGCGGCTCGGTCAGCGGGTGGACCGTGCCGTCCACCCGGACCCGGGCGAAGCCCTTGGCCTGGAGCTCGGCGAACAGGTCGACGTACTCACCCTTGCGGCCGCGGACGACCGGGGCGAGCACCTGGAAACGGGTGCCCTCCTCCATCGCCAGCACGCGGTCGACGATCTGCTGCGGCGTCTGCCGGGAGATCGGCTTCCCGCACTTGGGGCAGTGCGGCTCGCCGGCCCGCGCGAACAGCAGACGCAGATAGTCGTGCACCTCGGTGATCGTGCCGACGGTGGACCGCGGGTTCCGGTTGGTCGACTTCTGGTCGATCGACACGGCCGGGGACAGGCCCTCGATGAAGTCGACGTCCGGCTTGTCCATCTGGCCCAGGAACTGGCGGGCGTACGACGACAGCGACTCGACGTACCGCCGCTGGCCCTCGGCGAAGATCGTGTCGAACGCCAGGCTGGACTTGCCCGAGCCGGACAGCCCCGTGAAGACGATCAGCGCGTCCCGGGGCAGGTCGAGGTCGACGTTCTTCAGATTGTGCTCGCGCGCGCCGCGCACGATGAGCCGATCGACCACGTCGGATGCGTCTCGCTTCCTCGGTTGAGTGCCATGAGTGTTCGGACAGAGCCGTGCTTCCCTACCAATCTAACGACGGGGTACGACACTTTCCTCCCGGACCGGGTGCGTGATGCCTCACCTGCCGGGCCGAGCGCGCCCCGAGGTGCGAGGATGCGGCCGTGGACGACACCTACACCGGCCGCGTGACCGTCGGCGGCAACCCCCAGACCCGCACGCTCCCCGACCTGGAGATCACGAAGGTCGCGGTCGGGCCCATGGACAACAACGCGTACCTGCTGCGGTGCCGGTCTACCGGCGACACGCTGCTGATCGACGCGGCCAACGAGGTGGAGACGCTGCGCCGGCTCGTCGACGAGCGGGCGGGCGGCCGGCTCGACCAGATCGTCACCACCCACCGGCACGGCGACCACTGGCAGGCACTGGCCGATCTCCTGGCCGGCACCGGCGCCACCACGGCCGCGGGCCGCGCGGACGCTCCCGAGCTCCCCGTCGCCGTGGACCGGGCGCTCGACCACGGCGACCAGGTCACCGTCGGCAACTGCACCCTCGACGTCATCGGCCTGGTCGGGCACACGCCCGGGTCGGTGGCCCTGCTGTTCACGGACCCCGCCGGCCACCCCCACCTGTTCACCGGCGACTCGCTGTTCCCGGGCGGCGTGGGGAAGACGCAGAGTTCCGCGGACTTCACCTCGCTCCTCGACCACGTGGAGGAGCGGGTGTTCGGCCGGTTGCCGGACGACACCTGGGTGTACCCCGGGCACGGCGCGGACACGACGCTCGGGTCCGAGCGCGCGCAGCTCGGTGAGTGGCGCTCCCGGGGCTGGTAGTCCACTCCGCTCACCTGCGGATCAGCGGTGGCGCCCGCGCCGGGATCCACGGCGCCGCGACGTGGCCGGCCGGGTCCCGCCCGCCGGGCCGTCCACCGTCCCCGGCCCGTCCGGGCCGGCACGGTGGACGGCCTGGAGCTTGCCGACGACCGCGGTGACGTGACCGCGCACCACCGGAGCGGACAGGACGAGGACCTTCGCAATGTCCGCGGTACTCCAGCCGGCCGCAACCAGGTTCAGCACCTCCGCCTCACGGGAGCTGAGCCGCTCGGTATGCGGGCTCGCGAAGAACTCTACGAGGCGACGGGCCACGCCCGGCCCCACCACGGCGTCACCGTTCGAGACGGCGGCGACCGCCGCCACGATCTCCGCGTGGACAGCGCCCTTGTGGAGATGCCCGCGCGCACCGGCGCAGAGCGCCTCGAACAACGCCCGGTCGTCGCCGAATCGCGTCAGGACGAGGACGCCGGCGCCCGGACAGGCAGCGAGGACCCGGCGCGTCGTCTCGATTCCGTCCGGGGACACCAACTCCAGGTCCAGCACGACAACGTCCGGCTGCAATCGGAGTGCGGCACCGGAGGCGTCGAGCCCCGAGTCCTCCTCCGCGACGACGACCCAGCCGGGATAACTGCGCAGAAGCGCTGCCAGCGCCCGCCGATACAAGGGTCGGCCCTCGGCGACGACGATACGAACACCGGCGTCAACATTCATCGGCGGACCCCCGAAGAATCCCCACCCGCGGGGCGTCTCCGGCCGACAGCGGGATCGGCGCAGTAGTCCCCCGCCGTGTCCCCACCACTCTCGCCCACCCCACCATCAGCACGCTCCGACGAAGGGGAAGGGGGCTGGGCGGAGCTCCTGTTCCCACGGGGTGTCCACCCGCAGCGCCCGGCGACTCGACCGACGGCGCCGGAACGCACGCCGGATCGCGCCGGAGCTCCCACGCACCGGGGAGCTGCCGCGCGCCCGGACCTCGCCGGAACCGGCGGCCCGCCGGCAAGGCAGCGTCCACACGGCGATCCTGCCGTGCCGGCCGCGTCCGCGCCGACCCACCCGCGTGAACAGAGCCCGGAAATGCGACTAGGGCCGTCCCCGAAGGGACGACCCTAGTCGTTGAGTATGTCCGGCGGTGTCCTACTCTCCCACACCGTCTCCAGTGCAGTACCATCGGCGCAGAGAGGCTTAGCTTCCGGGTTCGGAATGGGACCGGGCGTTTCCCTCTCGCCATGACCGCCG
>JAVEDU010000087.1 GCA_030840805.1 Actinomycetota bacterium
ACCGCCGCCCGGCGGCGTCCCCGCTTTCCTGCGCGGACACGCCGAACCCCGTCCCGCGGCTGTCACCGCGCCGCCCGGGGCCGTTTCCGCACCGCCGCCCGGCGGCGCACACACGCCGCGGGCGCCGCCGCACCGCCGCCCGGCGGCGCACACACGCCGCGGGCGCCTCCGCGGCGATCCCGTGTGCCGGGCGGGCACGGCGGCGTCCCGGCGTTGCCGCGGAGCCGCCGGCGCCGTGGCGGTCGGCACGCGACACCCCTGACACCGCCCCGCGGCTATCACACCGCGCCGCCCCGTGACCGTTTTCCACACCACCCCTCGTCGTCCACAGATTTCCGGCGGCCCCGCCCCCTGTACCGAGTCCGCGCCACGCTCGTCCCGACGACCTCGGGAGGCGCGGGATGGCAGCGAAGGACGCGGTGGGCGCATACGGCGAGCGGGTGGCCGTCCGGCACCTCCAGGATGCGGGGTTGGTGGTCCTGCACCGGAATTGGCGCTGCCGCGACGGTGAGATCGACGTCATCGCCCGCGAGGGCGACACGCTCGTCTTCTGTGAGGTGAAGACCCGGCGGGGCACCGCATACGGCACGCCCGCCGAGGCCGTGGTTCCCGCGAAGCTGCGCCGACTTCGTCGGCTCGCGCTGCGCTGGCTCGACGAGGCGGGGCTCCACCCGCCGGACCTGCGCTTCGACGTCGTCGCGGTGCGTCCGAGGTCCGGCGGTGCCGCCGAGGTGGAACACCTCCGGGGCGTGCTCTGATGGGGGTCGGGCGGGTGCTGTCGGTGACGCTGGTCGGCGTGCGGGGGCATCTCGTCGAGGTCGAGGCGGACCTGTCGCAGGGGCCGCCCGCGCTGATCATCACCGGCCTTCCCGACGCCGCGCTGGGGGAGGCGCGGGACCGGCTCCGCGCCGCGGTCGGCAACTCCCGGCTGAGCTGGCCCTCGGGCCGGGTCACGATCGGGCTGTCCCCGGCCTGGCTGCCGAAGCAGGGGAGCGGACTGGATCTCGCCATGGCGACGGCGGTGCTCTGCGCCAGCGCGGTGGTGCCCGGCGCGGCCCTCGACGGTGTCGCGCTCCTCGGTGAACTGGCCCTCGACGGGCGGGTACGCGGCATCCGCGGGGTCCTGCCCGCCGTGCTCGCCGCGGGTCGCGCCGGGATCCGCCGGGCGTACGTGCCGGCGGCGAACGTGGCCGAGGCGCGCCTGGTCCCCGAGACCGACATCGTGGGGGTGGAGACGCTGACGCGGCTGGTGATGCTCCTCCGCGGTGAGGAGACCGACGGCGAGCCCGACCCGTCCGAGGCGGGCGGTGAGGGCCCGGCGGGCGTGCCGGCCGAGGCAGCCACGGCCGAGCGGCCGCCACCGGACCTCGCCGACGTGCTGGGGCAGGACCTCGGCCGACGGGCGGTGGAGGTGGCGGCGGCCGGTGGGCACCACGTGGCCCTGGGAGGTCCGCCCGGTTCCGGCAAGACGATGCTCGCGGAGCGGCTGCCCGGGGTGCTGCCCCTGCTGGACACCGAGGCGGCGCTGGAGGTGACCGCGGTCCACTCGGTCGCCGGCGCGCTGCCCGCCGGAGGACCGCTGATCCGACGTCCGCCGTACCAGGCGCCCCACCACACGGCGAGCGTCGCCGCGCTGGTGGGTGGCGGGAGTGGCGTGGCCCGTCCCGGTGCGGTGTCGCTGGCTCACCGCGGCGTGCTGTTCCTGGACGAGGCGCCGGAGTTCGCCAGCGGTGTGCTCGATGCCCTCCGGCAGCCCCTCGAACGCGGTGAGGTCGTGCTGGCGCGGGCCGGGGGAGTGACGTCGTACCCGGCGCGGGTCCAGTTGCTGCTCGCGGCGAACCCGTGCCCGTGCTCGTCCGCCACCACCGAGGAGCCGTGCGTGTGCAGCCCGGCCCTGCGGCGGCGCTATCTCGCCCGGATCTCGGGGCCCCTGCTGGATCGGATCGACCTGCGGGTCACCCTGCTCCCGGTCCGGCTGTCGGCGCTGATGGACGACGGTGCCGCGGTGGAGTCGTCGGTGACCGTGGCCGAACGCGTGGCGGGGGCCCGGACCGCGGCGGCGGAGCGCTGGCGCGCCGAGGGCTGGCGGACGAATGCGGAGGTGCCGGGTGCCGTGCTGCGTGGCCGGTACCGGCTGGGGCGGCCCGTCCGGGCAGCCCTGGACCGCGTGCTCGACTCCGGGGCGATGTCGGCCCGGGGGTACGACCGGGTCCTGCGGGTGGCATGGACCCTGGCGGACCTCGCCGGGCGGCCCCGGCCGGACGCCGAGGACCTCGCCGAGGCGACCGACCTCCGGCTGGGGAGGGCGGCGTGAACGGGCCGGACCGGGGGCGACCGCCCGCGGTCACCGACGAGGAGCGTCTCGCGCGGGTCGCCCTCGGGCTGCTCGCCGAACCGGGGAGCCTCGACCTGTGGCTGCTGGTCCACGAGGTCGGGCCGGTGGAGGCGCTGCAGCGCCTCCGGGACGGTGCGGTGGTCCCGGCGCTGGCGGAGGTGGTTGGGCCGCGGCTGGCCGGTGGCGACGTGACGGCCGGGGTGGACACCGCGCTGGCGCAGTGTGCGCGGCTCGGGGGCCGCTTCCTCGTGCCGGGTGACGAGGAATGGCCCCAGCTCCCGCTGCACGGCCTGCTGCTCCTCGCGGCGCGGCGGGCCCGCGACAACGCCGCGCGCCACGACCGGGACGTCGTCCCGCCGCTGGGCCTGTGGGTGCGCGGGCCGCTCGGCCTCGCGGAAGTCACCGCCCGGTCGGTGGCGATCGTCGGTGCCCGCGCCGCGACGGGGTACGGCACCCACGTAGCCGCCGAGCTCGGGTACGGGCTCGCCGACCGGGAGTGGAGCGTGGTGTCGGGCGGTGCGTACGGGATTGACGCGGCCGCGCACGGGGGTGCGCTCGCGGCGGAGGGCCGCACCGTCGCGGTGCTCGCGTGCGGGGTGGACACCGTGTATCCCGTCGGGCACACGAACCTCTTCGAGCGCATCGCCGAGCGGGGCCTGCTCGTGAGTGAGTGGCCGCCGGGGTCGTCGCCTCGGCGGCACCGGTTCCTGGTGCGCAACCGCGTGATCGCCGCCCTGACAGCGGGCACGATCGTGGTCGAGGCGGCCGCGCGGAGCGGTGCGCTCGCGACGGCCCGCCGGGCGCACGACCTCGGGCGGGTGCTGATGGGGGTGCCGGGGCCCGTGACGTCGGCGATGTCCGTCGGCGTGCACCAGCTGATCCGCGAACGCGAGGCCCGCGTGGTCACGTCGGCCGCGGAGGTGGTGGAGGAGGTGGGCCGGATCGGGGCTGACCTGGCGGCGCGACCGCTGGCGCCGAGGTCGTGGCGGGACGCGCTCGGCCACGAGGCACAGGCCGTGGTGGACGCCCTTGCCCGGCGGCCCCGCACGGTGGCCGAGCTGGCCGCCGACGCAGGGGTCACGATCGCGGCGGCCGAACGGGTCCTGCCCGGGCTGGTCGACTGCGGCCTCGCCGCCGAGGACGGTGGACGGTACCGGGCCGTCGACAACGCCGAGACCGAGGACGGACGGGTGCGCCGCACCGTGGTGCCGTCGGTGAGGTGAGCCCGGGACGGGGAAGGGGCACGCGCCGTGCCGCAACTGGCGCAACGTCAGCGACCGCCGTACGGCCGTGCTCGCGCGCCACGTCCACCGGCGGGGGGCTGGCCACCCGGTTGACGGTCGTGCTCGCGCGCCGCCTCCCCGCCGACCGCTGAGCGCGGAGAGCACCGCGTTCCGCGCTCCGCGACGCGCCCGGCGGGGGCCGGTGCTTGACCGCGGTGCCGCCCACGCGGACCGTACGGCGGGTGAGCAGCGGATCGTCCGGCACCGGCCGGCCAACGAGTGGCGCCCGGCCGCCCCGGCCGTCGTCGGCGGCGCAGCGGGCGGCGCTGTCCGAGGTGGCGGCGGAGGCGGTGACCGCGTTCGAACGCCATCTCGCCGCGGAGACCGGGCGGTCGGCCCACACGGTGCGGGCATACGTGGGCGACGTGGTGTCCCTGCTCGACCATGCCGCCCGGCTGGGACGGCACGGACCCGCGGAGCTCGATGTCCAGACGCTCCGGAGCTGGCTCGCGAAGTTGCGGTCGACCGGCGCCGCCCCGACCACGCTCGCCCGCCGCGCCGCCGCAGGTCGGGTGTTCACGGCATGGGCGGCACATACTGGGCGTGTCGCGGAGGACCCGGGCATTCTGCTGGGAACTCCCAAGTCCCGCCGCCCGCTGCCGGCCGTCCTTCGCGCCGACCAGGCCGCCGCCCTGATGCGGCAGCCGACGCACCCGGACGGCGCCGGTGATGCCGCGTCGGTACCGGGGACGACCGCCGCGGCGGGTCCCGGCGAGGCGGACCGCGGAGCGGGCGGCGACTCCGCCGGCGGCTGGTCGGACCGGTCGCCGGGCGCGGGCCGGGACACGATCTCAACATTCGACGACATCGGCGCATCGGACCCGCTCGAGCTGCGGGATCGCCTGGCCGTGGAGCTGCTGTACGCGACCGGCATCCGTGTGGGCGAGCTGTGCGCGGTGGACGTGGACGACCTCGACCGGGAACGTCGCCTCGTCCGGGTACTGGGGAAGGGTGGCAGGGAGCGGGTGGTTCCGTATGGCATTCCCGCTGATCAGGCCCTGGACCGGTACCTGTCGGCGGGCCGTCCGCGCCTCTGGCGGCCCACGAGCGGACCCGCCTTGCTGCTCGGCGCGCGGGGACGCAGGATCGACCCCAGGGAGGTGCGCAGGACCGTGCATTCGAGGGTGCGGCAGGTGGACGGTGCCCCGGACATCGGCCCCCACGGCCTCCGCCATTCGGCTGCCACGCACCTACTAGAGGGGGGAGCTGACCTAAGAAGCGTTCAGGAACTGCTCGGTCACGCTACTCTCGGTACAACGCAGATATACACACACGTATCCGTGGAACGTCTCAGGGCGGCGTACCGTCGAGCTCATCCGCGGGCGTGAGATGGGGGCGGCATCGTGGGCTCACCGCGGGCCGATCGGCTCAGGAGGGGGGAGTGACGAGTTTGAGCGCGGCATCCAGCGGTCGTACCGAGGTCGACGAGGCCATTGCGAGCCTTTGGCGTGAGTTCAAGGACACGGGAGACACGAGCCTGCGCGAGCGGCTCATCCTGCACTACTCCCCGCTGGTGAAGTACGTCGCCGGCCGGGTGGGAGTGGGTCTTCCGCCGAACATCGAGCAGGCCGACCTCGTCTCCTACGGCATCTTCGGTCTGATCGACGCGATCGAGAAGTTCGACCTCGAGCGGGCGATCAAGTTCGAGACCTACGCGATCAGCCGCATCCGCGGAGCGATCATCGACGAGCTCCGCAGCATCGACTGGATTCCGCGGTCGGTGCGCTACAAGGCTCGCGAGGTCGAGAAGGCCTACGCCTCGCTCGAGGCGAAGCTCCGCCGCACGCCCACCGAGCAGGAGGTCGCCGCCGAGCTCACCATCTCGACGACGGAACTCCGCCAGATCTTCAGCCAGGTGTCCTTCGTCAACGTCCTCGCGCTCGACGAGCTGCTGAACACGGGCGGCGAAAAGGGCGACAAGCTGAGCCTCGTGGACACCCTCGAGGACAGCAAGGCCGAGGACCCGGTGCAGGCGTTCGAGGCCGAGGAGATGAAGTACCTCCTGGCTGGGGCGATCAACACGTTGCCCGAGCGCGAGAAGATCGTCGTGACCCTCTATTACTACGAGGGCCTCACGCTCGCCGAGATCGGGCAGGTCCTCGGTGTGACCGAGAGCCGCATCTGTCAGATGCACACCAAGGCCGTGCTGCAGCTTCGCGGCAAACTCGCCGACTCGAAGTGACGGCCCGGCCGGTGTCGGCTCCGGTGGGTTCGCCCGCCGGGTCGGCGGCGGGTGATCCGGCGGCGCGTGCGCACGACGGGCTGCCCGCGGGTCCGCCCACGGCCGGCGCTGTGGCACTTCCCGGCAGCTCCGCGGCACCGAGCGGAGGCGCCGTGGGGGAACGCCCGGGAGCCGGTGCGGCCCCCGGCCTCCCCGGCAGCGCGGACCTCGACCGGGGCTGGGAGACCGCCCGGCTGCTCTGGACCCTCGACCCGTCGATCGCGTACCTCAACAACGGGGCGTTCGGCGCCGTGCCGCTACCGGCGCAGCGTGCTCAGCAGCGTCTCCGCGACGAGGTCGAGTCGGACCCGATGCGCTTCTACGCCCGGGGCCTCACCGACCGGATCACCCACACCCGCCGCCATCTGGCCCGCTTCGTCGGGGCGGACCCGGACGGCAGCGCACTGGTCGCCAATGCGTCGACCGGGGTCAACGCGGTGCTCCGCGGCTTTGCGCTGCGACCGGGGGACGAGGTGCTCGTCACCGATCACGGCCACGTCCCCGCCGGGCGTGCGGTGGAGCGGGTGTGCCGTCAGGCCGGGGCGACCGTCGTCACGGTCGCGATCCCGCTGACCGCGGACGACAGCACCCTCACCGACCTTGTGCGGGAACGGGTCACCAGGCGGACGCGCCTCGCGGTGCTGGACCAGGTCACCTCGCCGACCGCGCGCCTCCTTCCGTTGGACCGGCTGATCGGGCCGCTCCGCACGGCCGGCGTCGCCGTGCTCGTGGACGGTGCGCACGCTCCGGGCATGCTGCCGGTGAATGTGGACGCGCTCGGCGCCGACTTCTGGGTGGGCAACTTCCACAAGTGGGCGGGCGCTCCGCGCGGTACCGCGTTGCTCTCCGTCCATCCGCGCTGGCGTTCGACGATGGAGTCGTTCGTCGTGTCGTGGGCGGAGGACGCCGGGTTCCCGGCCTCGTTCGAACAGGGCGGCACGATCGACCCCACCGGGTGGCTCGCCGCGCCGGTCGGCCTCCATACGCTGTCGAGTTTCGGGTGGGGGACGCTGCGGCGGCGGAACTCCGATCTCGCGGCGTGGGGCCAGCGCGCTGTCGCGGACCGGATCGGGGCAGATCTCGGCGGCCTGCCGATGGACCCGGCGGTGAGCATGCGGATCGTGCCGCTGCCCGCCGGTGTGGCGGCGACGCCCGACCTCGCGCAGGGACTGCAGGTCCAGATCTCGGTCGAGGCCGGGTGCGAGGTCGCCGTCGCGGCCTGGCACGGACGTGGACTGCTCCGGCTGTCGGCGCAGGCGTACAACCGCACGGCGGAGTACGAGCGGCTCGCCGACGCGCTGCCGAGGATCCTCGCGACCGCCCGCCGCGCCTGACGTACGCGCGATCGTGCTCGCCGTGTCGTGGACCGGCTCCCGGCGCCGCGCGGCCGGTGCGTCGCGGCGGACGGACGCGCCCGGCCATAGGTCGCCCGGTGGATCGCGGGGAGGGTCCGCGGCGCTGGGGCGGGGCTCGGGGCTCGGGGGTCCGGGGCCGTGCCGGCGGGTCGGCGGGCCGGGGCGGCGCCCGGTGCTGGCCGGCCGGTGCGTCGCGGCGAACGGACGCGCCCGGCCATAGGTCGCCCGGTGGACCGCGGGGAGGGTCCGCGGCGCTGGGCGGGCTCGGGGGTCCGGGGCCGTGCCGGCGGGTCGGCGGCGCCGGGGGACACCCCGGTGTCCGTCCCCCCGCGCCTCCCGGAAGGCCGGGGCGTCGCCCGGTTGCAGCGGCCACAGCCGCACCGCGCCGAGACCCAGCAGCGCCAGTGGGTCCAGGTACACGCTGCCCCGCAGGAGGCCCCAGTGCAGGCACGCCGACGTCGCGCAGCCCGGATGGCCGGCCGCCAGGACCCCGAGCGGATCTCCGGCCCGGACGGCGGCACCCGCCCGGACGCGCGGCACCACCGGCTCGTACGTCGTCCGCAGGCCCCCGTCGTGCCGGACCACGACCACTCCCCGCCCGCCCACCGGGCCGGCGAAGCTCACCACGCCCGGCCCGGCCGCCCGTACGACGGCGCCCGGGGTTGCCGCGAGGTCCACGCCGCGGTGCCCGCGGCCGTAGGGCGTGGGTGGTGGGACGAACGGCCGCGCGACCCGGGGTGTGCCGTCGAGCGGCCACCGGAACGGTCCGGGCGCGACGTCCCGCCCGGACCCGCCGGGTCCGGCCCGCGCGGGTACGGCGCCCCCGAGCAGGAGCAGCGCGCACAGCAGGGCGGCCAGTGGCCTCGGTCCGGGACGGGGGAGCGGCATGGGCCGACCGTCCCGCGGGAGTGAGACCGGCGGGCGGCGTGGGGCCGAATCTGTGGACAGCGACAGGGGCTGTGGACAAGAGCGCCGCGCCACCCCGGGTGTGCTGGGTGCTACAGCCTCCGGAGCCGGCTCACCGCCTCGGCCAGCACCTCGGGCCGCTTGCAGAACGCGAACCGCACCAGGTGCCGCCCCGCCTCCGCATCGTCGTAGAACACCTGCGTCGGGACGGCGACGACGCCGCACCGCTCCGGCAGCGACCGGCAGAACTCCATCCCGTCGGTCCCGCCGAGCGGCCGGATGTCGCACGTCACGAAGTAGGTCCCGGCCGGCGTGAACACGCCGAACCCGGCCTCGGCCAGCCCTGCGCACAGCTGGTCCCGCTGGGCCTGGAGCCGGTCCCGGAACGCGGTGAAGTACCCCGCGCCGAGCCCGAGCCCGACCGCGACGGCCGGCTGGAGCGGCGCCGCGTTGGTGTACGTCAGGAACTGCTTCACCTGGGCGACGGCCGCGACGAGGTCGGCGGGCCCGCAGACCCAGCCCACCTTCCAGCCGGTGACCGAGAACGTCTTGCCGGCCGACGACACCTGGAGCGTCCGTTCGGCCATGCCGGGCAGCTCCGCGAGCGATACGTGCCCGCCCGCGGCGGCGTCGGTGAACACCAGGTGCTCGTACACCTCGTCGGTGAGCGCGAGGAGGTCGTGGTCGCGGCAGACCTCGGCGATCGTGGCCAGCTCGTCGCGGGTGAGCACCGTCCCGGTCGGGTTGTGCGGCGAGTTCAGCAGCAGGAGCCTCGTCCGCGGCCCGACGGCGCCCCAGAGCTCGGCGGGGTCGAACGTGTACCGCCCACCGGGCTCCACCGGGGCCCGGAGCGTCACCGGCCGGCGGACCGCGCCGGCGAGCGCGATCGACGCGGCGTACGAGTCGTAGTACGGCTCGAAGCACACGACCTCGTCGCCCGGCTCGCACAGGGCCAGGATCGCCGCCGCGATCGCCTCGGTGGCGCCCGCGGTGACGAGCACCTGCGTGCCGGGGTCGTAGTCGAATCCGTACACCCTCCGCTGGTGCTCGGCCACGGCCTGACGCAGCTCGGGGACGCCGGGACCGGGGGCGTACTGGTTCCGCCCGCCGCGGAGGGCCTCGACCGCGGCGTCCAGCACCGCGGCGGGGCCGTCGGTGTCGGGGAAGCCCTGTCCGAGGTTGATCGCCCCGGTCTCGGTCGCGAGCGCGGACATCTCGGCAAAGATCGTCGTCCCGAACTCCCGCATCCGTCCGACGAGCGCTGTTCTCGGCATGCGGCCGAGCCTAGGGTCCGGCGCGCGATCCGTCCGCCGCCCGGACCCGCCGTCCCGGCCCGCCGCCCCGCGCGAAGCCGCGGGCGACGTGCTTCCCGTGGCGGGATCCCCCCGGGCTGGTTACGGTGCCGAGCCGGACGACACGCGTCGCGGTACGCCGAACGCGGGCCCCGCGAGCCCGACAACACCTCGGAGGACAGCATGACCAGCCATCCCGACCCGTTCGGTGAGCCCACGGTCGGCGTACCGGCCCAGCCCCACCCCGAGGCTCCCACCGCGGCGTACGACGCACATCACACTCCGTACCCGCAGCACAGCCCGTACCCGCAGCACACCCCCGGCAACGACGTCCCCTACGGCTCCCCGGCGGCGCCTCCGCGCGCGAAGGGCGATCGCGGTGCCCTGGTCGCGGCGTGCCTGGCCTTCTTGGTGGTGGTCCTCGGCGCACCGGCGCTCGTGCTGGCGTGGCGCTCGGCCGTCGGCCCGTCGATCGTCCCGTCCGGGCTGGTGGGCGGGCTGCTCGCGGTGACCGGCCTGTCGGTGCTCGCGGTCGGCCTGTTCCCGCTCGTGACCTCCCGCGGCGACGCCCAGCCGGACGCCGGCCCCGCGGCCCTGCTGCGGGCGCCGGTCCTGCTCTCGCTCATCGGTGCGATCCTCCTGGTGGGCGCGGCGATCGCGGTCTGACGGACGCGATTTCCTCTGTCGCCCGCGGCGCGCGTACACTCGTCGATACGACCCCTCACCGGGTCGACTTCGCGCGCCCTTCTCGCGCCGCGGGCTTCGGCCCGACGGCCGGGCGCCGGCCCTCCTCGGTCGTCCCGGGCTCGTCCCGGCACTCCCGCACCGGCCGGCGATCGGGCGCCAGGGCGGCGGACCTCCCGGTCCCCGCGACAACCGAGGAGCGCGGCCGGTCGCCGCGCGAGACAGGAAAGGCGCGCCCACCATGGCCGTCGTCACCATGCGTCAGCTGCTCGAGAGCGGCGTTCACTTCGGGCACCAGACCCGCCGGTGGAACCCGAAGATGAAGCGCTTCATCTTCACCGAGCGCAATGGCATCTACATCATCGACCTTCAGCAGACGCTGACGTACATCGACAAGGCGTACGAGTTCGTCCGCGAGACGGTCGCCCACGGCGGCACCATCCTCTTCGTCGGTACGAAGAAGCAGGCGCAGGAGGCCGTTGCCGAGCAGGCGACCCGCGTCGGCATGCCGTACGTGAACCAGCGCTGGCTGGGTGGCATGCTCACCAACTTCCAGACCGTCTACAAGCGGCTGCAGCGCCTCAAGGAGCTCGAGGTCATCGAGCAGACCGGTGGCGAGAACGTCCTCACCAAGAAGGAGGCGCTCGTCCTCCGCCGCGAGAAGGACAAGCTCGCCCGCACCCTCGGCGGGCTCCGCGACATGACGAAGGTCCCGAGCGCGGTCTGGATCGTCGACACGAAGAAGGAGCACATCGCCGTCGACGAGGCCCGCAAGCTGCGGATCCCGATCGTCGCGATCCTCGACACGAACTGCGACCCCGACGAGGTCGACTACAAGATCCCCGGCAACGACGACGCGATCCGGTCGGCGTCGCTGCTCACCCGGGTCATCGCGGACGCGGTCGCCGAGGGCCTGATGGCCCGCGCCGGTGCGCGGGGCGGTGGCGGCGACGCTGCCGACGGTACCGACAAGCCGGAGCCGGGCCAGCTCGGCGAGGGCGAGCCGCTGCCCGAGTGGGAGCGCGCGCTCCTGACCGGTGACGCGTCCGAGGCCGCCGCGGCGACCGCGGGCGACGCTGCCACCGCCGGCGTTCCCGCCGACGGCCAGGCCGCCGCTGTCGCCGAGGACAAGGCCGCTGCCGCCGAGGCCGCGCCGGCCCCCGAGGCCGCGCCCGCTCCCGAGGCCGCGCCCGCTCCCGAGGCTGCGCCCGCCGAGCAGGCCTGACCGCCACCGTGGGCCGGCCGGGAGTTCCCGGCCGGCCCGCGGTGCGGACGCCGGCCCGTCGGGTCGGCCCGCCGCTCTGCTCCGTAGACCCCCACGAGACGAGAGAGAAGCGAGATGCCCAACTACACGGCCCAGGACGTCAAGAAGCTCCGTGACGCCACCGGCGCCGGCATGATGGACGCGAAGAAGGCGCTGGAGGAGACCGACGGCGACTTCGAGAAGGCCATCGAGGTCCTGCGCATCACGGGTGCGGCGAAGGCCGCCAAGCGCGGTGCCGAGCGCACCGCCGCGAACGGCCTCGTCGCGGCCGCCGAGAACGCCATGATCGAGCTCGCCTGCGAGACCGACTTCGTCGCGAAGAACGAGCAGTTCCAGCAGCTCGCCGCGGACATCGTCGCGCACGCCGCTGCCTCCCAGATCGGCGACGTCACGGCCCTCCAGGCCGAGAAGCTCGCCGACGGCCGCTCGGTGCAGGAGAACATCGACGCCGTGGCCGCCATCATCGGCGAGAAGCTCGAGCTGCGCCGCGTCGCGGTCTTCGAGGGAACGGTCGCCGCGTACATGCACCGCCGGTCCTCCGACCTGCCGCCGCAGGTCGGCGTGCTGGTCGAGTTCACCGGTGAGGACATCACCGCCGCCCGCGGCGCCGCGATGCAGGTCGCCGCGATGCGTCCCCGGTTCGTCGTGCGCGACGAGGTCCCCGCGGATCTGGTGGAGAGCGAGCGGCGCATCGCCGAGGCCACCGCCCGCGAGGAGGGCAAGCCCGAGCAGGCGCTGGTGAAGATCACCGAGGGTCGCCTGAACGGCTTCTTCAAGGAGGTCGTCCTCACCGAGCAGTCGTCGGTGCAGGACAGCAAGAAGTCGGTCGGCAAGCTCCTCGAGGAGGCCGGCGTGACCGTCACGCGCTTCGCCCGTTTCGAGGTCGGCGAGGCGTAGGGCAGGATCCACCACAGGAACCTGTACGACCCGACGAGGAGGCCGCCGATGACGCACGACGCCACGGCGGCCTCCCCGTCGTCTGCTGCCGAACCTGCGGACGACCACCGTCGCTCCCGGTTCGGCCACACCCAGGAGGCGACACCGTTGAGCTCGACCATCCCCGACGCCGCGGCCGGACTGGAACTCGCCGTCGGCGGTGACCGGGGCTGGCGCCGCGTCCTGTTGAAGCTCTCCGGCGAGGTCTTCGGCGGCGGCAGCGTCGGCGTCGACCCCGATGTCGTGCAGACGATCGCGCGCCAGATCGCGGACGTGGTCCGTCAGGGCGTGGAGGTGGCGATCGTCGTCGGCGGCGGCAACTTCTTCCGCGGCGCCGAGCTCAAGCAGCGCGGTATCGACCGCGCCCGCGGCGACTACATGGGCATGCTGGGCACGGTGATGAACTGCCTCGCCCTCCAGGACTTCCTGGAGAAGGAGGGCATCGACACCCGGGTGCAGACGGCGATCACGATGGGCCAGGTCGCCGAGCCGTACATCCCGCGCCGCGCGATCCGCCACCTGGAGAAGGGGCGGGTCGTGATCTTCGGCGCCGGGGCCGGCATGCCGTACTTCACGACCGACACCGTGGCGGCGCAGCGCGCGCTGGAGATCGGCGCCGAGGTGGTCCTGAAGGCGACCTCGGTCGACGGCGTGTACGACGCCGACCCGCGGCTCGTGCCGACGGCGGTCAAGTTCGACACGATCGAGTTCTCCGAGGTGCTGGCCCGTGGGCTCAAGGTGGCGGACGCGACCGCCATCAGCCTGTGCATGGACAATGCCCTCCCGCTGGTCGTCTTCGACCTCCTGGTCGACGGCAACATCGCCCGCGCCGTCGCGGGCGAGCGGATCGGAACGCTCGTCACGGCCGGGGGAGTACCCGCTCCCCGCCCCGCCTGACGTAGCGTGTCCCCCGCACCACCGAAGATCCGTGACGTCCAGGAGGCGACTGCAGTGATCGACGAGGCGCTCCTCGAAGCCGAAGAGAAGATGGACAAGGCGGTCGACAACGCCAAGGAAGAGTTCGGCTCGGTCCGGACCGGTCGCGCGGCACCGTCGATGTTCAACAAGATCTTCGTCGAGTACTACGGCGCGATGACCCCGCTGCCGCAGCTCGCATCCATCTCCGTGCCCGAGGCGCGGATGGCGGTCATCAAGCCGTACGACGCGACGCAGATCAACGCGCTGGAGAAGGCCATCCGGGACTCGGACCTCGGCGTCAACCCGGGCAACGACGGCTCGCTCATCCGGGTCGTGTTCCCGCAGCTCACCGAGGAGCGCCGCCGCGACCTCGTGAAGGTGACGCACCGCAAGGGCGAGGAGGCGAAGGTCTCGATCCGGAACATCCGGCGCAAGGCGAAGGACCAGCTGGACCGCATCGGCAAGGACGGTGAGGCCGGGGAGGACGACGTCGCGCGGGCGGAGAAGGAGCTCGAGTCGGTCACCGCCCGGTACGTGGCGCAGGTCGACGAGCTGATGAAGCACAAGGAAGCCGAGCTCCTCGAGTTCTGATGGGGCGACATTCGGCACCGAGACGCGGTCTGTTCGGCTCCGCCGACGGCGGCACGGCCCCGCCGGTCTCCGCCGTGCCCGCCCCCGATGCCACCCCCGCGGCCGAACCGGTCCCCGAGGCGGATCTGGTCCTGCCCGAGGTCGTGCTCGGCGGTACGCCCAACGGTCGCGTTCCCGGGACCCGGCCGGTCGCGGCGTCCCCGGTCGGCGCACCCCCGGTCGTCCCGAAGGCCCCGCCCGTCCCGGCACCGCCGGTCGGCGTCCCCGCGGCCACCGTCGAGGCGGCCCCCGAGCCCCCCGGCCGGGCCGGCCGCAACCTCCCGATGGCCGTCGGTGTCGGGGCGGGGCTGGGCGCCCTCGTCCTCGTCCCGCTGTTCACCTACCGGCCGGCCTTCCTCGCCGTGCTGGTCGCCGCCGTCTGCATCGGCATCCACGAGATGGTCCGGGCGGTGCAGCGGGTCGAGGCCCGCCCTCCGCTGGTCCCGGTGCTGGTCGGTGGCGTCGGCATGCTGGGCCTGGCCTGGTTCGCCGGCCCCGAGGCGCTCCTCGTCGGGCTGCTCCTCACGATCGTCGCCCTGCCGGTGTGGCGGCTCGCCGACGGCCCGGTCGGCTACCAGCGGGACGTGACGGCGGGCGCGCTGATCGCGGTGTACGTCCCGTTCCTCGCCGGGTTCTGCGTCCTGCTGGTGGTCCCGCCGGACGACGGCGCGCTGCGGGTCGTGGCGTTCATCGCGACCGTGGTCTGCAGCGACGTGGGCGGGTACGCGGCAGGCGTGCTGTTCGGCCGGCACCCGATGGCGCCCACGGTGAGCCCGAAGAAGTCCTGGGAGGGCTTCGGCGGCTCGCTCCTGGCGTGTGCGCTCGGCGGCGTGTGCTTCCTCGTCCTCGGCTTCGACGCGCAGTGGTGGCAGGGCGTGCTGTACGGCGTCGCGATCGCCGTCGCGGCCACCCTGGGCGACCTGGCCGAGTCGATGCTCAAGCGCGACCTGAACATCAAGGACATGGGCACGCTGCTGCCGGGCCACGGTGGCCTGATGGACCGGCTGGACTCGCTGCTCCTCGCGGCGCCGGTGTCCTACCTGCTGCTGACCGCGTTCGCCCCGCCGGCCTGAGCCACCCGCGGTTCCCGGAGGAACGTGTGGGCCCGGCCCAGATCGGTGAACCCCAGCCGCCGGTACAGGTGCTGAGGCCAGTCGCCCTCCTCCGCGCGCAGGAACACGACCTCCGCGCCCGCGGCCCGGGCGAGGCCCACCCCGGCGAGCACCAGGGCCGAGGCGTACCCGCGGCCGCGGTGGTCCGGGTGGGTGACCACCTCCTCCACCTGGCCCACGCCGTCGCGGACGATCACGTCGGCCCGGGCCACCACCGCGCCCCCCGACCACCGGCCGAGGAACGTGACCGCCGCCGCTCCCGGCAGGGTGGTGGCCTGCCGGGACAGCACGTCCACGGTGTCGTCGGGCCAGCCCGGCCGTTCGCGGCGCCAGTCGGCGCGGGCGGCGGCGACGCGGGTGGCGAGGTCGAGCGTCGCGACGTCGGCGGAGCGGGCGCCCCGCTCGGCCGGCCCGGTGGCCACCATGGCCAGCTGGGCGCTGTGCGTGTAGCCCGCCGCCACCAGCGCGTCGATCAGCCGCTCCCCGGCCGGGTCGTCGGCCACGACCACGGACCGGTGGGCGAGGCCCGCCCCACCGAGCACCGCGTCGGCGTCGGCGAGCACCTCCGCGGCGGTCGGCGGGGCGTCGTACCGCAGGTGGTTGTGGTCGTAGGCGACGGGCAGATCGCGGTGCCGGACCCCCACCCCGCCCCGCAGCGGGACCACGTCGGTGATCCGGTCACAGAGCACCGTCCGCTCGAACTCGTGGACCCGGTCGAGCAGGCCCGGGTCCGCGGCGCCGGAGAGGTACGTCACGCCGGCACTGTACGGCGGAGGGGGAGACTTCCTCCGTACCGGCGGTGGCGTGGGACACTGGGTGGACCATGACCACGCTTCCCCTCGTCTTCGACGCACCGCGTCGGGCGAAGCCGCCGCGCCACCTGGCCGATCTCGACCCCGCCGAGCGCCGTGCCGCGGTCGCGGACCTGGGTGAGAAGCCCTTCCGGGCCGGCCAGCTCTCGCACCACTACTTCGGCCGTCTCGCCGACGATCCCGCCGCGATGACCGACGTGCCGACCGCCCGGCGCGGGCCGCTCGTGGAGGCCATGCTGCCGACGCTCCTCACGCCGGTCCGGCACATCGAGTGCGACGGTGGGACGACTCGCAAGACGCTCTGGCGGGGCTTCGACGGCACGCTCGTCGAGAGCGTCCTGATGCGGTATCCCGACCGGGTGACGATGTGCGTGTCGAGCCAGGCCGGCTGCGGGATGGCCTGCCCGTTCTGTGCGACGGGGCAGGCGGGGCTGACCCGCAACCTGTCCACCGGGGAGATCGTCGAGCAGGTCGTGGCCGGCGCCCGGGCGATGGCGCGCGGCGAGGTGCCCGGTGGGCCCGGCCGGATCTCGAACGTGGTCTTCATGGGCATGGGCGAGCCGCTGGCGAACTACAACCGCGTGGTGGCCGCCGTCCGGCGCCTCACCGACCCCGACCCGGACGGGCTCGGGATGAGCCAGCGGAACATCACCGTGTCCACGGTGGGCCTGGCGCCGGCGATCCTCCGGCTCGCGGACGAGGACCTGTCGGTGCGGCTGGCCGTCAGCCTGCACGCCCCCGACGACGAGCTCCGCGACTCGCTGATCCCGGTGAACAACCGCTGGAAGGTCGACGAGGTGCTCGACGCCGCGTGGACGTACGCGGGACGTACCGGGCGACGCGTGTCGATCGAATACGCAATGATCAGGGACGTGAACGACCAGCCGTGGCGCGCCGATCTCCTCGGGAAGCTGCTCGCCGGTCGGCTGGTGCACGTGAACCTGATCCCCCTGAACCCGACACCGGGCAGCGAATGGGACGCCAGCCCGAAGCCGGTCGAGCGTGAGTTCGTGCGACGGCTGCGCGCCGCCGGCGTGGCCACGACGGTGCGCGACACGCGTGGCCGGGAGATCGACGGGGCGTGCGGTCAGCTCGCCGCAGCGGAGGTGTAGGCAATGACAGCGCCGGGTGCAGGTCCGGGCGACCGGTTCCGCCGACGTGCCCTCAAGCGGGGCTACAAGGTCGACGAGGTGGAGGAGTTCCTCGAGCGCGTCGAGGACACCATCGCCGGCCGGGCGCGGGGCGGTGCCGTGACACCGGAGGACGTCCGCGAGGTCGTGTTCCGGGTGCGCTTCGGCGGGTACGACGAGTGGCAGGTCGACAAGCACCTCGACCGCGTCGAGCGGCAGCTGGAGGACCTCGCCGAGGGCGGCGGCGCCGACGAGGACCGGCCGACCCAGGTCGTGCCGGCCATCCGCGACGAGCCGCGGAGCCGCGGCCGCGTCCGGGAGGACTTCGACGACCGGCCCGTCCGGCGCAATCCGCAGCCGAGTGGGACGACATACGACGGCCGCTCCTCGATCGCCGACGAGGAGGAGCCGATGCCGGTTCCGCCGCCCGCGCCGGTACCCGTGGCGAGCCCGAACGGCATGCCCGCGTTCGACGACGCCGACTCGTGGGCGGGGCGGCACGGCAAGAGCCACATGACGATGGAGATGCCGCAGTACGGCCCGGGTTCGCCCTTCACCCCGGCGGACGCCCGGCGGATCGAGGAACTGCGGTCGGTGTTCAAGCCCCGCCGGTTCGGCTCCGGGTACGACGCGCACGAGGTCGACCGCCTGTTCGACGGCATCGCGGCGGTCGTCACCGGCCGGTCCAGCGGCCCGATCGATGCCGGTGACCTGGACGGATCGCAGTTCGGCCTGGTTCAGGGCGGCTACTTCGAGGACGAGGTGGATGTCGCGCTGCGCGAGGTCCGGGAGATCATCACGCGGCACGGCCGCTGACCCCCGCGTACACGAAAGGCCGGGCTGCCCGAGGCGGCCCGGCCTTGCGTGTACGCGGGATCGGGCCGAGGCGGCCCGGCAGCTCACTCGCTGCGCTTGATGCCGTTCTTCCGCAGCGCCCAGTCGGCGAGCAGGACGACGAGCAGCAGCGCGGCGACGACGACCAGCCAGAGGTCCTCGATCCGGCCGTGGTGGTTGCCCAGCAGCATCAGCAGCAGGATCACGACCGAGGCGAACGCGCCGATGTAGGCGGCCTTCTTGGGCCCGGGCTTGTGCTGATCGGGCGAGGTCACGATGTCTTCGGTTCCGCCGGCCACGTCCGTCTCCTCCTGCTCGCTGGCTTCGGGGACAGTCTGGCATGTGCCGCCGCGGGCGGCGCCGTAGGGTGCGATCCATGGTCAAGGTGCTGGTGATCGTCCTCGCGCTGCTGTTCGGCGGGCTGCTGCTGCTCGGCCTGGTACGCGGTCGCCGGACGCGGTAGCCGGCGATGGGCCAGGAGGGGCGCAGCCCGACCTACCGGTGTTCGCCCGGGCCCGGCTCGCCGACCGCGGCCGGGTGCCGGGCGGGGGCGCGGGTGCCGGGCCGCTGACGGCGCGGGACGTCCGGACGGTGCGCGTCCCGCCTGCCCCGGTCTCCTGGACCGGCGGCCGCTCGGCGAACGGGTCGGTCAGCGGAACGCGGCGTGCCCGGTCAGCGCCTGCCCGAGCACCAGCGTGTGGACCTCGCTGGTGCCCTCGTAGGTGAGCACCGACTCGAGGTTGTTCATGTGCCGGAGCACCGGGTAGTCGAGCGTGATGCCGCTGGCGCCGAGGATCGTGCGGGCCGTCCGGCAGATTTCCAGCGCCTCGCGGACGTTGTTCAGCTTGCCGAGGCTGATCTGCTCCGGCGTGAGCTTCCCGGCGTCCTTCAGCCCGGCGAGGTGCAGGGCGAGCAGCGCGCCCTTGTTCCACTCCACCGCGCCGTCCACGAGCTTGGCCTGGGTGAGCTGGAACGCAGCGATCGGCCTGCCGAACTGCTCGCGGGTCAGCGAGTGGTCCCGGGCGGCCTCCCAGCAGGTCCGGGCCGCGCCGAGCGCGCCCCAGACGATGCCGTACCGCGCCTCGGACAGACAGCCGAGCGGACCGGCGAGGCCGCGCGCGCCCGGCAGCATCGCGTCCGCGGGAAGCCGCACGCCGTCGAGGATCAGCTCGCTGGTCACCGAGGCGCGGAGCGACAGCTTTCGCTCGATGTTCCGGGTCGTGAAGCCGGGCGTGCCGCGCGGGACGACGAAGCCCCGGACGCCCTCCTCGGCGCGCGCCCACACCACCGCGACATCGGCGAAGCCGCCGTTGGTGATCCACATCTTCGTGCCGTCGAGTACCCAGTCGGCGCCGTCCCGGCGGGCGCGGGTCCGCATCGAGCCCGGGTCGGAGCCCGAGTCCGGCTCGGTGAGCCCGAAGCAGCCGATCGCCTCGCCGGCCGCCATCCGGGGGAGCCACTCCTGCTTCTGCTCCTCGCTCCCGTACGCGTGGATCGCGTACATCGCCAGCGACCCCTGCACGCTGACCAGGCTCCGCAGGCCGGAGTCGACGGCCTCGAGCTCCAGGCAGGCGAGGCCGTACTGGAGCGCGGACGCGCCGGGGCACCCGTAGCCCTCGAGGTGCATGCCGAACACGCCGAGCTTCCCGAGCTCCGGCGCGAGGTCCCGGGGCAGCGTCCCGGCCTCGAACCACTCGGCGACGTGCGGCAGGACGCGCGCGGTGGCGAACCGTCGTACCGCGTCCCGGATCTCGCGGTCGGTGGGGGACAGCGCGGCATCGAGACCCAGCAGGTCGAGATCGGCGGGCACCGGCACTGGGGGTCTCCTCGAGCGGGGGGACGGGGTCGCCGGCCAGTCCAGCATGTCCGGACCGCCCCGCGCCAACCCGGGCGTCCCGTTCCGCCGGTTCCGCTCGCCCGGCTGGCCCAGTCAGCGCCCGCCGCCCGGTGCCGATATGCCAGGGGACGCCGCCGACCGGGCGCCCACCGGGAGGATCGATGGCAGGGAACGCCCCGCGGGGCTCGTCGGTCCAGGCGGTCCGGACCGTGCACGCGCTGCGCGCCGCCCGGGTGTCCCGCGCCGCCCGGGCCGCTCGCCCGGCGGTCCCGCCCGTGCCGTTCCGGCCGCGCCACCGGGCCGTCCTGCTGGCCGTCGGCGGCGTCGGTGCCCTCCTCGCCGTGCTGCCGACCGGCATACCGGTGTCCGCCGCGGGCAGCGTGCTCGCCGCCGTGGTCGCGCTGACCGCCGGGGTGGTGACGTGGCGGCACGCCGACCCGGGTGTCCGGCCGATCTGGCCGTACCTCGCCGCCGCGGTCGTCGTGTCCGCCGCCGGCGACGTCCTCGGCGCCCTCGCCGCGGCGGGTGTCGCCGACACGGCCACCGCCGGGACCCTGCTCCGTCTCGGCGTCTACCCCCTGCTCGTCCGAGCCGTCCTCACCCTGTCCCGGCGGCCGTCCGCCCGGCGCGACGTGTCCTCCCTGGTGGACTCGCTGGTGGTCGTCGTCGCGGTCGCGCTGGTGCTGTGGGCGCTGCTCATCGAACCGTCGATCAGCCGGAACTCCGGGCCGGCGTCGATCCAGCTGCTGTACTCGCTGTACCCGCTCGGGGACGTGCTGCTGCTCGGGCTGGGCCTGCGGCTGTGGTTCGCCGTCGGGTCGGGCGCCACGGCGGCGCTGCGGCTGTTCGGCCTCGCGCTGCTCGGGCTGTTCGTCGGGGACATCGGGTTCGCCGCCGGGCTCGGTGGCTTCGCCGCCGTGCCGCCGTGGGCCGGCACGGCGGGCTGGGTGTCGTTCTCGCTGCTCGTCGCGGCGGCGGCGAGCCACCGCTCCGCGGCGACGCCCCAGCGGGAGCCGTCGGAGTACACCGCCCTGACCCCGCTCCGCTACGGCGTCCTGCTGGCGTTCGCGTGCCTGTCCGCCCCCACGGTCATGCTCGTCCGCGGACTGGAGGGACACGGGCTGGAGGCCGTGGTGCTCGCGTCCGGCTCGGCGATGCTGTTCGTCCTCGCCATCTACCGGATGAACGGGCTGGTCAGCGCCCTGGAGGCCACCGTGCGCCGGGAGCGCACCCTGCGGGAGGGCACCGCCGCGCTCGCGGCCGTGGCCGACGTGGACAGCCTCCGGATGGCGACGCTCCGCACGCTCCGCGGGCTGCTGCGACCGTCCCGCGCCGATGCGGTCGCGTGGCTCTTCCGGATCGACGGGGCGGACGTGTCGGTGCTGGCCGCGAGCGGTACCGGTGACCCGCCGGGCCCGCTCGGTCCGGTGGCGGACCTGTACACCGGCGGCCCGTCGCATCTGCGGGTCCAGGGCTGCGGGCCGCGGATCGCGGCCGTCCTCGGCGTCCCGATCGGCACCCGGCTCACGGTCGTCCCGATCGGCACCACCGAGGGACCCCGCGAGCTCGCGGTCGTCGCGACGGCCGAGGCGCCGTCGGAGCGGGCCGTGACGACGGTGCGCACGTTCAGCGCCGCGGCCGCGCTCGCGCACGACCGGATCGCGCTCGGCCGCAGCCTGGTGGAGCGGCGCAGCCTCGACCTGCTCCGGCGCATGCTCGCCGACTCCACCGACGTGATCATGCTGATCGGGCCGGAGTTCCAGATCCGGCACGCCACCCCGGCGGTGCGCCGGCTGCTCGGGCACGCGCCGGAGGACCTGCTCGGGCGCGACGTCCTCGACCTGATCGACGCGCCGGACCGGCTCGCCCTCACCGGGCTCACCCAGTCGTCGACGCGCGAGGTGCCGCGCTCCTCGGAGCTGCACTTCCGGGCCGCGGACGGCACCCAGCGCTGCGTCGAGGTGGTCGCCGCTCCGGTCTCCGGTGAGGACGACCCGGGCTGGGTGCTGACCTGCCACGACGTGACCGACCGCCGGGAGCTGGAGCGGGAGCTCGCGCACCAGGCATTCCACGACTCGCTGACCGGGCTCGCCAACCGGGCCCTGTTCCGGGATCGGCTGGAGCAGTCCCTGACCGGGCCGGACGCCGCGACGTTCGCGGTGCTGTTCTGCGACCTCGACGACTTCAAGACGGTGAACGACGGGCTGGGGCACCCCGCCGGGGACGAACTGCTGCGGGTCGTCACCGCGCGCATCCAGGAGAGCCTGCGTCCCGGCGACACCGCGGCGCGGCTGGGCGGCGACGAGTTCGCCGTGCTGCTCCGGGGTCCGGTCGCCGTCGAGGAGGCGTGCGCGGTCGCCCAGCGCATCCTCGACGCGCTGGCCCGTCCGCTCGTCCTGCACGGCGCCGAGATCACCCCCGCGGCGAGCATCGGCATCGCCATGTCGGACGCGGGACCCGGTGCCGCGGCGACGCTGATGAGCAACGCCGACCTGGCGCTGTACGTCGCGAAGAACGCCGGGAAGCGGCAGTACGCCGTCTTCGAACCCCGGATGCACCAGCGGGCGGTCGACCGGCTGACCCTGACCGGTGAGCTGCGGCGGGCCATCGACGGGGACGAGCTGGTGCTGCAGTTCCAGCCGTTCGTCCGGCTGTCCGACGACACGGTGACCGGGTTCGAGGCGCTGGTGCGCTGGCGGCACCCGGACCGGGGCCTGCTCGACCCCGGGCACTTCATCTCGCTCGCCGAGGAGGCCGGGCTGATCGTCCCGCTCGGCCGCTGGGTGCTCCAGGAGGCGCTGCGCACGCTCGCCACCTGGCGCGACGACCCGGGCTGGTACGGGTTGTCGATGTCGGTGAACGTGAGCGGCCGGCAGATGGCGTACCCGGGCATCGTCGACGACGTGCGGTCCGCGCTGGAGGACAGCGGGGTGCCACCGGAGATGTGTGTCCTGGAGATCACCGAGAGCGTGCTGCTGCCCGACGACGCCACCGTGCAGCGGCTCCAGGCGCTGCGGGAGCTGGGGGTGTCGGTGTACATCGACGACTTCGGCACCGGGTACTCGTCGCTGTCCTACCTCCGCCAGCTCCCGGTCGACGGGCTGAAGGTGGCCAGGGAGTTCGTCGAGGGGCTGGGCGAGACGGACGCCGAGACCGGGCTGGTCCGGACCATCCGGGACCTGGGTCAGACGCTCGGGTTGCCCACGATCATCGCCGAGGGCATCGAGACCGACGCCCAGCGCCGGGTGCTCGCCCAGCTCGGCTACGAGATCGGGCAGGGGTTCGGACTGGGGATGCCGATGGCCGCCGAGCACGCCCGGCTGCTGATCGCGCCAACGCCGGTCGCGGCAACCCCGGCGGCGACCCCGGCGTTGATCATGGGGTTGTTGCCACGACACGCCGGCGTGTCGGGCAAGAACCCCATGATCAACGCGGAGTAGGCGGGGTTACAGGCCGGGCGGGCGCAGCGCCGCCGCGGTCGGCCCCAGCACGGCCGCCACGTTCCGGGCGATCCCGATCTGCGCGCGGGTCCACGGCTCGTCGTCGGTCCGGAAGATCTCCAGCATGCCCACCGGATGCCCGGCCGCCCGGAGCGGGACCATCAGCACGGCCCGGAAGCCGAGGTCCGCCAGTACGACGGCCTCGTCGGGCGCGGCAGCGGCGTCGGCGGTCCGGACCAGGGCCACCTCGCCCTGCCCCAGCACCCGCCGGACGACCGGGTAGTCCTCGATGAAGAACTGCTCTTCGGCCACCTGGTCGCTGCCCGCGTACAGCCCGCGCAGCGACGTGCCGTCCGCGGTGAGGAACACGGCCGCGGCCACGTCGGCGCGGAGCAGCTTCGCCACGTCGGCGAGCCCGCGGTTGAGGCTGAGCAGATCGGTCGCGTCGGCCAGGCCCGCGAGCACCGGCTCGAGGTGCTGGTGCTCGCCGGTCCAGCCGGTGTCGCCGTGGAGGACCCCGGCGAACGCGGTGCGGCACATCGCCAGCGCCTCGTCGCTCGACGGCTGGTACGTCCGTGCCGGCCGCCCGATCAGGAAACCCTGTGCCTGTGCCACGTCCAGATCGGCGAGCCTCGACAGTTCCTCGGGGTGCTCCACGCCCTCCGCGCAGACCAGCGCCCCGGTGCGGGCGGCGTACCGGACGAACGCCTCGATGAGCGCGGCCTTCGCTCCCTCCCGGTGCACGTTCGTGACCAGCGCGCGGTCCAGCTTGAGCACGTCGGGGCGGATCTCCATGACGCGCTGGAGGCCCGCGTAACCCTCACCGACATCGTCGATGGCGATCCGCGCGCCCCGGCGCCGCAGCCGCGTCAGCATCTCCGCCATCGCGGCGTGGTCGGGGACCAGCTCGTTCTCGGTGACCTCGAACTGCAGGCCGGTCAGGTCGGGCGGCAGCACGGCGCGGAACTCCGCCGTGGTGAGCACCGACGGGCTGACGTTGACCGACAGCACGGTGCCGGCGGGGCGCTGCTTGCCGAGCTCCAGCGCCAGCGCGATCGCCCTGGACTCCAGCGCGGCCCCCAGCCCGCCCGAGTGCGCGGCGGCGAACCACGCCTGCGGCGAGTCCCCGGCCGGGGAGGGGAACCGGCTGAGCGCCTCGTAGCTCGTGACCGCCGAGCGGGTGAGGTCGAGGATGGGCTGGACCGCGATGTCCGGCGCGTAGCCGGCGAGGGCGTCTCGGACGTCGTCCACCGAGGGCAGGACAGCCAGCTCGGGGGAGTCCCGAATGACGGTGTGCGGCGACGCTGCCATGGCACCCCTTCATTGCATGTTCACGAAGCGTATCTACGGAATGTACGGGTGGTGACGGGCGGTCCGCAGTGTTCCGGTCGATCAGGTCGCCCGTTCAGGTGCCGGGCGCCGGTAGGCAGCACCCAGCCCGAGCGCCTCGGCGAACTCCCGCAGGGTCTCCTCGAACAGCGGTTCGGCGTCACCGAGCACGGCCCGCAGGTGCCCGGCCACCTCCAGCGAGACCAGGCCGTACAGCCGCACCCAGTAGCCGAGGAGGACCCGCAGGGCCGGCGTCGGGACCGCGCTGCCGGCGCGCTGTCGCCACGCGTCGAGCTGGGCGGCCAGGGCGGGATCGACCTCGACGGGCGCCGGGAAGCGGTACTGCCGCCACAGGTCCGTCGACAGCGTCGCGAAGATCCCCTCGAACCGGCGCGCCGCGCGGGCGAGCCGCTCCTCGGTGTCCGCAGGGCCGAGCAGCAGCCCGAACTCCGCCGGGTGGGCCACCGACCACGCGCGGAACGCCCGGCAGACCGCCAGCGCCCGGGCGCCGGCCTCCGCTGCCGGGAGGGGCGCGCCGGCCCGGGCGAGCGCGGCGGCGAGCTCGTCGTACAGGTCGTCGGCCAGCGCGTTCACCAGCTCGTCCAGGCTCGGGAAGTACCGGTACAGCCCCGGCGCGGTCATGCCCACGTCCCGCGCGATCGCCCGCAGCGACACGGCCTGCGGCCCACCCGCGACGAGGTGCCGCCGGGCGACCGCCTTGATCTCGGCGGCGGTCTCGGCGCGCAGGCGCTCCCGCCGGGTCGTGGCCACGAACCCCCCTGGATGTGAACGGTGTTAACAAGCTAATCATCCCCGCGGCCCCGGTAACTTCCCGGATGACGGAGAATGGAGACATGACGTCGCGCGAGGTGGTGCTGCTCGGGTCGACCGGCTCGATCGGGACCCAGGCTCTCGACGTGATCCGGCGCAACCCGGGCTCGTTCCGGGTGGTCGGCCTCGCCGCGGGCGGTGCGAGCGTCGGCCTGCTCGCGAGGCAGGCGCTCGAGTTCGGCGTCGAGGTCGTGGCGGTGGCCCGCGCGAGTGCCGCGCAGGATCTCGTCCTGGCGTTCTACGCCGCCGCCCAGGCCCACGGGTACAGCGCGGGGGAGTTCCCGGTGCCGAAGATCCTCGCCGGCCCGGACGCCGCCGCCGAGCTCGCCGCGTGGCCGACCGAGGCGCCGGACGCGCTGGTGCTCAACGGCATGACCGGGTCGATCGGGCTCGCGCCCACCCTGGCCGCCCTGCGCGCCGGCCGGACGCTCGCCCTCGCGAACAAGGAGTCGCTGGTCGCCGGGGGCGCGCTGGTCCGCGCGATCGCGAAGCCGGGCCAGCTCGTACCGGTGGACTCCGAGCACTCGGCGCTCGCCCAGTGCCTGCGCGGCGGCCGGGCCGCGGAAGTGCGGCGGCTCGTCCTGACCGCGTCGGGTGGACCGTTCCGGGGCCGTACCGACCTGTCCGGGATCACCCCGGCGGAGGCGCTGAACCACCCGACATGGGACATGGGCCCGGTGGTCACCGTCAACTCGGCGACGCTGATGAACAAGGCGCTCGAGGTCATCGAGGCGCACGAGCTGTTCGGCACGCCGTACGACGCGATCGACGTCGTCGTACACCCGCAGTCGATCGTCCATTCGATGGTCGAGTTCACCGACGGCTCCACGCTCGCGCAGGTCAGCCCGCCGGACATGCGACTGCCGATCGCGCTCGCGCTCGGCTGGCCCGACCGGGTCCCCGACGCGGCGCCGCCGATGGACTGGACCACCGCGCACACCTGGGAGTTCGCGCCGCTCGACGAGGACGTGTTCCCCGCCGTCCGGCTCGCCCGGGAGGCCGGGGTGACCGGCGGCACCCATCCGGCGGTGTTCAACGCCGCGAACGAGGAGTGTGTCGCGGCCTTCCTCGCCGGCACCTTGCCCTTCGGAGGCATCGTGGACACCGTGGCGGCCGTCCTGGCCGACGCCCCGCGCGACGGGGAGCCAACCGGCGTGGACGAGGTCCTCGCCGCCGAGCAGTGGGCGCGCCGCCGGGCGCGCGAGGCGGCCGCCGTGGCCGCGGAAGGGTCGGGAAACTGAGCATGGCGTACGCGCTGGGGGTCATCCTCTTCGCCGTCGGCATCCTGGTGTCGGTGTGCCTGCACGAGGCGGGGCACATGTACACCGCGAAGGCCTTCGGGATGAAGGTGACCCGCTACTTCGTGGGCTTCGGTCCGACGCTGTGGTCGTTCCGCCGAGGCGAGACCGAGTACGGCATCAAGGCGATCCCCGCCGGCGGCTTCGTCAAGATCGTCGGGATGACCCCGGCGGAGGACGACGTCGCGGAGGCGGACCAGCCCCGCGCGTTCTGGCGGCAGAAGGTGTGGAAGCGCACGATCGTGCTCTCCGCCGGCTCGCTGACCCACTTCGTGCTCGGTTTCCTCCTCCTGTGGGTCGCGCTCGTCGGTTTCGGCGTGGCGCAGCAGAAGCCGGCCGCGGAGGTGCCGGCCGTCGTCGGCACCGTCTCGGCCTGTGTTCCCGCCACCACGACCGCGCCCCGGCCGGAGAAGGACGGCCGGTGCGGCGCCGGGAGCGTCGCCGGCCCGGCGAAGGCCGCGGGGCTGCGGGCCGGGGACCGGATCACCTCGATCGGCGGGACGCCCACGCCGAACGTGGACAGCTTCATGCGGGTCGTCCGGCAGACGCCGGCGGGCCCCGCCGAGGTCACCTACGTCCGCGGCGGTCAGACCCGCACCGCGACCGTGGCCCTCACCCCCGTGCAGCGGATCCCGCTCGACGCCCCCGCGGACTCGACGACCACCGAGAAGGTCTCCGCCATCGGCATCGGCCCGGACCTCCCGGTCGAGATGGTGCGGTACGGCCCGATCGAGGGCCTGGGCGAGGCCACGTCGGCGACCGGGACGATCTTCCGCGGCACGTTCACCGCGCTCGGCAAGTTCCCGGAGAAGGTCCCGAAGCTGATCACCGCCCTCACCGGGGGCGAGCGCGACCCGGAGACCCCGATCAGCGTCGTCGGGGCGAGCCGGATCGGCGGCGAGATCGTCGACCGGCAGGGCTTCCAGGGCGCGGCGCTGCTGCTGTCGATCCTGGCGAGCCTGAACATCTTCATCGGGATCTTCAACCTCTTCCCGCTCCTGCCACTCGACGGCGGGCACATCGCCGTGGTGTGGTTCGAACGGGTGCGGTCGTTCATCGCCGCCCGGCTCGGCCGCCCCGACCCCGGCAGTGTGGACTACAACAAGCTCATGCCCCTGACGTACGCCGTGGTGCTCGTGTTCGGCGTGATCAGTGTCCTCACGATCGCGACGGACGTCGTCAACCCCGTGAGGCTCTTCCAGTGAAGGACCGCCCGTGACCGCCGTGAACCTCGGCCTGCCGAAGCCGCCAGCGCCGATCCTGTCCGCCCGTCGCAAGAGCCGGCAGATCGATGTCGGCGGGGTGCTGGTGGGGGGCGACGCCCCCGTGTCGGTGCAGTCGATGACGACGACGCCGACCACCGACATCAACGCGACGCTGCAGCAGATCGCCGAGCTCACCGCGTCCGGCTGCCAGATCGTCCGGGTCGCGGTGCCGACCGCGGACGATGCGGCGGCGCTGCCGATCATCGCCCGGAAGTCGCAGATCCCGGTGATCGCCGACATCCACTTCCAGCCGAAGTACGTGTTCGCCGCGATCGACGCCGGCTGCGCGGCGGTGCGGGTGAACCCGGGCAACATCAAGCAGTTCGACGACAAGGTCAAGGAGATCGCCAGGGCGGCCGCGGGCGCCGGGGTGCCGATCCGGATCGGCGTCAACGCCGGTTCGCTCGACAAGCGGCTCCTGGAGAAGTACGGCCGCCCCACCGCCGAGGCACTGGTCGAGTCGGCGCTGTGGGAGTGCTCGCTGTTCGAGGAGCACGGGTTCCGCGACATCAAGATCTCGGTGAAGCACAACGACCCGGTCGTGATGATCAACGCGTACCGGCAGCTCGCGCAGCAGTGTGACTACCCGCTGCACCTCGGCGTGACCGAGGCGGGGCCGGCGTTCCAGGGCACGATCAAGTCGTCGGTGGCCTTCGGTGCGCTGCTCGCCGAGGGCATCGGCGACACGATCCGCGTCTCGCTGTCCGCGCCTCCGGTCGAGGAGGTCAAGGTCGGCAACCAGATCCTGGAGTCGCTCGGGCTCCGCGAGCGCGGGCTGGAGATCGTGTCCTGCCCGTCCTGCGGCCGCGCACAGGTCGACGTGTACACGCTCGCCGAGGAGGTCTCGGCCGGCCTGGAGGGCCTGCCGGTGCCGCTGCGCGTGGCGGTCATGGGCTGCGTCGTCAACGGCCCCGGGGAGGCCCGTGAGGCCGACCTCGGCGTCGCGAGCGGCAACGGCAAGGGGCAGATCTTCGTCAAGGGCGAGATCATCAAGACCGTCCCCGAGTCGCAGATCGTCGAGACCCTGATCGCCGAGGCGCTCCGGCTCGCCGAGGAGATGGGCGCCGAGCTGCCCGAGGAGCTGCGCGGGCTCGGCGCGACGGTCGAGGTGCACTGAGGCCGGTGCTCACCCGCTCCAGCGCGCGCCTGCTCTCCGACGCGGACCTGCCCGAGGTGCGGCGGGTCCTCGACGGTGAGCCGGTGGCCGGGGCCTGGGTCGCGTCGCGGATCGCGGTCGCGGGCCTGTCCGAGTGGCGGCTCGGCGGTCAGGTGTGGGGGCACGCGAGCGGCGGTCGGCTGCGGTCGCTGTGCTACTCCGGGGCGAACCTCGTCCCGATCGCCGCGACGCCGGATTCCCTGCCGGCGTTCGCGCAGCGGGCCCGCGCCCAGGGCCGGGTCTGCTCCTCGCTGGTGGGGCCGGCCGACGCCGTGCTGCCGCTGTGGTCGCTGCTCGAACCGGACTGGGGTCGCGCGCGGGACATCCGCGCCCGCCAGCCGCTGCTGATGACCACCACGGTGCCCCGGGTGCCACCGTCGCCCGCGGTCCGGCGGGCCACCGAGGACGACCTGGCCGCGCTCGTCCCGGCCTGCATCGCGATGTACACCGAGGAGATCGGGGTGTCCCCGGTCGGCCGGGACGGCGGGTCGTTCTACCGCGCCCGGGTCGCCGAGTCGGTACGCCAGCGGCGGTCGTACGTGCAGGTCGAGGACGGCCGGGTGGTGTTCAAGGCCGAGCTCGCCGCGATCATCCCGGCGGCCTGCCAGCTGCAGGGTGTGTGGGTGGCGCCGGACCGGCGGGGGGAGGGGCTCGGCACCGCGGGGATGTCCGCCGTGATCGCCGACGCGCTGCGCACGGTGGCCCCCGCGGTCAGCCTGTACGTCAACGACTTCAACACCGCGGCGCTCGAGGTGTACGCGCGGTGCGGGTTCCGGCAGGTGGGGACGTTCGCGTCGGTGCTGTTCTGACCCGTGGGTCTCACCGTGCCGGGCGGCCGGACCGCCCGGGCGGTGTCCCGCCCCGCCGTCGTAGGCTCCAAGGCATGGCGACCATCACCCGCGCCCCGCTGACCCCCGGCACACAGACCCCGTGGCGGGACGTGCCCGCGTCGATCCCGCGCCCCGAGTACGTCGGCCGCAAGGCGCCGGCCCGCTGGACCGGCAGCGACGTCCAGGACGCCGACACGATCGAGCGCATGCGCGTCGCCGGCCGGATCGCCGCTCAGGCGCTCCAGGAGGTCGGCAGGCACGTCGTCCCCGGGGTCAGCACCGACACGCTGGACCGGGTCGCCCACGACTTCCTCGTCGACCACCACGCGTACCCCTCCACCCTCGGCTACCGGGGCTTCCCCAAGTCCTGCTGCACCTCGCTGAACGAGGTCATCTGCCACGGCATCCCCGACTCCACCGTGGTGGCCGACGGCGACATCGTGAACGTCGACATCACCGCGTTCATCGGCGGCGTCCACGGCGACACGAACGCCACGTTCCTCGCCGGCGACGTGGCCGAGGACACCCGCCTGCTGGTCGAGCGCACCCACGAGGCGACCATGCGCGGCATCAAGGCCGTCCGCCCGGGCCGCCAGCTCAACGTGGTCGGGCGGGTGATCGAGTCGTACGCCAAGCGCTTCGGCTACGGCGTGGTGCGGGACTTCACCGGCCACGGGATCGGCGAGACGTTCCACAGCGGCCTGTACGTGCCGCACTACGACAACCCGGACCTCGACGTGGTCATCGAGGAGGGGATGACGTTCACGATCGAGCCGATGATCGCGCTCGGCACCCACGAGTACGACATGTGGGACGACGGCTGGACGGTCGTGACCAAGGACCGCCGCTGGACCGCCCAGTTCGAGCACACGATCCTGGTGACCGACTCGGGTGCGGAGATCCTCACCCTGCCGTGACTCAGCCCGCCGTGACCAGGTCGAACGACGCGGTCCCGGTCTTCTCGACCCGGTAGCCGGCGCGGCGGGCGACCCGCAGCACGGCGGCGAGGTCGCCGAGCTGGGCCCGGCTGGACACCAGGGCGCGGACCAGCAGCCCCTTGTGGTGCTTGTTGAAGTGGCTGACCACCGAGCGTGTGCCGTCGGCACGCTCGGTGAGCACCTGCACGGTGATCGCGTCCGGCAGCGGCGCCAGCGCGGCGTACGCGCCGCTGCGCAGGTCCAGGATCGGCCCGTCCACCGCGGCGAGCACGGGGGCGAGGGCGGGCCGCCAGAGTGCGGGCAGCGTCCCGAGCTCCGGGAGCACCGAACCGCCGGAGAGGCGGTACGCCGGGATCGGGTCGGTCGCCCGCACCAGCCCGAAGAGCGCGGACGCGACGACCAGCATCTCGTCCGCCCGGGCCCGCGCCGCCCGCGGCAGCGTGGCGTAGCCGAGGCCGTCGTACAGCACGCCGGTGTACCGCCGCAGGCCCGGCAGGGTCGGCGCCCCGAACAGGTCCGCGTTCACCCGGACGAGGTCGGCCTGCCGCGCGGACAGCCCGAGCGCGGTGCGGGCGGCCTCCGGGTCGGCGGCGGACCGTACCAGCGCCTCGGCGACGCGGCGGCGGACGGGGGTCAGGGACGGGTGGCCGAGGGTCTCCAGGTCGAGCGGCGCACCGTCGCCGCCCGTCGCCTTGGTCTCCGACGGGGGCAGCAGCACGAGCACCGGGTCACGCTATCCGGACCGCGGCGATCGGGGCCCGACCGGGGCGAGTGACCCGGGACACGGTGCGCGGCGCGGCGTGATCGGCGAGAGTGGCACCGTGAGACGCGAGGAGATCGAGACGGCCGACCCTGTCGTGGAGTTCGGTGCCGAGGCGCACCCGCACGTCCACGCCGACATTTCGGGCGGGTGGCTGCGGGCCGCCGTGTTCGGCGCGATGGACGGGCTGGTCACGAACATCTCGCTGATCGCGGGGGTCGGCGGCGCCGGCGTGCCGCCGCGGCAGATCGTGCTCACCGGCGTCGCGGGCCTCGTGGCCGGCGCGATGTCGATGGCCATCGGCGAGTACACGTCGGTGCAGACCCAGAACGAACAGCTGGACCACGAGGTCGAGAAGGAGCGCCACGAGCTGCTCCACAACGCCGAGTCCGAGCAGGACGAACTCGCCGAGATGTGGGTGGCCCGCGGGCTGTCGCCGGCCCTGGCCGCCGAGGTCGCCGAGCAGGTCTCCCGCGACCCCGAGCAGGCGCTGCGGATCCACGTGCTGGAGGAGCTGGGGCTGGACCCGGACGAGAAGCCCTCGCCGCGCGCGGCCGCGGTCTCCTCGTTCATCTGTTTCTCGATCGGTGCGCTGGTCCCGCTGCTGCCGTATCTCCTCGGGTTCCCGGTGCTGTGGGTGGCGCTGCTCGCCGGTGCGCTGGGGCTGTTCGCGGCGGGGGCCGTGGTGGCGCGGTTCACCACCCGCAGCTGGTGGGGGAACGGTGCTCGGCAGCTCTCGCTCGGCCTGCTGGCCGCGGCGCTCACCTACCTGGTCGGGCGGGCGTTCGGCGCGACGCTCGGCTGAGCCCGGTCAGCCGAGCAGGTCCTCCACCGTTCCGTCGACCGCCCGTCCGCGGCGGTCCAGCTCGGTGGCCTGGGCGGCCAGGCGGTCGCGGACCGTGGCGCGGTCCGCCCCGGCGAGCCCGGCCCGGCGGACCCCGTCGATGCTGGACCGGAAGTACGTGCGGTCGAGCAGACCCTCGGTCACCGCGGCGGCCCGGCGGGCCTCCACCAGGGCGAGCAGGGCACCGTCGGTGTCGTACCACTCGCCGAGCCGGACGGATCGCTCCAGCAGCGCCGCGGACGCACACCACGACGAGCGGGCGAGGGTCGCGAACTCGCGGCCGGTCGCCTCGGCGAGCCGGCCCAGGTGGGTGTCCCGGAGCTCGGCGTGCCAGCCCGAGTCGTCGTGCAGCGCCGCGGTGGTCAGGTACTGGTCGGCGATCAGCGGCCACGACGTGGACAGCGTCCTGGCGTGCGAGAGGTACTCGTCGGCGCCGATCACCCCGAGGTCCACCATCACGCCGTCGATCCGCCGCGAGTCCGGCGCCGGTCCGGTGCCCGGCCGGTACGTCACGACGACGAGGTCCACATCGGACGTCTCGCGGTCGTCGCCGTGGGCGAGCGAGCCGTGCACGCCGATCGCGCGGACCTCGGCGGGCCAGCGGCGAAGTACCGCGGCGGCCACCCGCTCGGCGATCTGCCAGCGCGGGTCGGCGCGCCGGCTCGCCGCGGGATCGGCCGGATCCGCCGGCTCGGGCTCGGCCCCCTCGCGGTCGAGGGTGGGGCGGTAGCTCAGCGCCTCGGCCACGGCGTCGGCCTCCGGGCGGTCGCGTTGCGGTTCCCGCGGGGAGAAGAGTGGCTCGGTCACCCGCCCATCCTGCCCTGTGGGGACGGGGCGCGGTCGAGCGGAGGACGGGCAACCGTCTGCGCGGTCGGTGGGTGCCGCGATCGCGGTGGTGCGGTCGGGGTGCCCTGTCGGTGGCCCGGCGGTCCACCCGGGAGGTCACGGGTCGGGGACGGCGCCGTGGCCGCAGCGCGGGCCCGGCGCGGCGGCGTGACCGGCGACGGCCGGCCGCGGTGGACTCCGGCGCTCGCCCACCGGGGCGGTCACGTGCCGGGGAACGGCACCGTCGCCGCGGCGGCGGGCTCGGCCCGGCGGCGCCACCGCGCCGCCCGGACGGCGCAGTCGGTGAGGGCCGCGACCGCGGTGGTGCGGTCCGGGCGCCCGGTCACCGGCACGGCGGCCCGCCAGACCGCCGCGGTGCGCTCCTCGATCAGCACGGCGAGGTCGAGCGCGGTGGCCGCGCCGGTGACCGCGAACGGGAGCGTGTAGGCCGGCGCGGCCGGCGACGGGGTGGCCCCGTCCCGGGCGAACCGCAGGAGCAGGGCGTCCCGGCGGGCGCGGTGCGCGGTCTCGGCCGCCGCCGCCTCGGCGCGCGCCGGGGTACCGAGCCGGGCGCCGAGCACGCCGTACGCGTAGACGGCGGCGTGCTCCGCGGCGAGGGCCGCCCCGAGCGACTCCGCCGGGGTGGTCATCGGAGCACCACCAGGTGGCTGGCCTCGCAGGCGGCGACGCTGGCGAGCAGCGCGGCGGTGTCGCCGCCGGCGAGCAGGCAGGCGTGCGAGGCGGCGGCCGCGGCGGCGGTCTCCGCGCGCACCAGGTCGGCGAGGGCGGTGGCCGCGGTGGCCGGCACCGGCCGGGCCGAGGGGCTCGTGCCGGGCGCCGGGGAGGCGGTCGAGGCCGCCGGGGCACGGTCCAGGGCCGCCCGGAGCGCGGCGGCGTGCGCCACGTGGTCCGCGAGCACCCCGCCGAGCACCGGCCGCAGCGCCGGGAACCGGGCGTGGGTCTGCCGGTACCGCGCGACCAGGGCGCGCTCACCGGCCCAGAGCGCCGCGAGCGCCTCGGTGGCCCGGTCCGGCTCGGGGGCGGAGTCCCGCCCGGTGCAGCTCACGAGGGCCCCGGCCGAGGACGCGAGGACGACGACACCCGCGGACCGTCCCGCGAGGCGGAGGAGGGCCCGGCGCGGGAGGGGGGCGGGCGACGGCACGGCCTGATCCTCTCAGCCGCGCGCTCCCGGACCCCCGGCGGGCCGTGCAGGGTACGGCCCGGCCCGCCGCCGCCCGGACGGCGGGCATGGCGGGTTCCCCGGTCCGGACGGTTTACGCTGATCGTGCTCGACAACTGCACAGCGACCACGAAGAAGGGGGCCCACATGAGCAGGGGCACACCTGCCGCCCAGCGTGAGCGGCTCATCGCGCTCCTCGGACCCGTGGTCTCCGCAGCCGGGTACGACCTCGACACGCTCTCCGTCGCGCAGGCGGGGCGGCGCAGCATCGTGCGGGTCGTGGTCGACGGGGACGACGGGGTGAGCCTCGACGCGATCGCGGACGTATCCCGCCAGGTCTCCGAGGTCCTCGATGCCGACGACGCGGTGCTCGGCTCCGCGCCGTACACGCTGGAGGTCACCTCACCCGGTGTCGACCGGCCGCTGACCCTGCCGCGGCACTGGCGCCGGAACGCCGGCCGCCTGGTGTCGGCGCAGCACGGCGGGCAGCCCCTCACGGGACGGATCGTCGAGGCCGACGACGCCCGCGTGGTGCTCGACGTCGACGGGACCCGGGTCGAGGCGCCGTACGCCGACCTCGGCTCGGGCAGTGTGCAGATCGAGTTCTCCCGTCGCGACCCTGCCGGGTCCGACGAGGCCACGGGTGCGGAGGAGGAATCGTGAACATCGACATCGCGGCGCTGCGGGCGGTCGAACGCGAGCGCGAGATCTCCTTCGACACGATCATCGAGGCGATCGAGACCGCACTGCTGACGGCGTACCGGCACACCGACGGTGCCCACCACCACGCGCGCGTCGAGGTCGACCGCAAGACCGGCGCGGCCACCGTGTGGGCGGCCGAGCCCGTGGAGGACGGCGGGACCCCGCACGAGTTCGACGACACCCCGGCGGACTTCGGCCGGATCGCCACGATGACCGCGAAGCAGGTCATCCTGCAGCGGCTCCGCGAGGCCACCGACGACGTGACCTACGGCGAGTTCGTCGGCCGCGAGGGTGAGGTCGTCGCGGGCATCATCCAGGCCCACGAGGGCCAGTCCGGCAAGGGCATCGTGCTGGTCAGCCTCGGGAAGATCGAGGCCACGCTGCCGCCCGGGGAGCAGGTCCCCGGCGAGGTGTACGAGCACGGCGCCCGGATCAAGGCTCTGGTGCTGGGCGTGTCCAAGGGCATGCGCGGCCCGCAGGTGACGCTGTCGCGGTCGCACCCGAACCTGGTGCGCCGGCTGTTCGCCCTGGAGGTCCCGGAGATCGCGGACGGCGCGGTGGAGATCACCGCGGTCGCCCGCGAGGCGGGGCACCGCTCGAAGATCGCGGTGCGGACCCGGATCGCCGGGCTGAACCCCAAGGGCGCCTGCATCGGTCCGCTCGGTGCCCGGGTCCGCGCGGTGACGAGCGAGCTGCACGGCGAGAAGATCGACATCGTGGACCACGACGACGATCCGGCGACGTTCGTCGGGAACGCGCTGTCGCCGGCCCGGGCGCTCAACGTCGAGGTGGTCGACGCGGTGAACCGGGCGGCCCGGGTCACCGTGCCCGACTACCAGCTGTCGCTGGCCATCGGCAAGGAGGGCCAGAACGCCCGCCTGGCCGCGCGGCTGACCGGCTGGCGTATCGACATCCGCAGCGACGCGGCACCTGCCGACCCGGAGGCGGGGCCCGAGGTGGCCCGCGTCCCCGGTCGGTAGCCGGGCGACGGCACCGGGTAAGGCGGGGTAGACTCTACGTGGCTCGTCGCGCGGGCTCGACATTCCGTCGTGCCATTCGTACCTGTGTGGGATGTCGGGAGCGCGCGCCGGCTGCCGAGTTGCTGCGCGTGGTCGTGAACGGTCACGACCTCGTCCCCGACCCGGCGCGCAGACTGCCGGGCCGAGGAGCCTCGTTGCACCTCGACCCCGACTGCCTGGCACTTGCGGAACGCCGTCGCGCCTTCGGGCGCGCATTGCGTACCGGCGGGGTCCTCCTGGACCCCGGTCGGCTCCACGAGTACCTGGCGGCCGAGAGGCCGGCGGTCACCGAAGCAACACACACCGGAGGTGTGGGGTCCCACCCGCACCCGGAAGAGAAGTGAGCAGATCCGGTATGAGCACTCGATGAAGTCGCAACGATGATGCTTCAGCTGTAACCATGGGATCGTGCGGGTCGCCGCTCGGTCTCGGATGAGGAGTCCAGTGGCAGGCAAGGCCCGCGTACACGAGCTTGCGAAGGAGCTCGGCGTCGAGAGCAAGGTCGTCATGGCCAAGCTCAAGGAGCTCGGCGAGTTCGTCAAGTCCGCGTCGTCGACGGTGGAGACCCCCGTCGCGCGACGTCTCCGTGAGGCGCTGACGGCGAACGCCGCAGCGTCCACCCCCAGTGCACCCGCCCCCAGCGCATCCGCGCCGGACGTGTCGGCTCCGGCCGCCACGGCCGCGCCCGCGCGCAAGCCGGGCCCCGCGCCTCGACCGGGTCCCCGGCCGCCGGCGCCGAGTGCCGGCCCGACGGCCGGTGCCCAGAACGTCGAGGCGAAGGCCGCCGAGGCGAAGGTCGCCGAGATCAAGGCGGCCCAGGCCGCGGCGGCCCAGGCCGCTCAGGAGGCCAAGGCGGCAGCTGCCGAGGCCGCGAAGGCCCCGGCCGAGCCGGTCGAGCAGCCGGAGGCTCCGGCCGCGTCCGCGGCCCCCGCGCCGTCGGCCGCGCCGCGTCCCGGTAGCCGTCCCGGTCCCCGGCCGGGCAACAACCCGTTCGGTGTCGGTGCCGGCGCTCCGCCGCGTCCGGCCCCGCGTCCCGGGGGCAACGCCCCCGGCGCCCCGGCGCCGCGTCCCGGCGGTGCGCCCGGTGGCGGCAACGCGATGCCGCCGCGTCCGGCCGGTGGCGCCGGTGGCGGCAACGCCATGCCGCCGCGTCCCGGCGGTGGCGGCGGTAATCGTCCCAACCCCGGCATGATGCCGCCCCGGCCGAACCCGGGCGCCATGCCCGCGCGCGGCGCGGGTCCGGGTCGTCCCGGTGGCGGTCCCGGCGGCGCCGGTGGTCCCGGCGGTCGTCCCGGTGGTGCCGGCGCGGGTGCCGGTCGTCCCGGTGGTGGCGCCGGTGGTCCCGGCGGTCGTCCCGGCGGTGGCGGCGGTGGCGGTGGCGGTGGCGGCTTCCGCGGTGGTCCCGGTGGGGCCCCCGGCGGTGGCGGTGGCGGCGCGCCCGGTGGCGGTGGCGGCTTCCGCGGTGGCGGCGGGCGTCCCGGTGGCGGCGGTGGCCGTGGCCGTGGCGGTACGGCGGGTGCCTTCGGGCGTCCCGGCGGCCGTGGCCCGGTCCGTGGCCGGAAGTCGAAGAAGCAGCGGCGTCAGGAGTTCGACAACCTGTCGGCCCCGACGATGTCGTCCGGTGCCCCCAGGGGCAACGGCGAGGCCATCCGCCTCGCCCGTGGCGCGTCGCTGTCCGACTTCGCCGACAAGATCAACGCGAACCCGGGCTCGCTCGTCCAGGAGGCGTTCAACCTCGGCGAGATGGTGACGGCGACGCAGTCGTGCACCGACGAGACGCTGCAGCTGATGGGCGAGCACCTCAACTACGACGTGCAGATCGTCAGCCCCGAGGACGAGGACCGCGAGCTGCTCGCGCGCTTCGACATCGAGTTCGACGGCGACTACACGGACGTGGAGATGGTGGCCCGTCCGCCGGTCGTGACCGTGATGGGTCACGTCGACCACGGTAAGACGCGCCTGCTCGACGCGATCCGGCACGCCGACGTGCAGTCGACCGAGGCCGGCGGCATCACCCAGCACATCGGTGCCTACCAGGTCCACGTCCAGCACGAGGGCCTCGACCGCGCGGTGACCTTCATCGACACCCCGGGCCACGAGGCGTTCACCGCCATGCGTGCCCGTGGTGCCCAGGTCACCGACATCGCGATCCTCGTGGTGGCGGCCGACGACGGTGTGAAGCCGCAGACGATCGAGGCGCTCAACCACGCCCAGGCGGCCAACGTGCCGATCGTGGTCGCGGTGAACAAGGTCGACAAGGAAGGTGCGGACCCGGCGAAGGTCCGTGGCCAGCTGACCGAATACGGCCTCGTCGCCGAGGAGTATGGCGGCGACACGATGTTCGTGGACGTCTCGGCGAAGCAGGGCCTGAACATCGAGGGGCTCCTCGAGGCCGTCCTGCTCACCGCCGACGCGTCGCTGGACCTCACGGCTCCGGTGGACGTCAGCGGTGAGGGTGTGGCCATCGAGGCGCACCTCGACCGTGGTCGCGGTCCGGTGGCGACCGTGCTGGTCCAGCGCGGCACGCTCCGCGTCGGCGACTCGATCGTGGCGGGCGAGGCCCACGGCCGGATCCGCGCCATGCTCGACGAGCACGGCGACCAGGTCATCGAGGCGCTGCCGGCGCGGCCGGTCCAGGTGCTCGGCCTCACGGCCGTGCCCGGTGCGGGTGACAACTTCATGGTCGTCACCGAGGACCGGGTGGCCCGGCAGATCGCCGAGCAGCGGCAGGCGCGCGAGCGGAACGCCCAGCTCGCGGCGAGCCGTGGCCGGCCGACCCTCGAGTCGATCTTCGAGAAGCTCAAGGAGGGCGAGAAGACCCAGCTCGCCCTCATCCTCAAGGGCGACGGCTCCGGTTCGGTCGAGGCCCTCGAGGACGCGCTGCTCAAGATCGAGGTCGACGACGAGGTCGCGCTGCGGATCATCGGCCGCGGTGTCGGTGCGATCACCGAGAACGACATCAACCTCGCCCGTGCGTCCGAGGCCGTCATCATCGGCTTCAACGTCCGGCCCGAGGGCAAGGCCCGCGACCTCGCGGAGCGTGAGCACGTCGACATCCGGTACTACTCGGTCATCTACCAGGCGATCGAGGAGATCGAGGCGGCACTCAAGGGCCTCCTCAAGCCGGAGTACGAAGAGGCGCAGCTCGGCACCGCCGAGATCCGCGAGGTCTTCCGTTCCAGCAAGTTCGGCAACATCGCCGGTGCGCTGGTCCGGTCCGGCCTCATCCGCCGCAACACCAAGGCCCGGCTCATCCGGGACGGTGCGGTCGTGGCGGAGAACCTCACCATCGAGTCGCTCAAGCGGTTCAAGGACGACGCGACCGAGGTTCGCGAGGGTTACGAGTGCGGTATCGGGCTCGGGTCGTTCAACGACATCAAGGTCGATGACGTGGTCGAGACCTACGAGATGCGCGAGAAGCCGCGCGCCTGAGCGGATGACGGGGTGCCGGCCGGTCGATGACCGGTCGGCACCCCGTTGCCGGTGAGAGGGGTCCGATGTTCACGGGGACGGCGGTGTTCGACGTGCTGCTGCCCGGGGACTCCCGCTCGCTGAAGGCCAAGCGGGCGTACGTCCGGCCCGTGGTCGCCGCGCTGCGGCGGCTGGAGGTCGCCGCCGCCGAGGTGGGCGCCACGGATCTGCACGGCCGGGCCGAGATCGGCGTGGCCGTCGTGTCCGGGCAGGCGGTCCATGTCGGCGAGGTGCTCGAATCGTGTGAGCGCGTCGTCGCCGGCCGCCCGGAGCTCGAACTGCTCGCGGTGCGGCGGCGGCTGTACGGCGACGAAGACTGAACACCCAGCACAACGAAAAGGTGAGACCGAGATGGCAGACGCCCCCCGGGCCCGCAAGATGGCGGTCCGGATCCGCGAGATCGTGGCCTCGACCCTGAAGGCGCAGGTGAAGGACCCCCGGCTCGGGATGGTCACCGTCACCGACGTCAAGGTCACCCCGGACCTCCGGGAGGCCGAGGTCTTCTACACCGTCTTCGGTGGCTTCACCGAGCAGCAGGCGTCCTCCATCGCCCTGGAGAGTGCGAAGGGCGTCCTGCGCAGCGCGGTCGGCCGGCAGACCGGCGTGAAGTTCACGCCGACGCTGACCTTCACGCTCGACATGATCCCCGACACGGCGCGGCAGATCGAGGACCTCCTGGCCACCGCCCGGGCCGCCGACGCCGAGGTGCAGCGCGCCGCCGCCGACGCCGTTCCGGCGGGTGACCCGGACCCGTACCGGGTGCCCGCGAACGCTGCCGACGACGGCGAGACCGACGAGCCGACGGGCACCGCCCCGAACCCGTGACCGCGCCGGCGACCCCGCGGGGGAGCAGCGTCCGCGAGGTCGTCGCGCTGGGCGTGCCGGCCCTTGCCGTGCTCGCGGCCGAACCCCTCTACGTCCTCGTCGACACCGCCGTCGTCGGCCATCTCGGGCGGGTGCCGCTCGCGGCCCTGGCCCTCGGCGGCACGGTGCTGTCGCTCGCGGCGATGCTCGGCAGCTTTCTCGCGTACGGGACGACCGGCCGTGCGGCCCGGCTGTACGGCGCGGGCCGGCGCGACGACGCGGTGCGCGAGGGCGTCCAGGCGTCCTGGCTGGCGCTCGGCATCGGCCTGGCCTTCGTGCTGGTCGTGCAGGTCGCGGCCGGGCCCCTGGTCGGCCTGCTCGCCGGGACCGGGCCCGGCGCCGCGGCGGTACGGGACGCCGCCGGGCTCTGGCTGCGCATCGCGGTCCTCGGCGCGCCCGGCATCCTGCTGACCCTCGCCGGGAACGGCTGGATGCGCGGCGTCCAGGACACCACCCGGCCGTTCCGGTACGTCCTGGGCGGCAACCTTCTCTCCGCCGTCCTCGGCCCGCTCCTGGTGTACCCCCTCGGCCTCGGGCTCGCCGGGTCGGCGGTCGCGAACGTGGTGGCGCAGGCCGTGGCCGCGGGCTTCTTCGTGCGCGCGCTGCACCGGGAGGGCGTCTCGCTGCGTCCGGACCCCGCGCTGCTGCGCCGGCAGCTCGCGGTGGGGCGGGACCTCACCCTGCGCACCGTCTCGATGCACGCCTGCTTCGTCTCCGCCGCCGCGGTCGCCGCGCGGTTCGGGGTCACCCAGCTCGGGGCCCACCAGATCGCGCTGCAGCTGTGGTTCTTCCTCGCCCTGGTGCTCGACTCGGTCGCCATCGCCGCGCAGTCGCTGGTCGGCGCGGCGCTGGGCGCGGGCCGGGTCGCCGCGGCCCGGGAGGTGGCGCGGACGGTCGGCCGGCTCGGCGCGCTGCTGGGCGTCACGGCGGGGCTCGTGCTGCTCGCCGGGTGGCACGCGATCCCGGCGCTGTTCACGTCGGACCCGGCGGTGCGGGCGCAGGCCGCGGTGGCGTGGCCGTGGTTCGTGCTCATGCAGCCGGTCGCCGGGATCGTGTTCGCCCTCGACGGCGTGCTGATCGGCGCCGGGGACGTGCGGTTCCTGCGGGACATCACGCTCGCCTCGACGCTCGGTGGGTTCCTGCCGGCGGTGTGGCTCGCGTATGTGCTGGACCTGGGTCTCGGCGGGGTCTGGGCGGGGCTCATGCTGTTCCTCGTGATCAGACTCGTGGGGATGACCGTCCGGGTGGCCGGAGGCCGCTGGGCCACCGAGGGCGCGTACCGGTGAGCCGGAAGAACGCGCCCCCGCCCGGGCCCGGTGGCCTCGTGATCGTCGACAAGCCGGCCGGGATGACCTCGCACGACGTCGTCTCCCGGATGCGCAGGATCGCCGGCACCCGCCGGGTCGGCCACGCCGGGACCCTCGACCCGATGGCGACCGGCGTGCTGGTCCTCGGGGTCGAGCGGGCGACCCGGCTGCTCGGCCACCTGGCGCTGACCCGCAAGTCCTACGACGCCACGATCCGGCTCGGCCAGGCGACGATGACCGACGACGCGGAGGGGGAGGTCACCGCGACGGCCGACGCCGGGGGCGTCACCGACGAGGAGATCGGCGCCGCGATCGCGCCCCTCACCGGGGACATCGAGCAGGTGCCGTCCTCGGTCAGCGCGATCAAGGTGGACGGCCGGCGCGCCTACGCCCGGGTGCGGTCGGGGGAGGAGGTCGCGCTGGCGGCGCGGCCGGTCACCGTGTACCGCTTCGACGTCACCGGGCGGCGGCCGGGTCCCGAGGGCACCGTGGACCTCGACGTCACGGTGGACTGCTCCTCGGGGACGTACATCCGCGCGCTCGCCCGCGACCTCGGCGCGGCGCTGGGCGTCGGCGGGCATCTGACCGCACTCCGCCGGACCCGGGTCGGCCCGTTCGACCTGGACTCGGCGCGCACGCTGGAGGCCCTGGCCGGGGACCCGGTGGTGTTCCCGCTGTCGGAGGCGGTGGCGACCGCGTTCCCGCGCCGGGACGTGAGCGCCGAGGAGGCGACCCGGCTCTCGCACGGCGGCCGGCTGGAGCCGGGCGGGATCGCGGGGGCGTACGGCGTGTTCGGGCCGGACGGCGAGGTCGTGGCGCTGCTGGAGGACCGGGACGGGGCGGCGCGGCCGCTGGTGGTGTTCGCCCCCGCGGGCTGACCGCCCACCGCGCGGGAGGGGGTGGGGTCGGGGTCGGCATCGCCCCGCGACCGTGCGCCCGTAGGCTGTCGCGGGAACACGGAACGAGGAAGGACATCGGGTGCTGCGGTGGCACGGGATCGGCGACACACCCGGTGACTGGGGGCGTTCGGTCGTCACGATCGGGGTTTTCGACGGCGTCCACCGGGGTCACCAGGCGCTGATCGGGCAGGCCGTCCGCCGTGCCAGGGAGCTCGGGATACGGTCGGTCGTCGCGACGTTCGATCCCCATCCGGCCGCGGTGCTCGGGCCGGCCGGGCCGCCGGCGATGCTCACCACACTGCGCCGCAAGGCCGAGCTGCTCGCGACGCTCGGGGTCGACGGGCTGTGTGTGCTGCCGTTCACCCGGGAGTTCAGCAAGCTCGGGCCCGAGGAGTTCGTCCACGACGTCCTGGCCGACAGCCTGCACGCCGCCGAGGTGGTGGTGGGGGAGAACTTCCGGTTCGGCCACCGCGCCGCGGGCGACGTGGCCACGCTGGCCGAGATCGGGTTCCGCCACGGCTTCCCCGTGTCGGGGGTGCCCCTGGTCACGGCCAGTGGGACTACGTTCTCCTCGACGTACATCCGCGGCTGCATCGCCGACGGTGCCGTCGAGGGGGCGGCCGAGGCGCTCGGCCGGGACCACCGGGTGGAGGGTGTGGTGGTGCGGGGGGACAGCCGGGGTCGCGAGCTGGGCTACCCGACCGCGAACCTCGCCCTGGAGCCGCACACGGCGGTGCCCGCGGACGGCGTGTACGCCGGGCGCCTGGTCCGGGACACCCCGGCCGGCCCCGTGGCGCTGCCCGCCGCGATCAGCGTCGGCACCAACCCCACGTTCGACGGCCGGGAGCAGCGCGTGGAGGCGTACGTGCTGGACTTCGACGGCGACCTGTACGACGAGTCGGTGGGCGTGGAGTTCGCCGCCCGCCTGCGCGGGATGGAACGGTTCGACAGCGTCGACCAGCTGGTCGCGCAGATGGCCGACGACGTGAGGCGCACGCGTGAGCGTCTCGCCGGCTGACGAGGCGGCCACCACCGGCCGCGGCGGGTCGGCCCTGGCCCATCCGCGCGCCCGGCTGCGTGCCGCCGGGCAGGGTGTCGCCGGACTGCCCGACCGGATCCCGCCGCGGGCCCGGCCCCCGATGGCGTGGGGCGTGCACCTGCTCACCGCCAGCGGCGTCGTGGTCGGCCTGCTGGCCCTCCTCGCCACCGTCGACGGCCGGCCCCGGCAGGCGCTGGGCTGGCTCGTCGTCGCGCTGGCCATCGACGGGCTCGACGGCCCGCTGGCCCGGATCCTCGGCACCCGGACGCATGCGCCCAAGGTCGACGGCATGGTCCTCGACCTGGTCGTCGACTACATCCCGTACGTCGTGGTGCCCGCGCTGTTCCTGGTGCAGTTCGAGATGCTGCCCGCGCCGGTGGCGGTCGCCGGCGCCGCGTTCGTCATGTTCACGTCGCTGTACTGCTTCGCCCGGGCCGACATGAAGGCGCGGGACCAGTACTTCGTGGGCTTCCCGGCCACCTGGAACCTCGTGGTCTTCGTGCTGTACCTGCTCGGCACGCCCACGTGGCTCAACGTCGTGGCCGTGGTCGGGCTGGGCGCCCTCACGTTCACGAGGATCAAGTTCGTGCACCCCGTCCGGGTCCGCGAGCTGCGCAGGGTCACGCTGCCGGTCATCGTGCTGTGGCTCGGCACGATGGTGTACCTGATCGTCGTCCATCCGGAGGCGCCCGCGTGGGCCCGCGCCGTGGTGGTGGCCGGGGTGGCCTACCAGGCCCTGCTGACCGTCCGGCGCACCCTCGGCGACCGGCGCCGGTAGGCCCGGCGGCGGCAATTGGTGCGCCGCGTCCCCGCACTGGTAACCTCAGGCGTACGCCGCAACTACGCGGCGGTGTGCAGGCTGCCCTCGTGACCGAGACCGAGGGCCACACGACTTCACCAGGAGATGCAAGTGGCGCTCGCGAGCGATCAGAAGTTGACCATCATCGACGAGTACAAGACCGTCGAGAGCGACACCGGTTCCCCCGAGGTGCAGGTCGCGATGCTCACCAAGCGCATCTCGGACCTCACCGAGCACCTGAAGAAGCACAAGCACGACCACCACAGCCGTCGGGGTCTGCTGCTCCTGGTGGGCCGTCGTCGTCGCCTGCTGAACTACCTGGCCAAGACGGACATCTCCCGGTACCGCTCGCTGATCGAGCGCCTGGGCCTGCGCCGCTAGTACCACCGGGGGGAGTGGCCGTGAGGCTGCTCCCCCTGCTCGTACGGCGACCGCCGTACGGGCGAGAACCGCCGGACGCAGCGGCCCCACGCGGGGCCCGAGGGCCGGTCCTCGGTAGTGGTTTCCGGGTCGAACTCCCGGGCGCCTCGATCGAAGACCGGCAGCGGAACACCCTGGCCCAGGCCACACGTCCGGCCAGATGCAGGAGGATTCTGCATGTCGGACCCCCAGGTCCACACGTCCACCGCCGTTATCGACAACGGTGTGCACGGGACGCGTGAGATCACATTCGAGACCGGTCGCCTGGCCCGCCAGGCCGCCGGCTCCGCCACCGCGCAGCTCGGCGACACGTTCGTGCTCAGCGCGACCACCGCGTCGAAGCAGCCCAAGAGCCACTTCGACTTCTTCCCGCTCACGGTCGACGTCGAGGAGCGGATGTACGCCGCGGGCCGCATCCCCGGCTCGTTCTTCCGCCGCGAGGGCCGGCCCAGCGAGGACGCGATCCTCACCTGCCGGCTCATCGACCGCCCGCTGCGCCCGTCCTTCGTCAAGGGCCTGCGCAACGAGGTCCAGGTCGTCATCACCGTCATGGCGCTCGACCCCGACACGCTGTACGACGTCGTCGCGATCAACGCCGCGTCGCTGTCGACCCAGCTCGCCGGGCTGCCCTTCTCCGGCCCCGTCGGCGGCACCCGGGTCGCGTACGTGGACGGCAGCTGGATCGCCTTCCCGACCCACTCCGAGATCGAGCGCGCGACGTTCGACATGGTCGTCGCGGGCCGCGTGCTCGACGGCGGCGATGTCGCGATCATGATGGTCGAGGCCGAGGCCCCGACCGACACGGTCGCGCTGATCCAGAACGGCGCGCCGGCCCCGACCGAGGACGTCGTCGCCGCCGGCCTCGAGGCCGCCAAGCCCGCCATCCGCGCGCTGTGCGCGGCGCAGGCCGAGCTCGCCGCGAAGGCCGCGAAGCCGACCGGCGACTTCCCGGTGTTCCCGGAGTACAGCGACGACGTGCTCCAGGCCGTCGCGGAGCTCGTGACCGACGAGCTCGCCCAGGCGCTCACCATCGCGGCGAAGCAGGACCGTGAGGCCCGCCTCGACGAGCTCAAGGCGAAGGCGTACGCCGAGCTCGGCTCCCGCTTCGAGGGCCGCGAGGGCGAGATCGGCGGCGCACTCAAGTCGCTGACCAAGAAGCTCGTCCGCCAGCGGGTGCTGCGCGACAAGGTCCGCATCGACGGCCGCGGGCTCACCGACATCCGGCCGCTGGCGGCCGAGGTCGACGTGCTGCCGCGGGTGCACGGGTCGGCGCTGTTCGAGCGCGGCGAGACGCAGATCCTCGGCGTCACCACGCTGAACATGCTCCGCATGGAGCAGATGGTCGACACGCTGGCCCCGAACAACCGCAAGCGCTACATGCACAACTACAACTTCCCGCCGTACTCGGTCGGGGAGACCGGCCGCGTCGGTTCGCCGAAGCGCCGCGAGATCGGCCACGGCGCGCTCGCCGAGCGGGCGATCGTCCCGGTCCTGCCGAGCCGCGAGGAGTTCCCCTACGCGATCCGGCAGGTCTCCGAGGCGCTCGGGTCCAACGGCTCGACGTCGATGGGCTCGGTCTGTGCGTCCACGATGGCGCTGCTCAACGCCGGCGTGCCGCTGAAGGCGCCGGTGGCCGGCATCGCCATGGGCCTCATCTCCGACGAGGTCGACGGCAAGACCGAGTACGTCACGCTGACCGACATCCTCGGTGCCGAGGACGCGTACGGCGACATGGACTTCAAGGTCGCCGGTACGCGGGACTTCGTGACCGCGCTCCAGCTCGACACCAAGCTGGACGGCATCCCGTCCGACGTGCTCGCCGCGGCGCTCCAGCAGGCCAAGGCGGCCCGGCTGGCGATCCTCGACGTGATGAACGAGGCCATCGACGGGCCGGACGAGATGAGCCCGTACGCGCCTCGCGTCGTCACGGTGACCATCCCGGTCGACAAGATCGGCGCGGTGATCGGCCCGAAGGGCCAGATGATCAACTCGATCCAGGACGAGACCGGCGCGGACATCACGATCGAGGACGACGGCACGATCTACGTCGGCGCGACCGACGGCCCCTCGGCCCAGGCCGCGGTGGACCGGATCAACGCCATCGCCAACCCGCAGATGCCGAAGATCGGCGAGCGGTTCCTCGGCACGGTCGTCAAGACCGCGCCGTTCGGCGCCTTCGTCTCGCTGGTGCCGGGCCGTGACGGCCTGGTCCACATCTCGAAGCTGGGCAACGGCAAGCGCATCGGCAAGGTGGAGGACGTCGTCAACGTCGGCGACAAGCTCCAGGTCGAGATCACCGACATCGACGCGCGAGGCAAGATCAGCCTCGTGCCGGTCGCCGAGGGTGATACGGCCGCTTCCCCGGCTGCTTCTGCTGGGGACACAGTCGAGGACGCGTGAGAGCACGCACCACGACCCTCTCGGAGGGGCGGTACGGCGGCACGGTCCGTCGTACCGTCCTTCCGGGCGGGCTCCGAGTCATCACCGAGGCCCTCCCGGCGGTCCGTAGCGTCTCGTTCGGTATCTGGGTCGGCATCGGCTCCCGGGACGAGGCGCCCTCGGTCGCCGGCTCCTCGCATTTCCTGGAGCACCTGCTGTTCAAGGGCACCAAGCGGCGGTCCGCGCTGGAGATCTCCGCGGAGATCGAGGCCGTCGGCGGGGAGAGCAACGCCTTCACCGGCAAGGAGTACACCTGCTACTACGCGCGGGTGCTCGACAGCGATCTCCCGCTCGCGGTGGACGTCGTCTCGGACATGCTGACGTCCTCGGTGATCACCACCGGGGACGTCGAGACCGAGCGTGGCGTGATCCTCGAGGAGATCGCCATGCACGACGACGACCCCGGGGACGTCGTCCACGACGTGTTCACCGGGGCCGTCTTCGGGGACCACCCGCTGGGCCGCCCCGTCATCGGCACGGTCGACTCGATCTCGACGATGACGCGACGGCAGATCCACTCGTTCTACCGGCGGCGGTACCAGCCGGAGCAGATCGTGGTCGCCGCGGCCGGGAACCTCGACCACGGGACCGTCGTGCGGCTGGTCCGCAAGGCGTTCGGCGCGGCCGGTTTCCTCGACGGCAGCGCGGAGCCGGCCCCGCCCCGCCGCGGCGAGCGGTCCGTCCCGATCCTCACGCCCTCGGTCCAGGTGGTCACCAAGGACACCGAGCAGGCCCACGTCATCCTCGGGACCCGCGGCATCGCGCGGGACGACGAGCGGCGGTTCGCCCTCGGGGTGCTCAACCACGCGCTCGGCGGCGGGATGTCGAGCCGGCTGTTCCAGGAGGTCCGGGAACGCCGCGGCCTCGCGTACAGCGTCTATTCCTACTCCACCCAGTACGCGGACGCCGGGCTGTTCGGCGTCTACGCGGGGGTGGCACACAAGCGCGTCGGCGACGTGCTCACGGTGATCCGGGACGAGCTCGCGCTCGTGGCGGACCGGGGGCTCACCGACGAGGAGGTGGCCCGCGGCAAGGGGATGCTCAAGGGCGCCACCGTGCTCGGCCTGGAGGACACCGGGTCGCGGATGAGCCGGATCGGCAAGGGCGAGCTCGTCTACGGCGACGTGCTCGACGTCGACGAGCTGCTGGGCCGGATCGACGCCGTGAGCGTGGACGACGTGCGTTCGATAGCCTCCGAACTACTGGCACGGCCGATGTCTCTGGGTGTCATCGGACCGTTCGACGGGCACGACTTCTCCGAGGCGGTGGCGTCATGACGCAGACGGTTCCCGACAGCGGACCCTCCGAGGCGGCCCCCGCGGCGCCCGTGCGGGTCGGCGTCCTGGGCGCCCGGGGCCGAATGGGCTCCGAGGTGTGCCGGGCGGTGGACGGCGCCGAGGACCTGGACCTCGTCGCGATGGTGGACGCGGGGGACTGGCTCTTCAACGTCTCCGACGCGGGCGCCCAGGTCGTCGTGGACTTCACCACGCCCGACGTGGTCATGGACAACATCCGCTGGTGCATCGACCAGGGGATCTCCGCGGTCATCGGCACCACCGGGTTCGACGCGGAGCGGGTCGGCACCGTGCGCGAGTGGCTGGCCGCGGCCGACAACGGCGTGGGCATCCTGATCGCCCCGAACTTCGGCATCGGCGCCGTGCTGATGATGCAGTTCGCGGCCAAGGCGGCCCGGTTCTTCGACTCGGTGGAGATCATCGAGATGCACCACCCGGGCAAGGTCGACGCCCCGTCCGGCACCGCCCGGCGCACCGCCGAGCTGATCGGCGAGAGCCGGGCGGCGGCGGGGCTCGGCGCGATGCCGGACGCCACGACCAGCGAGTACGACGACGCGCGGGGAGCCCGGGTCGACGGTGTGCCGGTGCACTCCGTCCGTCTCGCCGGCATGGTCGCCCACCAGGAGGTCCTGCTGGGCCGTCCCGGTGAGGCGCTGACGATCCGGCACGACTCCTTCGACCGGGCGAGCTTCATGCCCGGCGTCCTGCTCGCGGTCCGCGCGGTGCTGTCGCGCCCGGGCCTGACCGTCGGGCTCGACCCGCTGCTGGAGAGCTGAGGTCCGATGTCGCCGCGTCCGTGGCGCGTCTGGGTCACGGTGGCCGTCCTGGTCACCGTGCTGGGCGTGTACTTCGTCCTGCTGGGGGAGCGCGCCCTCGTGCTGCTCGCCGCGCCGCAGCTCGTCGCGAAGCTGCTCGGCGCCGGCCTGTTCGTGCTGCCGTTCATCGGTGCCGGCCTGATCCTCGCGGAGCTGCGGTTCGGCCTCGCGGCGGACCGGCTGGCGACCCAGCTGGACGACCCGGAGCCGGACTCCGTCGACGGGGAGCTGCCCCGTCGTCCGTCCGGCCGGATCGACCGGACCGCCGCCGCCGCCGGGTACGAGCGACGGCGCGCCGAGGTCGAGAAGGCACCGTCGGACTGGCGGCCGTGGCTGCGGCTCGGGCTGGCGTACGACGACGCCGGTGACCGGCGCCGGGCGCGGGCCGCGGTGCGCCGCGCGATCGAGCTGCACCGCGCGACCGGGAGCTGAGCCCTACCCGGCCGTCTCGTCGTCCCCGGTGGTGAGATCGGTGTGCAGGCGGACCTCGCGGACCGCCGCCCCGGCCATGTCCAGCTCGCGGGCCGTCCCGTCGCCCGCCCAGCCCGCGGACGCCAGGAACCGCCGGGACGCCTCGTCCCGCTCCAGCACCCAGCTCACCGCGGCGCGTGCGCCGTCGGTCCGGGCGAGGTCCATCGCCGCGGTCAGCAGGCGGCTGCCGTGCCCCCGGTTGCCCCAGCGCGGCTCCACCAGGAGCGGCCCGACGGCGACCGCGGCGGCCGGATCGTGGACCGGCGGCCCGTCGTTCGGGGTGGCGAGGTCGTCGGGTCCGGCGGGCGCCACCACGGCGAACCCGACCGCCGCATCCCGCTCGAACGCCACCAGCACGTGGTGGGCCGCGGACGGCGGTGCCGTGACGGAGGCCGTCCAGTGCGCCGCGAGCCCGGCCTCCGTCACCTGCGCCAGCACGCGCGCGGGCAGCATCGCCGCATAGGCCGTCGTCCAGGTGGACAGCTGGATCCGGGCGATCTCCGGAGCGTCCGCGGCAACGGCGGGTCGTACGTGCACGTCCGCCATACCGTCAGCCTAGGGGACGACGCCCGTTCATCCTCCGGACGAATGCGGACCGGGCGGGTCGCCTACGCTTGCGCGGTCGATGCCGCGGCGCGGTCCGAGCAGAAGAGGGGTCCCATGTCGTCCACGCTCCCCGGCGCGCTGGGCGCGTCCCGGGACCGGGTGGCCCGCACGGCCGGTCGGCTGGCGGCGGTCGGCGCCGTGGTGGCGCTCGTGGCGTACGGCCTGCTGAACCACGCGCAGCGGCACGGCTTCTTCGATCTGGAGATCTACCGCGGCGCGGCCCGGTGGTGGCTCGACGGCCACGCCCTCTACACGTTCGTGCAGCCCCACAGCGGCGGGTACGGGTTCACGTACCCACCGTTCGCGGCGCTGTGCATGGTCCCGACGGCGTTCCTCGGTTTCGACGCCGCGGCCGCCATCACCAGCCTCGCCAGCGCGGCGGCGATCACGCTGACGACCTGGTGGCTGCTGGCCCCGGTCGCCCGGCGGCACGGGTGGCCCCGGTGGTTCGCCGTCGCGCTCGCCGTCCCCGTCGTGAGCGCCCTCGAACCGGTGCGGGAGACGGTGGGCTTCGGCCAGGTGAACCTGTTCCTGGTCGCCCTCGTGCTCGCCGACGTCGCCGCGCTGCGCCGCGGCCGGCCGTGGGCCGGGATCGGCATCGGGCTGGCCACCGCCGTGAAGCTGACGCCGGGGCTGTTCGTGCTCTACCTGCTCGTGACCCGCCGGTGGCGCGCGGCCGGGGTGGCGGCGGGAGCCTTCGGCGCGGCGACGCTGCTCGCCGCGATGGTCGACGGCGGGACGTCGTGGCAGTTCTGGACGCAGACGCTGTGGCACACCGACCGGGTCGGCAAGCTGGACTACGTCTCGAACCAGTCGCTGCTCGGCCTGCTCGCCCGGCTGGCCGACTCCGGCGCGCCGGACCGGCTGGTGTGGCTGACGCTCTGCCTCGGGCTGCTCGCCCTCCTGCTGTCGCGGGCGGTGCGGGCGTTCCGCGCGGGCGACGACCTGGTCGGCTTCACCCTGACCGGGCTGGGCACCTGCGTGCTGAGCCCGATCTCGTGGACCCACCACCTGTACTGGGTCGTGCCCGCCGTCGTGGTGCTGGTGGACGTCGCGGCGGGGCGGCGGCTGCACCGGGACGCGCCCCCGTGGCTCCGCGCCCGGCCCGCGCCGGTGGCCTGGTTCGCCGGCGGCACGGCGGCCGCGATCGTCGCGATGTTCGCCCTCTCGGTGATCTGGCCCTTCAACCGCCCGGCGGGGGAGCACTACAGCGCCGGGCCGATCGGGGTGCTGGCCGCGAACGCGTACGTGCTCACCATGCTCGCCCTGCTGGTCCTGCTGCCGATCCGTGCGCCGCACCCCACTCCCGCGGCGCGGCGCAGCTCCGCGCTCGCCGGGGCGGGCGCCGCGCACTGAGTCCGGCGCGAATCCGTCGGACCCGCTGGGTACCGTCACCCGGGATCACGGCGGAGGAGGGCTCTGGTGCGGGGGCGGCTGAGCGTGTGGTCGGTACTGGGGCTCGTGTACGTCGGCTGGGGCTCGACCTCCCTGGCGATCAGGTACTCCCTGGAGACCATCCCGCCACTGCTCGGCGGTGCCGCCCGCTTCCTGGCCGCCGCCGTGGTGCGGTCGAGGACGGCGGTGCGCGGCGCGCCGGGTTCGACACCCGGCGCGGTGGTGGCCGAGGGCACCCCGGTGACCGGGCGATGAGCCCGCCGGAGACGCTGTCCGCCGCCCAGGCCCGCCGGATCGCGCTGGCGGCACAGGGCTTCGCGGACCCCGCACCCCGCGGGACGCCCGGCATCCGGGCACTGCGACGGGTTCTCGGCCGGGTCGGCCTGCTCCAGATCGACTCGGTGAACGTGCTCGTCCGCTCGCACTACCTGCCGCTGTTCTCCCGGCTCGGCGCGTATCCGCCGGCGCTGCTGGAGCGGGCCGCGTACCGCTCCCCGCGTGAGCTGTTCGAGTACTGGGGCCACGAGGCGTCGCTCCTGCCGGTGACCACCCAACCGTTGCTGCGGTGGCGGATGGCCCGCGCCGAGTCCGACGCGTGGGCACGGATGCGGCGCATCCAAGCGGACCGGCCCTGGTTCGTGGACGAGGTCCGCGCCCTGGTCGCCGCCCGGGGTCCGGTCGGGGCAGGGGAGATCGCCGAGCCGCGGGCCGGCCGGGCCGGCCCGTGGTGGGACTGGGACGACACGAAGACCGCGCTGGAGTGGCTGTTCTACACCGGCGAGATCACCACGGCGTCCCGGCGGGGGTTCGAGCGGCTGTACGACCTCACCGAGCGCGTGCTCCCGGCGCCGGTGCTCGCGGCGCCCACCCCGGAGCCGGCGGCGGCGCACCGCGGTCTGGTCCGCATCGCGGCCCGGGCTCTCGGCGTCGCGACCGAACGGGACCTCCGCGACTACTTCCGCCTCTCCGTCGCCGACGCGCGGGCCGCCGTGGCCGCGCTGGCCGAGGACGGTGAGCTCGTGCCGGTCCGGGTGGAGGGCTGGCGACCGGCCGCGTACCTGGACCCGGCGGCGCGGCTGCCGCGCCGCGTCCCTGCCGCCACGCTGCTCTCCCCGTTCGACTCGCTGGTCTGGGACCGGTCCCGCACCGAGCGGGTCTGGGACTTCCGGTACCGGCTGGAGATCTACACCCCGGCGCACAAGCGGGTGCACGGGTACTACGTGCTGCCGTTCCTGCTGGGGGAGCACCTGGTGGCCCGGGTGGACCTCAAGTCCGACCGCGCGGCGGGCGTGCTGCGCGTCCCGGGCGCGCACCTGGAGCACGGGCACGCCGCCGAGCCCGTCGCCGCCGCGCTCGGTCCGGCGCTGCACCGGCTCGCCGCGTGGCTGGGCCTGGCGGGCGTCGCGCCACCGGTCGACGGGGATCTGGCGGTCCCGCTGTCCCGGGCTCTCCGGCCCGGCCCGGTGCTACCGTGCTGACCGGGCCGGCGGCGCGCCGGCGCGGCACACCGGCGGGGAGACCATGGCGCTCGAGGACGCACGCGGCACCGTGGTCGCCGAGCCCCGTGACCCCGCAGGGGAGCACCGCGCGGCGTACCCGGCGCACACCCGGCTCGGCCACCTCCTCGTCCGGCTGTCGACGCAGCCCGGCTGGCTCGCCCCGCTCGCCCTGCTGGGCTGTGTGAGCGCGGCGCTCGGCTACGTCGCCGCCAACGACCCCACCGACGCGGTCCGTGACCCGCTCGGGCCGTGCCTGTTCCGCGCCACGACCGGGCTGGACTGCCCGGGCTGCGGCGGGACGCGGATGGCCTGGTACCTCCTGCACGGCAACCTCCCCGAGGCCGCCCGCCACCACCTGGCCGCGCTGCTGCTCGTGCCGTTCGTGGTGTTCGGCTACCTGTCCTGGACGTCGTCCCGGCTGTTCGGCACCCGGCCGTGGCGTCCGGGCCGGGTGTTCTGGCTCACCGTGGCGGTGGGGTGGGTCCTGTTCACGGTGCTGCGGAACCTGCCGTTCGAGCCGTTCCTCTCTTTCCGCGTGTGAGTGCCGGGACGGCGTGGTGACGCCGGTACAGTCGTTGGGTCACCCTCATCCGATTCCGGAGAAGACTGTGCCCGAGATCGCCCCGCCCGTCGTCCAGGTCATCGCGTACACCCAGTTCACGCCGCCCGCCGAGGTGCCGTGGGAGACCGACGCCGACGGCGGTCAGGCGCTCGCGGAGTTCGCCGGCCGCGCCTGCTACCAGTCCTGGGGCAAGCCGAACCCGGCCACGGCGACCAACGCGGGGTACCTGGCCCACATCCTCGAGGTCGGCCACCTGTCGGTGCTGGAGCACGGCAGCGTGACGTTCTACCTCACCGGGATCTCGCGGTCGCTCACCCACGAGCTGATCCGGCACCGGCACTTCTCGTACAGCCAGCTCTCTCAGCGGTACGTGCCCGAGCGTGACGCGGCGATGGTCGAGCCCGACGTGATCGCGAGCGACCCGGAGCTGCACGCCAAGTTCCTGGCGGCCACCGACGCGACCCTGCAGGCCTACACCGAGCTGCTGGAGGGCCTGGAGAAGAAGTTCGCGGACGTGGAGAACGCCACGCTCCGCCGCAAGCAGGCTCGGCAGGCCGCCCGTGCGGTGCTGCCGAACGCCACCGAGACGCGCATCGTCGTCACCGGCAACTACCGGGCGTGGCGCCACTTCGTCGCGATGCGGGCCAGCGAGCACGCCGACGTGGAGATCCGCGGCCTCGCGATCCAGTGCCTCCGCGAGCTCCAGCGGGTGGCCCCGAACGTGTTCGCCGACTTCACGATCTCGGCGCTGCCGGACGGCACCGAGGTGGCGTCGAGCCCGCTCGTCGCCGAGGGCTGAGTTTTCTTGCGTGATCACGAGTCCGTTTCGTACCCGAGCGACGAGAAGCGACTCGTGATCACGGCGCGGGGACGCGGCTGGCGGCAACTGTGCGTGAGTGAGTCGTAACCGAGACGATAGGTCGGTCGTTGTACCGATCGGACCCCGTGACGTTCCGGCCCCCCGACCGGTGCGTCACGGGGCTCGTCGTCTCCACCGGCGGCGGTCCGGTCCGGCCCGGGTGCACTAATCTGAGGTCATGACGACCGACCCCGCGCGCCCGTTCGGCCGCGTCCTGACCGCGATGGTGACGCCCTTCACGGAGGACGGCGATGTCGACGTCGCGGGCGCCCAGCGGCTCGCCGCGTACCTCGTCGACGAGGGCGGCAACGATGGCCTCGTCGTCAACGGCACGACCGGCGAGTCCCCGACGCTCGCCGACCCGGAGAAGGAGACGCTGCTCCGGGCCGTGGTGGAGGCCGTGGGCGACCGCGCCACCGTGGTTGCCGGCGCGGGCAACAACGACACGCGCCACACGGTCGAGATCGTCCGCGCCGCGGAGAAGGCCGGCGCGCACGGCCTGCTGGTCGTCACCCCGTACTACAACAAGCCGCCGCAGGACGGCCTGGTCGCGCACTTCCGGACGGCCGCCGACGCCACCGACCTACCGGTGATGCTGTACGACATCCCGGGCCGCACCGGCACCGCGATCTCGACCGAGAGCCTGGTCCGGCTCGCCGAGCACCCGCGGATCCGGGCGGTCAAGGACGCCAAGGGTGACCTGGGCGCGTCCTCGTGGGTCCTCGCACGGACCGACCTCGCCTACTACTCCGGCGACGACATCCTCAACCTCCCGCTGCTGTCGGTCGGCGCAGTGGGCTTCGTCAGCGTCGTGGGCCACGTCGCCGGGGTCCGGCTCCGGGAGATGCTCGACGCGTACGAGGGCGGTGACTGGGTCCGGGCGCGGCAGATCCACTACTCGCTGCTCCCGGTCTTCTCCGGCCTGTTCCGTACCCAGGGCGCGATCCTCACCAAGGCCGCGCTGAACCTGCTGGGCCTCCCCGCCGGGCCGATGCGGCTGCCGCTGGTGGACGCCACCGAGGCTCAGATCGCGACCCTCGTCGAGGACCTCACCGCGGGGAGGGTCCACCTCCCGGCCGGGGCTCCCGCGTGAGTGCCCCGGCCGCCGGGCCGCCGACCGCGACCGCGCCGCCGCCGCTTCCGGAGGGGACGCTCCGCGTCACCCCGCTCGGCGGTCTCGGGGCGATCGGCCGCAACATGACGGTCTTCGAGTACGGCGGTCGGCTGCTCGTCGTGGACGTCGGGGTGCTGTTCCCGGAGGCGGACCAGCCGGGCGTCGACCTGATCCTCCCCGACTTCTCGTCCATCGCCGACCGGCTGGACGACATCGAGGCGGTCGTCCTCACCCACGGGCACGAGGACCACATCGGCGGCATCCCGTACCTCCTGCGGCTCAAGCCGGACATCCCACTGGTCGGGTCGCGGTTCACGCTGGCGCTGGTGGAGGCGAAGCTCCGCGAGCACCGCATCGACCCGTACACCCTCACCGTCGCCGAGGGGGTCACCGAGCAGCTGGGGCCCTTCTCCACCGAGTTCCTCGCGGTGAACCACTCCATCCCGGACGCCCTCGCCGTGGCGATCCGCACGCCGGCGGGGCTCGTGGTGCACACCGGCGACTTCAAGATGGACCAGCTGCCGCTCGACGGCCGGCTCACCGACCTCGGCGGGTTCGCCCGCCTGGGCCGCGAGGGCGTCGACCTGCTGCTGTCGGACTCGACGAACGCCGAGGTCCCCGGCTTCGTCACGCCGGAACGCAACATCGGGCCGGTGCACGACGAGGTGTTCCGGACCGCGACCAGGCGCGTCATCGTCGCCTGTTTCGCGAGCCACGTGCACCGCGTGCAGCAGGCGATCGACGCCGCCGAGAAGTACGGGCGATCGGTCGCCTTCGTCGGCCGGTCGATGGTGCGCAACATGGGCGTCGCCCGCGACCTCGGCCTGCTCCGCGTGCCGCCGGGCCTGATCGTCGACGCCAGGGAGATCGACCAGCTCCCCGACCAGCACGTCTGCATGATCTCCACGGGCTCGCAGGGGGAGCCGTTGTCCGCGCTCTCCCGGATGGCGAACCGGGACCACCCGGTGCGCATCCAGGAGGCCGACACCGTCATCCTCGCGTCCAGCCTCGTGCCGGGGAACGAGAACGCCGTCTACGGCGTGATCAACGGGCTGACCCGCTGGGGCGCTCGCGTGGTGCACAAGGGCATCCGCAACGTGCACGTCAGCGGCCACTCGCCGGCGGGAGAGCTGCTCTACGTGCTCAACGCCGTGCAGCCGCGGAACTTCCTGCCGGTGCACGGCGAGTGGCGGCATCTGCGGGCGCACGCCGCGCTCGCGGAGCTGACCGGCATCCCCTCCGACCGGATCCTCGTCGTCGACGACGGCACGGTGGTCGACCTCGTCGACGGCCGCGCGTCGGTCGTCGGGCAGGTGCCGTGCGGTTTCGTCTTCGTCGACGGCCTCGCCGTCGGCGATGTCGGCGAGGCGAGCCTCAAGGACCGACGCATCCTCGGCGAGGAAGGCTTCATCACCGTCACCGTGGTCGTCGACTCGGCGAGCGGCAAGGTGGTGGCCGGTCCGGAGATCTACGCCCGAGGGTTCAGCGACGTCGACGAGCGGGCGCTCGACGACGTCCGGCCGCTCGTGCAGTCGGTTCTCGACCAGGCGATGCAGGAGGGGATCTCCGATCCCCAGGCGCTGCGGCGCGCGATGCGCCGGACCGTGGGGCGCTGGGTCAGCGACACCTACCGGCGCCGACCGATGCTGGTGCCGGTCGTCGTCGAGGTCTGAGCCGCCGTCCCGACACGCTGGCGTCGGTCAGGGTGCGACAGCCTTGATCCGGGCCGGCGGGGCGCAGCCGGTGACCGGCAGGTCATCGGCGGTGTTCGGTTCCATGGGGTCGCGACCGGCGGCGTAGCGCGCCAACTGC
>JAVEDU010000103.1 GCA_030840805.1 Actinomycetota bacterium
GCCTGCTGGTGCTCGAGGACGGCTTCGCCGACGAGACCGGCGCACCGAACGCGGCCATGCCCACCATGGTCATGCGGGTCGAGATCACCGACCGGCCGGGCGGCGTCACCATGACCATGACGACGCGCTTCCCGTCGCTCGAGGCGATGGAGAAGCTCATCGGCATGGGCATGGAGGAGGGCCTCCAGCAGGCCATGGGCCAGATCGACGCGGTCCTCGCGGGCGTTCCCGCCTCGTGAGGACCCAACGCCGTCAGAACCGGGGGACCTGCGGGTAGCGACGACGACGAGAGGCAGCCAACCCCAGGATGCCGTTGATCCGCGCCCCGGCGCAGCCCTCCCGGCGCTCGGGTGGTCTCCAGGCGGGCCTCGGGGTCTGGCCCGACACCGCCGTCCCCCACAGAGGCGCGTGGCGGACCCGGTGGCTCCCGGCCCGGCGGGCCAGTTCTCCGCACAGGGCGGACGGATGGTGTCGAGACACCTCGACACCATCCGTCCGTGCGTGACCGCGGTGGACCCGTGGGGCGGGCCGGACCCGAACCCGCGGCCGAGGGACCATGAGGGTTCCCGAAGGCGTCATTCCCACCCGCTACCCGCGCCATCTTGTGCGCGGTGCGGTTCCCGCCCCACCTCCGACCGCGGCACCCGGCCGACGGTATCCGGCCGCTGGCCGACCAGGTCGGCTCCCCGCCTACCACGTCGTCGCCGAGGCTGACCGACACGGCCGAGGACGCGCACGCCTCCGAAGCGGAGGCCCAGGTGGAGGCCGGCGAGGGCGTGCCGCGGGTCGGTGCGCTCAGCGGCCGGCCCTCGCTGCACAGCGCGCCCGGTGCGGGCATCGCCGTGCAGGTCGACGGCTCCCGCCCCAGACGCCACCTCATCGAGATCACACCGTCACACCGCTTGCAGGTAGCAGCGATCCGGATCGCTCGCTGACGGTAGCCACGGATGGCGGCTGGCGGCGATGTCCGACGCCCTGCGACCGGTCAGGCTGAGGAAGCCGGTCGGCCTCCGCCGCCGGCCGCCTCGGGCGGCTCCTCACCCGGGGCCGGGCCGCCGCGGAAGTGGCCGGCGTGGTGAGGCTTGGCGACGAAGGGAGCCGGCATGTGGGGCAAGCGGGACGACATGGTCGTCCACGACGAGGAACCGTTCAACGCCGAGCCGCCGCCCGCCGCGCTGGCCGGCCGGCCGCTGACCCCGGTCGAGGCCTTCTACAGCCGCAACCACGCCCCCATTCCCGACCTCGACCCGGCCACCTGGCGGCTGCGCGTGGACGGCCTGGTCGACCGCGAACTGGTGTTGTCCCTACCCGAGCTCCAACAGCGCTTCCGGCCCCGCACCGAGGTGGCCACCCTCGTGTGCGCGGGCAACCGACGCGCCGAGCTGCTGGCGGTCCGGGACATCCCGGGGCAGGTGCCGTGGGGTCCAGCCACCATCTCGACGGCCGAGTGGACCGGCGCCAGCCTCGCCGACGTGCTGGCCGAGGCCCGACCCGGTGCCGGCGCGGCGCACGTCGCCTTCACCGCCCCGGACGTCTCGCCGAGCGTGCACCAGCCCTTCGGCAGCTCCATCCCGCTGCCGAAGGCCAGCTCCGGCGAGGTTCTGCTGGCCTGGGCGATCAACGGCGACCCGCTGCCCCGCGTGCACGGCGGGCCGGTGCGGGTCGTGGTGCCCGGCTACATCGGGGCCCGCAGCGTCAAGTGGGTCCAGCACATCACCGCCCTGGCCCAGCCCTCGGACAACTACTTCCAGGCGGAGGACTACCGGCTGCTGCCGCCCGACGCCGAACCCGCTGCCGGCCGCGGCATCGCGCTGGGGCCGCTGACCATGACCTCGGCGATCCTCTCCCCCGACGACGGCGCCCACCTGCCCGCCGGCCCCACCGACGTCACCGGCTACGCCCTCGCCGGAGAGGGCCGCAGCATCGCCCGCGTCGATGTCTCCACCGACGGTGGGCAGACCTGGACCCAGGCCACCGTGGACGACCCACCCAGCCCGTGGGCGTGGCAGCTGTGGCACACCACCCTGGACCTGCCCGCCAGCCCCGCGGAGATCACCGCCCGGGCGTGGGACGACGCCGGCGCGACCCAGCCGGAGTTCCCCGCCAGCGTGTGGAACCCCGCGGGCTACGACAACACCTCCTGGCCCCGCATCCGGGTCGACGTCTGCCGCCCCGGCTCGGCAGCTGGACCGGTCGGGGGCAGCACGTCGCTCGTGTCCGGAAAGGTGAGCAGGCGGTGACCACCACCGACCTTCCCGACCTGCACCGTGGCGTCCGGTCGATGACCACAGCCGTGCCGGGCGAGGCGGACCGGCCTGCCCACGCCCAGTGCCGCGCCGCCGCCGGTCGGCCGACCGTCGGCGACCAGCCCTTCTGACACCCACGGCCCGGTCGGATGAGCCGCCGGACATGCCGGTCCACAGCAGAGAGGGGACGGAGATGGAGCGGCCGGAGCAGGCCACAGGGCGTGCCGCCGGCTCCGAGCCCGACTACCGCTTCACCCTGGCCAACGAGCGGACGTTCCTGGCCTGGTTCCGCACCGCGCTGGCCCTGATCGCCGGCGGTGTGGCCGTCGTCCAGCTGGTCCCGGCGCTCGCCTTCCCAGGTACCCGGCACGTGCTGGGGATCCTTCTGGCGGTCGCGGGCGGCGGGCTGTCGTCGGCCGCCGTCCTCCGGTGGCGGGGAGTGCAGGCCGCCATGCGGCGCGAGGAGGACCTGCCCCCGACCCGGATCCCGGTGATCCTGGGGCTCGGGCTGGCGGCCCTCACCACCTTCCTGGTCGTCCTCCTCCTGCTCTCCCGGCGGCCGGGGTGAGGGCCGCCGCCGGGGAGCGGACCGAGCTGGCGTGGGAGCGCAGCGCCCTGGGCCCGCTGGCAGCGGCCGCGCTGCTGCTGTTCCACCATGTCGGACCGACCCTCGGCCGGGTCCTGCTGGTCGCGGCCGACGTCCTGCTGGCCCTCGTCATCATCTGGTTCGGGCGCCGGCGGGACCGTCGGATCCGGTCCGTGCGCACGGATTCGAGCGGGCGGATCACCGTGTCCGACGGCGGCCGGGAGGTCGTCGGCGCGGCGGTTGCGGCCACCGCGATCGCGCTGGGCACGGCCGTCGTCCTCGCGTTCGGGACCTGACCTGTCCCTCGACGTCAGCCGCCGGCCGGGTGGGGGCTCTCGCCCTTCTCCGTCGCTTCCCGGGCCTGTGTCCACTTCGCATGCTCCTGAGAGACCAGCCCCTCGAGCCGTTCCGCCAGGGCGCGTCGCCGGTCGTCACCTCCGTAGGGGCCCGCCTGCGCGAGGTAGAGGTACCGCTCGTGCTTCAACGCCTCCGCGGTCGACCGGTACTGCACCCAGTTGGTCTGCCACTGGTTCAGCTGCTGGAGCCCCTCCAGCACCACCACCACCGCGGCGACGCCGGCCGTGACCGCCGCGGGCGCGCTGATCCCGGCCAGAACCGGGACCGCGGCCGCAACGACGATCTCCACGGCCTTCACGCGCTTGTACCACCGCTGCGCAGCGACGCTCCTGGTGTCGTACCAGCGCAGTTGGTCCTCGAGCCGATCCCAAGTCGGATCGCCGATCGACGGGAGCGTGTCCTCATCCGGGTCGCCCATCCGCGCCTCCGTCTCCGAGACCCGACATCCTAGGAGGCGGCGACCCATCAGCGTGAACACCCCGCCCGGGCCCGATCACCACGTATCGATGCCGGAGTCCCGCTCCCCGACCGGCACCGCATGCAGCACCGGCCACTGCGGTCCCAGCCCGGCCGGGATCCGGCCGACGGCGAACCTCCCCGAGTGCACCCCCGGACGTCGCGCCTGGGTCAGCGCTGCAGGTCGATCGCCATCGGCTGGTGCGGCACGCCCGCGTAGACCTCGACATCCCCGTCGTGGTGCCAGCCGAGCCGCTCGAAGAACCTCACGTTCGGAAGCTGGACGTGCGCGACCATCCGGCGGCCACCGAGTTCGGCGGCGGTGCGGACGGCGTACCGGACGAGCGGCTCGCCGAGCCCGCGCAGTCGGTGCTCGTGCAGCACCGCGAGCCGGTCGCCCTGCCAGAGACCGGGCTCGCCGTCGAGCGGGAAGAGCCGCACGGTTCCGCCGACGACGTCGTCCACCATGCCCACCACGTGCAGGGTGCGCGGGTTGTCGTCCTGCGGGTCCCGGTCCGACTCGGCGAACACCCGCTGGTCGGTCACGAACACGGCGTGCCGGACCGCGTGGTGCGCCGCCAGTTCCTCCGGGGTGGCGGCCGGGCGGCACTCCACGGCGACCCACGCGGTCCGCAGCACGACTAGGCCCCCGGCCGCCGTCCGATCTGCAGGACCGGCTCCATCGAGCTCATTCCCGAGCAGGCCTGGCACCGGGCGCACCCCGCCTTGGCCGTGGTCGAGTTCATCGTGCCGCGCTCGGTCATGTACGCGAGCACCCGGCGGTAGATGGGCGTCGTGTACGCGCTCGTCGGGGGCTTCCAGTCGGCCATGAGGCTGCCGGCCACCGGGCGCAGCGGGACGACGAACGGGTACACGCCCATGTCGACGGCCCGCTTGCAGCCCTCGATGGTGAGCTCCGGGTCCTCACCCATGCCGAGGATGACGTAGGTGGACACCTGGCCCTCGCCGAACACGGCGACCGCGCGCTCCCACGCGGCGAAGTACGACTCGATACCGGTCCGCGCCTTGCCGGGAGCGACCCGCGCGAGCACCGCCGGGTCGAACGTCTCGACGTGGATGCCCACCGAGTCGATGCCCATCGCGCCGACCTCGTCGATCACGTCGAGGTCGTACGGCGGCTCGAACTGCACCTCGACCGGCAGCCCGGCCGCCTCCTTCACGGCCTGGCCGCAGCGGGCCACGTACAGCGCGCCGCGGTCGACGCCGCGGGTGCTGCCGGTGGTCAGTGTCGCATCGACCGCGCCGTCGAGGTCGCGTGCCGCGATCGCCACCTCGGCGAGCTGCTCCGGGGTCTTGCGCGCGATCGTGCGCCCGGAATCGAGCGACACCCCGATGCCGCAGAACTGGCACTGGTCGTCGTTGCCCCAGTACGTGCAGTGCTGGACGACCGTACTGGCGAGGGAGTCCAGGTGCAGCAGGGCGATCTGCCAGTACGGGATGCCGTCCGCGGTCTGGCGGTCGTAGAACCGTGGCCGCCGCTCGGCCGCCGCGGTCGCGAGGCGGACGCCGTCCCGGTAGATGCCGTAGCCCTCGTCCTCGCTCTCGAGCACGTACGGCGAGGAGGGCATGACGGGCGCGGTGATCTGGAACCCCTCGACCCACAGCATCCCGGAGTCGGTCGGGCCGGCGCCGCCGGTACGCCGCTCCACCTGCGTCTCCAGCCGCAGGCCCTGGGCCTGGAGGTCGAGGATCAGCGCGCTCACGTCCGCGGCGGGCGGCGGGCCCGCGATGGCACTGCCGTCCGCCCGAGCTCCAATGGTCGTAACCGTCACTGCATCCTCCTGTGTACGGGATCGTCAAGTGATAGCAGAAGCGGCGTCTCCGAAGGTAGTAAGCGCGTCAACTTTCCGATGCGAAATCGGCGCGCACTGCCTCCACCGCCGCGAGCCAGGCGTCCCGATCGGTGAATTCCTCGGACCGCACCCCGTCGGACGTCACCTCGAGGACGTACGTGGCCTCGCCGGTGCGAGGATCGGCGGTCGCCGAGCGCACCATCAGCGCCTCGGTACCGGTGTGCACCTCCACCCATCGGGCGGCGCCGCCGGTCCAGGCCGCGGCATCCGGCTCCTCGAGCACCGCCCACGCCTGCCCTGCCGCCCGGGCCCGCTCCAGCGTCTGGCGCTGCAGCTCCCCGGCCTGTTCCGCGAGTAGCCCGCGGAACCGCTGCGCCATCGCCGCGTCGATCACGAGCTCGGGATCCAGCGTCTGGAGCGGGATCCCCTCGTCGCGCGCGTGGACGGCGAGCCACGCCCGGAGCTGGTCCTCCGCCCCGGCGAGCGCGTCGAGGCTCGGGCAGGTCTCGGAGAGCCGGCGGGCGAGCAGCCCGACGAGCGTGACGGCGTGCTGGTACCGCTCGGCGTCCACCATCGCGAGCGGGAACAGCCGGTCCTCGGCGGTGCGCAGTCGTTTCGCGAGGGCAGCGTGCTCGGCGGGCACGGGCGCCGGCCCCACGGTGTCGCCCGGACCGAACGGTGACTGGGACATGACACTCCTGCACCCTTGGCAACACGACGGATCGTTCACTATGGTCAGCGTCTCACGTCGCATCCTAGACGGACAACGGGCGCCGGGCGCCCCCCGGCGGAAGGCAGGACCCGTGTTCGGGACAGCTGTGGTCGCCCTCGGCGGCAACGCACTCACTCGTGAGGGCGAGGCCGGGACGTACGAGGAGATGGCGGCGAACGCCCGCGCGATGGCCGAGGCGGCGTACGGGCTCCACCAGGCGGGCTGGCGGGTGGTGATCACCCACGGCAACGGGCCGCAGGTGGGGAACCTCGCGATCCAGCAGGAGTGCGAACTGGTCCCCGCGCAGCCGCTGTGCGCCCTCGGCGCGATGACACAGGGCCTGCTGGGCAGCCTGTTCTGCCTCGCGTGGCGCCAGGTGGCCGGCAAGCGGGCGCCCGAGGTCGTCAGCGTCGTCACCCACATGCGCGTCGACGCCGACGACCCCGCGTTCGGGCGGCCCACCAAGCCGATCGGGCCGTTCTTCTCCGCCGAGAAGGCGCGCACGCTCGCCGGCGAGAAGGACTGGGAGTTCATCGAGGACTCCGGTCGCGGGTACCGCCGGGTGGTGGCCTCCCCGACCCCGCTGGAGATCGTCGAGGCGCCGGTGATCGAGCACCTGGTCGACGAGGGGTACGTGGTGGTCGCGACCGGCGGGGGCGGGATCCCGGTCGTCGACCATGGACCGTCGCTCGCCGGGGTGGACGCCGTGGTGGACAAGGACCTCGCCGCCGCGCTTCTCGGCTCGGCGATCGGCGCGCGGTCGCTGGTGCTGGTCACCGGGGTGGACGCGGTCATGCTCGACTACGGGACGCCGCGTGAGCGTGTCCTGTCCACCGTGACCGCGGAGGAGATGCGCGGGCACCTCGCGGCCGGACAGTTCCCGGAGGGGAGCATGGGCCCGAAGGTGCGCGCCGCGCTGCAGTTCCTCGACGGCGGCGGCGGCTGTGCGGTGATCACCTCGCCCGGGCTGGTGTCGAGGGCGTTGTCGGGACGGGTGGGCACGCGCATCGTGCGCGGCGCGGCGGGGCAGGGAGCGGCATGAAGACCACGGTGAAGATCGCCCGGGACACCTACCTGGACTCGGTGCTGCAACTCGCCGGGACGCGGGCGATGCGGGAGGTCGACGGCGTCGACTGGGCGGCGGCCGCGATGGCCACCGCGGCGAACCTCGAGACGCTCGCCGACGAGGGCTTCGACCCGCCGGAGGCCGCGGCGAAGGACCTGTTCCTCGCGGTGCGCGCCGACTCCGACGAGGCGGTCGAGGCGGCGCTCGCGGCCGGCGAGCAGGCCATGTTCGCCGCGCGGTCGTCCACATCGGACGGCCCGGAGGAGGTGCCGTCGCTCGGCGAGGCGCTGCGGCAGCAGACCGGGAGCACGATCGCGGTCATCTCGGTCCCCGGGGACTACGCCGCGCTGGAGGCGCACAAGGCGCTCGCGGCAGGACTCGACGTGCTGCTGTTCAGCGACAACGTCTCCGTCGAGGACGAGATCGCGCTCAAGGAGCACGCCGCGCGGCGGGAACGCTTCGTGATGGGACCGGGCGCGGGGACCGCGATGCTCGCCCGCACCGGGCTCGGCTTCGCGAACGTCGTGGGCGTGGGCCCGGTCGGCGTCGTCGCGGCCGCCGGGACGGGCGCGCAGGAGGCGATGTCCCTGCTGGACCGGTGGGGTGTCGGGGTGTCGCAGGTGATCGGCCTCGGCGGCCGGGACCTCTCCGCCGAGGTCGGCGGCCGGATGGCGAAGCTCGCGATCGAGGCGCTCCGGGAGGACCCGGACACCGAGGTGATCCTGCTCGTGTCCAAGCCCCCGGCGGCGTCGGTGGCCGCGGAGGTGCTGTCGTGGGCGGCCCCCACGCCGCTGGTGGCCTCGCTGATCGGCCTCGGCGCCGCACCGTCCACCCCGGACGGTGTGCACGTCTGCGACACGCTGGAGGGCGGCGTGCTGCGGACCCTCGAACTGCTCGGCCGGGAGGCTCCGGACCTCGGTGCCCCGGACCTCGACGACGTGATCGCCCGGCTCGACCCCGCGCGGAAGACCGTGCTGGGCCTGTACTCGGGCGGCACGCTCTGCTACGAGGCGCTGTGGCTGCTCGGTGGGACGCTGGGGCCCGTGTACTCGAACACACCGCTGGACAAGCGGTACGGGCTGCCCGCCCCGGACGGCGCGCACGTGTGCCTCGACCTCGGCGAGGAGGAGTACACCAAGGGGCGGCCGCATCCCATGATCGACCCGGAGGCCCGGCTCGAGATGCTCCGCGAGGTGGGCCCGGACGTCGCGGTCGTGCTGCTCGACGTCGTCCTCGGCTACGGCTCCCACGAGGACCCGGCCGGGATGCTCGCGCCGGTGTGCAAGGAGATCGCTCAGAACGGTGGGCCGCAGGTCGTCGCGTACGTGCTCGGCACCGAGAACGACCCGCAGGGGTACTCGGCCCAGGTCGACACTCTGGTCGCCGCCGGGTGCATCGTCCCGCAGACCGCGGCACGGGCCGCGCTGATCGCCGCCGCGATCGCCGGTCGGGACGCCGCGAAGGCGGCGCGGTGAGCGACCCGGGCCGGGTGGCCCTCCTGACCTACTCCACCAAGCCCCGCGGCGGGGTCGTGCACACCCTGGCGCTCGCCGAGGCGCTGACCGCGCAGGGCGTCGACGTCGAGGTGTTCGGGCTGGGCTCGGAGGGGTTCTTCCGGCCCACGTCGGTGCCGTACACGCTGTTCCCGGCGCCCGAGGGCTGTGCGACGCTCGCCGAGAAGGTGTTCGCCTCGGTCGACGCGATGGCGGCGGGTCTCGCGAAGGTGGCCGGCGACTTCGACCTGCTGCACGCGCAGGACTGCATGTCGGCCCGGGCCGCCGCCCGGGTCCGGGACGAGGCGGCCCGTCCGCTGCCGGTGGTCCGAACCGTCCACCACGTGGACGACTTCACCACCGAGGCGCTCGTCGACTGCCAGCGCCGCGCGATCCTGGAGCCCGACCACCTGCTGGTGGTGTCCGCCCAGTGGCGGGAGATCCTGGCCGCCGACTACGGCGTGACTTCGGAGATCGTGCGGAACGGCGTGGACGTCGCCCGGCTCGCCGGCGCGCGCTCGTCCGCGCTGCGGGCGCCGTTCGGCGACCGCTTCCTCTTCCTCGCCGTCGGCGGGATCGAGCCGCGGAAGGGCAGCACCACGCTGTTCCGCGCGCTGGGCCTGCTCCGTGAGCGCGGCCTGCGCCCGGCGCTCGCCATCGTGGGTGGACAGTCGTTCCAGGACTACGAGGCGTACCGGCAGGAGGCCCTCGCCCTCCTGCCGTCGCTCGGCCTCACCCTCGGTACCGACGTGGTACGGGTCGGTACGGTCACCGACGCCGAGCTGGCCACCTGGTACCGGAGCGCGGACGCGCTCGCGTTCCCGTCGGTCAAGGAGGGGTTCGGCCTGGTGGCGCTCGAGGCGCTGGCCGCGGACCTCCCGGTGGTCGCGAGCGACCTGCCGGTGTTCCGGGAGTTCCTCACCGACGGTCGCGACGCGCTGCTGCCGGCCGTGGGCGACCCGGCCGCGCTCGCGGACGCGATGGAGCGCGTGATGACGGACCCCGCGCTACGGTCCGCGCTGGTCGAGGGCGGCCGGGCGGTGGTGCCGCGGTTCACCTGGGCCGCGTCGGCCACCCGGCACCGGGAGATCTACCGGGCGGTGCTGCCCGGGTGAGACGCCGGGCAGTCCGTGCTCCTCAGTGGACGTGGTCGTGGTCGGCGTGGTCGTGGCCGTGGTCCCAGCCCGCCGGGCGGGCGGCGAGCTCGCCGGCCCGGTCCCCGACCGCCCGGTCGGCGACGAGGCCGCGGGTCACCACGACCCGTTCGAGCGCCTCGAGCCAGCACCGGTAGTAGCTGAAACACTCCCCCGGCTCGTGACCGGACTCCCAGGCGGCGATCCGCGCGACCAGCTCGGTCCGGAAGTCCTCCCACTCGAACGTGCCGGCCTCCCGCAGCGCCATCGCCAGCCCGAACGCGCGGCTCTCCCACGGTTGCGCGAACACGAGCTCGCCGTTGCTGCGCGGCGGTGCCGCGGGGCCGTCGACGTCGAGCTGCACGACGGTCACGCCCGCACCTCCGCGACGCCGACCATGGTGTCCCGCGCGACCAGCGCGACGAGCTGCTCCTCGGTGTGGTCCTCGGTGCCCTCCGGGCGGCGTGGCAGCACGAAGAAGCGGGCCTCGGAGCTCGAGTCCCACACCTCGATGCGCCGGTCCGCCGGAACCTCGAGGCCCATCTCGGCGAGCACCGTGCGCGGCTCGCGGACGACCCGGGCGCGGTACGCCGGGTCCTTGTACCAGGACGGCGGCAGGCCGAGCAGCGGCCACGGGTAGCAGGAGCACAGTGTGCAGACGACGACGTTGTGGACCTCGTCGGTGTTCTCCACGACGACGAGGTGCTCGCCCTGCGGGCCCTTGAAGCCCAGCTCCGCCACGGCGGCCGTGCCGTCGTCGAGCAGGCGCGCCTTGTACTCCGGGTCGGTCCACGCCTTCGCGACGACCCGGGCGCCGTTCAGCGGGCCGACGTCCTTCTCGTACATCTTGATGTAGGCGTCCATGACCTTCGGGTCGACGAGCCCGCGCTCCACCAGCAACTGCTCGAGCGCCTCGGTGCGCAGCTCGATGGGGATGCGGGTCATCCGGTCGCCTCCAGGTAGCTCTCGTACAGGTCGATGTTGAGGTCGAACTGCTCGGCGTCCGGGCCGAACAGCTCGCGGGAGCCGAAGCGCACGGTGTACACCCACTGGGCGTTCTCGCCCTGGAAGTGGGCGTGCGAGTCGGGCAGGACCTGCGCGGGCTCGACGATGCCGACCGTGCCCTCGTGGCCCATGACGTAGCGGGGCAGCCGGGTGTGGCCCGGCGGGTCGAACCGTCTCGCCCGGACGCGGTCGCCGACCTTGAACGCCGGCGGCGACTCGATGGTGCGGATCGAGCCCCCCGCGGTCGGCGTGTAGTCGGGCCTGTGCGGCTCCGGCGCCGGTGGTTCGTCCACATCGGACTCCCCGGCCAGCCGTGCCGCCCGGGCCTCGACCGTGCCGGGCGCGACGATGGTGCTGTCGGACAGCAGGTTCTCGGCGCCGTGCAGCCACCGTCCGTAGTACCCGTCGTCGAAGTAGTCCTCGCGGTCGAGCCGGCTCATCGAGTGCCGGAATGCGTCGAGGTTCGTGCCCGACACCCGCATCGAGAGCAGCGCGAGGGCGAAGGCGCGCGCCTCCCACCGTTCACCGAACACCGGCTCGTCCGGCTTCGGAACGGGGGCGCGGCCCCAGCCCTCGGCGCCGCCCAGGTCGTGGACACCCGGCGTGGGGTGGACGGTGCTCACCATGGCCTCCTGTAAGGCGTGGGGTGGCGCCGGGCGGACCGTGGCCCGCCCGGCGCCGGGGGAACTCAGACCGTCCAGGTGTTCATCTGGAAGGCGCCTTCCTTCCACGCGGTGAGCGCGGAGTCCAGCACGTCCAGCGGGCTGAACGGGATGACGCCCGGGAGCAGGTCGTCCTCACGGAACCCGTACAGCGCGCCCATCGCGAAGCGGCACGCATAGATCTTCGCGCCCTCCTTCATGAGCGTCTTGAGCTGGTCGTTGATCGCGAGGTGGCCGGGGAAGGCCGCCTGGCCCACGGCCGGGTACCCGCGGGTGCCCGATGCGAGGAGCACGCCGGGGCCGTACAGGACGATCGATACGTCGAAGCCCTTGCGGACGAGGCGCGTCGAGGTCAGCAGGTTGACCAGGGCCACCGAGCCCTCGTACGGCACGGTGTGGATGAAGATGAACGCCTTCTGCCCCGGCTCCGCCTTGATGTCGGGGAAGAGCTTCTCCTCGGCGTTGTAGAGGGTCTCTCCCTCGGCCGGGAGCTCGGTATTGACTGTCTTCGGCATGCAGTTCCTCCTGGTTGACGTGCTCTACACCGCCGGGCCGGCCGGCTGAGTCGGCTTGGGCCAGTGCTTGCGGTGGCTGCCGGGCATGGCAGCCATGACCTTGCGGCGGACCGACCACGGCGTCCACCGGTACACGGGGACGAAGATCTTCGTCCAGAAGAAGGAGCCCTCGACGGGCGGCGGCGTCATGCCGTGGATCCGGGCCACCCGCCCCTGCGCGTCCCGCAGGAGGTGGTGCTCGGCGTTCTCCCGGAGCCACCGAGACGGCGATCGCATGTCAGGCTCCCCGGGCCGCCGCGGCGACGCCGTCTTGCGCGGCGACCGCGATCGGCTCGTTCAGCGCCCCGATCGGGGGCGAGTAGACGTTCTCCATGGTGGCGAGGTCGTGGAGCGTGAGCCCCTTCTTCACCGCGACGCCGAGGAAGTCCGCCCGTTCCTTGATCCCCTCGCCGCCGACCATCTGCGCGCCGATGAGGCGCAGGCTGCCCGGCTCGGCGAGGAGCTTGACCCGCACCGGCTTCACGCCGGGGAAGTACCGCGCCCGCGAGATGCCGGTGGCGCGGCCGACCACGTACGGCATGCCGAGGGCCTCGGCCGCCACCTCGCCGAACGCGACGCCGCCGATGATCCACTTGCCCGCGACGGTCGCCCAGGGGACGTAGACCGGCTGGTACGACCGGTCGCCGCCGCCGGCGTTGAAGCCCGCGACCTTGCCCTGGGCGTACGCGTGGCTGCCGGTGAGGCCCTGCAGCGGGACTCCCGCGATGTGCGGGATCTCGCAGACGTCGCCGGCCGCGAACACGCCGGGGACCGAGGTCAGCATGTGGTCATTGACGACGACACCCCCGGTCGAGCCGATCGCGAGGCCGCCCGCGACGGCGAGCGCGTTGCTGGGCACCTTGTGCGTCGCGACGACGACGAGTTCGGCCGGGAGCTCACCGCCGGACGTGGCGACCCCGCGGACGTGTCCGGCGCCGTCGTCGAGAAACGCCTCGAGCTTGGTGTTCCAGTGCATCTGCACGCCCATCTCGGCCCAGGACTCCTGGACCGGGGCGACGACGTCGGGGTCACAGAGGTCGCCGAGCGCCCACGGGTGCGGGTCGATCACGTGCGTCTCGATCCCGCGGTGGGCGAGCGCGGTGACCATCTCCAGGCCGAGTGGCGAGGCCTCCACGACGACCGCGCGCTTCACGGTGTCGAGGACCTTGTCCCACTCCATCGCGGCACGGATGTTCTTGACCCGGTACAGGCCGTCGAGGTCACTGCCCGGGACGCCCGGGTCCTTGTAGTCGAAGCCGGTGGCGACGACGAGCGCGTCGTACGCGACCTCGCCCACCCCCTCGACGTGGACCCGCTTCGCGGCCGTGTCGATCGACCGCACCGTCGTCTCGTACGAGATCTCGATGCCGGCGTCCACATAGGCCTGCTTGTCCGCGAGGAACAGGGACTGGAAGTCCGGGATTTCCTTGCCGTGCACGTACGGGATGCCGCAGGGACTGTAGGCGACGTCTTCGAACTGCGTGAAGACGAGGACTCTGTTGGCGGGGTCGGCGGCCTTCACGCCACCTGCCGCGCCTATTCCGGCGGCACCGCCTCCGACGATCACAACTGTTCGAGCCAAGGGAACCCACCTCGGTGGTGCGGCTAGGCGTACATCATTGGAACCGGGCGCGTTGACTATGCTGCATGGGATTTCGCGGTGTCAACGGGTTCACCGGTACGTTTTGATCAGGGCGCAAAACTCCGAGGGAGACGACATGACCCAGACCTTCCCCGCGGCGGGCGATGGCGACGACGCGGCCGACCAGGTCAGGGAGATCGTCAGCCTCATCGGCCCGAAGCTGCACGAGCTCCGCAAGACGAAGGGACACTCGCTCCAGCAGCTCGCGACCCTGTCCGACGTGTCGGCGGCCGCGATCCACAAGATCGAGCGGAACGGCATGGTCCCGACGATCACGACCCTGCTGAAGCTCGGGACCGCGCTCGGCGTTGCGGTGAGCTACTTCGTCGACGAGGAGGGCATGGCCCCCCAGCGGGTCGTGTACACCCCGGCGGATCAGCGCTCGGTCGTCTTCACGCCGCACCAGGGGCTCACCCTCGACGGGATCACCGGGAGCTACCGGCAGTTCCAGACCGCGGCCGCGATGGCGACGATCAGGCCGGGCGCGAACAGCGGGGAGAAACTGCTGGAGCACCCGGGCGAGGAGTTGGTGCACATCACCGAGGGGGTTCTCAGCTTCGAGGTCGGGGGCGAGAGCTTCCGCCTCGGCGCAGGTGACTCCCTGCACTTCGGCGGGGAGCTCCCGCACCGTTGGGCGAACAAGGGCGACGGCCCGGCACGCGGCGTCTGGGTCGCCCTCCGCAGCGCCTGACCGCCGTCGCGCCGATCACTGCCGCGACACATGGGATACGGTAATCTGCGGCGGTTTCCGCAGTGTGTTGGTCACGTAACAGACCCGTTCCGCGGCGGCCATCAGCCGCTCGGCGTCGGAGTCCGGGAGGGGCGTGACGACCTCGATCGCGAGGTCGGAGAACCGCGGACCGTCGTACGTCCCGGTCACCGCGACCTCGACCGCGGGCAGCGCGACGTCCCGCTTCCGGGCGCTGTAGACCAGCGCGAGCACGAAGCACGACGCGACCGACGCGAGGAAGTAGTCGGTCGGCTGCGGGCCGGTGTCGTCGCCGCCCACCGACGGCGGCTCGTCGATACGCTGGGTGAAGCGGCCGGCGGTGACGTCGACCTGGAAGCCGGTGCGCCACTGCGCATTCACGATACGGGTCGTCATGCATGGCCTCTCTCGTCGGTACAGGCTCTCTCGTGTCGACAACCGATCAGGAACCCGTGGGCGAGATCCAGACCGGACGTGTGCCCCACCGCGGCGAGCCGCGCGCGGGCCCGCCGTGCCGCGGGTGCGTCCCCGGCCGCGCACGCGGCCGCGAGGTCGTGCAGCGCGGCGACCGACCGACCCCGCGCCGCCCAGCCCAGGAACGCCCGGGAGATCTCGTGCGTCCGCGCTCCCCTGGCCAGGGCCAGCAGATCCCGCTCCGGCTGTCCCGCCGCGCGGGCGGCCAGGAGCAGGCCGGCGAGCACGTCGTCCCCTGCCGGGGTCAGTCCGATCCCCCGGCCGGCGAGCAGGGCTGCCGCAGTGGCCAGCCCGTGCCGCCGCAGGGTCTGCGTGATGTCGTCGCCAGGTGCCCCTCCGAGGTCGAGATCGGGTCGGTGGTCGAGCACGTCGGCCAGCACGCCGACGACCTCGGCCACCGGGGGGAACGGCGGTGGCCGCCACACCTCCGCACACCCCGGCACGTCGAGGACGTCACCGACCGCGACCGACGGCAGCGCTGCCACGTGTGCATGCAGCGGTCCCGGCTCGGCAGCCGTACCGACCAGGGCGAGCAGACCACGGGGGTACGACAGATAGACGGCGCGGCGGAACACCGCGACGACACGGCCGGGGGCGCCACCGGTGAGCGCCGCCGCGGCCCCCTCGCCGACCCGGACCGGCCGGACGACCGGGCCCGGCGCGGCCACCATCCTCACTCCTCCCGCAGCGCGAGCATCGCCGCGCGGAACCCCTCGAGCGGCGCCGTCGCCACCCCGGCGCCGATCTGCCCGCTGCCGTCCGTGGCGTGCAGGATCCCGGTGTTCACCTTCGGGGTGAGGCCGGTCTCGACGACCTTCCGCACGTCCACCCCGACCGGTGTCCCCCGGAAGTCCATCGTCGGGATCTTGAACCGGGTGCTCTCGGCCGCGCAGATCTGCTGCATCTCCCGGGTCGCCCGGGCGGCGTCGGCCATGGACCCGCCGAGGAACGCCGCCACCGCCGCGGAGCCCGCCGCCGCCGGGCCGCCGAGACCGATCAGTTCGAGCACGGCGCTGTCGCCGATGTCCGGCGCGGCCACCTCCGGGCCGTACCCGGAGTAGTACAGCGCATCCCCGACGGGCGGTGAGTCGGTCACGTGCCACCGGTCCGACCCGGCGAGCTTCACGCCGTACGTCGTGCCGTTGCGCGCCATCGTCGTCACGATGCTCGACCCCTCGACCCGCTCGGCCCACAACGTGAGGGACTTCGCGGCGGCCATCGCCAGCGTGAGGAAGAACAGGTGGTTGCCGGCCAGGTACTCGGCGAACGCCACCGAGTCCGCGTCGTCGCCCAGCGCGGCGATCGCCGGGAGGACACTGCGGATGAACAGGTTCGTCGACGCCTGGGTCCGCATGTGGACGTCGTCGCCCATCTGGACGCCCTGCGCGGCCAGCGCGAACACGTCGATCGGCCCCACCTGCTCGACGATCCGCGCGAGCCGCGGCCCGGCGACCTCCCGCAGGAACACCAGCCGCTCCACCGCGGCGGCCGACTCCCGGCCGAACCAGGCCACGTCCCCGGGCCCCTGCCCGATCGGCGCGTACGCCGTGGTGCCGCCGTCGCGGTTCTCCACCACCCACACCGGCATGCTCGGCCCCAGCGCGGTGGCCATCGGGACGACCGCGGCGTGCTCGTTGGCCGACCCGAGCCGCACCTCGCCGCCGGCCAGCAACTCCTCCGCGGCGGCCACGTCGCCGGCCCAGCCCTCGGCGACGACCGCCGCGCGCATCGACCGGCGCAGCGGGTCGCACACGTCCGCGTACGCGATGGGCGGCCCCGGGTGGAGCAGCATCCGGTCGCCGAGGCCGGGCACCACGTCGGCCGCGGTCCGCACGGCGACGAGTTGCGGCACTCCCTGGTCGAGCCGCCGCAGCACCTCGGCGTTGGCCGCGTCCAGGGCGACGGACCTCAGCCCGTACAGGTCGGTGAGCGCCCGGACGTCCTCGGCGTCACCGTCCGCGGGCGGGCGCCAGTCGACCTGGACGACGGACGCACCCTGCGCCGCGGCGGCCTGGGCGAACAGTGACAGCCCGATGTTCACGACGCGTGCGTCGGTGGGCAGCTCGGTCCTGGTCACGCTGATTCCCCTCGATCATCGCCCGGCGAGCGCCGTTGCACGGGCCCGGAGTGCGGTTTCCGCCGCGTGGACCGCGGCACGTCGATCGTCCACATCGGATCGCAAGGCGGCCGCTTCGCCGCGGACCCGGTCGAGCATCGGCGCCATCGCCGCCGGCGCGGCGCCGCCGAGCGCGGTCCGGGAGGCGACCAGCGCGCGGGCGTCCGTCATGGCCGCGAGCTCGTCGTCGGGCAGCCGCCACTCGGTGCCCACCACCGACGCGGCGGCCGCCGCGACCGCGTCGGCCGACAGGGAGCCGGACCGGACGGCGCGCTGCACCACCCGGTGCGCGGTGCGGTAGTCGGCGCCGAAGCGGGACATCAGCAGCTCGGCCAGGTCCGCCGCGGCCGTGAAGCCGAGGTCGAGCGCGGCCTCCATCCGGGCCGGGTCCGGGGTGAGCGACCCGACGACCCCGGTCGTCAGCGCGGTCACCCGCACGGCGAGGTCGAGGGTTCGCGGGATTTCCCCGTACAGGTAGATGAGGTTGTCGCTGCGGGCCGACGGCGTCTTGACGACCGCGAGCGTCCCGGTGAGCCGGCCCAGCGCGACGCCGGCGGACCCGCGGACCACGGTCAGGGCGTACGGGTTCCGCTTCTGCGGCATGAGGATGCTCGGCCGGCTGTGGGCCTCCGCGAGGTCCACGAAGCCGAACTCGGCGCTCGCGAAGATCTCCAGGTCCTCGGCGAGCTTGTCCTGGCCCACCAGCAGGGTGGTGGCCGCGGCGACGACGTGCACGAACGGATCGGTCTGCCACATGGCGTCGCGGGTGTGCTCGATCGCGTGGCCGAACCCGAGCAGCCGCGCGGTGCCGTCCCGGTCGTCGAGGATCCGGGACCCGTTCGCCGCCCCCGACCCGGCGGGGCTCGCGTCGACATGCGCCAGTTCGAAGAGCAGCCGCCCGGCGTCCCGGAGCACCGGGTCGGCGAACGACAGCAGGTAGTGGCCGAACGTCGTCGGCTGCGCCTGCTGCAGGTACGTGTAGTCCGGCATCAGCGTCTCGACGTGCTCGCCCGCCCGCCGGGCCAGGACCGCGGCGAGGTCCGCCGCCGCCGCGACGAGATCGAGCACCTGGGAGCGCACCCGGAGCCGGAAGGCGGTGCGCACCGCCTCCCGGCGGGTCCGCCCGGCGCGCAGCCAGCCCGCGTGGTCGCCGATCCGCAGGGCGAGGTGGTGCTCGCGCGCGTCGTACACCTCGCCGTGCGCGGGGTCGTAGTCGACCGCCGCCGCGGGCAGCGCGGCGAGGTCGAGCAGGGCGCCGAGCAGCGCGGTCCGGGCGGCCCCGGTGAGGATCCCGCGGTCGGCGAGCTCCACCGCGTGGGCGAGGTCGGCGAGGTTGAGCCCGTCGTGCAGCTCCGGTGCGTCGGCGACCTCCCAGCCGTACCCGGCCGCGACGAGCTCGTCGGCGGTCACCCGGTCACCCCGGGGACCGCGAGGAGCTTCAGCGCGCTCGGCATCCCGCCGGTGTGCCACAGCACGAGCGGGGCGCGCTCGCCCGCCCGGACGAGCTCGATGACCGCGGTGATCGCCTTCGCGCCGTACGTGGAGTCGAAGAGCACACCCTCGGTGCACAGCGCGAGCTGGACGTTGCGCCGGTCCTCGTCGGTGACCCGGCCGAACCCGGGGCCGACGGCGTCGCGGAGGTGCAGGTCCGCCTCGGTGGGCGCCGGGGTGCCGAGGAGCGTGGCGCAGCGGCCCGCGAGCCCCAGCACGTGCGGCCCCACCAGCTCCCGCGGGCGGCTGACCGAGACGCCGCACGTTCGCCAGGTCGCGCCGACCGCGGCGCGGCCGGCGAGGAACCCGGCCAGCGACGCCCCCGACCCGGTCGGCAGCACGACGACGGCGTCGGTGCCGAGCGGACCGGCCAGCTCCGCGTCCGACTCGAGCTGGCACGCCAGCTCCCTGGCGGCCGCCGCGAACCCGAGGGCCCCGACCGGGGTCGCCCCGCCGCGCGGGACCGCGTACGGGGTGCGACCCGCGGCCGCGAGCGCCGCGCAGTGCGCGTCGACGAGCTCGTCGAGCCGTTCCCGGTCCGCCCCGGTGAACCGCAGGGTCGCCCCGGCACGGCGGGCCAGCTCGAGCGTGACGGGCAGGCGGTCCGGGGGGACCCCGGAGACGAGCACCTCGCAGTCCAGCCCGGCGACCCGTGCGGCGAGGGCCGCGGCGCCCGCGAAGTTCGAACCCGGTGCGCCGCCCGTCACCAGCACGTCGGCGCCCTCGGCGAGTGCGGCGCCCAGCAGGTACTCGAGCGCCCGCGCCTTGTTGCCGGCGAGCCCGAAGCCGATCAGGTCGTCCCGCTTGAGGTACAGCGGCCCGCTGTCCAGGGCGGCCTCCAGCCTCGGCAGCCGGTGCAGCGGCGTCGGCAGCAGCGCGAGCCGGTAGCGCTTCACGGCGTCCCCCGCGCCACCACGGCGTCGACCATCGCGCCCGCGGTGTCGACCGCGGGCCGCGCGGCCCAGTCCGCGACCTCCTCGGCGGTGGCCGCCCCGGCCGCGGCCAGCGCGGCCACCAGGTCACCGCCGCCCGCCAGCGCGGCCTGCATGAGCTCCTGCGCCCGGTGCTTGCCGAGCCGCGCGGACAGCTCCGCGAGCACCCGCTCCGAGCCGGCGGCCGGGCCGAGGTTGGTCCGCATCCGGTCGGCGTGCACGACGAGCCCCGCCACGAGGTCGGCGGCGAGCGCGGCCGCGGTGCCGGTGGCCTGTGCGACCTCCGGGAGGGCGAACCACTCCGCCTTCCAGGACCGGCCGTCCCGCTCGTGGCCGGACACCAGCCCCTCGACGAGCACCCCGGCCGCGGCGCGCGCGACCCGGGCGAGCGTGTCGAGGTGCTCGGAGGTCTCCGGGTTCCGCTTGTGCGGCATCGTGATGCTGCCGACCGTCGTGGCCCGCGGCGCCTCGTCCAGCTCGCCGATCTCGGGCCGCTGCAGCTCGTACACCTCGGTGCCGATCCGCGCGAGCGTCCCCGCGGTGAGGGCCAGGACCGTGCCGAACTCCCCCACCCGGTCCCGGGTGGACGTCCACGACAGGCCTGGATCGGCCAGGCCGAGCCGGGCGCAGAAGCGCCGCCGCAGTTCCAGCCCCCGCTCCCCGAAGAACCCCAGCACGCCGACCGCCCCCGCGAGCTGCCCCACCGACCAGCGGCGGCCGCCCTGGTCCAGACGCTCCAGCTGGCGGCCCAGCTCGTCCGCCCAGGTGGCGGCCTTGTACCCGAACGTGATCGGAGCGCCGGGCTGCCCGTGCGTCCGGCCGGCCATCACGGTGTCGCGGTGCGCGGCGGCGAGCGCCAGCAGGGTCGCGTGCGCGCGGGCCACGTCCCGGCGGACCAGCCGCCCGACGTCCCGCATGACGAGACCGAACCATGTGTCGGTGAGGTCCTGCACGGTGGCGCCGTAGTACACGTACTCGCGTGCCGGCTCCGGCAGGATCCGCTGCAGGCCGTGGATCAGGCCGAGCGTGGAGTGCGCGGTGCGCCGGGTCTCGGCGGCGACGAAGTCGAGATCGAGGTGCTCCACCTTGGCGTGCGCGGCCACCTGGTCCGCCGCCTCGCCGGGGATGATCCCGAGTTCGGCCTGGGCTGCGGCGAGCGCGGCGAGCACGTCCAGCCACGCCTGCAGCCAGGCCGGCTCGTCGAACAGCGCGACGAGCTCGGGCGTGCTCCACAGGTGGCCGTAGACGGCCGAGTCGGTCAGACGGGTCGCCACGTGGGGTCCCACCGCTCGGCGAGCTCCTCCAGGGCGCTGCGGACCTGCTCCAGCGTCGCGCCCCACGGCACCACCACCCGCCCGCCGTCCCGCGCGTTCTCGGCCTCGAGCAGGCAGCACTTGGCCAGCACCGCGGTCCGGCCGTCGTGCGGCCGCTCCCGCGGGCACATCTCCACCCTCGGCGCGGCCGACCCGTAGAACCACTCGTGGATCTCGGCGGAGCGGTGGCAACCGAGCAGCGTCCAGTCCTCGTGCGGCGGGCGCTCGTCCAGGTACGCGGTCACCGCACCGGGGACCTCCACGCCCGCGCCGCGGCACGGCAGCAGGTACCGCTCCGCGGGCCCCGCCCGCCCCGAGAGCTCGGCGAAGCTGACCACCTCGGCCTCCGGGAGCATCGGCGGCAGGTCCTCCGCGACGGCGAGGAGCCGCCGCACCTGGTCGTACAGCTTGGCGGGCTCCGGGGGGACCACCTCCTGCACGACCAGGCGCAGCGGTGCCGGGTTGACGATGAAGCTGATGTGCTCGTACATGCCCTGCACGACCACCGCGCGGGACCCGGGCGCCCGCTCGACCGCGACCCGGGCGAGCTCCGACGGCACCGCGGTATCCGCGTCCGGGGCCACCACGTACGCGCACTCGTCGGGCCCGGCGACGAGCTCGACGGCGACGATCGGGGAGAACAGCGGCTCCTCCGACTCCTTCTCGGCGGTGAGCAGCGCGGTCCGGCCGGCCCGGTCCCGGACCACGAGGAACCGGGTGCGCCGCCACGCCTCCTTGCCGACGAAGTACTCCCGGAGGTGCTCCTCCTCCAGCGGGAGGTCCACCTCGTTCACGGAGACGCCGCGGTACGCGCTCGGGACGGCGTTCGGACGGTCCCTCAACACGGTCGGCCGAGGGTCAGGTGCGCGGTGTCGGCCCGGAGTCCCAGCCGCAGGGTGGTCAGCGCCAGCACGTCGTCGGGCGCGATGTTGGCGAGGTTGACGCCAGGCCCGAACTGGCCGATGAACCACGTCTGCTGGTCCTTCCGCGGCGCCTCGAACAGCACCCGCTCCACCCCGGCGGCCTCCACCGCGGCCGCCACGATGTCCGGGCGCGGGCTGCCGGAGCCGTCGTACACCCCGACCGTGCCGCTCTCCCGGCCCTCCGCGACGACCCAGGTCGCGCCCGCCGCGACATCGTCGGACATCTCGTCCCGCCAGTGCTGCGCCGGCAGGAGCACGCGCGGGTCCTTCATGCCGGTCTCGGCGAACACGACGAACGACTCGGCGGCCCGCTTGACCAGCTCCCGCTTCGCGTCGAGCGGCATCTCGGCGACCCCGCGGGACACCTCGACGGCCTCGAAGCCGACGTCCGCCGCCCACGAGAGGCACTCCTCGGCCCGGCCCTGGGACCACGCGATCTCCAGCAGGGTGCCGCCGAGGCACGGCGTGACGTCGTGCTCGCGCAGGCAGGTGAGCTTGCGGTCCAGACGCCGCTCCAGGTACGCGGTGCCCCAGCCGAACTTCCAGACGTCGATCTCGGGCCCGACCGCGTCGAGCAGCGCGGCGAGCGCGTCGGCGGTCAGCCCCTTGTCGAGCACATGGGTGAGACCGGTCTCGCGGGGCTTGCGCTCCCGCGCCGGCAATGAGAGAACGAAGGGGCTCACGTTGTCGATACTAGGATGGGCGTTTACTTTGCGACAACCCACGCCGGAAGAGTTCGATGCTGTCGTCGCCGCGATAGCCGCGAATCCGTCGATCGCGGCCAAACGCGACATCGGGCTCGTGTCCGAGGTGCTGGGCGCCGCGGAGTGGCTGTCCGGCCCGGGCGACGACGGGGCGGCCCTCGACGCCGACGGCCGCACGGTCATCGCCTGCGGCGAGGCTCTGTGGCCGCCGTTCGTGCGGGCCGACCCGTACGGCGCGGGGATCGCGGCCGTCCTCGCGAACGTCAACGACGTCGCGGCGATGGGCGGCACCCCGCTCGGCATCGTGGACACGATCGTCGCGGACGAGGCCACCGCCCGGGCGGCGCTCGCCGGGATGCGGTACGCCGCGGAGCTGTACCGGGTGCCGATCGTGGGCGGGCACCTCACCCTGACGGACGGCCCGCCGTCGCTGTCCGCGTTCGCGGTCGGGTCGGCGGACGCGGTGCTGTCCGTCATCCACGTCGCGGCCGGGCAGGACCTCGTCGTCGCCGCCTGCACCGAGGGGACGATGCGGGACGACTTCCCGTTCTTCCGGTCGTTCGACGAGCGCGGCCCGGCGCTCGCCGACGACGTGCGACTGCTCCGCGAGGTGGCTGCCGCCGGGCTCGCCGTCGCGGCGAAGGACATCAGCATGGCGGGCCTCGTCGGCTCGCTCGCGATGCTGCTCGAGTGGGGCACGTACGGCGCCACGGTGGACCTGGCGGCGCTGCCCGCGCCGCCGGACGTCCCGCTCGCGCGGTGGTGCAACTGCTTCCCGTGCTTCGGGTTCCTGCTCACCTGCCCGCCGGACCGGACCGAGAAGTGCGTGCAGGCGTTCACCGACCGGGGGCTCGACGCGGCCCGGGTGGGCGTGGTCGATACGACCGGGCAGATCGTGCTCCGCGCCGGCGACAGGTCGGCCGTGGTGGCCGACCTGTCGCGGACCCCGGTGACGGGACTGCGGCGTCCTTGAAGACGGTCAGCCGCCGAGGTCAGCCACCGACGGGCGCGGCGACCGCAGGCACGACGCACCCCACCTCGCGCGACGGTGAGCAGCGCTCGGCCGGGAGGACGGTGTCGGATACCCGAGGACGGGCTTCCTGTCGAGGCCGCAGCGCACCAGGACCGACGTACCGGGGCCCCGGACGAGGACCGGCTGCCGGTACCGCCGAGAAACTGGCGGGGCGGAGCGGGAGTCCTACCGGGACCCTGGGCCACGGGGCCGTGGCGCGGAGGATGCCGTGAACGCCGCCCGGGACGGACGGTCGTCCCGATCCGGGCGCCGCCGGCGTCACGGTCGGGACGGCCGGCCCGCGTACCACGGGGGTGCGCGCCACCTGGGGTACCCCGTCGAGACGCTAGCGGGCGGCCCTGTCACGAACCGGTGAGGCCCGCATGAGGTATACCGTCGAGACGCTAGCGGGCGGCCCTGGTCACGAACCGATGAGGCCCGCCGGAGGTCCGATGTGGACGTGACGCTGCTCTACTTCGACGGGTGCCCGAACTGGCGACAGGCAGAGGACCACCTCCGCACGGCACTGCGCCGCGTCGGTGCGAGTGACGTCGTGGTTCGCCGCCGCGAGGTGTGCGCTGTGGACGAGGCCGAGCGCCTCGGCTTCGGTGGCTCCCCCACGGTGCTGCTCGACGGCGTCGACCCGTTCGCCGAGCCCGGCGTCGGCGCCTCGCTCAGTTGCCGGGTGTACCGCACCGCGAACGGGGCGGCCGGAGCACCGAGTGTGGAGCAGTTGTGCCGGGCGCTGACCGAGACACGTGCCGCCGCCACACCGCCGACGATCCTGGCCACCCCGCCTTCAGCCCGCCCCGCTCCCAGGCGCGACGACTGAGATCGTTCTGGCGAGTACAGGCGTCCGCGCCCCGAAGACCGGGTGCGCCGGGGCACGCGGTGCCGCGGTGGGCGCTCCCTCGGCGCCCCGACGCGGTCCAGTGTGTCGGGGCGCCGAAGCGCGAAACGGACGAGTCCGGCGTCAGCCGAGCGTCTTCAGCAGCGCCTGCATCTCCGCGATCTCCGCGCGCTGAGTGGTCTCGACCCGCTTCGCCAGCGCCTTTGCCCCGGGATTCTGGCCCTGGGCATTCTCGGTCTCGGCCATCTGCACCGCGCCTTCGTGGTGGGCGATCATCATGGTGAGGAACATCCGGTCGAATGCGGCGCCGGACGCGGTCTTCATCTTGCCCATGTCGGCGTCGGTCATCATGCCGGGCATCGAGCCGTGGCCCATGCCGCCGGACGAGCCGTGGCCCATGCCGCCGGACATGTCCGGGATCGGGGCGCCCCAGGCCTGCAGCCAGGCGGTCATGGTCTGGATCTCCGGCTGCTGCTCTGCCTGGATCTTCACCGCGAGCTCCTCGACCTTCGGGTTGGTGGCCCGAGTCCGGGCGAGCTCGGCCATCTGGAGGGCCTGCCGGTGGTGCGGGATCATCGTCTGGGCGAACGTCACGTCCGCCGCATTGTGGGGGGCGCTGCTGGTCGTCGGAGCGGCGGTGCCGCGGGCCGGACTGCTGCTGTGCTGCGTGGTGGGACCGGAGTTGCCGCAGGCGGCCAGGGCGAGCGCCGTGACGACGGCGACGGCGACAGCGACAGCGGCGGTGGGGACGGTGCGGACACGCTTCATGAGGTGTTGCTCCTTCACGTCTGTAGGCGGGGACCTTGCCGGGGGTGGCAGCGCACGCGGGAGCGCGGCCGCGGGATCGACCCGGTCCGGCCTAGATCCGCAGCAGACAGAGTTGTGCCAGCGACGGCCGCCTGGCCGCCGTCACCCCCGGCGGTCCGATCTCGACACCGCCACCCGGAGGCGATTCGAGGCCGTGCCGACGGCATGCCAGGACCGCGCGGAGCACGACCAGGCCCGCGGTGAGCAGCACGAGGCACACCCCGGCGAGCGAAGGCGACGCCGGCGGCGCGTCAGCAGTTGGGCTCAGCCAGATCTCCCCGGGAGGGGCCGCTTCGACACCGCCGCCCGGGTGGTTCGTACCGGTGGGGCCGGATGCCATCGCGTGCGCCATGCCGCCGACGGTCGGCTGCGCCATCGTGGTGTGGTCGTCTCCGTTGCACTGCACGCCGTGCATCAGAAAGACCGCGGCGAGCACCGGCAGCACCAAGAGCAGCCGGCGGGCCCACGTCGTCCACCCGATCGTCGCGGATGCGGGGGACGCGGTCACGCCGTCGAGACTAGAACGCCGGTGCCGCCCCGCGCCGCTCGGACGCTTGGCCGGTGAATTGGGGCGCTGTTCGATACTCGGTCCGGGGCTCGTGGTGGTACTGGTGCACCACGGGCGTGGCCCTTGCCGCGGCCGATCCTCCACTGGTTTATCGGCGTGGTGAGCACGAACGCCAGCGCCAGCGAGCCGGCCGGCGCGGCCCAGAACAGGGCGCTGGTCAGGCCGGCGGTCATCGCGCCCGGTACGGCGACCACGGGGTAAAGGGACCTTCGGCGAGGGGCCTGGTGAACGCGTCGCGACGGTGACGAGGCGGGTCGACCGTGCCTCGGTGCGCGGGGTGCTCCACCGGTGCGGGACCGGTGCTATCCGAGTGGGCGGAAGACCTGTCCGCCGTCGGTGGAGTCCAGGACGGCGGTGTCGGTGACGACGAGGACGCGGGGCCGGTCCGCCGGCCCGGCCACGCCGATGGCCTGCGGGGAGCCACCGGCGTGGCCGCGGACCTGCCACGTCACGCCGGTGTCGGTGCTCACCGCGACCGTGCCGTCGGGGGTGACACCGGCGACGGTGTCGCGCTCGGCCCAGTCGACCAGCATCAGCATCGGCGCCTCCGACAGGCGGGTCCAGGTGGCCCCGGCGTCGGTGGAACGGGCGAGGCCCGACTCGCTGGTGACGAGCAGGGTCTTCCCGTCCGGCGAGATCGCGACCGCGTGCGGGGTCACGGGCGGCCGGAGGTCGTTCCACGTCGTGCCGTCGCGGCTGATGCGGAGCGCGCCGTCGTAGCCGACGACGACGCCGCGGGCAGAGGCCGCCAGGGCGTGGAAGTCCGACTGTCCCTGCCGGGACAGCGGGGTCCACTCGTGGCCGCCGTCGCGGGACTCGATGAGTCCGGCCGGGTCGGGCAGGCCGATGTCCTCGTGCGGGTGACCCGAGGCGTAGAAGTGGTTCGGGCCGGCGACGGTGAAGCCCATCAGGTCGATCTCGGGCCCGACCCGGGCGGCCCGGCCGTGCTCGTCGTAGCGGAACAATCCGTCGTGGGTCGCGAGATACACCCGGCGGTCGGCCGGGTTCACCGCGATGCCGTGGACGTGCTCGCTGGGTAGTCCGGCCGCCGGGGAGCGCGCGTCGGCGGTGCCGGGCTGCTGCCCGTTGCTGCCGCAGCCGACCAGGAGGACGGCGGCGAGGGCGAGTCCGAGGACGGAGCGTCGCGCCAGCGCGTGGGGGCGGCGGGTGTGTGTCGTCATGGTCCCTGCGTGGGTTCGGCGGCGGGGTGCGCGAGCGGGTCGGCGGACGGCGGTCACGAGTCGGCCAACAGCGCCGCGAGGTCGGCGGGAACGGGCATGGGACGGGTGAGTGGCACGGTGGCCCGGCCGGTGTTGCCCTCCGGGTATCGGCCGAGCGCCGAGCCCGGCGCGGCGACGAGGAGCCGGACCACCTGGCCCCAGATCTCCGACCGGTTCCGCTCCCGCCAGGCGACGCCGAACATGGCCGCGTGCGCGCGGGTGTGGGGCCACGGCCACGGCTGGGACAGAATGTGCGCCCGCTGGAGCGCCTCCCAGCGCGCCTCCGAGGTCATCGCGCCGCGGGCCGCGGCGAGTTCCGCGGCGAAGACGGAGCGGACGGTCGGCGGCATGGGACGGCGGGTCATCGCGAGCCCTCCGGGGCTGGGGCGAGAGCGGTCGGTGCCGAGGCCGGCTGGACCGTCGTTGCCGGGCCGCAGCAAGGGTCGGCGCCGTCGTCGTCCGCGACCGTCACCACTGTGGGACCGCACGCGCAGGCGTCGCCGCGCCAGGCCTGGACGCCCTCTCGTAGCGCGACCGCCGCGATCACCAGACCGGCGAACGGGTCCGCCCAGGACCAGCCCAGCGTCGCGTTCAGGACGAGGCCGGTGAGGAGCACCGCGGACAGGTACGTGCACAACAGCGTCTGGGTGGAGTCCGCGACCACGGTCGCCGAGCCGAGCGCCCGGCCGGTGCGGCGCTGCGCCCAGGACAGGAACGGCATGACCACCAGTGACGCCACCGCCAGGCCGATGCCCACCGGCGACGGGTCCGGATCACCGGCGCCGACGAGCGCGCGCACCGACTCCATCGTCACGTACGCGGCGAGGACGAAGAACGACAGCGCGATCAGCCGCAGCGCCTGCCGCTCCCGGGTCTCCGGCAGCCGGTGCCGGAACTGCCACAGGATGACGAGCCCGCTGGACACCTCGACGACCGAGTCGAGGCCGAACCCGATCAGCGCGACCGAACCCGCCACCACGCCGGCGGACACCGCGACGACCGCCTCGACGACGTTGTACGACACCGAGGCCGCCGCCAGCAGCCGCGCCCGCCGCCCCAGCCGCCGCCGCTCGGCCGCCGTGACGACCGCCTGCGCGGTCACCGACCGGCCACCTTCTCGCCGTAGACGGAGCAGCGGACCACCTGATCGCCGGTGGCGGCGAGCAGCCGTTCCGCCGCGCCGAGCAGCTCCAGCAACTCCGGGCGCGTGGTCAGCGAGAACACCGACGCCCGGCCCTGCGGACGCGACTCGACCAGGCCGCAGTCCCGTAGACACGCGAGGTGCCCGGACACCGTGGACTGCGCCAGCCCGAGATGGGCGGTCAGCTCCACGACCCTGTGCTCCCCCAGCGCCAGCTGCCGAAGGATCGCCAGCCGCGTCGGATCCCCCAGCCCGCGGAACAGGCATGCCGCCGCCGACAGCGACGTCGTCTCGTCCACCGGCACGTCGGTCAACAACGGAGCCTCGACCGTGCGCGAGCCTCGTTCATCGCCATGTGCCGATGTTAGCGGCTCATGCCGTCTCTGCCGACCTCACCTCCGGCCCACCCGAACGGCCCGGACACCGACAACATCCAGCAGGGCGACCAGACCGGCCCCGACTCCGTGCAGGGCGGCGCGACCCGGTAGGTCCACGTCCCGCCGGCGGAGACGCCCGCCGCGGGATCGGGCCTTCAGGCCACGACGCCGTCTCGCGACAACACAGAGGCCCCGCACCTCATCGGTGCGGGGCCTCTGGACTGCAGCGACGCGGCTTCGGCGACCGCCGAGGGGCCGTCGTGGTCTACCCAGGTCGTGGCGCCGGGGGCACGCTCGTCATCCGGTCCGCATCCGTCGTTGTCATCTGCGAGCCCCCACTCCAGCCCACCACCGAGACGACTGCGCCCGGGTCAGCGACATCGCCGACTCCACTCCCGACGCGATGGACCTCTCCGACGCTGAACCCGTCCGAGAGGCCGTGGCCGCTGAGCGCCGACACCTCGTCGAACGTGCCTCTGTCGCCGTACGGACCGCGGTCCGTACCGTTCACATCGGAGCCGGGCCCCGCGAGCAGCTGGGGGTTACCGAGGTGTCGTACCCGTAGCTGAGCCGCTCCACCGGCAGACCCCCGCCCGGTCACACTCGGCATCGAGGACGACTTCAGCGCACCGTTGGGGTAGTAGGTGAAGTCCGACGCGTACGTGCCGCCCAGGGCGCGGCCTCGCCGGGGATCGTGGCCCGCGTACCGGTGGGCTGGTACCGGTGTGTAGCCCGCCACAGCGGTGACGGACGACTGGCCGGCGGTGACGCCCCCACCGGGCCGAAGGTCACCGCGACGCCGTACGTGGTGTCGGCGCTCATCGCCGTGCTCCGCCGGGATGGGTGGACAGGGCGGGCACGGTCTCCTCCCGCTCCCGCAGGCTCTTCACCGCGGCCCGGAACCGCGACATCAGGACGGCGACGTTCTCCCCGACCGGCGTGTGACCCCAGATCGAGATGCCCTCGTACGTGGTGGGCTCCCAGGTCACCTCGAGCTCGGGGGTGATCACCACGGGGTTCCACCCGACCTCGAGCTCGAAGCCCGAGGGTGTCACGCAGTAGTAGGACAGCTCCCGGTCGTTGGTGTGCTGGCCGACGCTCCAGGCCATGGCGAATCCCAGGTCGGTGACGCGTCGGAAGCTGGCCAAGAGGTCCTCGATGGTGGCGACCTCGATGTTGACGTGCTGCACCGCGGTCCGGATGGGGTCGATCGGCAGTCCGGCGACGTTCGCCAGCGCGATCGAGTGGTGCCGCTCCCCCGCCCTGAGGAAGCGGATCCGCAGCATGGCCGGGCCCATGCGTTCGTCGATGTAGTCGGACAGGCGCAGGTCGAGCAGGTTGTTCCAGTACGTGTGCAGCCGCTCCGGGTGCTTCGTCGTGATGGCCAGATGTCCCATTCCGCTGCGGCCGGTCACGAAGGCCTGGTTGAGCATGCGCAGGGGTGCCTCGGTGGTTCGTGCCCTCGTGAAGATCTCGGTGACCACGCCCTTGGGGCCCGGGAAGCGCCAGAGCCGCTCGACGCCGCGGGCGGCGCACTCCTGCTCGGTGCCCTCCTCGACCGGGAGGCCGGCGGCCGTGACCCGGCCCAGGATCACGTCGAACACCTCGTGGTCGTCGACCTCCCACCCGGCGGCGACGACATCCTCCGCGGGCCCGTGCTGGACGAGGAAGCGGCACTCCCGATCGTCGAGGCGGAAGCGGAGCGTGCGCCGGTCGAGCTCGTCGACATGAAGCCCGACGGCGTCCGCGCCGAAGCGGTGCCAGTCCGCCATCTTGCGGGACTCGACGACCACGTAGCCGAGGCGGGCATGGCCGAAGATGTCCGGCCGGGGGGCGACCACGGCGGTCATCGGGCCACCTCCGCCGAGTGCCGTGCGACCCAGTCCAGCACCATGGCGTTGAACCGGTCGGCCTGCTCGAACTGCACCCAGTGGCCGGTCCGGGCGAAGAGGTGCAGGTCGCAGCCGGGCATGGTGCGGGCCAGGTACGGGCCGCCTGCGGGCCGGTTCACCTTGTCCGCCGTTCCCCAGAGCACGAGCGTCGGCACGGTGCACCGCGCCAGGCGCCCGGCGTCGCGGGAGAAGTCCATACGCAGCAACGTCTTCAGCGCCCCGGGGCCCGACGGCCGCCGCAGCGGCGGGTTCGCCACGACCTCCGGGTCGATGCTCGCCCGATACCGCTCCTCCAGCATTTCCTCGGAGACCGTCGAGGGGTCGTGGACGAGGTAGCCGCGGAGGAAGGCGGCCAACTTGTCCCGGCTCGGGCCCTCGCCGCCGTAATAGCTCAGCAGTGTCTTGAGCCCCTTTGTCGGTAAGCCACGGGTGGTCCCGATGCCGCCGGGCCCCATCAGAACCTGGCTGGCCACGAGGTCGGGCCGGTCCAGGGCCAGTCGCAGGCTCGCCGCGCCCCCGTAGGAGTTGCCGACCAGGTGCGCTCGGGCGATGTCGAGCTCGTCGAGGAGGCCGCGCACGGCGAGCGCCAGGTCCCCGAACGGATCGGCCCGGTCCACCTGTTTGGCGGAAAGACCGTAGCCGGGCAGGTCCGGCACCACGACGCGGTGACCCGCCGCGGCGAGCCGGTCGATGTTGCGGGCGTAGTTCGACGTCCCGGTCGCGCCGGGACCACCCCCGTGTAGCAGCACGATCGGGGTTTCCCGCACCCGCGATCCCGCGGGGTTCGCCTCGGTCACGAAGAGGCCCCGGGCCCCCACGCGCACGATCCGCTCGGTGCGGCGTACCACCAGGTCGGTGTCGGTGGTCATCGTGTACTCCTTCGGTCGTTGCCGGCTCGAGCCCCGAGTCGTACGGCGAGGCGCGGAAGACCGGGTGAGAGCGGGCCGGACGTGTCGTCCGGCCGCGGCGCCGGGTCACCGGGCACGACGGCGACTTCCCCGCTGCTCAGCCGGTGGGTGATGCCGCGAGATCCAGCGCGATGTCGACGAGCATGTCCTCCTGGCCACCGACCAATCCGCGACGACCGACCTCCAGCAGCAGGCTGCGGACATCGACGCCGTACCGCGCGGACGCCGCCTCGGCGTGCCGGAGGAAACTCGAATAGCCGGTTCGGCGCGGCGGCCTGCTGCGCGGGCATGGACGCTCCTCATCGGTCTGAGCACCTCATCGGTCATGATGCATCTCGGCGCCGCGGCAATCGGCGCTCGCGCTGTCCGCCGGACAGACCCGTCAGCACATCCGGCGGCGCCCGGCGGACCACGAACGGTGCCCGCCGTTCCGGCGCCGGGGCGGGCGGGCGCGATGCCGTACCCAGTCCGTCCACTCTTCTTCGTTGTCGCGGAGCGGGATCAGGGCGGCGAACCAGCGCGCCGTCGTCCACGGTCTCCACGTCGCAACCTCGCCGGCGACGGATCGGGGACGCCTCACTTGGCTGCGCCGGTGGGGGGTGCCGAGAACTCCGGTGCGGCATCGGGGTCCGACGGCCGATACGCATCGGCGTACCGGATGTCGGCGCGGCGGATCTCCTTGGCGAGCCACGCGCGCCACACCTTGACCGCCTGCTCGGTCTGCACCTGCTCGCGCAGCGCGGCCGCCACGCCGGCGAAGGTGGCCGCCTCCGCGGGGACGATCTCCTCGACCCGCCCGACGTTCCAGCCCGACGCGGTGTGGACCGGCCCGAATGCCGTGCCCGCCGGCCCCGCGAACGCAGTCCGCGCATAGGCCGCGTCCAGGTCGGCGGCACCCACCAACCCGAGACCACCGCCCTCGGCGCGGGTGCTGGCGTCGAGGCTGTGCCGCCGGGCGAGCTCGGCGAAGTCGGCGCCCCGGCGCAGTTGCCGGAGGAGCCGGCCGGCGTCGCCGCGGGACGCCACGACGATGTTGCGCAGCCGCCGCCGCTCGGGCGTGCCGAGATCGTCGCGCCGCTTCGTGAACGCCGCCCGTACCTCGGCGTCCGACACCTTGACCGCTCCGGTGACCTCGTCGAAGAGGCGGCTCACCGCGAGCTGGCGTCGGATCTCGGCGAGGACATCGCCCTCGGAGGTGCCGACCGTGCCCAGCGCCTGCACGAACGCGGCCCGCCCGCCCGCGGCGAACTGGCTCTCGACGAAGCGGGTGAGGACATCGCGGGCCGTCTTGTCGGCGATCACGATGTCGCGCTCCCGCGCCGCGTCGTCGAGCAGCAGGCTCACCGCCACCGCCTTCGCCGAGTCACGGCGGAACCGGGTGAGCGCGGCCCCCTCCCGGGGCGGCTGGACGCCGTAGAGGGCGCGGAGCATGTCGACCCGCTCCTCGACCTGCGCGATCGTGACCGCGCGGTCGCCGAGCCGGAACGCCGCTCCGTCGGGCACCCGGTCGGACCGGAACACCAGCACGCCGACCGCCAGGCCCACGGCCAGGCCGAGCGCCAGACAGGCCACGGCGGGCCGCCGGCGGACCGCCCGAGAGGTCGTCATCAGTCGCATTCCTCCACCTCCACGCGTGATCGGGTCGTTCCGGGCAGCGCGACGGTCACGCACACCGCGGTGAGCAGCGACAGGCAGACCGAGCCGGCGAGCAACAGGCCGAACTGCCGGATCATCGCGAGCTCGGACAGGGTCAGGGCCGCGTACCCGACCGCCGCGGTGATCGCCGCGAGCCGCACCGAGCGGGCGAGCACGGCGTCACCGCGGCGGCGGGCCTCGGCGAGCAGGACGGTGAACTCGCACCCGACCGCCGCGGTCAGCGAGCCGAGGGCCACGGTCACCGGCGTGAGCGCGATGCCCAGGAGCCAGAGTGCGCACAGTCCCACGCCGGTGGCGATCAGCGCGGCGGCCACCGCGTACACCGCGTCCCGGCGGCGGCGCAGCCCCACCAGGAGCACGAGCCCGGCCGCCGCGACACCCGCGAGGTTGCCGGCGTACCGGCCGGTCGAGACGAGGTCGTATCCGCGCGCCGCGGCCACGGGGAGCCCGGTCACCTCGACCTGGTAGCCGGGCGGGGCGGGGGGGAGCGCCGCGCGGAGGTCGTCGAGCAGGTCCCGCTGCGTGGCCAGGTCGCCGAGCCGGGCCCCGAAGGAGACGATCGCCTCGCGGCCGTCGTCCCGGACGACCGCTCCGGTGAGGTACGACGGGAGCAGCCGCATCGCCGCCGTGATCTGGCGGTCGGTCGGCGCGTCCCCGAGGAACCGCAGGAGGTCGGGGGCGGACAGCCCCGGCCGCAGGCGGTCGCCGTACCGGACGATCACCGTGTCCTCGGCAGTGCGCATCCAGCGCAGCGCCGAGGGCGTGAGCACGTCGCTGCCGCGGAGCACGACGTCCACCTCGCCGGACGCACCGAGGATGCGCTCGGCGTGCCGCGCGTCGTCGAGCGCGGAGAGCCCGGCCGCGAGCCGATCGGGATGCGCCTCGAGCGGGAGGCGCGGCAGCTGTGCCCAGCCGCCGGCGGCGAGCCCGACGAGGGCCGCGAGCACGCCGACCGCGACGCCGCGCCGGACCCGGCGGGGCGGGGTGCCGTCGCCCGTGCGCGGGCGGGGCGGTTCGACGCCCAGCCGGGGGGCGAGGACCAGGCCGACCGCGACGGCCAGCAGCACACCCGTGGCCAGGGCGATCCCGAGATCGCGGACGAACGGCAGGGGCGAGAGCGCGAGCGCCCCGAACCCGGCCGCCGCGGCGCCGGCCATCACGAGCACGAGCCGCCGGTGCGCCCGCTGGGCCAGGTAGATCGGGTAGTAGGTGCCGACCCCGAGCAGCACGGGCAGGAACGCCACCACGCCGAGCGAGAGCGGCTGCCCGCGCCAGCCGAAGAGGGCGAGCGTGAGGCCGGTGGCGACGAGCATCGCGAGCAGCGGTAGGAGCCGCCTTCGCGGCCGGGTCCACCCCACCGCGAGGAGGCATACCGCGACCGCGGCCAGTGCCACCGCGCCGATCAGCGGCACCTCCGTGCGCACCTGGTCACCGAGCGCGGCGGCGACGGCCGGTGCCCCGGTGACGGTCACCCTCCGGGTCCCGAGCTCCGACTCCGCCACGGCCGCGCGCACGGCGCCGGCGAGGCGCTCCGTACCGGCCTGGTCGAGTCCCTGCCGGGGCCGGACCAGGATCGCCACCGCATCGGGCGCCGGGACGATGTAGCGCCACCGTGGGCGTGGGCCCTCCTGTCCGCCGAAGACGACCGACTCGGCGAACCGCGGGTTCCGCAGCGTCGGCAGCCCGACCGGCAGGCTGCGCACGAGCAGCGACCCGTAGCGGAGCTCGAACCGCCGGATGGCCCGCTCCCCCGCCGCGCTCGCCGCCGCGGCGGTCGCGCCACCGCGCCGGGCCGACGCCTCCGCCGCCGCCCGGAGCCCGTCCCGGCGGCCGCTGATCTCCGCGAGCAGGCCCTGGGTCTGGATCGCGATCTGGTTCAGCGTGGTCGCCGGGCCGTACACGACCGCCACGTCGGGCAGCCCGGAGAGCCGTCCCTCCAGCTGCAGCAGCCGCGGCAGCTGCTCCGGACCGAGCAGGGCCCTCGGCGCGCGGGACTCGAGCAGCACCAGCACGGGGTCCCCGCCGAAGGACCGTGCCAGCCGGTCCAGCTCACGGGCCGCCGGGTCGCCGGAGGGCAGGAACGACGAGACCCCCGTCTCGACCCGGAGCCGGGCCAGCCCACCCGCCGTGAACGCGGCGACCGTCAGGAGGACGAGTGCGGTGGCCAGGCCGCGCCGGCCGAGCCGGCGCCTCACGGGCGGTCACGCTGGACCCGGGGATACCGGCCCTCGAACGGGCCCGGCGCCGCCGCGCCGCCGGGCCGGGGGTAGGCGTTCGACTTGTCCAGCACCCGGTTGAGGTCGACCGGGTTCCCCTTCAGGCTCTGCTCGTTGTAGACGTGGAAGACCCGCACGTAGTGCCCGTTGGGGTCCTGCTGCTGCATCATCGCGGCCCAGTTGGTGAAGAACGCGGCGATGTCGCGGCCGTACGGCTGGAGGTACCCGAGCATCGGGTTCACGTCCGCCAGGGCGACCCGGCTGGTCCCGATCAGCGCGCGGGCGTCGTCGGACACGGCCGGCACGCGGGTCAGCGTCGCGGGCGCCCGGAGCAGCGTCCCGTCCAGCGCCGGCAGGACGCCGCGCAGGTCCCGCGCCGTCGGCGGCAGCTCCGTGAGGGCCCGCGACAGGTGCGGCGCCGCCGCGTCGAGATCCGCGGCGACCGGGGCCAGGGCGGTGGACAGCTCGGTGAGCTTGCCGCTCGCCCGCTCGGCGCCGGCCAGCAGCGCGGGCGCCCGGCGCACCGTGGCCTCGAGTTCCGCCCGGCCCCCGGCGGTGGCGCCGGCCAGCCGGTCGGTGTCCTCGACGATCTGCACGAGCCGGCCCTGCCGGGCGTCCAGCGCCTGCAGCAGCGTCGTGGTCTCGCGGGCGAGCGCGGTGAGATCCTCGGACTGCGCCGCGAGCGCGTCCAGCGCGTCGTGTCCCTCCCGGCCCAGCGCCCCGAGCCCGGTGAGTGCCCGGTCGATGTCCTCCCGCCTGCCCGCGGTGCCGTCGGCCGTGGACCGCACCAGCGAGCCGAGCGCCGCGCGCGTCTTCGGGTCCAGGCTGGTCAGCACGTCGTGCAGCTGCACGCTGGGCTTCAGCGCCGACGCGGGCAGCGCGATGCCGTCGGGCAGCTCCGGACCGTGCCCGTCGACGATCTCCAGGTAGCTCTCCTCGACCAGGGTCTTGGCGCGCAGCTGCACCGTGGCGCCCTCGTGCAGCGGGGCGGCCGGCGGCCGGATCTGCATGACCGCGCGTGCGCGGCCATCGGTCAGCTCCAGCTCGCGGACCTTGCCGACCTTGACGCCGGCGACCATCACGTCGGAGTCGTAGACCAGGTTGTCCACGTCCGGGAGCTCGACCGCGACGCGGTAGCCCGTGGAGGTGACGCCCTTGATCTGCCCGCCCATCTGCACCCAGAGGTAGCCGGAGAACAGCGTGCACGCCGCGACGAAGACCAGCACGACGATGAGCCGGAGCTTCGGGAGGACCGCGTGGGGAATCCGCATGATGACCTCTCAGCGCTGCTTCAGGGGGACGGAGCTCGGGGCGAACAGGAAGAGGCCCCGGACGATGCCGCCGTTGGCGTCTTCCACGCTCCCGACCGACCGGGTGTTGTTCACGAACGCCTGGAGATCCGTCAGGTACGGCAGCAACGCGGCCGTGACGAGGTCGAGCCGGCGGGACACCGCCCGGATGTCGGTGAGGGCGCCGTTCGCGTCGCGGACCAGCGGGCGCAGGTCGGCGACGACCGGGCGGGCCGTGCGGACCACCGGACGGGCCGCCTCGACGGTCGACTCGAGCCGGTCCACCGTGCCGGTGAGCCGGTCCAGCGAGTCCGGCAGCGTGGCGGAGGCCCGCCGGAGGTCGTCCAGAGTCGGGTCCAGCTGGTCGCTGAGCTCCTGGACGCTGCCGGTGGCACGGCGCAGCTCACCGGTCACGCCGGGCAGCTCCCGGAGCGTGGCCTCGAGCTCGTCGTTGCGGGCGGCGACGGTCGTGAGGGTCTGCTGCATCGACGTCGCGAGCCGGGCGAGCCGTTCGTCGTCCCCGCCGACGGCGGAGGAGATCCGGGCGAGCGCCGTGACGAGGTCCCGGATCGTCTGCCGACGGGTCTGCAGTGCCGAGACGACCGGCTCGAGGTCGACGAGCGTCCCGTTCGCGGCGCGCAGGCCCGCGGGCAGCCCCTCCGGAGCGCTGGCCAGCGCGGCGTCGGCCTCGCCGAGGAGCGAGGTGAGCGCGGCCCGGGAGCGGCTGTCCAGGTGCTGGAGCACCTCGTCGATCTGGACCGGGTTGGCGCTGCGGGCGACCGGGAGCACCTGGCCGTCGCGCAGCGCGCGGCCGGGCTTCCCGCCCGGGTCCAGCTCGATGTACATCTCGTTCAGCGGGCTCTTCGGGCGGAGCACGAGCCGGGCGTTGTCGTAGACGGTGTACCCGGGCTCGATCGACATCGTCAGCCGGGCCCGCCCGTCGTTGCTGACCTCCGCCGTCCGGATGTCCCCGACGGAGACGCCCGCGATCCGGACCTCCTGCCCGTTGCCCGGGCTGATGCCCGGCGCCGCGCGGAAGTCGGCGGAGAAGACGAACTCGTCCGTCCACGGCCAGTGCACGCGCTGGTTGACCAGGATGTACCCGCCGACGGTGAGCCCCAGCGCGACGAGCAGGACGAGGGCCGTGACGTCGCGGCCGAGCCCGGGCACCGTCCGCACGCGGCTCCAGGTGCGCCGCAGCGCCGCGGCACGGGACGTGGTGGTCATCGCTCGATCTCCTGCGTCGGGAAGAGGTGGAAGAAGAGCTGCTCGAGACTGATCGGCAGGTCGCCGACGCTGCCCGGCGAGAGACCGGGCTGGAAGGACAGCGCCGAGCCGTTCGCGTCCACCTGCTTCGAGACGGCGCCCAGGCCGGCGATCATGTAGCCGACCTCCTGGTAGAGCGGCTTGTCCGAGCCCGAGCCCTGGTACTTGCCGGTGCCCTTGTACGGCGAGAGCACGGTGCGCATCACCGGGCCGTTGACCCGATCGAGCACCGGGCCGGACAGGTCGTCCAGCACGCCCGTCCCGGTCCGCGCGGCGGGCACCAGCTGCTCCACGACCGGACGGGCGTCGGCGAGCAGCGGGCGCAGATCGCGCACCAGCGGGCGTGCGTCGGCCAGCACCGGGTCGGCCTTGGCCAGCAGCCGGTCCAGCTCACGCACGGCCGGGCGTGCGGCGGTGGCGGTGACCCGGACCCGCTCGAGCGTGCCGTCGAGCCGGGTGAGCCCCGCCCGCGTGGTTCGCAGCGTGGCCGGCAGGCCGGCGAGGGTGTCCGCGACCGGCGCGCTCTGGTCCGCCAGCACGGCGGTGGTCGTGCGCAGGTCGCGGACGATCCCGTCGAGCTGGCCGTCCCGGCGCGTGAGTACCCGGGCCGCCGACTCCAGCCCGCTCACCACGTCGGTGAGGTCCTCGTCGGGGTTCCTGCCGCGGGCCGCGGCGAGGACGTCGCCCGCGGGTTCGAGGGTCCCGGGCGCGCTGCGCAGCAGCTTCTCCACCGCGTCCCGTCCGTCGGCGTCGAGCGTGGCGTCGAGCTGCCGCACCGTCGACCGGAGCCCCTCGCGCGCCTTCGGGCGCAGCGTCTCGAGCACGCGGTCCAGCTCGACCGGGGTGGTGGTCCGCCGCGCCGGGATCGTGCCGTGCGGCCGGCCCGGGTCACCGCCGGGCCGCAGCTCGACGTAGTAGTTGCCCCCGAGGAACGTCGCCGGGCGGATCGCCGCCGACGGCGCGGTTCCGAGCTTCTCGCGGGTACCGCCCGCCAGCTTCATCGACACCTCGGTGACGCCGTCGTCGTCGCGGCCGACCCCGGTGACCACGCCGACCGGAACGCCGGCCACCTTGACCTTCGAGACGAACGGCCGCAGGTGGTTGTCGCGGGTGAACTCGGCCCGCACGGTGTCACCGGGACGGATCGTGGCGACGATGCGGTTCTTCTGGAACAGCGCGAGCCCGGCGACCAGCACCCCGACCAGGAAGAGCACGCCGAGGGTGACGGGGGACGTGCGGAGTACGCGTGACAGCGCTCGCTGGATCACCGGCCGGCTCCTGACCTGTTGCGGTGCGCCTGCCCGGGCGCCGGGTACGGGTTCCGCTCCGAGAACGGGTCCTTCAGGCCGGTCGCGCCGGTGAACGACTCGGGCTTGAGCACCCAGTCGATCCGGAGCCAGTTGCCGGCCTCGTCGCCCTCGCTGATCGCGTCGGCGGCATAGGTGAACCAGAGCGCGATCTCCGGTGAGTACGGCGCCAGGACGTCGAGCGGGGTCCGGGCACTGGCGAGGGCGCGGGCCACCTCGGGCGCGAGCGGCCGCGCGTCCGCCACGACGCCGGTGAGGTCGTCGAGCGCGGGCTCGGCCTGCCGCGCGACGCCCGGCACCCTGCGGAGCGGCCGGACCGCCTCCCGGAGCGTGCCGCGCAGGTCCGGCGCGGCGGCGCCGAGCGAGCGGGCGCCCGGCTGCAGCGCCCGCATCGCCGACCCGGTCCGCGCCAGGGGCCCCCGGAGCGCCGTCAGGGCGGTACGGGCGGAGCGGAGTGCGCCCGGGGCCCGGTCCAGGGTCTCCCCCAGCGGCGCAGCGCCGTCGACCGTCAGCGCGCGCTGCGTCGTGTCGAGGCGCTCGACGAGCGAGGCCAGGTGCCGCTCCCGACCGGCGAAGCGCCCGGCCAGGGTGTCCGCGGTGCGCAGCAGCTCGGGCAGGTCGGCCTCCTCGGCAGAGGCGGCGCCGGCCACGGTCCGCAGGTCGGCCAGCAGGTCGGGGGCGTGTTCCAGCACCCCCGCGAGGTCCTCGCTGTGCCCGGCCGCGCCGCCGCCCACCTCCCGCAGCGTCCCGGTCGCCGCCCGCCGGGTGCGCGCGTCGAGGACGCCGAGGACGTCGTCCAGCTCGTACGGCGAGACGGTGCGGGCCGTCGACAGCACGTCGGCGGCGGCGAGGCGTCCCCCGGCCCGCGTGCCGGGCGCGAACTCGACGAACTTCTTGCCGAGTCCGGACCGCGCCCAGATGGCGGCCCGCGCATCGCGGTAGACGTCCTGCTCGCCGTCGAGCCGGAGCGTCACCTCCGCGTGATCGCCGGTCGCCCGGATCTCGTGGACCTGGCCCACCCGGACGCTGGCACGCCGCACGTCGTCGCCGCGGCGCAGCGCGCCCACGTCGGTGAAGGCGGCCCGCACGTACGTGTAGCTCCGGCCGGGAAGTCCGTCACCCGCGGTGAAGGCGACGAACAGCGACGCCACGAACAACGCCAGCACCAGGACGCCGACCAGCAGGGAGCGCGCGGACGCGCGGACGGCCGATGTCATCTCACGCCTCCGATGAGGTGGTCCAACATGGACTGCTCCTGGGCGGGGGTGAGGCCGGTCGCGTCGTCGGGGCCCAGCCGGGGCAGCACGCCCCCCAGTGACGGGAGGGCCGGCATCCCGGGCAGGGGCAGGTCCTGCGGCTTCGGCACCACCTTTCCCGCACCCGGGACCGGCCCGGTGACGAGCTCGGTGGTCGCCACGTACGACGCCCGGAAGTAGTGGGAGAGCCCGTCGTGGCCGTTGGTCACGAGCGCCCAGAACCGCACGAAGTCCAGGACGTTGCGCAGGTTGCCGATCAGCGCGAGCGCGACGGGGCGGGCGCTGCCCGCGGCCCCCCGGAGGTCCGGTCCGGCGGCCTGGAGCGTGCGCACGACGGGTGCGGCCTCCGTGAGAAGCGTGTTCGCCCGGCGCAGGACGGGTTCCAGGCCGGCGAGGGCCGGGTCGGCGGCCTGCGCGAAGCGGTCGAGCTCCGCGCTGATCTCGGTGAGATCTCCGGTCACCGGCCGCAGCCGCTGCAGCGTGGGTGTCGTGGCCTCGGCCACGCCGGTCACCTCGGCGAGCGTCCGCCGGGCCTCGGCCAGGGTGCCGGGCAGTTCGGCGAGCGTCGCGTCCAGTGCTTCGCGGTTGTCGGCCGCCGTGCGCAGCAGCACGTCGGTCGAGTCCACCAGGCTGTCGAGCCGCCGGCCGCGGTCGGCGGCGAGCGCGCCCGCGACGGGCTCCACCCTGTCCACCAGCCGGGTCAGCACCTTGTTCTGCTCGTCGAGGATCCGCACCAGCGTGCGGGTCTCCGTCATCGCCGGGGCGAGCGCCCGCACGGCGGCGTCGACGTCCTTCCCGTGGCCGGCGGCGCCCTCGCCCAGCGTGGTCACCAGCGCCGCGAGTGCCGCGCCGGTGGGCTGGTCGACGGCGGTGAGGACCTCGTCCAGGTCGGTGGAGCGCCCGGTCTGGCGCACCGGGAGCACCCCGCCGGCGGACAGCAGCGGCTGCGCCGGGGAACCCCGGTCCAGGGCGACGAACCGCTCGCCGAGCAGGCTCACCGGCCGGATCGTCAGGCGCGCGTCGCGGTACACGGGCATCGCCGCGGGTTCGAGGCTCAGCCCGACCCGGGCGCGGCCGCGGTGCACCTCGATCGAGGCCACCTGGCCCACCTTGACGCCGCGGGACTTCACGTCGTTGCCCACGATCAGCGGGCTGGCGTCGGTGAAGTCCGCGAAGAGGGTGGCCTCGTCGGCGGCGAGCTGGGAGCGCACCCCGACCGTGAGGCCGGTGACCGCGACCACCGCCGCGGTGGCGACGGCCGCGACCCGGAGGCGCAGGTTCGGAAGTCTCATCGGAGGCCGCTCCCATGGGCGTCGGACCAGGGCTGCTTCTCGAGCGCACCCGGCTTGCGGTACGGGTTCTTGCGGAGTCCCGGGGGCACCACGCCGGGGTTGACGTCGAACTCCGAGAGTCCCTGCTGGATGTTGAAGCGGACGTAGTTCCCGTGGCTGTCGTAGTTGGCGGCGGCCGATCCCCAGTTCGCGAGCCAGCCCGCGAGCTCGGGCGTGTACGGCCGCAGGAACGCGAGCGCCGGCTGCAGCCGCCCGAGGGCGCTGTCGAGTCCCGGCAGCACCTCCCGCCCACCGTCCAGCAGCGCGGGGGTCTCGCCGAGCAGGCTCTGCGCCGCGACCAGCGTCGGCCGCAGGTCGGCGACGGCCGGTCGCAGGTCGGCGAGGAGAGGGCTGAGGTTGCGCGCCACCCGGGGCAGCCGACGGGTCGCCGGGGCGAGGTCCCGCAGGAGCGGGGCCGCGGCGTCGACCGTGCCGGGCACCCGGTCGAGGGTGCGCTGGGCCGCCTCCAGCGTTCCCGGCAGCTCGCGGAGTCCGGCGCCGAGCCGGTCCCGCTCCACGACGGTGTCGGCGGTGAAGCGGGCGAGGTCGCCGGTGATCGCGGTGAGGTCGGAGTCCCGCGCCGCGAGCGTTCCGGTCATCTCCCGCAGCCGGACCACCAGCGAGCGGATCGCCGGCCCGTCACTGCCGAGCGCCTCGAGCACCGCGCCGAGGTGCCCGAGCGTCGGTCCCGCGGCCTGGAGCGTCGCGTTCAGCTCCTCCTCGTCGCCGGCGGCGGTCCGGTCGAGCCGCTGCAGCAGCGACGTCAGCCGCGCCCGGGTGGCCGGGTCGAGCGCCGCGAGGACCTGGTCGAACTCGACGCGGTCCACCGTGCCCTCGATCATCCCGCCGTCGGGCACCGCGGCGCCCGCCGCCGGGCCCGGCTGGAGTTCGAGGATCCGCTCGCCGAGCACCGCCTTCCACACGATCGTGGCGGTCGTGCCGTCGCGCAGCGGTGCGGCGTCGTCGGTCAGCTCGAGCCGGGCGAGGGCCCGGCCGTCGCGCGTCTCGAGCTCGTCGACGGTGCCCACCAGCGCACCGTCCACGTGCACCGGCGAGCCGGGGACGAGGTTCGTGGCGACCGGCAGCACGACGCTGACGTGGTATCCGCCGCCCGTGGTGACGGCGTACCCGCCGGTCCCCACGGCGGCGACGAGGGCGACCGCCAGCAGGCCGGTCCGGAGTCGGGTCATCTCAGTCCATTCCCAGCGGGCCGGCGGACTCGCCGACGAGGAACTGGCGCACGAAGGGGTCCTCGGAGGCGAACGCCTCCTCGGTCTGGCCGTAGTGGACGAGCTGCCCCTGCCAGATCATCCCGACGTAGTCGCTGACCTTGCGTGCGGTCGGGATGTTGTGGGTGACGAGCAGGTACGTCCCGCCGTGCTGGGCGTGCATGTCCTTGATCAGGTCGCAGAGCAGGCTGGTACGCACGGGGTCGAGGCCCGAGTCCGGCTCGTCGAAGAGCACGATGTCGGGGTTGAGGACCAGCGCCCGGGCGAACCCGGCGCGCTTGCGCATCCCGCCGGACACCTCGTTGGGGAACTTCCCGGCGGCGTTCTCCAGCCCGACCTCGGCGAGCCGGCCCATCACCAGGTCGCCGATCTCGTCCTCCGTCATGTCGGTGTGCTTGCGGAGCGGGAACGCGACGTTGTCGAAGATGTTCATCGACCCGAACAGCGCGCCGTCCTGGAACAGCACGCCGAACCGCTTCCGCAACGCGTACCGCTCGGCCTCGCTCACCTTCCAGATGTCCTGCCCGAACACGACCACCTCGCCGGCGTCGGGTTCGAGCAGCCCCACGAGGTGCTTGAGCAGCACGCTCTTCCCGGTGCCGGACGGGCCGAGCACGGTGGTGACCGCGTTGTCCACGAAGTCGATGTCCAGGCCCCGGAGGATCGGGAACTGGCCGAACGCCTTGTGGACGCCGCGCACCTCGATGGAGTGCGTGACCGGACCGTCCGTGGTCCTGCTGTGCAGCATCGGGACATCAACGGTCACGACGGCTCCCTTGTGGACAGACGAGCGGGGACAGGGCTAGTTCGCGATGGGGGCGTTCGGGGAGAGACCCCAGAACAGCTGGCTGAAGAGGACGCCGACGACGTGGATCAGCACCATGTTGACCATCATCGACTTGGCGGTGGCGAGGCCGACTCCGACCGGACCGCCGCCCGCCGTGAAGCCGTAGTAGCAGCCGACGAACACGATCACGGTGCCCATCACCATCACCTTGGTGAGGGAGTACGCGAAGTCGAGCGGGTTCTGGAACAACCAGAAGATGAGCGAGTACCCGCCCTCCGAGACCCCGCCGAGCTGGACGACCACCACCAGGTACTCGGCGAGGTACATCGCCCCGAGGCCGACCACGTACAGGAACGGCATCGAGATCCAGGCGGCGAGGACACGGGTGGCGACGAGGTAGCTGCGCGACCGGACGCCCATGACCTCCATGGCGTCGATCTCCTCGGAGATCCGCATCGAGCCGATCTCGGCGACCAGACCGCACCCGACCTTGGCGGCGAGGATGTAGCCCCACATGTACGGGGCCATCTCCCGCAGACCGCACCAGGAGGTGAAGATGCCGGAGTAGATCGGCGCGCCGATCGCCTCGAGTGTGTAGTGCGCCTCGAGGCCGCACTGCCCGCCGATGACGAACTCCATCAGCCAGATGATCAGACCGCTGGCGATGATGAGCAGTCCGGCCTGGCGGAAGATCTCCGAGGCGTACAGCCGGACCGACGGCAGGTCGCGGAGCGTCTCCGCGGAGAACTGCGCGATCTCGCCGGCGGTCTGCGCGGACCGCCGGACGCTGCCGGCGATGCTGCGGAGGCTGATCTGCACGTCACTGGGTCGTGGCGGAGACGGGAGCGTGCCCGTCTTGTCGTCGCGCGCCTCGGTCATCGGCCGGCCCCTACTTGTAGACCTGCATGGCCGGGTTGAGGCCGAGCAGGATGGTCGTGAACACGAAGTTGAAGACCCAGATCGCGGCGAACGAGATGACCACGGCCTGGTTCACCGCACGGCCCACCCCGATCGGACCGCCCTGCGCGGTCAGGCCCTTGTAACAGCAGACGACGCCGATGATCAGGCCGAACAGCGTCGTCTTCAGCACGCTGCCCCAGAGTTCGGTGACCGTGGCGTTGGCGAAGAAGCTGGCGAAGTAGCTGCCGCTCGACGCGCCCAGCAGCGGCACGGCCGCGATGTACCCGCCGACGATCCCGAACGTCAGGGCCACCAGGTCGAGCAGGCCGGTCATGATGGTGACCGCGATGACGCGGGGCACCACCAGCGTCCGGATCGGCTCGATACCGAGCACCTCCATGGCGTCGATCTCCTCGCGGATCCGGCGCGCCCCGAGGTCCGCCGTCATCGCGGTGCCGATGACGCCGGCGACCACCATCGCGTTGATCCACGGGGCGAACTCGCGGACGCTCGCCATGATGAAGAAGGAGCCCAGCCGCTCGGGGATCCCGAACAGGGCGTAGAGGTTGCCGCCCTGGATCCCCGGCGCGCCGAACCCGAAGGCCGTCGTGGAGACGATCATCGGGAACCAGCAGAGCTTGAGGATGCCGTGCATCTGGTCCCGCACGTCCGCCCAGTACCCGATCGGGTGGCGTACCGCCTCCCCGATCACGCGGAACATCAGCAGCGTCATCTCGCCGGTCTGGACGAGCGCGTTGCGCAACGGCGCGAGCAGGGAGCGCAGCGGCGCCACCACCCGCGTCCGTACGGAGGCGGCGTGCCGGCCCGGCGGCGTGGAGCCGGCCCGGCCGGGTACCCCGGTCATGACGGCCATGGCGGCTCCTTCCGACGTGACGTGCGGCGGGTGGTGACGCTGCCCCGCGCCGGGAATCCCGGTGCGGCAACGACCTCCCAGCCCTCGGCTGCGTCCACGCGTTCGGGGTGACCCGGCGCGGACCTGATGTCGTCGCGATGTGGCTCCGCAAGTGAACGGTCTGGCCCACCCACGCGGCATCCGGGAAAACTACGGATGTACCTGCGCGGGAGCACTGCGTCGCGGGCAGTGACCGGCCGCGGGGGTCGCGGGCACGCCGACGGGGGCCGGTCGGGAGCGACCGGCCACCGCGTCCAGGCTCTACAGAGGACTGCTCAGTCCATCAGGCCGGCGTCGCGGGCCGCCCGCGCGAGCTCGGCCCGGGTGCGCAGCAGCAGCTTGCGCTGCAGGCCCGCCCGGTGGCTCTCCACCGTCCGCGGCGACACCCCGAGCTCCTCGGCCACCTCGGAGTTCGTCAGGCCGCTGGCGATGAGCCGCAGGACCTCCAGCTCCCGAGACGACAGCGCGTTGAGCGCGGACTCGCTCCTCGGTGCGCGCACGTCGGTGCCCTCCGGCCGGAACGAGACGAAACCCTTGTCCTGCATCACCGCGCGGAGCGCCGCGATGAGGTCCTGGTCCAGGCAGTCCTTCGTCACGTATCCCCGGGCCCCGCGCGCCTTCGCCTTCTCGACGTACCCCCGGGCGTCGTACATGCTCAGCATCACGACGCGGGTCAGCGGTGAGATCTCCGCGATCGGCCCGAGGAGGTCGAGGCCGCTCCCGTCCGAGAGCCTGATGTCGAGGACCGCGACCTCCGGCCGGTAGTCCGCCACCGCCTGGAGCATCAGCGCGCCCGTGGGTGCCGCCGCCTCCAGCCGGATGTCCGGCGTCTCGTCGAGGATGCGCCGGATACCCGAGCGCACGATGCCGTGGTCGTCGCACACCACCACACGGATCGTCATCTGATCGGGACCTCCACCACGATGGTCGTGCCCGCGCCGACGGCCGATTCGACCGTCAGCCTGCCGCCCACCAAGCGGGCGCGCTCCTGCATTCCAGTCAGTCCCAGGGAGCGGTGCTGACCGGCCGCCGGGACGTCGAAACCGGTGCCGTCGTCCTCGACGACCGCGCGGACGGTGTCGCCGGAGGACACCAGCAGCACGCTGGCCTCGGTGGCCCCGCTGTGCCGCCCGACGTTGGTCAGCGCCTCCTGGACGATCCGGAAGACCGCGGTCTCGATCGGTGCGGGGAGGTCCCACTCCTGGCCGGTCGCGCTCACCTCGATCCGGATGCGGAACATCCGCCGGCAGTCGGTCACGAACTGCTCGACACAGCCGTTGAGCCCCAGATCGTCCAATCCCGACGGTCGCAGCATCCACGCGACCGTGCGGACCGTCTGGATCCCCTCGCGCGCGATCTCGCGCACGGCGGAGGCCGCCCGGCGGGTGTCCTCGTCCCCCAGCTTCACGAGCGCGCTGAGCCCGTCGATGACGCCGGCGAACAGGTGCCCGAGGTCGTCGTGCAGGTCCCGGGCGATCCGGTCCCGCTCGGCCTCCTGGACCTCCACGATCCGCTCGAGGGATCCCCGGCGCAGCGCCTCCCGCTCGACCACCGCGCCGGCCAGGGCGGCCAGAACCTCCACGGTCGCCTCGTGGTGCGCGGCCTCGCCGAACGGGAACGCCGCCACGAGCGCGCTCGCGCCGGGACCGCTGCCCACCACGGTCTTGGTGATGCGTTCGCTCTCCGCCGGCTCGGCGTCCGGCGCCTCACCGGCCGGCAGCCCGACGATGTCGACGGAACGCGCGGTCGTGGTGGCGGCGGTGGCCTCCCGGACCTTGTCGAGCACCTCCGCCACGTCGTCCGAGGCCACGATCGCCCGCACGGCCCCGAGGAGCGCCTCGTGCCGCGACGAGTCCCCGAGGGTCGGCATGACGCGGAGCGACACCGCCTCCACGATCCCGCGGTCCACCCGGACCCGCAGCGGGCGGCAGAGGGCAGCGGGCGGGGCGAGCCGGCCCAGCGGGCCGCCGCCGGAGCGGACGCCCGCCAGCTCCGCCACGTGGGCGCAGGCGGCGAGCTCTCCGGCCGCGGACACCGACTCCGCGCTCCGCGCCGAGGCGCGGAGGAGGAGCCGCCCCCGCCGCTGCTGTCCCCGTGCGAGGGCGAGCACCGCCCACTCCCGGAGGACGGTCGGCCGCTCGCTGCGGAAGATGGCGGCGGTCCACAGCGCGCCGGCGAGCTGCCGCCGGGCCGCCCGGCCCCGCGCACGCCGTTCCCGGGCCAGCCAGGGCGGCGCGGCGTCGTGCCACAGCCGCAGCGCGGTGAGCCGGGACGTGGCGATCGGCGCGACGAAGTGGTTCCGGATACCGGCGGTCCGCACCGAGTGGGCCGCCTCCCGGAAGGCCTCCACGGCCACGTCGGGACGTCCCCGGTGGATCAGCCGCCACCCCCGCGCCGCGTGCAGCATGGCGATCGTGTGCTGGTCACCCGCGGCCGTCTGCTCGAGCTCGCGGGAGATCGTCTCCGCGCTCACGTCCCCCGGCAGGCACCGGACCCAGATCGTGAGGGCGGTACCCGCACCGATCCGGTCACCGATGCGCTTGCCGTCCCAGTACGTCTCCCGCGCCAGCACGCCGGCCTCGTGCAGTCTGCCGAGCCGGTACAGGCACAGGGCCTTCTGCCACTTGGCGGCGATCTGTTCCCACCGGTCCCCCAGCACGTCGAACGCGGCGATCGCCGTGTCGAGCGTCGCGATGGCCTCCTCGTACCGCGACCCGGCGAGGAGCACGAAGCCGCGGAAGTGCTTCGACTGGGCGATGCCCCAGTCGTCGTGCGCGGCCCGCCGCATCCGCAGGGACCGGTCGGACACCCGCAGCGCCGTCCGGGTGAGGCTGGGGAACAGCCCGGCGATGCACACGGCCGTGGCGGAGTAGGCCTGCGACAGTTCCTTCGTGCTCCCGCTCGCGCAGGAGAAGCGCAGGGCCCGGAGGACTCCCCAGACCAGCCAGATCGGCGACCGCGCGAACCACCACTCGTACAGCATGCGGTTGTAGATCCGCGCGGCGAGCGCCGCCCGGTCCGCCGCGGCCCACGTGCGCGCCGGCCGCAGCAACCGCAGGGCGAGCCCCACCGCCACCCGGACGAACTCGGGGAGCAGGGAGAGCCCGGCCACCCACCGGCGCGTCGGCAACCCGAGCCGGAGGTCCTGCATGCCCCGTTGCATCCAGTGCCCGGCGTCGGCGAGCTTCCCGGTCTTGAAGGCGAGCTCGCCGAGGAGGGTGGCCGCCCGCGCCGACTCCAGCCCGGGCAGGGCATCCGCCGCGTCGTAGGCCACGGCGAGCTCCCTGGAGGCGAGGTCGTACTTTCCGAGGAGCATGTGGACACTGCCGAGGCCCTCGAAGACCCGGAACGTCTCCCGGCTGTCCGCGGACCCGGACGCCGCGAGGCCGGCCTCGGCGATCCGGAAGTTCACCTCGGCGACGTCCAGCGCGTTCTGCCGCAACGCCGCCTCGCCCGCGCGCAGGGCGTACGGCAGCGCCGCCGGCATCTCCCCGGACCGGTCCAGGTGGTAGGCGATCTCGTAGTCGTTGTGCGTGCCGGACGGCGACTGGAGGGCGTGGGCGGCGCGGCGGTGCAGCGCACTCCGGTCCGCGGCGGACAGGGACCCGAGAACGGCGTCACGGAGCCGGTCGTGGGTGAACTCGAACGTGTCCTCGCCCCACCCGACGACGACCCGCAGGATGCCCCGGTCCGTCGCCTCCCGGAGCAGCGCGTGCACCGCCCTGTCGTCCTCCCCGAGTGCCCGGCACAGTACCCGGCACGAGAACCGCCGACCCAGCACGGCGGCCTGCCGCGCCGCGAGCCCCGTCCGGTCCGACAGCCGGTCGAGCCGCGCGGAGAAGAAGACGTTGGAACGCTCGCCCTCCCGGCGCTCGGCCCCCTGGGCGCGGACGGGCAGCGAGGGCAGCGCCCGCATCTCGTCCGTGTCGACCACCCACCGGTCCCCCGACAGGGTCAGGGCCGAGGAGTCGATGAGGGCCCGCAGTGCGGACAGCATCTCGAGCGGGTTGCCGGCCGAGTGGTCGAGGACGTAGTGGACGATCTCGTCGGGCAGGCGGTCGTCGACCGTCCGGATCAGCTCCGCCGCGTCGGCGCCGGGCAGCGGCTGCAGCTCCAGGTACTCGATCGTGTCGAGCCCCCAGGTCTTCACCTGCGCCAGCGCCTCCGGCCGGAGCGAGCAGAGGAGCGAGAACCGGGCCCGGTCCCCTGACGAGATCGTGGTCGCGACCTTTTCGAGCAACTGCCAGCTGAGGTCGTCGGCCCACTGCGAGTCGTCCACGATCAGCACGCCCGGGCGGCTCTCGGTGAACACCGCGTCGAAGAGGCGGGCCGCCGCGGCGACGGCCGTGCTCGCCGCGGACCCGTCCACGGCGAGCCCGTCGGCGGGCCCGGCACCGGGCGCGTCGGGGAACACCTCCGCGAGATCGGGGATCACCGTGATCGCGGTGCCGAGCAGCTCGCCCAGCTCCCGCCGCACCCGGTCGGCCTCGGCCGGACGGGCCCGGAGGAACGCCGCGAGCTCGCGGAAGACGCCGGCTAACAGGCCCCGCGGCCGGTGGGCGGCGTGGTCGAAGGCCTGCCCGCGCAGCACCGTGACCGCCGCGACGTCGGCACGTGCCGCGACCGCGTCGAGGAGCCGGCTCTTGCCCAGCCCCGGCGCACCCGACAGGCAGAGGACGACGCCGCGCATCGGGACGGCGGTGTCGACGCACGCGCCGAGCCGGTCGAGCTCCGCGCGGCGTCCGACGAGGGGCGTCTCGGCGTGGGCGAACGCCGGGTGCACCTCCGCGCCCGCCGGCAGGGCCTGGTCGAGGCTCCCCACCGGACTCGCCTCGAGCAGGGCCAGCGCCTCCTCGGCGGTCTCGTAGCGTTCCTCGGGCAGCGCCGCCAGGAGCCGCCGGAAGATCGGTCGCAGTGCGGGCGGCACACCCACCGCGTGCACGAGCCGCGCCACCTCGGCAGGGCCGGTGTCACGCCTCAGCGCGCCGGACGGCAGTGCGCCGGTCGTCCGGTTCCGATCCGCCACCGACTCGAGGAGCACCCAGCCCGCGGCGTAGAGGTCCGCCGCGAACCCGACGGTCCGATGGACGAGACCGGCCTGCTCGGGCGACAGGTACCGGGCGTCCGCGGGCTCCAGCGACGGGGTCGTCGCGGCGAGCTGGGTGCGGGTCACCCCGGCGTCCAGGAGGACGAGGTGGTCACCGTCGTCGGAGACCAGGACGTTCGCCGGCTTCAGTCCACCGTGGACGATCCCGAGCCGGTGCAGCTGGGCCAGTGCCGAGAACAGCTCGCACATCAGGCGGAGATGGGTCTCGCCCGAGGGACGCGGGTCCTGGGACGCCCAGGCCCGGATGTCCCGTCCCGCCACGAACGGGCGCGTCATCACGGCCTGGTCCGCGCTGCGGCGCAGGATCCTCGTCGTCACCAGCTGGGGCAGTCCCGCATCGGCGAGGGCCAAGAGGTCCTGCTCGAGCCAGGCCCAGCTCCACGGCCAGGCCACCGACAGGTCGACCTGCCGGAGTACGACACGATTCCGTAGTCGTCCGGTTACTCCCAGTGACGTCGTGATGCCGCGTCCGGTGCGGAGCGGGCGGGGAACCTCGATTCCACCGTCCCGGACAACCGGAGCTTCCGTCACTGCCGCACTCCCGGGCCTCTCGTGGCGCGTGTCACAGTATCCGGTCACAGTGGAGGGGAATTCTCCACAAACGGACCGGCACCTCTCGTCGGCCTAGCCGACCCTCCGATCGCGCCCGGCCCAGTACGGCTCGCGGAGCTTGAACTTCTGGAGCTTGCCGGTGGCGGTACGCGCCAGGGCGTCGCGGAACTCGATCGAGCGGGGGCACTTGAAGTGCGCCATCGCGGCCCGGCAGAAGTCGACGAGCTCCCGCTCGTCCACGTCCGTACCGGGCTTGGTGACGACCAGCGCCTTGACCGTCTCACCCCACTTCGCGTCGGGTACCCCGATGACGGCGACCTCGGCGACGGCGGGGTGCCGGTAGAGCACGTCCTCCACCTCGAGCGACGAGACGTTCTCCCCGCCGGTGATGATCACGTCCTTCTGCCGGTCGCTGATCACGGTGTACGGCCCGTCCCGGTAGCCGCTGTCGCCGGTGTGGAACCACCCGTCCCGGATCGCCTCCGCGGTCTCCTCCGGCTGGTTCCAGTAGCCCGCGAAGACATGGTTCGCGCGCGCCGCCAGGCCGCCGTCCTCCGCCACCCTGAACTGCACACCCAGCGCGGGGACCCCGGCCCGGGACAGCCGGCGCGCCCGCTCGTCCGCGGGCAGGCCGTCCCACTCCCACGGCGCGCGGTTCACCAGGAGCAGCGGCGCGGACTCCGTCAGCCCGTATGCCTGGACGAACTCCCAGCCGAGGTCGGTCCCCACCCGCTCGATCAGCGCCGTCGGCGGGGCGGCACCCCCGACGACCATCCTCACCGTGCCGCGGCCGGGCACCTCTGCCCCCTCGGCCCGCCGGCGCGCGGCCGCGTCGAGCGCCGCCGCCACGACCGCCGGGGCTCCGGCCAGCACGGTCACGCCCTCGGCGGCGATCCGCCGGAGGATCTCCTCGCCGTCGACCTTGCGCTGCACGACGTGCCGCCCGCCCATGCCGGTGATCGCGTAGGGCATGCCCCACCCGTTGGCGTGGAACATCGGCAGCGTGTGGAGGTACACGTCGCGGTCGCCGACGCCGAGGTGCCAGCCGAGCATCGCGGCGTTGAGCCAGCAGTTCCGGTGCGTGAGCTGCACGCCCTTCGGGCGGGCGGTGGTGCCCGAGGTGTAGTTGATCGACGCCGTCGCGTCCTCGTCGCCCGCCCAGCGGGACGGCGTCTCGTCGGTCTCGGCGAACAGTGCGGCGTCCCGCTCCCCGTCGAGCACGATCCGGACCTTCGCGTCGACGCCACGCAGCGCCTCGTCGTACTCGGGGTCCACCAGGAGGACGCTCGCCCCGGAGTGCTCGACGACGTACCTGATCTCGTCCGCGGTCAGTCGGTAGTTGACCGGCACGAGCACCCGGCCCCACCCGCTGACCCCGAAGAACGAGACGAGGAAGCGGCCGGAGTTCGGGCTCACGATCGCGACCCGGTCCCCCGGCGCGACGCCCCTCCTCTCGAGCTCGCACGCCATGCCACGGGCCCGGCGGTGCAGCTGCGTGTACGTGATCCGGCCGAGCGAGCCGGGCACCCCCGGCTCGTCGACGAGGGCCTCCCGGTCGCCGTACACCCCGGCGGCGCGCGCCAGGAAATCCCCGATCGTCAGCGGTACACGCATCGTTCCCCCTCCGGCTCGGTGCGTCAGGCCGGCGAGTCCGCGGCCACGCGCGGCTCGAGCTCGATGAGCTTGCTGATGATGTAGTTGAACTGGGGGATGTTCTTCATCAGGGCGCCCATCTTCCCCTTGACCTTGAGCTTCCGGCTCACCAGCGCGATGTTGGCGCTGAGCTCACCGGTGACGAGCATGCGGCGCCAGTCGTCGACGGCACCCGACAGCACGAACTCGCTGTCCGGGGCCGCACCCTGGTCCGCGTACTCGGCGACGTCCGACATCACGCCGCGCGCGAAGTGCATCCGGAACACCCCGGCCGGGTCGCCGTTGTAGACGTGCGTCATCGAGAAGGTCATGTTCTTGGCCTTGTCGAGCCAGACTTCGTCGCTGTTCAGCACCTCGGCGAGGGCGTCGTAGAGCTCGCGCGTGCCGAACGTCGGGTTCGTGGTCGTCACAGGGTCCGCCTTCGGGGTTGTCGGTCTGCCGGTGTGGTCGGGTCTAGAGGTCGAGGCCGCCGGCGACCTCGGCGAGTCCGCGGACACCGAGTCCGCCGTCGCAGTTGATGACCGTGCCAGTCGCGGTCGAGGAGTTCTTCTTCGAGGCCAGCAGCACGTAGTGGCCCGTGTAGTCGGCCGGCTCCGGCAGCACCCCGAGCGGGGAGCACAGCTTGGCGAGGTCGCCGAGCGGCACCGACGCGATCGTCACCTCGTCGAGCCCGAGCGCTCCGGGCCCGCGCAGGTCGGTGATCATCCCGCCGGGCGCGACGCCGTTGACGCGCACCTTCGGGGCGAACTCGAACGCGAGCTCCTTGACCAGGCCCATCACCGCGTGCTTGGAGGCGGTGTACAGCGGCCCGCCGCCACCCGGGTAGTACGCCGCGTTCGAGAGCGTGAAGATCACCGAGCCGCCCGTCTTGACGAGCTCGTGCACGGCGGCCCGGGCACCGAGCAGGTAGCCCTTCACGTTGACGTGGAACATCTCGTCGAACAGCTTGTCCAATGTGGACTCGGGCATGTCCACGAGCTTCGTCGAGAAGTCCCAGATCGCGGCGTTCCCGACGAAGGTGTCCAGCCGCCCGAAGCGCTCGACGGTCTCGGTGACGACCCGGACGTTGTCCGCGTAGCTCGTCACGTCGCCCTGCACGGCGACGACGGCGTCGCCGAGATCGGCCTCGAGCTTCGCGAGCTTCTCCGGCGACTTCTCCAGGACGCCGACCTTCGCGCCCTCGGCGACGAACCGCTCGGTGAGCGCCCGGCCGAGGCCGGATCCGCCGCCGGTGACGATTGCCACGGTGTCCTGCAACCAACCAACCATGTGCACACCTCTTCGCTGATCTGAACGGAGGACGCTGCGGTCAGGCCGCCGCGCCGTGGAGGGCCGTGCGAATGTCGACGGACTCGTCCCGGACGTCGTGCTCGGTGACCGTCACCCCGCGCGCGAGACCGCGGAGGACCGCGCGCAGCTCGCGTCGCCGGCCGACCGCGACGGCCCCGCGTACGCGGCCCTCGTCCGAGAAGACCCAGAGCGCACCGTCCACACTGTCCGGGTCGCCGCGGCGGGCCACCGCGGTCCCGAGGTGCGGCTGGCCCGCGATCTCCCAGCGCCGGCCGTGTTGCTCGGACCACGCCCACGGGATGCCGTCGTACGGCTCCGCGGTGCCGAACATCGCCCGGACGGCCGTGGTCGCCTGGTCCTGCGCGTTCTGCCAGTGCTCCACCCGCAGCGCGCGGCCGAACGCCGTGCTCGGGAACCGCGCCAGGTCGCCCGCGGCGTAGACCGCGGGGTTCGAGGTGCGGCTGTAGGAGTCGACCAGGACGCCGTCGTGGACGTCGATCCCCGCACCGGCCGCCAGCTCGGCCGCCGGTACGGAGCCGATCCCGATCACGACGGCACCCGCCGGGAGCACGGTGCCGTCGGCGAGCTCCACCGCCGTCACGCGGTCATGTCCGCGGATCGCGCGGAGCGGCGACCTCGGCCGGGCGGAGATGCCGCGGCTGCGGTGCTGTGCCAGGAGCCAGTCACCCGCCTCGACGCCCAGCACGGGCTGCATCGGCAGGTCCCCGCCCATCAGCAGCGTGACGTCCGCCCCCAGGCCAGCGAGCGTCGAGGCCAGCTCCGAGCCGATGAACCCCTCCCCCACCACGACCACGGGGACGCCCGCCCGGGCGACCGCCCGGAGGGCCTCGGCGTCGGGGAGGTCCCGAAGGGCGTGGACCCCGGGGAGGGCCTCACCGGGCACACCTAGCCGGCGCGGCGCCACCCCGGTGCACAGCAGGACCCGGTCGGCCCGGACCAGCCGCCCGTCCGCCAGCTCGACGGTCCCGTCGCCGGGCGAGAGTCGGGTGGCGGGCTGCCCGAGGTGGAGCTCGATCCGGTGCTCGTCGTAGAACTCCGGCGGGTGGACGAGCAGCTGGTCCGGCGACAGCCCGTCGCTCAGGAACTCCTTCGACAGGGGCGGCCGCTCGTACGGCAGCTGCGGCTCGGCCCCGATCAGGCTGACCCGGCCGGTGAAGCCCTCCTCGCGGAGGGCCGCCACGGCCCGGGCGCCGGCCAGCCCGCCACCGACCACCGCGACCGAGTCGAACGAGGACGTCACGATGCCGTCCCGGTGCGGACTCCGGGCTCGCCGGGCGCGGTGCCCACCAGCACGGTGACGATGCCGTCCCGGATCTCCACGGTGTGGGTGCCCACCGGCTTGCTCGCCGGCAGCGAACAGGGCCTCCCGGTCCGCAGGTCGAACCGGGAGACGTGCCACGGGCACTCCACCGTCAGCTCCTCGACGTCACCCTCGCTCAGCGAGGCGTTCGCGTGGGAGCACGTGTCGTCGAGGGCGTACAGCACCCCGTCGACGTTGAAGACCGCAACGGGACGCGACGCGACGACGCGGCGCACCTCCCCGGGCGGGAAGTCGGCCACCGCACAGACGGCAACCGTCTCGGCCTCGGTGGACACGGTGGAACTCATCGGACAGCCTTCCTCTCGGCGATCGGACGTCAGGCCGTGGCCATCCGGTGGCCCCAGAGACTCGGACCGGCAATCTCCGTGACCGTCCAGGCGGCGTCGTCGACCAGCACACCGCCGTGGCCGTACTCGAGCCCGAAGCCGGAGGGGGTGACCGCGTAGAACGAGAACATCTCGTCGTTCGAGTGGCGGCCGAGATCCATCATGATCCCGGTGCCGCGGTCCCGGCAGCCGTCGAAGGCGCGGCCGACCATGTCGACCTCGGTCGCCTCCACCATGAAGTGGTGGAGGCCGGTGACCGGCGCCTCGACGAAGGCCACGCTGTGGTGGCGGGCGTTGCAGCGGAGGAACGTGACCCGCGACGGCCCCATCTTCATGGTGTCGCTGACCCGGAAGCCGAGGACCTCCGTGTAGAACCGGATCATCTCGTCGAAGACCGGCGTGAGCAGCACGGCGTGGCCCAGCCCGAGGTCGCCGGTGACGAACTTCGCCGACCGCGGCGAGATGAACGGCTCCACCGACTTCCGCTGACCGTAGAAGAACTCGAGCCGGAAGCCGGAACGGTCCGTGGCCCGGACGAGCCCCAGTACCTCGGACGCCGCGGCCTCGTCGGCACCGCAGCGCTCGACGGTGAGGCCGTCGGCCTCGAGCCGCTCGACGACCCGCTCGAGCGCCGCGGCGTCGGACACCTCCCAGCCGATCCGGGAGACGGCCTCCTCCTCGGCATCCGTGATCTCGAGCCGGAAGCTCCGGTCGTCCAGCCGCACCCGGGTCACGCCGGGGGTCGTCTCGGCACCGACCTGCATGCCGAGGGTGTTGCCGGCGAACTCGGTCCACTCCTGCCGGGCGGACGTGGCGAGGGAGAGAAAGCCCAGCGCTTTGACGGACACAGGTACCTCCTAGGTGTGGTCAGGAACCCGTCAGGAAGGTGACGGTCAGGGCGTTGAACTCGTCGCAGTGCTCGAGCTGCGCCCAGTGCCCGCAGCGCGGGAACACGTGCAACCGCGCGTCCGGCATCCGCTTCAGCAGGAAGAACGCACCGTCGAGCGGGAGCACCCGGTCGTCGCGTCCCCAGGTGAGCAGGGTCTTGTGCTGGATCTTGTCGACGTCCCGCCACAGCTCCTCGGGCAGTCCGGCGCCGTCGGCGCCGAAGGCCTGGAACAACCGCGTCGCGTAGTCGACGGCGTCCGGCGCCGTCGCGGCGGCGAACCGGTCCTCGAGCACGTCGGGCGGGACCGACCTCGACTCGAACGTCATGACGTCGATCAGGCGCTGCATCTTCTCGATGCTCGGGCCGGGCGAGGCGTAGAAGGAGAACAGGACCTTCAGGCCCTCCGACGGGTCCGGCGAGAGGATGTTCAGCGCGCCTCCCGCCGGGCCCATCAGCACCAGCCGGTCGACCCGGTCGGGGAAGTCCAACGCCATCTTCAGCGCGGTCCCGCCGCCGAGCGAGTTGCCGATCAGGTGGGCGCGTTCGATGCCCAGGCTCCCCAGCAGCTCGTCCAGTGCCCAGGCGTTGTAGGTCCAGACGCCGTCCTTGACGACCGGCTTGTCGGACCTCCCATAGCCCGGCTGGTCGACGACCAGGACGCGGAAGTGCTCGGCGAGGCCGGGCACGTTCTGGGAGAAGTTGCTCCAGCCGGAGGCGCCGGGTCCACCGCCGTGCAGGAGCACGAGGGGCGGGCGCTCGGCCGCGGCCGCGGTGCGTGCACCCGTGTCGTGGTAGTGGATCCGGATGCCCTCGAGCTCCGCGAAGCGCGAGGTCGCGCTCGCCGAGAGGTCGTCGGTTGTCGTCATGCTGGTGCTCCTCCGAGGACGGCTAGAAGAAGATGCTGAGGTTCTTGGCGAGCAGCACGGTCTGGTCGAGGAAGACCTTCCGGCCCGCGATCTGCCACCCCTGATCGGAGTCCGGGCTGCGGCGCAGCAGGTCCTCGCGCGCACCGACGAAGATGTCGACGTCGCGGTCGAGCCGGCCGCGGTACACGAGGAAGTTGGCCCGGACGAGGTATTCGCCGGGGGTGTCCAACTGCTCCACCAGCACGTTGGTGACCAGGTGCCGGGTCCGCGACGGCGGGTCCTCGGCCCAGGCCATGCCGGAGCGGATGCGCACGACGCGCTCCTCCAGCCCGCGCTTGGTCTCGTCGAAGTGCGCTACCTCGTCCGGCCGCGAGAACTCCTTGTCCACGTCCCGCTCGTAGCGGACCGCGCGGGTCGGCATCCAGTAGTGGACGTCGGCGCTGAAGAGGTCGACCCACTCGTCGAACTCCCGGTCGTCGAGCAGCCGCGCCTCCCGGAAGAGGAACTGCTCGACCTCGTGCTGCAGGACCATGTCCGCCAGGCTCAGCGGCAGGGCCTCGAGCTGTGCCGTCATCGGTTCGCCACCTCCTCCGGCTGCGGCTCCGCGGAGGCCGCCAGCTCCTCCCAGGACGCGCCGGTGAGCATCTCCGCCCACCGGCCGTAGAAGCCCCGGGCCGCCATCTCGCAGTAGACGCGGTTGACCGTTCCCGGGTAGTCGGGGTCGTCGTCCCACTCGTGGCCGAGACCCATCTGGTTGTTGAACGGGGCCTGCTTGGCGACGTGGCCACGCAGCACCCGCTGGATCTCGCTCCAGTTCTCACCGTCGTCCTGCTCGAACAGGCCGCTGGCGCTGAACGTGCGCAGCGTGCCGACGCGCTGGGCCTCCTTGACGTCGTCCGGGGCGCTCTTGTCCACGAGCGTCCATGCCCAGACCTCCATCTCGCCCGGCCCCTTCGGGTGCCAGACGCGCATCGTGTTGATGCCGGGGAGGAAGGAGAAGTTGGGGAACAGCGTCGCGTGGCAGCCGCGCATGTTCTCGGCGCGGGCGGTCCCGAGGCGATCGACGACCTCGGGGTTGCCGCCCTGGAACCAGTCGGCCGGCTTGCGGCCCACGATGACGGCGAGCGCGTCACCGGACTCGGTGAAGAACCCGGTCCCGTGACCCCAGCGGGAGCTGAACTGCCGCCCCTTCGTGCCGTCCATCGGGAAGATCTCGTCCGAGGCGTCCATGTCGTCGGGCGCGAGGGACAGCACGGCCGACGCGTGGCTCACCGGCGCGTGGTACATGTCGCTGGCGAACTGCTCCGCCGCGAACTTCCAGTTCGCGGGGAAGACCCACTTGTGGACACCGCCGATGACCTCGGTACCCGCCTCGCAGCGGTCGACGAACGCGTCGAAGTACCACCGGAAGTCGCCCAGGTACTCCTCCAGCGGCGGCGCGGTGGGGTCCCAGTTCCCGAAGACGAATCCCTTGTAGTTGACCACCTGGGGCACCGCGATCGCGCCCCACTCCTCCTTGCGGAGGTCGTCGCGGTACGCGTCGTCCTCACTGGGGACGCCGACCAGGTTCCCGCGCAGGTCGTACGTCCACCCGTGGTAGCTGCAGGAGAAGCTCTTGGCCGAGCCGAGGTCGGCGCGGCACAGGCGCATCCCGCGGTGGCGGCACTGGTTCAGGAAGGCGGCGATGGAGTTGTCGCGCTGCCGCACCACCAGCACCGGGTCCTCGCCCATGAACGTGGTGATGTAGTCCCCCGCCTTGGGGAGCTGACTCTCGTGTGCCAGGAACAGCCAGGAGCGGGCGAAGATCTGCGCCAGCTCCTCTCGGTAGATCTCTTCGTCGACGTAGATCCGGGGATCCAAGGTCCCCTTCTCGACATCGACCAATCCGCGAACGTCCAGTCCCATTGGGGACCTCCCTCGAGACCGTCGGGTGATGTGCGAGTAGTGAACGGTCAATGCGGGTGACCGGGCATCCGGGAAAAGTACGGAGGTTGGTCAGCGGGCGCCGGGTGTGTGATGCGCGCAGCCGCGGACCCGAGTGCGTGCCTCCGACCGGCACCGTCGCGTTCGGTGCCGTCACGGAGTGATGTGCCCCGGTTCTCCGGAGTCGGGTTGCCGGATGATCGACCGTCCCGTGATCCTCGTGGAGGACCGTGTGCCCAGGAGTTGCCCGCCCGAGTTCCGTCGCAAGGTGCTCGACCTCGTCGCTGCCGGCAACCGGTGCCGCAGGGGGCGAGCCGGAGGAGCTCGGCAAGCGCGCGGTACTCCCGCCCGCACACCGTGCACTGCGGCCCCGAGGGGCTGTCCGTGTCCTGACTCGGCGGAGTCGACGGGGACGACGGGCCCGGCGGGGTGGCGTTGCTCGACCGACACGTCGTTCGACGTGCTCGGCCAGTGGGAGCTCGACCGCGGCGACCAGTACCTCTCAACATCCGGATCGCGCCGACCGGCACCGCGGAGCCCGAGGGCTTCCACATGAAGGTCATCTACGGCATGACGCCGGCCACCGCGACCGAGACCCACGACTTCTTCGCCCTCGGCCGCGACTACGAGATCGACGACGCCGCGCTGTCGGACTTCCAGCTCGAGCAGCAGCTGGCGGTCATGCGGGAGGACGTCGACGCCCTGGAGGTCCAGGAGCTCATGGTCGCCAGCGAGCCGCCGGGCGCCCTGGAGTCGAGCATCCGTTCCGACGTCGCCGGGATCCGCGGGCGGCGGCTGCTGGAGAGGATGGCCAAGGCCGAGGCGAAGGCGGCGGCCGAGGCGCCGACCGGGCGTCCGCGACCGGCGGGCACGTGAGCTACTCCATGACCGGGCCGGAGGGCGACCGGTCGCGCGGGTGGTGGAACGTACTCGAGGCCGAACCACCGCGCCTGCTGGTGCTCGAGGACGGCTTCGCCGACGAGAC
>JAVEDU010000013.1 GCA_030840805.1 Actinomycetota bacterium
CGGTCCTCTCGCCCACGCTGGGCTTCCCGCCGGACGGTCCGACCCAGCCGGCGCGGTCTTCCGCGCCCGGGGCCTTGTGCGGCGCGATCCGCGCGCTGCCCTCGGCCTGGAGCCGGGCGGCCGTGACGTCGTCGACCTCGACCACCGCACCGGCCCGGTGATGGCTCCCCCGCGGGTCTGTCCACTCCCGCGACAACATGACACTGGGCATGGTGGTCCTCCTCGGTCGCACGCTCGGTTGTCCCGAGGCCGGATACAACCATCCGGACGGCCGGGGAGGAGATGACTGTCCACATCGCGACACGACCCGGTCGTACGTCGTCTCGTTCGGTTCAATTCCTGGCGAAGTCGCGTGGCTTCCTGCCACGATGCGATGTCGGACAGCGTTCGGACTGCCAAGACAAGAGGAGTCGCGGCATCGACACGTACTGCGTCCACTGTGCAGCGCCCGCGCGGGACCATCACCGGTTCTGCGGGGTGTGTGGCTCCGCGCTGCACATCCGCTGCCCCCGGTGCCGCACGCTGGTCGAGCCCGGGCTCCGGTTCTGCACGTCCTGCGGCGCGGAGGTCGGCGCGCCCCGCGCCGCCGTCGCGCACCACGAGGAGCGGCGCACCGTCACGATCCTGTTCGTGGACCTGATCGGGTTCACCGCGCTGGCCGAACGGCTCGACCCCGAGGACGTGCGCGACCTGCAGGCCACCTACTTCCGCACGGCGAGCCGCATCATCCGCACCCACGGCGGCGTGGTGGAGAAGTACATCGGCGACGCGGTCATGGCGATCTACGGCGCACCGGTGAGCGGCGAGCACGACGCCTTCCGCGCGGTCCGCACCGGCTTGGAGCTCCAGCGGGTGCTGGACGGGCAGGCCGCCGCGACCGAGGGCCGCCTGCGGGCCCGGGTCGGGATCGCGACCGGCGAGGCGCTGGTCGACCTCGACGCGATCCGGGACCGCGGCCAGGCCCTCGTCACCGGCGATGTCGTGAACACCGCGTCCCGCCTGCAGGCCCTCGCCCCCGCCGGTGGCGTCCTGGTCAACGGGGCGACCCGGCGCGCCACCGCGGGCAGCGTCCGGTACGACGAGCAGCTCCCCGTGCAGCCGGAGGGCAAGGCGAGCACCGTCGAGGTCTGGCTGGCCCGGGAGATGCTCCGGGACCGGCTCGGGCTCGACGCCGTGGACGACTGGCCGGTCGTCGGCCGGGAGCACGAGCTGGAGCTGCTCACCCAGACCCTGGTCCGGTGCGTCCGGGACCGGGTGCCGCAGCTGGTGTCGATCGTCGGCAGCCCCGGGGCCGGCAAGAGCCGGCTGCTGCGGGAACTGTTCCGCCGGGTCGACGCCACGCCCGAGCTGGTCGTGCGCTGGCGGTCCGGCCGGTGCATGCCGTACGGCGAGAACGGCGCGTTCGGGCCGCTCGCCGAGGTCGTCAAGAGCCACGCCGGGATCCTCGACACCGACGACGCGCGCACCGCCAGGGCGCGCCTGGTCGCCGCGCTGGACTGCCTCGTGGACGCCGAGGAGGTCCCTCGGCTCACCGACACCGTGGCCCCGCTCGTCGGCCTGCCCGGCGTCACGGTCACCCCGGACGAGGCCGAGGCCTCCTGGCACCGGGTCATCCTCGCGTTCACCCGGCAGCTGCCGGCCGTGCTGGTGATCGAGGACCTCCAGTGGGCCGACCCGGCGCTGCTGCGGTTCCTCGCCGGGGCGGTCGAGGCGGCGGAGGGGCTGCCGCTGCTGGTGATCTGCACGCACCGACCCGAGCTGCTCGAACGGGACCCGGGCTGGGCCGGCGTCCGCGCCCGGACCCTCACCGTCAACGTGGGCCCGCTGCCCACCGGCGACATGCAGAGGCTGCTCACCCTGCTGCTCGACGGCGCGCCCCCGCCCCCGCCGCTGTCGGAGCGGCTGGTCGGGCTCGCCGGCGGGAACCCGCTGTACGCCCAGGAGTTCGTCCGGATGCTCCGCGAGCAGGGCAGGCTCGTCCGGGTCGGCGACACCTGGACCCTCGACCCGCAGGCGGACCTGTCCACCCCGGAGACCGTGCAGTCCCTCGTCGCCAGCCGCCTCGACCTGCTGAGCCGCGACGACCGCGCCGTCGTGCAGGCCGCCGCCGTCGTCGGTGCCCACCTGTGGCCGGGCGCGGTCGCGGCGCTGGTGGACGTCCCGGTCGCGGAAGCGGAGAACTCGCTGCGCCGGCTCGTCGCCAAGGACCTGCTCGCCGAGCGCCCGGGATCCCGGATGGGCGGCCACGCCGAGTACGTGTTCCGGCACGCGATCATCCGGCAGATCGCGTACTCCCGGCTCCCCCGCGCGGTCCGCGCCGGCCACCACCACCGGGTCGCCGACTGGCTGGACGGCCTGACCGGCGAGCGGCCCGCCGTCCTGGTCGAGACGCTCGCCCGGCACCGCACCGCCGCGCTGAACCTCGCCCGCACGCTCCGCTGGGACACCACCCCGTACGAGGAGCCGGCCCGGCGGACGCTCGTCGCGGCCGCCCACCAGGCGTACCGGCTGCACTCGCTGGATGCGGCGCTGCAGTACGTGGACCAGGCGCTCGCCCTGTGGCCGGACTCCCACGAGGTGCCGGAGCGCCGCCGTGCCGAGCTGCTGCGCTCGCAGGTGCGGTTCCTCCGCGACTGCGACGGCTTCTACCGGGAGGGCGGGGTCAAGGAGCTCGAGGATCTCGCCGGCGTGCTCCGCGCCGAGCAGGACCTGCCGCAGGCCGCCGCCGCGTACACCCAGCTCGGTCAGGTGGAGTGGATGCGGACCGAGAAGGACGCGGCGCGGGCGCATCTGCGGCGGGCGCTGGACCTGTTCGCCGACCTGCCCGACAGCGAGGCCAAGGCGGAGGCGTGGGCCGAGTGGGCGCGGCTGCACATGCTCGACTTCCGGCGGGACGAGGCGGTGCTCGCCGCCGGGACGGCCTCGGGCATCGCGCGGCGGCTGGGACTGCGCGAGGTCGAGGCGAACGCGATGATCACCGCCGCGACGGCCCGGTACCTCGCCGGTGAGCCGGCCGGGCTCCCCGACCTGGAGGAGGCCGTCGAGTACTGCCGGCGGCACCGGCTGCCCTCCCTGCGGCGCGCGATCCTCAACCTGTCCACGGTGCTGCAGGAAGAGGGCGACCTGCGCCGGTCGCATCAGCTGGAACGCGAGAGCAGGCACGTGCACGGCGGGCGGAAGAGCCTGATCTCCAACTTCTCCGAGTCCGCCGAGCGCGCCTACTTCGACGGTGACTGGGAGGCGATGCTCGCGGCGGCGGGCGAGTTCCTCGACGGGCGGGACGACGAGACCGCCGACTGGGACCTGCAGCTGCGCGGGATCCGCGGCTGGATCCGGGTGCTCCGCGGCGAGGATCCCTGCGACACGGTGATGCGGTGCCTGACGGCGGCCCGCCGGTCCGGGTTCCGGCGGCTGCTCCGGGGCGCGCTCGCCCACGGCGCCCTCTGCCTCGTCCTCCAGGACCGCCCGGAGGAGGCGGCCGGTCTGCTGGCCGAGCTCGCCCAGAGCTGGCGGGAGGACCCGTCCTGGCCGTCCCGGGAGTGGGTGCCCGCGGCGGCGCACGCCGCGGCGCTGCTCGGCCCGGAGAGCACCGCCGCGATGCAGGAGATCCTGCGGTCGATCGAGCGCGACACGCTGTGGCGCCGGGCGGCGACGCACCTGCTGGACGGTGCGGCGGCGACCCACCGTGGCGAGCACGCGCTGGCCGCCCGCCGGTACGCGCAGGCCGTCGAGGTGTACGACGAGATGGGGGATGAGACCGACGCCGCGCTGACCGCCGCCTGGACGCTGCGCGCGCTCGTCGCGGCCGGCGACCGCGAGTCCGCGCGCGCGTGGCAGGAGCGGGTGCGCACCTTCGCCCGGCGCAACGGCGCCGGTGGGCTCCTGGCCGGGCTGCACGCGCTGCTGCGTGGGGACGCCGAACCGGGCGCGGACCGCACGATCGTGCTCGACCCGCCCGAGGGGGGCGCGGCGACCGGACCCCCTCAGTCGTCGTCGAGGCCCGCCTCGATCGCGTAGCGGACCAGCCCGGCGCGGTTGCGCACCTGGAGCTTGCCCATCGCGTTCTGGACGTGGTTCTGCACGGTGCGATGGGACAGCCCGAGGCGCGCCGCCACCTGCTTGGCGGTCAGGCCCTTCGCGACCAGCCGGAGCACCTCGGTCTCCCGGTCGGTGAGCCTCGGCGGGTCACCGGCGGCGGGCTCGGTGGCGATCCGCCGGTACTCCCCCAGCAGCAGCCCGGCCAGGCCCGCGGTGAACGTGGCCTCGCCCGCCGCCGTGCGGCGTACCGCGCCGAGCAGCTCCCCGGCGCCGGCCGACTTCAGCAGGTAGCCCGTCGCGCCCGCCTTCACGGCCTCCAGCACGTCGCCCGCCTCCCCGCTCGCGGACAGCACCAGCACCCGGGTGGCCGGGAGTGCGGCGACGATCCGGCGGGTCGCCTCCACGCCGGACAGCTCCGGGAGGTGGAGGTCCATCACGACGACCTCGGGCCGGACGGCCGTGGCGATCCGCACGGCGGCGACGCCGTCGGGCGCCGTGGCGACCACGTCCAGCCCGGCCTCGCCGAGGTCCCGGGCGACCGCGTCGCGCCACATCGGGTGGTCGTCGACGACCATCACCCGGAGCGACGTCTCACCGGCGGGGCACACGCAGCTCCACCTCCGTACCCTCGCCGGGCGCGCTGACGATCTCGGCGCTGCCGCCGAGGTCCCGCAGCCGTCCCAGCACGGACTGCGCCACGCCGAGCCGTCCCGCCGCGGCGGCGGCCGCCAGCCGGCCCGGCGCGATCCCCGGGCCGTCGTCGCGCACGGTGACCACCACCTGCGACCCGGTGTCCTCGACCAGCACCCAGGCCTCCGCTTCCGGGCCGACGTGGCGGGCGACGTTGTGCAGCGCGGCGCCGACCGCCGCCGCCAGCTCGGCGGCGCGGGTGGCCGGGAGCAGCACTGCCGTGGCGGGGGCCGCCAGGTGCACGCGCGGGGACGGGTCGGCGAGGAGGACACGCAGGTCGACCTGGCCGTCGTACCGGGGCGCGGACAGCCGGGACGTCATCAGCGCGCGCAGCGCGACCTCCTGCTCGCCGGCCAGCCGGGCCAGCTCGGCGCCCTCCCCGCCCAGCTCCGGGCCGCGGCGCTGGACCAGCGCGAGCACCTGGAGCACGCCGTCGTGGATGTGCCGGCCGAGCCGCTAGCGTTCCGCGGTCGCGGCCTGCATCCGCACACCCTCGGCGAGGGTGCGCTCGGCCCGCCGGCCCAGCGCCGCGACGTAGCCGACCACCGCCCCGGCGACGAACAGCAGGACGATGTTGTTCACGGTGAGGTCGCTGGCGCCGCCGCGCTGGACCATGTTCGCGAGGCTGACCAGGGCCGCCGCGGCGAGGCCGCCGGCCACCCCCCAGGCGAGGCCCCACGCCAGCACCACGGAGGCCGACCACACCATCGGTACGGTGGCCTCGCCGGCCACGATCCGCGCCGGTGACTCCACCAGCACGGTCGCGCCGATCGCGAGGAGCGTGATCACCGCGTCGGTGGCCAGGAGCGGCGTCCGCCACCGGGTGGCCCGGGGGTACGCCCAGATCGACACGCCGCTCCAGGCCGCCATCAGCGCGAGCGTGGCCACCAGGGCGCCCGGGCCGGCCACGTTCGGGAGGTCGTACAGGTTGGCCCCCACCGCGTAGGCGAGGGTCAGCAGCCGGAACACCGCCACGGCCCGCCACAGCGTGACCTCCAGCGTGCCGCCCGGGGTCACGCTGCCGCGGCCCCGCTGGACGCCGGGGCCGGATCGGGCGCCGCCGGGCCGGCCGCCTGGGCCTTCACCTTCGCGGCGTAGACATCGACGTACTCCTGGCCGGACAGCTCCATCAGCTCGTACATGATCTCGTCGGTCATCGACCGCTCGACGAACCGGTCACCGGCCAGCCCCTCGTACCGGCTGAAGTCGAGCGGGTGGCCGATCTTCATCCGGACCCGCTTGATCCGCGGCATGAGCGTGCCGGGCGGCTGGATCTCGTGGGTGTTGATCATCGCGCAGGGGACGACGACCGCACCCGTCTGCAGCGCGAGCCGGGCCACGCCGGTCTTGCCCCGGTACAGCCGGCCGTCCGGCGAGCGGGTGCCCTCCGGGTAGATGCCGACGATGTCGCCGAGGTCGAGGATGCGCTGGAGCGTGGTCAGGGCGGACTTGGCCGCGGAGCCGGACGCCCGATCGATCGGCACCTGGCCCACGCCGCTGAAGAACAGCTTCGACAGGAATCCCTTGATGCCGGGCGAGTTGAAGTACTCCGCCTTGGCGGGGAACGTCACCTTCCGGCCCACCATCAGCGGCAGGAAGATCGAGTCGGAGAACGACAGGTGGTTGCTCGCCAGGATCGCCGGACCGGAGGTCGGGATGTTCTCCAGACCCTCCACCTTCGGGCGGAAGAGCAACCGCACCCACGGTCCGATCAGGATGTGCTTGCACATCCAATAGAACACCGGCCCTCCTTCCGAACCGTCGCCGAATCCCCGCGCCGTCGGCACGGTGGTGCAGAGCCTACGTACCGTGGCACGGGTCATACAACGCACTCCCCGAAGTGTTCCCCGTCGTGACACCATGGAACGGCTTCACCGGCGCGCCGACGCACGCGCCGGCACCGCGGAGGGGGTCGGGGAACAGTGTCGCTCATGCCGGGTGCGGAGCCGTTCGCGTTCGACGCGGGCCCCGGCGCTCCCGCCGGCGTCGTCCTGTGCCACGGCTTCACGGGGTCGCCGCAGAGCATGCGGCCCTGGGGCGAGTACCTCCACGCCGCCGGGTTCGACGTCCACGGTCCCCGGTTGCCGGGCCACGGCACCCGCTGGCAGGACCTGAACCTCACGCGCTGGGAGGACTGGTACGGCGAGCTGGAGCGCGCGTTCGACGCGATGCGGTCCCGGCACGACGTGGTGGTCGTGATGGGCCTGTCGATGGGCGGCACGTTGACGCTGCGCCTCGCCGAGGAGCGCGGCGCCGACCTCGCCGGCGTCGTGTTGGTGAACCCCTCACTGGCGACCCAGCGCCGGGACGCCCGGATCCTGCCGCTCGCGGGGCGCCTGATCGGATCGCTCCCCGGTATCGCGAGCGATATCAAGAAGCCCGGCGTCGCCGAGCTGGCGTACGACCGGATCCCGCTGCGCGCCGCCCACTCGCTGAGCCTGCTGTGGCGGATCGTCTGCGCGGACCTCGGCCGGGTCGACGTTCCGATCCGGCTGTTCCGCAGCGTCGACGACCACGTGGTCGAGCCGATCAGCGGCGAGCTGCTGTTGGCCGGCGTGGCCGGCACGGACGTCCGGGAGACCCTGCTGACCGACAGCTATCACGTCGCCACCCTCGACAACGAGGCCGAGCGGATCTTCGCGGGAAGCGCCGAGTTCACCCGGCAACTGACTGCCGCCGCGGACCCGGTGCGATGACGACGCCGTCCGGCCGAAGTCCGCGGGGTCGCCGCGACAACGGGCTCGACGCCACGGAGTACGCGGCGGCGGCGGATGTCGACCCCCGCGTCGGCGAGCATTTGCTCGACGTCCTCGGGCTCGCCGGGATCGCCGCGTACCTGCAGCCGAGCGCCGACCTGCACCCCGTCACCCGGACGACCACCCTGCCGAACCGCCCCACCGACCGCCTGTTCGTGGACCGGCGGCATCTCGCCGAGGCCCGGGACGTGATCGGCAGCCTGGACGTCGGGACCGGCTCGGAACCGGCGGCGGACCCGGCGCGCGGGGCGCCCGCGGAGACCGGCAGCGGCGCCGCCACCCCGGCGGACCACCCCGCGAACCCGTCCCTGCGGCGGCGGCGCGAGGACGTGGACGTCGACGCGGGGTGGCGGGACATCCTGGAGAGCTGGGCGGCTCCCGCGGTGGAGCCGCCGGCCCCCGGCTCCCGGGGCCGCGTCGCGGCGGCCGAGCCGGACAGCGCGCCCCCGGACAGCGCGCCCCCGGACGGGAGCACCCCCGACCGGAACACCCCGGACAGCGCCACCCCGGACAGCGCCACCCCGGACAACGCCGCCCCGGACCAGGGCACCCCGGCGGAGACCGCGCCCGAGTCCCCGCGCGGCGAACGCCGACGGCTACCCCGGGACACCGCCGTGCCGCGGCCGATCACCGGGCTCGACGTCCCGTTCGACCCGAACGAGCGCGTCGAGGACCCGGACGACGAGGGCTTCGTCCCGCCGGCGCCGCCGCCGGTCCCCCGCGCGTCCCGCTACACCGTGCTGGCGGTGGCGCTGGTCCTGGTGGGGCTCGCGCTGTTCCTCCGGCCGACGCTGCTGCCGATCGGCGGGTCGACCTCCCTGGTGCTCGGGGTGGCGGGGATCCTCGGCGGCTTCGGGACCCTGGTGTGGCGGCTGCGCGACGGCCTGACGGACGACGACGAGGGAGACGACGGGGCCAAGGTCTGAGCCGCGGGGCATCCACCCCGGCGGACGGAGGAGCGCGCGTGCACCACGAGATCGTGGAGATCAGCGGCCACCTGATGGACTCCGGCGTGCTCGCCCGCGTCCTCGACGACGTGCTGGAGTACGGCGGCGACTACCGCATCGACCGGCTCGACCTCGGCCGTGAGCACGACGACGAGTCGGCGGCGCGGATCACCGTCGGCGCGGACTCGACCGACCGGCTCGCCCGGATCCTGATGCGGATCCAGGGGCACGGGGTCAACCTGGTCGACCCGGGGCAGGCGGTGACCCGGCCGGCGCCCGCGGACGGGGTGTTCCCGGACGACTTCTACTCGACCACGAACCTCGACACGGTCGTCCGGCTCGACGAGACCTGGGTGCCGGTCCGCCAGCCCGAGATGGACTGCGGCCTGCTGGTCACGCCCGCCGGTGTCCGCACGATTCCGGTATCCGACGTCCGGGCGGGCGACGCAGTCGTCTGCGGGCCGGGCGGGGTGCGCGTCGTACTGCCGCCCGCACCGGACGACCACGCCGGCTCGTTCGGCTTCATGTCCTCGGCGGTGTCCAGCGAGAAACCGCAGGCGCTGCTCGTCCGGCAGATCGCACAGCAGATGCGGGACGTGCGCGCCGCCGGCCGGCGGATCCTCTGGGTCGGCGGGCCGGCCATCGTGCACACCGGGGCGGGGCCGGCGATGGTGGCGCTGGTCGAGGCCGGGTACGTCGACGTGCTGTTCGCCGGCAACGCGCTCGCGACCCACGACATCGAGGCGTCGCTGTTCGGGACCTCGCTGGGCGTGGACCTCATCAAGGGAGCCGGGGTGCCGCACGGGCACGAGCACCACATTCGCGCCATCAACAGGATCCGGGCGTGCGGGTCGATCGCCAAGGCGGTCGACGACGGCGTGCTGACCGGGGGCGTGATGCACGCGCTGGTGACCCACGACAAGGACTTCGTGCTGGTCGGCTCGGTCCGCGACGACGGCCCGCTGCCGGACGTGTACACCGACGTCGTCGCCGGTCAGCGCGCGATGCGGGCGCAGCTGCCGGGCGTCGGCTTCGCGATCATGGTGGCGACGATGCTCCACAGCATCGCCACCGGGAACCTGCTGCCCGCCTCGGTGCCGCTGGTCAGCGTCGACATCAACCCGGCCACGGTCACCAAGCTCGCCGACCGCGGGTCGGCGCAGGCGGTCGGGATCGTCACCGACACCGGGCTGTTCCTGGAGCAGCTCGCCGGCGAGCTGGTGGCGGGCTACCGGCCCTGAGGTTGTCGCCGTCCCGTCATCCGCCCGTCTCCCGGTTGTCGCACACACCGTCGACGCTGGAGGCGGAGGTGTCGAATGCCGATCGCCCAGCACACCCGGTCCCGCGCCGACGAGGTGCTCGCGCTGTGGTGTGAGTTCACCCGGACCGACCCGGCCGCCCTCGACGCCGGGGACCGGCTCGCGTTCCTCCGGCGGCCGCAGGTGGAGGCCCTCGCCGGCACGCCCGACGCGGTGCTCCGGGATGTCGCCGAGCGGGTGCGCCGCGGCCGGTCGCTGCCGCTGGAGCGGTGGCTCGCCGGGGTCCGGGTGGTCCGCGCGGGCCGGTAGCGTCCCGCCGATCCGACCGCCCCCTCGCGGCGTGACCGCCGGCACCCTCCAGTTCTGGAACGATTGAGTCGATCACGGTGCTGTACCTGGTCGAGATCGCCCCGAGCCGAGGAGCACCGATGTACCCGCCCGTGAGCCACACCACCGACCTGGTGGCCGCGCTGTTCTACGACGAGCCGTGCCGTGCGGAGGCCCGCGCCAAGGCCGTGCCCGAGCGTCGTCGACGCACGCTCCGCGAGCGCCTGCTCGGCCGCTGAACCGACCCAGCAGCTGAGCCGACCCGCCGCTGAGCCGACACAGCGGCGGAACGGTCAGCCCAGGTCGAGCCGGACCCGCACCGGGAAGTGGTCGCTCGCGACCCGCACGTCGGCCGAGTCGAGCACCTCGTACCCGCTGACGGCCAGGCCCGGGTCCGCCCACACGTAGTCGATCCGGCGCCGCGGCGACGCGGTCGAGAACGTCGGCGTCCGCGGGTCGCCCCCGGTCACCGCCGTGTCGACCAGCCGCTCGGCGAGGACCGCCGACACCGCCCCGCCCGACGCCTCGTTGAAGTCGCCGACGAGCACCGCCGGCGGGGCGTCCGGGGGCACCAGGTCGAGCAGCCGCCGGGCCTGGCGGGCCCGCTCCGCCGGGTACAGGCTCAGGTGCGTACCGACGGCGGTGAACCGGTGACCGGCCAGCGACAGCTCCGCCACGGCCGCCCCGCGCCGCTGCGGGAGCTCCAGCTTCGGCGGGCACACCAGCGGGAACCTCACGTCGCGCGTCCGGTGCACGGTCACCGCGAGGTCGGACAGCAGCAGGTTGCCGGCGGCCGGCGCACCCCCGGCCACGACCACGAGCCCGCAGCGCCGAGCCAGGTCCGCCGCGCGGGACCGCCAGCGGAACAGCTTCGGCGCCTCCTGCACGCACACGAGTTGCGCACCGCTGCCCCGGATCACCCGGACCAGCGCCCCGAGATCGTCCCGCAGGCCCCGGACGTTGTACGTGAGCACGGTCAGCTCGGTCATCAGCGGAGTCTGGCGAGATCGGCGGCGCCGATCAACCCCGCCTCGTTGCCGAGCTCGGCGGCGCGGATCCGGGCCACCGGCAACGTGATCCGCGGGCCGAGCGCGGCGACGTAGGCCTCCCGGGCCGGCGCGATCAGCAGGTCACCGGACTCCGCGACCCCGCCGCCGACCACGATCAACCCCGGGTCCCAGATGGACACGAGGTCGGCGAGCCCCTGCCCGAGCCACTGCGCGATCACCCCGAACGCCTCGATCGCCGCCGGGTCGCCCTCCCCCGCCGCCTGGGTGATCTGCGGACCCTGGATCGCGTCGACCTGGCCGCCGGCGAGCCGCAGCAGCCGGGCCGCGCGGTGCGGGTCGGCCTCGGCGAGCGCCCGCGCCTCCCGCACCAGCGCGCGGCCGCTGCAGTACTGCTCGAAGCAGCCGCGGCGCCCGCACCCGCACGGCAGGCCGCCCGGCACGAACCGCACGTGCCCGAACTCCCCGGCCACCCCGTACGCACCGCGGAACAGCTTCCCGTCCGCGATGATCCCGCCGCCGATGCCGGTCCCGACGGTGATCAGCAGCACCTCGGAGACACCGCGCGCCGCGCCGAAGCGGAACTCCGCCCACGCCGCGGTGTTCCCGTCGTTCTCGACCACGACCGGAAGCCCGACCTTGTCGGCGATGCGGTCGCGGAGCGGCTCGTCCCGCCAGGCGACGTTCGGGGCGAACATCACGGTGGACCGGTCGGCGTCGATCCAGCCCGCCGCACCGACCCCGACGGCCTCCACGCCCGGGTACGCGTCGACGAGCGCGGCGACCACCTCGGCGATCACCACCGCCGTCTGGCCCGAGTCGTCGTCGGGCGTCGCCCGGCGCACGGTGGTGAGCACCTCGCCGTCGGGTGTCACCACGCCGCCGAGGACCTTCGTGCCCCCGACGTCGACTCCGATGGTCAGCGTCACGCCGTTCCCCGCTCTCTCGTCCGCCGTCAGGCCAGGTCGATGTGTTCCACGTGCGGCTCGGGCCCCGGCGGGGTCCCCGGCCGGGCATGCCCGTCGAACATCGTGCGCAGCACGCCCGCGAGCGCCGTCGCCGCATCGGTCGCGAGCGTGGTCATCCGCTCCGCCGCCTCCGGGTGGTCGGACCGGATGGCCCGCACGGCTCGGCACACCGGGCACCCGGCGCACTCCGGGGCGCCGGTGTCGAGCCGGTCCCCGTCGGGGTCCACCGCGGACACCGCGCGACGGGCCCAGTCCGCCGCCGCCTCGACCAGCCGGGCGGCCTCCTCGGCGAGGGCACCGGGCTCGGGTCGGGGCGCGGTCACGCGGCACCGACCGGGACCTGACCGAAGTGGACGACCAGTCGCCCGTCGGTCAGCGCGGCGCCGAGGACCGGGCGCGGCGACAGCCACTCCGGCAGCGTCACCACCCTGCGCTGCCCGCCCACGGTCACCACCAGGTCGTCCCCGGCCCGGGCGAGGTCCACCTCGGCACGCTCGGCGAGGGGCAGGGGCATCGACAACACGGTCTCCTCACCGTCCGACTCCACGTGCAGGGCCCTGATCTCCGGCGGAGCGCCCAGCGGGTCCGCGTCGCCGTACAGGTGCTCGGCGTAGGCGGCGAGCGCGTCCAGCCCGACCGGCTCCTCCGGCAGGTAGGGGCCGAGGTGCACGGGCAGCCCGGCGAAGCTCTGCCGCACCTCGTCCAGCTGCACCGCCTGGGCGGCCACCCACCCGGCCCGCCAGGGGTCGTCGCCGCCGGCCGGGATGACCCGGTTCGCCACCACCGCGTCGACCGCGAACCCGTACAGCGACAGGCTCGTGAACGTCCGCCGCGCCTCCGCCACCACGACCGCCTCCGGGGTCAGCACCAGCCGCACGCTGGCGCGGGCGGGGTCGGTGAGCAGCGCGTACACCTCGGCCAGGTCGGCGTGCAGCCGCTGGACGGACCCGAACACGTCATCGGCCGGCAGCGCCTCGCTCCCGACGAACGGCCGGGCCGCGCGGGCGAGCCGGCGGTGCCCGGGGAACGCGTGCTCGAAGTACCAGCCCAGCGCGGCGGGCAGCGCCAGCAGCCGGAGCGTCTCCGCGGTGGGCGCGCAGTCCACGACGACGAGGTCGAGGTCGCCGGCCCGCACCCGGGCCCGCACCTCCAGCAGCGCGAGGATCTCGTCGGCGCCGGGCAGCACGGTCAGCTGCTCGGCCGCGAGCGCGTCGACGCCACCGCGCCCGAGCAGCTCCCGGAGATACCCGCGGACCGTCGCCCACGACTCCTCGAACCGGCGCTGGGTGTCGACCTGCTGGCCGAGCAGGTCGGTCGCCACCGGCGTCGGCTCGGGGCCGAGCGGGACGCCGAGGGCGTCGGCGAGCGAATGGGCCGGGTCGGTGGACAGCACGAGGGTCCGCAGCCCGCGCCGCGCCGCGAGGACCGCGGTGGCGGCGGCCGACGTCGTCTTCCCCACGCCACCCTTGCCGGTGAACAGCAGTACGCGCACGCCCGCTCCTCCGGCTCCGCTGCCCTGACGATCGCCAGAGCGTATCCGCCGGTGGCCGTCGCCCGGGGTCAGGCCTCGGTGCGCTTCTTCAGCTCCTTGAGCGCGGTGTCCATGATGACCTTCTCCGCCTTGCGCTTGAACATGCCCAGCATCGGGATGCTCAGCTCGACGGCGAGGGTGTACGTCACCGTGGTGGTGCCGTCGCCGTTGTCGGCCAGGTCGTAGGAGCCGTGCTGGCTCTTCTGCGTCTCGCCGCGGACCAGGTGCCACTCGATCCGGGACAGGTCCTCGGCATACGCGTACTCGAGCACGTAGTCGTCCCGGACCACGCCCGCGTCGACCACGAACCGGACCTGGCTCGCGTGGCCGTCCGGATAGGACTGGAGGATCTCGACGGTCTTCACCGCGCCGGCCCAGTCCGGGTACGACCCGAAGTCGGTGATGACGGCGGCCACCTCCTCGACAGGGGCGCTGACCGTGATCGACTGCGTGGAGGAATCCGCCATGCCCGGCAGGCTAGCGCGTCACCAGGTCACCGCGTACGGCACGCCGGTCTCCCGGAAGTGACCGACGTTCACGCACTCGGTCCGGCCGACCCGGGTCCGGAGGTGCAGCGGCTGGTGGACGTGCCCGAACAGCACCATCCGCGGCTGGTGCTCCCGTACCGCGTCCAGCAGGGCGTGGCTCCCGCGTTCGAACCGCCGGGCGACCGTGTCGTAGCAGAGCTCCGGCACCGCGGGCGGGATGTGGCTGCACAGCACGTCGACCGGGCCGAGGGCGGCGACCTTGGCCGCGAACTGCTCCTCGGTGACCAGATAGGGATACCGGCTGGGCCGGTCCCCGATCCCGCCGCCGACGAACCCCACCCTGAGCCCGCCGATCTCGGCGACCTCCCCGTCGAGGACCCGGATCCCGTCCCGGGTGAACTCCGGCCACAGCTGGGGCGCGTCCACGTTCCCGTAGGTGCACCAGGCCGGCGACGGCATCGCGGCGAACACCTCGCGGTACTCCTGCCGGATCGCGTCGAGCAGGAGCTGCTGCGGGTCGGCATCCCGCTCGACGGCGGCCGCGGCGAGCATCGCGCGGCTGAACTCCCCCGCCTCCCGGAACCGCTGGGCGGTGCGCAGCCCGATCCAGTGGGCGACGTTGTCCGCGCCGTACAGGCGGCCCATGATCCCGGCACTGGGGTCGGTGTAGTCGACGGCCTCCAGGAGATCGCCGAGCACGATCAGCGCGTCGGCGCCGTCGGCCGCACGGGCCAGCGCATCCGTGCGGCCGTGGACGTCCGATACCACGTGCACGCGCATGGCGGTGAGGGTACGGGTGGGGCGGCGGCCGGGGCGGGCCGACCCCGGGTCAGCCGAACAGCCAGAGGACCGCGGCGAGCAGCGCGAGGATCCCGGCGACGGACCCCAGCGCGACCGCGATCCGGGCCCCGCGGCTCAGCCCGGTGAGGGCCGACACGGTGGGGATGCCCCGGTCCGCGGCCAGGGCGGCGAGGAACCCGCTGCCACACGAGGAGCAGGCCGCGGCGGCGAGGTCGTTCACCGTGCCGCACTGCGGGCACGGCCATCCGGGCGCCGGGGTGTCACCGCCGGGCGCACGGTGCCGGGCCCGGGCGGCCACGGGCGGACCCGGCTCGGCCTCGGGCGGCTCGGGGGACTCCGCCGGCCCGGGAGCCGAGGACACGGGGGCAGCCACCTCGGGAGCCGGCGGTCGCAGGTCGGCGTAGCACTGGGTGCACCACTCGGCGCCCTCGCCGACCCGCGCCCCGCACTGCGGGCAGCGGGTCACGGCCGCCATCTCAGCCCTCCCCCGCCGCGACCCGCACCGACGGCTCGCCGGGTCCGCGGCCCGCCTCGAGCCGGTCCTTGACCGCCCAGAGCACCCGCTTGGCATGCCGGGCCCGGGCCTGGATCTCCCGCACGGCGTCCCGCGGGCTCGGCGTGACGACCGCGCCGGCCGAGTCGGTGAGGTCGCAGCGCAGGTACGTGTGGATCACCACGCCGTCCCCGAACGCCTCCAGCCAGACCTCACAGGAGCCGGCGAGGGCCCCGGTCGCCGTCCACCGGATCCCCTCCAGCCCACGGTCCATGAACACCGCGAGCCGCAGGTCAGGCCACAGCTCCGCGGTGAACCCCGGTTCGTGCACGGCCGCCGCGACCAGCGCGGGCACGGCCGCGACGAACGTCTCCTCGATCAGATCGATCTGCGCCACGGGTGTGAGGATGCCACCACTGAGCGTTGTATTTGGGACGGGCCTCACACAGACCCCACTCGGCCCGGTAGGTTTTGCCTTACCTGCCAGTAACCGCAGGGTATGTCGAGCCGGGAGAGGCACTGTGCGTGAGCTGATCGTTCCACCTGTGGCGACCGTCGCGGAGGACACCAACCTGACTGATCCGGTCTGGGAGAACGCAGACGCCTACCCGGACCAGGAGATCCTCAGCCGCCTGGTCGGAGGCGAGTGGCAGCACGTCACCGCCGCAGAGTTCCGCGCCGAGATCGTCGGGCTGGCCAAGGGCCTGATCGCCGCCGGGGTGGGCCCCGGCGACCGCGTCGGCCTGATGAGCAAGACGCGCTACGAGTGGACCCTGTTCGACTACGCGATCTGGTCCGCCGGCGCCGTCACCGTGCCGATCTACGAGACCTCCTCCGCCGAGCAGGTCGCCTGGATCCTCGGCAACTCCGGCGCCGTCGCCGTCGTCGCCGAGACGGCAGACCACGTCGCGGTCGTCGAGTCCGTGCGCTCGCAGCTCCCCGACCTGGCCGCCGTGTGGCAGATCGACACCGACGTCGTCGCCACGCTCACCGACGAGGGCTTCGGCACCCCGGACGAGGCCGTCGCCGAGCGGCGGGCGGGGGTCCGGCGCGACGACCTGGCCACGATCATCTACACGTCGGGCACGACCGGCCGCCCCAAGGGCTGCGAGCTCACCCACGGCGCGTTCTACGCCGACGTCGCGAACGCGATGCCCGGGCTGAGCAAGCTGTTCAAGGACGGCTCCTCCACGCTGCTGTTCCTGCCGCTGGCCCACGTGTTCGCCCGGCTGATCCAGTGCGGCGCGATCGCCACCCGGACCCGGCTCGGTCACAGCGCCGACGTGAAGAACCTGCTGGCCGACCTGGCGGTCTTCAAGCCGACCTTCATCCTCGCGGTGCCCCGCGTGTTCGAGAAGGTCTACAACGGCGCGAAGCAGAAGGCGCATGCCGGCGGCAAGGGCGCGATCTTCGACGCGGCCGAGCGGACCGCGATCGCCTACAGCGAGGCGCTGGACAGCGGCGGCGCGGGCCTGGGCCTCAAGCTCAAGCACACGCTGTTCGACAAGCTGGTCTACTCCAAGCTGCACGCCGCGCTCGGCGGGGAGTGCATCGCGGCCGTCTCCGGCGGCGCGCCGCTCGGCGCCCGGCTCGGCCACTTCTTCCGTGGCATCGGCCTGACCGTGTACGAGGGGTACGGCCTCACCGAGACCTCGGCGCCCTCGACGGTGAACCAGCCGGACGCCATCAAGGTGGGCACCGTCGGGCGCCCGCTGCCGAGCGTCGGGATCCGGATCGCCTCCGACGGCGAGGTCCTGATCAGCGGCCCGCACCTGTTCAGCGGCTACTGGCAGAACCCGGCGGCCACCAAGGAGGCCATCGACCCCGAGGGCTGGTTCCACACCGGCGACCTCGGCGAGCTCGACTCCGACGGCTTCCTGAAGATCACCGGCCGCAAGAAGGAGATCATCGTGACGGCCGGCGGCAAGAACGTCGCGCCCGCCGTGCTCGAGGACACCGTCCGCGCGCACCCGCTGATCAGCCAGGCCATGGTCGTCGGCGACCAGCAGCCGTTCATCGCCTGCCTCGTCACGATCGACCCCGAGGCGTTCGAGCCGTGGAAGGAGCGCACCGGCAAGCCGGCCGGCACGTCCGTCGCGGACCTGCTCGACGACGCCGAGCTCCGGGCCGAGGTCCAGGGCGCGGTGGACCAGGCGAACCGGGGTGTCTCGAAGGCCGAGGGCATCAAGAAGTTCGCCATCCTCCCCCGGGACTTCACCGAGGAGGGCGGCGAGATGACCCCGTCGCTCAAGCTCCGCCGGCACGTGATCATGAAGCAGTACGCCGAGGACGTGGCGGCGCTCTACCGGTGACCGGCGGGTATCGGGGCAAGATGAGCCCCGATAAGTCCACCGGACGACGGGAAGCTCCATGACCTTGCACGACCTGCGCGGCCGGGTGACAGCGATTGCCTCGCTGTCCCCGGCCGCACCGGCAGATCGGGCCACCGCGCCCCGGCCGGGCTGGATCGCGGCCTGGGTGCGGTTCCCGCTCCTCGTCCTCGTCGTCGGCCTGACCGTCTCCACGGACAGCTCACCGGCGTCGTGGGCGTGGCTGGCCGTACTGGCCGGCGCGGCGCTGCTCGCCCTGCCCGCCAAGGAGAGTCCGCAGCTGGCGCGGGTCGGCCGGGTCGCGGAGGTCGTGGTCACGGCCCTCGCCGCCGCCCGTACCGGCCCCGTCATCGGCGCCACCCTGCCGTACCTCGCCGCACCGGTGCTCGCCGCCGGGCTCGTCGTCGGGGCGCTGGACGCGTTCCTGCTGCTCGGCCTCGCGGTCGTGCTGCTGGGCGCCCGCGGGGCGGTGACGGACATGCTGCAGAACCCGGACTTCGTCCGGCTGTCGGTCACCTGGGTGGTCGTCGCGGCGGTCGTCGCGATGGTGGCGGCCTGGGCGGGCCGGTGGCTCCGGATGGCCCGGCCCACGACGTCCGACCCGGAGCCGGAGTACGCGCAGGCGACCCGGCTCCTCACCCAGCTCCGCACGGTCGCCCGCCAGCTTCCCGGCACGCTCGACCCGGGCAGCATCGGCGACCGCCTGCTGGACGAGATCCGCTCGGTCGCTCCCTCCGACCGGGCCGCGGTGCTCACCGGGAGCGGCGGCGGCCGGCTCGTCGTGCTGGCCCAGGCGGGGCTGGAGCGGGTCGACTGGGAGACCACCCTGGACGCCGACACGCCGGTGGCCGAGGCCTGGCTGTCCCAGCAGCCCCAGGTGGCCGGGCGCTCGCTGGCGCGCAGCTCCCGGACCGGCGAGGTGTCGGCCCTGGTGCTGCCGCTGGTCACCGGCGTCCGCACGGTGGGGCTGGTGCTGCTGGAGTCCGACCGCGCCGGGGGCTATCCCGCGGGCGTGGTCGCCGCGGCCCGGGCCGTCGCCGACCCGGCCGCGCTGCGACTGGAGACCGCACTGCTGTTCGACGACGTCCGCAGCATCGCCACCACCGAGGAGCGCCAGCGGCTCGCGCGCGAGATCCACGACGGGGTCGCGCAGGAGCTGGTCATGGTGGGGTACGGCATCGACAACGCCCTCGCCCAGCTGCCGCCCGGGGCGGACGGGTCCGAGCAGGCCCTGCGCACCCTGCGCGAGGAGGTCACCCGGGTGATCACCGAACTGAGGCTGTCGCTGTTCGAGCTGCGCAGCGACGTCGACCGGCACGGTGGGCTGGGGACGGCGATCGCCGACTACGCGCGTACGGTGGGGGCCGCGGGCGGGATGCGGGTGCATCTCAGCCTGGACGAGGCCGGTGCGCGACTGCCGGCTGCGGTGGAGGGCGAGCTGCTCCGCATCGCCCAGGAGGCGGTCGCCAACGCCCGCAAACACTCCCGCGCCGAGAACCTGTGGGTCACTTGCGAGGTCGACCCGCCGTTCGCGCGGGTCGAGGTGAGTGACGACGGCGCGGGGATGCCGTCTCGCACGCGAGACGGCAGCTACGGCATGAGCATCATGGCCGAGCGCGCGAGCCGCGTGCGGGCCACGTTGGAGATCGCGGCACGTGAACCGAACGGCACCACTGTGTCGGTGGTGCTCGCTTCCCGCCATGGGGGCGGTAGCGTGTCGGTACAGGAGGTGGAGGGCGACTGATGACGACGGACCAGACGACCGACCAGAAGACGGTGCTCTTGGTCGACGACCACGAGTTGATCCGCCAGGGGCTGCGGCACGCCTTCGAGCGTGACCCGGAGTTCACCGTGGTGGGCGAGGCCGGGTCGGTTGCGGAGGCCGTGCGACTCGCGGCGGAACTCAAGCCCGCTGTCGTCATCATGGACCTGCGCCTGCCCGACGGCAGCGGGCTCGACGCGACGCGTCAGCTGCGTGCGACGATGCCCGACGTCGGCATCGTGGTGCTCACGATGTATGCCGGGGACGACCAGCTGTTCGGGGCACTGGAGGCCGGCGCGAGCGCGTTCGTGCCGAAGAACGCGCCGTCGGACGAGGTGGTCGCGGCCGCCCGGCACGCCGCCTCCTCCCCCAACGCGTTCACCGCCTCCGACCTGGCCGAGGCCATGAAGCGGCGGCTCGCCCCCAGCGGTCCGCAGCTCTCGCCCCGGGAGGGTCAGGTGCTGCGCCTGCTCGCGGACGGGATGAGCGTCGCCGGGATCGCGAAGCAGCTGTACGTGAGCGAGTCCACCGCGAAGACCCACATCTCCAAGCTGTACGAGAAGCTCGGCGCCGGAAACCGGGCGCAGGCGCTGATGACGTCGTTGCGCCTCGGGCTGCTGCAGGCCCCGGACCAGCCGCGATTCTTGCTTTTCCCGAATGATCAGGGGGTTGGCAACAGACACGCCAGCGTGTCGTGTTGCCAACCCCATGATCAATTCGAGGGTGGGGTGAGCAGCTCGCCCATCCGCGCGGCCAGGGTGTCCCAGCGCCACTCGGCCTCGACCCACGCCCGCCCCGCCGCGCCCATCCTGGCGGCGAGCTCCCGGTCGGCGAGCAGCGACGCGACCCGGTCGGCGATCTGGGCGACGGACCGGCCGTCCACCACGTATCCGGTCTCGCCCTCGCGGACCGCGTCCGGTGCGCCGCCGGAGTCCCCCGCGACGACCGGTAGCCCGGTGGCCGAGGCCTCCAGATAGACGATCCCGAGCCCCTCGACGTCCAGCCCGCGCCGCCGCGTCCGGCACGGCATCGCGAACACGTCGCCCGCGGCGAAGTACCGCGGCAGCTCCGCCCACGGCACCGAGCCGGTGAACACCACGTCGTCGGCCACCCCGGACTGGACCGCGAGCCGCTGCAGGCGCGGCGCGTCCGGCCCGCCGGACACCAGCAGCAGCGCGGCGCCCGGCACCCGGCGGCGGATCTCCGGTAGGGCCCGGATCAGCATGTCCTGACCCTTGCGGGGCACCAGCCGGGACACGCACACGACGACCGGGCGGTCGGCGAGCCCGAGGCGTTCCCGGACCTCCGAGCCGTCCACGTCGGGCGAGAACACCTCGGTGTCCACGCCGGGGGGCAGCCGCCGCAGGTCGGTGAGCCCGTCGACCGCGGCCGCGAGCCGGCGCCGGGTGTACTCCCCCAGGTAGGTCACCACGTCGGCGCCACGGGCGATCCGGCGCAGCATGGCCCGGGCCCCCGGCAGCTGCGCCCAGCCGACCTCGTGTCCGTGCGTCTGCGCGACGATCCGCTCCACCCCGGCCCGGCGCAGGACCGGGGCGAGCAGCCCCAGCGGCGCCGCGGCCCCGAACCAGGCGCTGTCGCAGCCGTGCGCGCGGACCAGCTCCTGGGCCCGGCGCGCCACGTCCGGCACCGGGAGCATCAGCGAGGTGGGATGCCGGACGACCTCGAACGGCTGTTCCGCGTCGAACGCCGCCGCGCCCCGCCACGCCGGGGCGTACACCACGAGCGAGCCGGCGGGCTGGCGCACGGCGAGCCCGTGCACGAACGCCTGGATGCCGCCGGGCCGCGGCGGGAAGTCGTTCGTGACGACGAGCGTGCGGGTCATGCCGTTGCCTCCGGGGGGTGCCCCGGCACGTCCGGGTTGTCCAGGGGCAGGTCCGCCGCCCGGGCGAACGCGTGCGCCGCCGCGATCCGCTGCACGGTGGTCGGGTGCGACGCGAACAGCAGGTACGGCACCGGGCCCGGATCGAGGTCCGCGAGGTTGGTCAGCGCGAGCCGCCGCTGCATGGCGGCGAACACGCCCGGCCGGCGGCTCAGCTCCAGCGCGTACGTGTCGGCCCGGCCCTCGATCCGCCGCGACAGCAGGTTCTGGACCGGGGTGAGCAGCAGCCCCACCACCGCGAGCACCGCGAACAGCACCCCGACCGACCGCGGGTCCGCCGGACCGGTCGCGTGGGCCGCCCGCAGCACCGGCGGCCAGGCCAGGACCAGGTGGAGCAGGCAGCACAGCGCGGCCGCGCCGAGGGCGGCCAGCGCGGTGCCTGCGAGGACGTCGCGGCGGGCGGCGTGACCCAGCTCGTGGGCCACGACGGCCTCGATCTCCGCGGCCGGCGCGCCGGTGACCAGCGTGTCGAACACGACGACCCGGCGGGTGGCGCCGAACCCGGACACGTACGCGTTGAGCGCCGTCGTGCGCCGGGACGCATCGGCGACCAGCACGTCCCGGACGGGGACACCGCCCCGCTCGGCGAGCGCCAGCAGCCGGTCCCGCAGCGGCGACGGCTCCATCGGCGCGAACCTCAGGAACAGCGGCTCGACCAGCACCGGGAACACGAACGCCAGCAGGAGCACCACCGCGGCCGCCGCCGGCGCCGCCCAGGCCCACCACCAGCGGGGCGACGCGCCGAGGAGCCCGTAGAGGGCGGCCAGCGCGGCGGCGGACAGCACGGCACCCAGCGCGACCGACTTGGCGGCATCCCCGAACCAGGAACGCCAGGTCCGCACCGACAGGCCGTACCGGCGCAGCACGATCTCGCGTCGCACCGCGAACGGCAGGCTCACGACCTCGGCGAGCGCGCCGAGGACCAGGCCGCCGAGGGCGGCCCGCAGCGGCGCCGGGCCGGCGGTGAGCCACCCCACCAGCGCGGCACCCAGCGGGGTGAGGCCGTACAACAGCGGGACCGCCAGCCCCGCGACCAGCGCGGTGTACGTCCACGGCCGCAGGGCCCGGTGGAACGCCGCGTGCCGGTCGCCCACGGCGGGCTCCACCGGCAGCAGCTCGGCCCGCCGGGCCCGGGCGCCGGCGCGGGACGGCCCCGGCCGGCCGTAGCGCAGGGCTCCCCCGGCGATCAGCAGCGCGACGGCCACGATCCCGAGGAGCGCGAGAGCGGCGGCCGGGCGGTCGCTCACCCGAGCTCCCGGCGCAGGTGGTCACGCCAGGCCGCGACGAACTCCGCCGGCGTCATTCGCAGCTGGGTGCGGAGCGCCGCGGTGAGCGCGGTCGCCGGGGTGCCGGCGGCCTCGCTCACCTCCCGGTAGAAGCGGACCAGGCCGTCGCGGCCGATCCGCTCCGCGATCACCCGGCACGCGAGCCAGGACGCCTCGTACGCCCGGGCGAGCCGGGGGCTGTCACCGGCGAAGTCGCGCTCCGTGGGCAGGGTCTTCGGAAGCCGTCCCGCCCGTACGTCCGTGCCGAGCTCCCGCGCGGCGCTGCGCACGGTCGCGCCGCTGTCGAGGTACCCGACGTAGTCCGCGAAGCCCTCCGCCACCCAGTACGGGGTGTTGGTACTCGTCACGTCCCGGGTCGCCACGTGGGTGATCTCGTGCTGCACGACGACCTGCCGGCCGAAGTCGCTCAGCGAACGGAACGGCCCCGGGTTGATCGCCACCCGCTCCCCGGCGGGCGGCCCGCCGTCGATGCCGACGTCCGCCGAGGCGACCGCGGCGATCTGGGACAGGTCCCCGGCATGCTCGACCAGGCGCCGCAGCTCGGTGGTGGAGTCGGGCACCAGCACGACCACCCTGCCGGGCCAGTCCCGCCACACCCGGGTCACGCGCGGCACGGCCGCGTCGGCGGTACGGAGGATCCGCCGCATCAGCGGCAGGGACGCCGGATGGCCGAGGACGAGCACCCGCCGGGACCGGACGGCGGCGACGGGCCCGAAGTCCCACAGCCCGCGGGCGGTCCGCTGCCCCGCGCTCGCGAAGTCGCTGTCCGCGGCGAGGTACCACCGGCCCCCGCGCCGGACGAACGTCAGGTAGTGCTCCTGCGCGGTCGGCTCCCCGTCGTACCCGGCGAGGGCGTACCGCATCCGCACCGCCGCTCCCCAGGTCGGGACGTCGTACCGCCGGGCCGCGGCGGGCGGCAGCTCCAGGGCCCGCGCGGGGTCGAGGTCGTAGCCGACGTCGGCGAGCGGCACCGCCGCCAGGGCGTCGAACAGTCGCGCCTGCGCCGCGCGGAACGGGGTCCGCGGATCGACGCCCGCGAGGAACGCGTCCCGGTCGCGCCGGATCAGCGCCGACGCGCGGCGGACCAGCAGCGCCGTGACGGCGCTCGTGCGGGCGGCCGCCTCCCGGTCACCCGCGCCCCGGACGGTGCGGTCCTGGGCGGCGCCCGCCACGGCGGCACGCGGCAGGTCCGGTGCGGTCAGTCGGGCGGTGAGGACCCCCGCGCCGGTCGCCACCTGGATCACGACCACCGCCCACGCGGCCGTGACCACCCAGGGTGGCGCGACGCGTGGGCGGATCGACCGGCGTCGGGACGTCGTCGGCCCGGCGCTGGTGGTCACGCGCACATCGTACGGAACCGCGACGGCAGGAACGGGGCGGTCAGGACGGCCGCGCCGCACCGATGACGTTCGACCCGGCCTGCTGGTACGGAACCTTCCGGACCACGTCGCCGGTGGTCGGCGCGTGGATCACCATGCCGTCGCCGACGTAGAGGGCGATGTGGCCCGGGTAGTACACGAGGTCGCCGGGCGCCAGATCGGACAGGGCGACCTTGCCGAAGGCGTGGTACTGCGCCTTCGCCGAGTGGGGCATCGAGACGCCCGCCGCGCGCCAGGCGGCCATCGTGAGGCCGGAGCAGTCGTACGCGCCGGGCCCGTCCGCGCCCCACGAGTACGGCTTGCCCATCTGTGCGTAGGCGAAGGAGACGGCGAGCCGGGCGGCGCCGCTGGCCGGCCCGGCGTAGATCTCCGGCGACACCCGGTCCCCGGACCGGCTGGCCCGCGCGAAGCCGTACCGGTCCTGGAGCGCGGTCCACTTGGCGAGGTCCGCCTCGATCTGCTTCTTGCGGTCGGTGAGGCTCTTCAGCTCGCGCGCCTGCAGGACCCGCTCGGCGTTGAGCTTGGCCTGCTTGTCGGCGAGCTGCTTCTGCACGAGGAGGAGACGGTCCAGCTCGACGCGCTCCCCCGCGTTCAGGATCTCCAGGGTGGACATCTGGTCGATGAAGGTCTGCGGTGAACCGCTCGTCATCACCGCGGTGAACATGCTCATGTTCCCGCCCTGGTACGCCGCCGCGGCGAAGTCGGCGACGCGCGCGGACGACGCGTCGACCCTCTTCAGGAGTGCGGCCGAGTCCACGCGGTACTGCTGCTGTCGCTGCGCGCTGGCGTCGAGCGCGTCGCGGGACTGGTTGTACGCCTCGGTCGCCGCCTCCATCTTGTGTTGGAGGTTCAGGACCGTCCGTTCTGCCTGGGCCGCGGTCGGAGGGGGCGCTGCCACCGCGGGCCGGGTGGCAAGCGCCACCGTCAAGATGGCCACCAGGCCGAGGCCGAGCAGGTGGAGGGTCCGGACCGACGCTCGTTCGGAGCTCACGTGGAACCGTGCTCCTTCTTCCGTGACCGCCTACCGAGTTAGCTGACGGGTTCGGGCGGGAAGCTCGCCCTACCGCGAGGTACCGCGGATTCACCCCGGGAACACCGGGTCCCCGGCCCACCGGAAGGAGTCCTCCCGGCGGTTCGGCGGTGGCTCCCGACGCCGTCCTGGTGGGCGGCGAAGGACCGGGGGCCGCGGTCAGGCTAGGGCTCCCGAGACCCCGGATTCAAGATCCGCTCGAGGGGAAGTTGCCCGAGTCAATTGCAAATCAGCCATTCGGCGGCACGGCGGTGACGCGCCGCAGTCCACCCTCTGCTCAGCGTCACTTTCGCCATGGACTGGCCCCACCGGCGCGGACCCGGCCGTCCGGTGTGGCCCTCGGGCGGAGGCGCGCGTCGAACGCTCCTCGGCGCACCGATTCGCCGCCGGCACGGCGGTGTCCGCGACGAGGAGGCGGGCAGCCAGGCCCGCGGCGGGGTCAGCCGGCCCGTCGGGTGCCCTCGTCACCCAGCGCAGGCAGGCCGGGCACCAGCCGGAGCCGCGGCACCAGCCCGGCGTCGGCGAGGTTGAGCAGGGCCTGCTGCTCGGTGTCGTCGAGCTCCACGCCGGTGGGTGGCGCACCGAGCAGCACGCTCATCACGCAGTCGCCACAGGCCGGTCCCCGGACCGCACAGGTGTCACAGTCGATCAGCACGTGAGCTGCCCTCCTCGCCTCGCTCGGTCAGGGGTGCCCTGACGGTCGCGCCGAACCCGTGTCCGGCGTCACCACGGAAGCTAGGAGGGGGGTACGACAGAACTCCGGGACGCGGGTGTCAGGACCGGCCGAGACGGCGCACGAGGGCGACCGACGCGAGGGCGTACGCACCCGAGCGGCGCACCGCGTCGGCGACCTCCCGGTCGGTCGACACCACGACCACCGGACGGCCGGCGGGCTCGGCCCGGACGAGCCGGCGGATCACCTCGTCCGCGATCTCCCCGGGCCGGCTGAACAGCACCCGGACGCCACGCGGGGACGGGGGCGCCGCCGGGAGCCGCTCCGCCCCGTCGAACACCACGGTGACCTCCGCGCCCGTCTGGGCCGCGAGCACCGCCACCCCGGCGATCAGACGGGCGCGCTGCTGCTCCAGCGAGAGGTCGCCGTAGCCGGTCTTGGTGACGTTGTACCCGTCCACGACGAGGTGGACCCGCGGCAGCGCGAGCAACTGGTCGAGCCGGGCCGGGTCGTCCGGACCGAGCGCGCGGACCGGCGTCCCGGCACCCGGCCCGACGCCGGTCTCGGCCTCGACGAGGTCGGCGGGCAGCACCGCGGGCGGGGTGAGGGCCAGCTCGCGTCGCAACCCCAGGGCGGCCTGGCCGATCGTCTCCACGAGCAGCCAGAGCCGCGCGTCCTCGGCCGACCGGCCCTCTCGGACCGACTGGCGGGCAGCGGCGATCGCGTCCTCCGCGGTGGCGAGCCGGGACCGCAGCCGCCGGTTCTCGGCCTCGGTCGCGGCGCCGGTGGCGGCGGCCCGGCCGCGCTCGGTGGCGAGCGTCTCGGCGGCCCGGCGGGCCTCGGCCTCGGCCGCCCGCAGGTCGCGGGTGAGGTCCCGGACCCGGCCGCGGACCCGGTCCAGCTCCTCGCGCAGCGTGGCCGCCTCGGCGCGGGCGCGATCGACGTCGGTGCGGGACTGGGTGCGGAGCCGGTCCAGCTGGGCGATGAGCCGGGCGACCTCGGCGTCGCGGGCCGCGAGCGCGGTGCGGACGGTCTCGTCGTGGGTCCGGTCCCCGGCGGCCGCCACGAGGTCCACCCAGCCCGGCGGCCGGAGCAGGTAGGCCAGCGCCGCCACCTCGACAGGGTCCGCGGCGGCGGGCGGCCGGCCCGCCGCGAGTGCCTCGCCCACCGGGCCGGCGGCCTTCGCGGTCCGGTCGGCGACCCGCTGCCGGAACGCCGGGTCGGCCAGGGCCGCCGCGATCGCGGTGCCACCGTGCCGGGCGCGACGCGCCGGGGTGAACCGGGCGACCGCACGCAGCGACGCCGGGACCTCGTCCGCGCCGAGGGCCCCGAGCGCGTCGGCGGCGAGCAGGACCACCCGGCGGCGGACCGGCTCGGGCAGCACGGCGGGCTCGACCTCGGCAGCGTCACCGGCGAGGCGGTCCGCCACGGCCGGGCCGACCTCGGCGTCGTCGGACTCGGCGGCGGACCGCTCGGCGCTGCCCGGCCCGACAGGAGCCCGCCCGGCGTCCTCCGGCGCGGCGTCCTCCCGCGCGGCGTCGTCCCGCCCGGCGTCGTCCCGCCCGGCGTCCTCCGGCGCGGCGTCGTCCCGCCCGGCGTCCTCCGGCGCGGCGTCGTCCCGCCCGGCGTCGTCCCGCCCGGCGTCGTCCCGCCCGGCGTCGTCCCGCCCGGCGTCGTCCGGATCGCCGTGGCCCGCCCGGAAATTCTCTACCTGAAGTTCAGGGTCAGACTGCGACTCGAAATCCGGCTCACGCTCGGGGATCACGGCAACCGGGCCCCACCGACCGGCGACGGGCGCCGGGGACCAGCGCCCCGCACCGCCCTGTCGCCGGCCGTGGTCACGACGCCGGGCGGGGTTCGAGCGAGACGGTGTCCGCACCGCGGCACCATCGGCAGCTGACCTGCTCGACGGTCTCGACGAGCACCTCGCGCTCCTCGACGGCGGGCTCACCCGCGAGATCGACGTGGACGTACTCGCGCGTGCGCAGGGTCCGGGTCACGTCGAAGCGCGTGAGGTTGCCGCACTGGGTGCAGCGCCACCGGGTCTGGGCCGTGGGCATCGGGGTCGGCATGAACCACAGTCTCGCATCCGTCCCGCCCGTCGTCCGGCGAGCCTCCGCGGTTCTGTCGTAGCCCCTGCCTACCTTCGGCTCATGTCCCCCGCACCATCCCCCGGCCGGCCCGGTATCCCGGTCGCCCCGCGCGTCCCGGTCCAGCCGGCCCGGTACGTCCAACCGAGCTTCGACTCACTCGGTGAGCCGCTGCGGGACGTCACGTTCGTCGTGGTCGACCTGGAGACCACCGGCGGTTCCCCGGCGGACAACGCGATCACCGAGATCGGCGCCGTGAAGGTGCGCGGCGGCGAGGTGCTGGGCGAGTTCCAGACGCTGGTGAACCCGGGCACCGGCATCCCGCCGTTCATCGCGGTCCTCACCGGCATCACCGACACGATGGTCGCGCCGGCGCCGAAGATCGACGAGGTGCTGCCGGCGTTCCTGGAGTTCGCCGAGGGCACCGTGCTGGTCGCCCACAACGCCCCGTTCGACCTCGGCTTCCTCAAGGCCGCCTGCGAGCGGCAGGGCCGCCCGTGGCCGGGCTTCCGCCGCGTCGACACCGCCGTGCTCGCCCGCCGCGTGCTCCACCGCGACGAGGCGCCGAACTGCAAGCTGGCGACGCTGTCCCGGCTCTTCCGGACGACCACCGAGCCGAACCACCGCGCCCTGGCCGACGCCCGCGCGACGGTCGACGTGCTGCACGGGCTGTTCGCCCGGCTCGGCAACCTGGGCGTGCAGACGCTGGACGAGCTGGACTCGTTCACCCGGCAGGTGTCCGAGGCGCAGCGGCGCAAGCGGCACCTCGCCGAGGGCCTGCCGTCCGCGCCCGGGGTGTACGTGTTCCGGGACGGCCGCGGGCGTACGCTGTACGTGGGCACCAGCAAGGACATCCGCACCCGGGTCCGGCAGTACTTCGTGTCCTCCGAGCAGCGCACCCGGATGGCCGAGATGATCGGCGTCGCCGAGCGGGTCGAGGCGCTCGAGTGCGCCCACGCCCTGGAGGCGGAGATCCGGGAGCTGCGGACGATCGCCGCGCTGGCGCCGCCGTACAACCGCCGGTCCAAATATCCGGAGAAGGTGCTCTGGCTCCGCCTCACCGACGAGGCGTACCCCCGGCTCTCGATCGTCCGCGGCCTGCACGGCGACGGGTCGGGCCACCTCGGGCCGTTCTCGTCCAGGCGGCAGGCCGAGACGGCGATGACCGCGATCCACGAGGCTCTCCCGCTGCGCCAGTGCACCCAGCGGCTGTCGCTGCGCACGCCCTCCTCGGCCTGCGTCCTGTTCGAGATGGGCCGGTGCGGGGCACCGTGCGAGCACCGGGAGACGCCCGAGACGTACCGCCTGCACGCCGACGCCTTCCGGCAGGCGGTGGACGGGGACCCCGGCGTGATCGTGGACCGGCTCCTCGCGCGCCTCGGCACGCTCTCGACCGAGGAGCGGTACGAGGAGGCCGCCGCGCAGCGCGACCGGCTCGTGGCGTTCCTCCGCGCGGTCGTGCGGATGCAGCGGCTGCGGTCGCTCACCCGGGTCGGCGAGCTGGTGGCCGCCCGCGCGGACGGCCGCGGCGGCTGGGAGCTCGTGGTCGTGCGGTACGGCCGGCTGGTCTCCGCGGGCGTGTCGCCGCCCGGTGCGCACCCGCGGCCGTACCTCGACGCGCTGCTCGCCACCGCGGAGACCGTCGAGCCCGGTCCCGGTCCGGTGCCCTGCGCGACCGCGGAGGAGACCGAGAAGGTGCTGGCCTGGCTGGACCGGCCGGAGAGCCGGCTCGTGGAGCTCGACGGCGCCTGGGTGTGCCCGGCGGGCGGTGCGGAGCGGTGGCGCTCGCTGCTGGACCGGGTGGACGCGTCCCGGGACGCGGCGGACCCCTTCGCGGACCGGCGGACGCTCCGGCCGGTGGCGCAGCCGGCCCGCGCCACGGCCTGATCACGACGGCCCGCCGCGGCCCCGGCCACCGCCGACTAGCGTGTCGGCATGGTCCGCACCCCCCCGAGCCTGTGGCGGCGGAGCGTCCACGAGACGTTCCTGCTGCTACCCCGCGCCCTCCGAAGGCGCGTGGTCCGCGCCGTCACGCCCAACTACACGGTCGGCGCGGTCGTGCTGCTCCGAAGTCCCGATGGAGCCCTGCTGCTGCTCCGCCAGCGGCCGTGGAAGGGCTGGTCCCTCCCCGGCGGCCTGCTGGACCGCCTGGAGGAACCGGCCGACGGCGCCCGCCGCGAGGTCGCCGAGGAGATCGGCCTCCACCTCGGTCCCGACGAGCTCCTCCCGGCCGTCCCGAACGCGGTCGTCTACCCCCGCGCGCAGCAGGTCGACTGCGTGTTCACCGCGACGGTGGACCCCGCGACGCGGGAGCTGCACCTCGACCCCGTCGAGGTGCAGGACGCCCGATGGTTCCCCGCCGACGAGCTCCCCCCGCTCACCTGGCCGACCGCCCGGCTGCTGGCCGGCTACGGTCTGGGACCGCGCGCCGCCGACCAGACCGCCCGGTGACCCTCGCCGGCATCGTGCTGGCCGCGGGCGAGGGCCGGCGACTGCGCCCCCTCACCGACCTGCGCCCCAAGCCGCTGTGCCCGGTCGGGGCGGGTACGCCGCTGGACGACGCGCTGGCCCGGCTCGCCGCGGCCGGGCTCGCCGGGCCCGACCTGGTCGCCGTCAACGCCCACCACCTCGCCAACCAGATCGTGGCGGCCACCGCGGGCCGCGCCCACGTCTCGGTCGAGCGGCCCGAGGCGCTCGGGACGGCCGGTGCGATCGGGGCGCTGGCGGGATGGCTGGACGGGCGGGCGGCGGTGATCGCGAACGGGGACGCCTACCTGGCCGGCGAGGATCCGCTCGGGCGGCTCCTCGACGGCTGGTCGGGCGACCGCCCGCGGCTGCTCACCGTTCGCGACCCGGCGCGCGGCGACTTCGGGGACCTGCGGTTCGCCGGGATCTCGCTGCTGCCGGCCGCGATCGCGGCGCGGCTGGAGGCCGTGCCCACCGGCCTCTACGAGGTGGTGTGGCGGGACACGCAGGTGGAGCTCGTCGAGTTCGACGGCACGTTCGTGGACTGCGGCACCCCGCGCGAGTACCTGGCCGCGAACCTGCACGCGTCCGGCGGGGCCAGCGTGGTGGGCCGGGACGCGGTGGTCGAGGGCACCCTTACCCGCAGCGTGGTGTGGCCCGGCGGCCGGGTCGGCCCGGACGAACACCTGGTCGATGCCGTCCGGACCGACACGGGGCTCACCGTCCCGGCGTGAGGTTCAGGTGCGGGGCGCCAGCGCGCCGAGCGTCACCGGCAGGTCCCCCGGGTACAGCACCCCGAGCCGCTGGGTCGACCGGGTCAGCGCCACGTACAGGTCGCTGTGCCCGCGCGGCGACTCGGCCACGATCCGGGCCGGGTCGACGACGAGCACCGCATCGAACTCCAGCCCCTTCGCCTGCCGCGCGGTGAGCACGACGACCGGGCTCTCCAGGTCCGCGTCCGCGCCGATCGCGGCGGGCACCGCGGCGGTGACCTCGGCGCCCAGCTCCTCCAGCCGGCCGGCCGGGACGATCACCCCGAAGCGCCCGTCCCCCAGCTCCGCCACGCCCGCTCGCACCAGCTCGGCCAGCCGACCGGGCTCCTCGGTGACGGCCCACGGCTCGACCCCCGCGGAACGGACCGACCGCGGCGCCGCCAGCTCCGGGTCCACCGCGGCGAGCACGTCCCGGGCGACGGCCATGATCTCCGCGGGGGTGCGGTAGCTGACCGTCAGCTCCTCCGCCCGCCACCGGCTCCCGACGTGCGGCGCGAGGACGTCCGCCCACGAGGAGGCACCCTCCGCGGCGCCCGTCTGGGCCACGTCGCCGACCAGCGTCATCGACCGGGCCGGACAGCGCCGCATCAGCAGCCGCCAGGCCATCGAGGACAGCTCCTGCGCCTCGTCCACGATGACGTGGCCGAACGTCCAGGTCCGGTCCGCCGCGGCCCGCTCGGCCGCGGTCCGGTACTCGGCGTCCTCGTTCCGTCCGGCGAGCTGGTCGGCGTCGATCAGGTCGGCGACCGACAGGGCCTCGAGGTCGATGTCCTTCTCGTCCTCGCTGTCGATCGAGCGGGACCCCGCGGCGATCTCCAGCACGCCCTCGGCGTAGTCGAGTTGCTCCAGCCTCTCCTGCTCCGCGGCGGCCGCGGCCGCGCGCTCGTCCTCGCCGAGCAGCTCGGCCAGCTCGTCCAGCAGCGGTACGTCGGCCGCCGCCCAACCGGCGTCCGCGTCGCGGAGCAGGGCCGCCCGCTCGGTGGCGGTGAGCGACGGCGCCGCCGAGGCGATCCGTTCCTCGGACGCCCACAGGTCGGCGAGCAGCTCCGCCGGGGTGAGCAGCGGCCACAGCAGGTCGAGGGCACCCTGGACCGCGGAGTCCCCGGCGAGCTCGTCGCGGATGTCGAGGACGTCGGCCTCGTCGAGCAGGTTCGCGCCGCCGAGCGGGTCCGCGCCGATCCGCTCGGCGACCTGCCGCGCGAGGTCCGCCACGATCGCCCGCGCGAACATCGGGCGGGCGAGGTTGTGCGGCAGCGGAGAGCGGCGCGCCCAGGCGCGCGCGCGGGCCACCGTGTCGCGGTCCAGCAGCAGCGGCTCGCGGTCGACCACGACCTCCAGCCCGTCCTCCGGTACCCACTGCCGGTCCCCGACCGCCGCGGCGAGGATCCCGGTCATCGCGGCCCGGCCCTTGATCTCGGCGGCCTCGGCGGACTCCGCGGCGCGGGCGGTGATCCCTGGGTACAGGTCGGCGACCGTGGCCAGCAGCACGCCGGTCTCGGCCAGCGCGGGCAGCACCTCGGAGATGTACCGCAGGAACGTGGTGTTCGGGGCCACGACGAGCACGCCGCGGGTGGTGAGCCGGCGGCGGTGGGTGTACAGCAGGTACGCGGCGCGGTGCAGCGCGACGGCCGTCTTGCCGGTGCCGGGGCCGCCCTGGACCACCAGGACGCCGTCGAGGTCGGACCGGATCACCCGGTCCTGCTCGGCCTGGATCGTCTCCACCACGTCGCGCATCCGGCCGGTCCGGCCGGCGTCCAGCGCGGCCAGCAGCACCGCCTCGCCGGTCAGGTCACCGTGGCCGGTGTCCCGGGCGGTGGCGAGGTCGAGTACCTCGTCGTCCAGCCGGACGACCCGCCGCAGGCTGGTCCGGATGTGCCGCCGCCGCACCACGCCCTCCGGCGAGGCGGCGGTCGCGAGGTAGAACGGCCGGGCCGCCGGTGCCCGCCAGTCGACCAGCAGCGACTCGTGGTCCCCGGCCTCGCCGAACAGGCCGACCCGGCCGACGTACGCGCGGTCGCCGTCGTCGAGGTCGAGCCGGCCGAAGCACAGCCCGCTCTCCACCGCGCCGAGCTCGGTCACGCGCTCCCGGTACATCCGGATCGTGTGCTCCCGCTCGTACTGCGACTGCGGGGTGCCGCCGGTGTCGCGCAGCGCCGCGGTGAGCCGTGCGGACGCCAGGGCGCGGACCTCGTCGAGGCGGGCGTACAGCATCGAGACGTGGACCTGCTCACGGGACAGTTCCCCAGCACGGTCGAGATCGGCGGCACATTCCGGGACGCTTGTCACGCCAACTCCCCAACGCTATAATTCGTCACGACGGCAGCCCTCGGCGCCGTCTTTTTTGTTGCACGAATTCCCGAATATAGCGCGGGTTCCGGCGGGCTACGCGCGCACCCACACCTCGGGGTCGGGGCCCTTCGGGACGATCCCGGTCGGGTCGATCGCGTCGTGCGTGCGGTAGTAGTGCCGCTTGACGTGGTCGAAGTCCACGGTGTCGCCGAAGCCCGGCAGCGCGTACAGGTCGCGCGCGTACCGCCACAGGTTCGGCAGCTCGGTGAGCTTGGCCCGGTTGGCCTTGAAATGGCCGTGGTAGACCGCGTCGAACCGCACCAGGGTGGTGAACAGGCGGACGTCCGCCTCGGTGAGCTCGTCCCCGAGCAGGTACCGGCGGTCGGCCAGCCGCTCCTCCAGCGCGTCGAGGCGGGCGAACAGCGCGTCGTACGCCTCCTCGTACGCTTCCTGCCCCGTCGCGAACCCGCACCGGTACACACCGTTGTTCACGTCCCGGTAGATGTCCGCCATCAACGGGTCCAGCTCGTCGCGCCGCGACTCGGGGTACAGGTCCGGAGCCCCCGGCCGGTGGTGCGCCCGCCACTCGGTCGACAGGTCGAGCGTCAGCTGCGGGTAGTCGTTCGTCACCACCAGGCCGGTCACCGTGTCGACCACGGCGGGCACCGTGACGCGGCCGGTGTACCCCGGGTCGGTCGCGCGGTAGGCCTCGGCGAGGTAGGAGATGCCCAGCACCGGGTCCCGGCCGTCGGGGTCCAGGGTGAACCGCCAGCCACGCTCGTCCCGGATCGGGTCGACCACGGCGAGCGAGATCGCGTCGGTGAGGCCGAGGAGCCTGCGGTCGATCACCGCCCGGTGCGCCCACGGGCAGGCCAGCGACACGACGAGCCGGTACCGGCCGGCCTCGACCGGCCAGCGCCCCTCGGCGTCCGGGCCCTCCCCCGGGCCGCTGGTGCTGCCGAGGGTGATCCGGCCGGTGAACCGGTTCCCCTGCCGCTTCCACTCTCCGGTGCGGCCCGTCTCGGCCGTGAACTGCGCGCTCATGATCCGACCCTACGGCGCCGCCACACAGCTAGCATGGCCGCGAACCTGCCCGACGCCGCTGGGAGCACCGCACCGTGATCACCTCGATCGTCATGATCGCCTGCTCGACCGACTCCATCCCGGAGGTCGCCGAGGCGATCGCCGAGCTCGACGGGGTGAGCGAGGTGTACTCCACCGCCGGCACCGTCGACCTCGTGGCGATCGTGCGCGTCCGGGAGTTCGACCAGGTCGCCGAGGTCATCGCCGGCGGGATCAGCAAGGTGCCCGGCGTGCTCGACACCGAGACGCACATCGCGTTCCGGGCGTACTCGCGGCACGACCTGGACGCCGCGTTCTCCCTCGGCCTGGAGTAGTCCGCCCCTCAGCGGGCGGCGTGGGCCGTGCTGACCCACCGCTCCAGCAGGTCGGCCGCCGCCCCGCTGTCGACCGCCTTCGCGGCCCGCTCCACCCCGGCCGCCAGGGCCTGCGTCACGTCGCCGCCGAGCCCGTCGTACGCGGCCAGGGCGGCTCCGGCGTTCACGAGCACCGCGTCGCGCGCCGGGCCGCGTTCCCCGGCGAGCAGCGCACGGGCCACGGCCGCGTTGTAGGGGGCGTCCCCGCCGCGCAGGTCCGCGGGCGTGGCACGTGCCATCCCGAGGTCGGCGGCATCCGCCGTCGTCTCGGTCACGGTGCCGTCGTGGACGACCCAGAGCCGCGTCGGCGCGGTGGTGGTGAACTCGTCCAGCCCGTCCTCGCCGCGGAACACCAGCGCCGACGTGCCGCGGGCGGCGAGCACCCCCGCCATCACCGGCGCCATCCGGGTGTCCGCGCAGCCCACGGCGGCCGCGCGGGGGCGGCCCGGGTTGGTGAGCGGCCCGAGGAAGTTGAAGACCGTCGGCACGCCGAGCTCCCGCCGGGGCATCGCGGCGTGGCGCATCCCGGGGTGGAACTTCGCGGCAAAGCAGAACCCGATGCCGACCTCGGCGACACACCGCTCGACCGCGGCGACCTCGAGGTCCACCGGGATGCCGAGCTCCTCCAGCAGGTCCGCCGACCCGCATTTCGAGCTGGCGGCGCGGTTGCCGTGCTTGACCACGCGCACCCCCGCCGCGGCGACGACGATCGCCGCCATCGTGGAGATGTTCACGGTGTTGGCACGGTCCGCGCCGGTGCCGACCACGTCCACCGCGTCGGCCGAGACGGCGATCGGGGTCGCCCGCGCCAGCATGGTGTCGACGAGCCCGGCGACCTCCTCGGCCGTCTCGCCCTTGGCCCGCAGCGCCATCGCGAACCCGGCCACCTGCGCCGGCGTCGCCTCACCGCTCATGATCTCGCCCATCGCCCACGCGGTCTCCGCGGCCGTCAGCGTCTCGCGGGCGAGCAGGGCGGTGAGGAGCCGCGGCCAGGTGTGCGTCACGTCAGCGCGCCGTGGGCAGCGAACCGGCCCGCTTGCGCAGCAGGTCGGCGACGACCTCGGCCGCGTGCAGCGGGTCGAGCGGGTGGGCCAGCGTGGCGTCGGCCTGCGACCAGTTCGCCAGCCACCGGTCGTCCCTGCGCGCGAGCACGAGGCAGATGAGCGGGCAGTCGTCGATCTCGTTCTTCAACTGGCGACTGAGGCCCATCCCGCCGGTCGGGTGCGCCTCGCCGTCGAGCAGCAGCAGGTCCACCCCGCCGGCGTCGACCGCGGCCACGACCTCGCTGCCGGTGGACGCCTCCAGGTACCGGACCGGGCCCACGTCCGCGGCCGGACGACGCCCGACCGCCATCCGGATCCGCTCACGTACCGCGGCGTCGTCGCTGAACACGAGCACGGTGTGCTCGCCGGCGGGGGTGCTCACAGGGCGGCTCCCAAACACGTGCGGTCGGTACGGGCGTCGAGCGGATGCTACCGGCGGGCCCGGTCGGAGCCGCGGGCGAGTCGGCCCTGCTCCCCGGAGCGGACGTTCGGGGCACAGATCACATCCGCCACGCCGCCGACCCCCCCGGGTGGCGAACCGGGCCGGGGGCCATAATGGCCGCGTGACCGCTGCCCCCACCTTCGAGCAGAGCCAGATCCACTCGCTGACGCGGCCGAACATGGTCAGTGTCGGGACGATCGTGTGGCTCTCCAGCGAACTGATGTTCTTCGCTGCGCTCTTCGCGATGTACTTCTCCATCCGCGCCGCCCAGCCGGAGCTCTGGACGCACCACACCGAGGTGCTGAACCTGGCGTACGCCACGCCGTTCACGCTCATCCTGGTGGCGTCGTCGTTCACCTGTCAGCTCGGCGTGTTCGCGGCCGAGAAGGGTGACGTGTACCGGCTCCGGCGCTGGTTCGCCCTCACGTTCGTGATGGGCTTGGTCTTCGTGCTCGGCCAGGCGAACGAGTACCTCACGCTCGTCCACGAGGGCGTGAAGATCAACACGGACGGCTACGGATCGGTCTTCTACCTCACCACCGGCTTCCACGGCCTCCACGTCATCGGTGGCCTGGTCGCGTTCATCTTCGTGATGATCCGCTCGACCATGGGCCGGTTCACGCCGGCCCAGGCCACCAGCGCCATCGTCGTCTCGTACTACTGGCACTTCGTCGACGTCGTGTGGATCGCCCTGTTCGCGATGATCTACCTCATCAAGTAGGGCGGTAACCGTGCAGCTGCGCCATCCCGTCCCGACCACTCGCCCCTGCTGGGCAGACCGCAAGGTGACCACATGATCTCGAGTTCCGCCGCCCGCGTGGGCGACCGGTTCCGCCGCCACTCCGGCCTCGTCGTGCTGGCACTGGCGCTCGGCCTCCTCGGCACCATGTACGCGGCGTTCGCGCCGGTGTCGCAGGCCGACGAGCAAAAGACCACCGCCAGCGCCGAGGACGTGCGCGAGGGCCAGCAGCTCTTCGAGGGCGGCTGCATCACGTGCCACGGCCGCAACGCCCAGGGCGTGCAGGACCGCGGTCCGAGCCTGATCGGCGTCGGCGCCGCCTCGGTGGAGTTCCAGGTCGGCACCGGCCGCATGCCGATGGCCCGCAACGAGGCCCAGGCCGTGCGCAAGCCCGCGCTGTACGACGACAAGCAGACCCGCCAGCTGGCGGCGTACGTGGAGTCGATCGGCGGCGGTCCGCAGCTCCCCAGCGGTGAGCTGCGGTCCACGGACAAGGACGTCATCGCCGAGGGCGGCCGGCTGTTCCGGCTGAACTGCTCGTCGTGCCACGCGTTCGGCATGGGCGGCGGCGCGCTGTCGTCCGGCAAGTTCGCTCCGAGCCTGCAGCCCAGCACCGACCGGGACCTCTACGCGGCGATGCTGACCGGCCCGCAGAACATGCCGGTCTTCGGCGACAACCAGCTCACGCGGGACGAGAAGAAGGCGATCATCTCCTACGTCCAGGCGCAGAAGGGCGACCAGGACCCGGGCGGCGCGGGCATCGGCCGTACCGGCCCGGTGCCGGAAGGCCTCGTGGTCTTCCTCGTCGGCATCGTCGGCCTCCTCATCGCGACGCTGTGGATTGCGGGGAAGTCATGACCTCTGTACACGACCACTCCTCCCCTGCCGGGGAGCCCACCGTCGACGTGGACGACCCGGCGCTGAGCCAGTTCGACCTCGTCCGCGAGGGTGCACGCCGCGACGGCGTCGAGATCGTGCACTACGCGCCGCGGTTCCCGGTGCCGGGCACCCGGGAGGAGCGGCGGGCCGAGCGGCGCATCGCGACCCTGTTCGTGCTGGCGGGCCTCGGCTCGCTCGCGTTCCTCGTCATCTACTCGGTGTGGCCGTTCGAGTACCAGCTCGGCGCCGGCCGGGACAAGTGGTTCACGCCGCTCCTCGGGGTCACGCTGGCACTGGCGTTCTTCGGCGTGGGCGCTGGGATCATCGTGTGGTCCAAGCGGCTGATGCCCGAGGAGATCGCGGTCCAGGACCGCCACGACGGCGCCTCCGACCCGGCGGAGCGCAAGCTCACCGCGGCCACGCTGCTCTCCGCGTACGAGGAGACCGGCCTCCGCCGCCGCCCGCTGCTCAAGGGCGCGCTGGCGATCGGCGTGGCCCCGATGGGACTGGCCCTCGGCGCCCCGTTCATCGGGTCGTTGATCACGGACCCGAAGGACGACCTGTTCCACACCGGCTTCGGCAAGGGCACCCACCTGGTCCGCCACGACGGGACGAAGATCCGCCCGGCGGACCTCAAGCCCGGCGGTATCGAGACCGTGTTCCCGGGCATCCCGGGCGGCGCGACCAACGCGCACGCCGACTCCCCCACGCTGCTGATCCACCTGCGTGAGAACGAGGCCGAGAAGGCGATCGCGAACTCCCGCAAGGGCTACGAGGACGCGCACGTCGGCAACTTCTTCGCCTACTCGAAGATCTGCACGCACGCCGGCTGCCCGGCGAGCCTGTACGAGCAGCAGACGAACCGCCTGCTGTGCCCGTGCCACCAGTCGCAGTTCGACGTGCTCGACGGCTGCCGGCCGGTGTTCGGCCCGGCCACCCGCAGCCTTCCGCAACTCCACATCGCGCTCGACGAAGAGGGATACTTCGTGTCGCAGCACGACTACAAGCTGGCAATCGGTCCGGCCTTCTGGGAGCGTCCGTGATGAAGCGACCCACGATCGACCCAGGGAAGTCCGCCGCCTGGACCGATGACCGGCTGGCGGTCGCGAGCCCCGTACGCCGGCTGATGAACAAGGTCTTCCCCGACCACTGGTCGTTCCTGCTCGGGGAGATCGCGCTCTACTCGTTCGTCGTCCTGCTGCTGTCGGGCGTGTTCCTGACCCTGTTCTTCGACCCCTCGATGCAGGAGGTCGTCTACCAGGGCCCGTACACGCCGCTGTACGGCATCCCGATGTCGCGTGCGTTCGAGTCGAGCCTGGAGATCTCGTTCGAGGTCCGGGGCGGCCTGATCATGCGCCAGATCCACCACTGGGCAGCCCTGCTGTTCATGGCATCGATCCTCGTGCACATGTTCCGGGTGTTCTTCACCGGCGCGTTCCGCCGCCCGCGTGAGCTGAACTGGCTGATCGGCATGACGCTGCTCATCCTCGGCATCCTCGAGGGCTTCGCCGGTTACTCGCTCCCCGACGACGCGCTGTCCGGCACGGGCCTGCGGATCATGCACGCGATCGTCCTGTCGATCCCGGTGATCGGTACCTGGACGGCGTTCGCCCTGTTCGGCGGGGAGTTCCCCGGCACGGACATCGTCCCGCGGCTCTACATCGTCCACGTGCTGCTCGTCCCGGGCCTGCTGCTGGCGCTGATCGGCGCCCACATGGGCCTGCTGGTCAAGCAGAAGCACACCCAGTTCCCCGGCCCTGGCCGGACCGAGGACAACGTGGTCGGCCACCGCATGGTGCCGGGCTTCGCCGCCAAGGCCGGCGGGTTCTTCATGATCGTGTTCGCGATGATCGCCTTCCTGGGCGGGGTCTTCCAGATCAACCCGATCTGGCTGTTCGGCCCGTACGAGGCCGCCGTCGTGTCCGCCGGTTCGCAGCCGGACTGGTACGTCGGCTTCCTCGACGGCTCGACCCGCCTGATGCCGCCGTGGGAGATCACCGCGTTCGGGCATACGGTTCCGGCGCTGTTCTGGCCCACCGTGGTGCTGCCCGGCATCCTGTTCACGGTCGCGATGCTGTACCCGTGGCTGGAGCAGCGGTACACCGGCGACCGCGCTCACCACAACCTGCTCCAGCGTCCGCGCGACGTTCCGGACCGCACCGCGCTGGGCGCGATGGCGGTCGGCTTCTACGTCGTGCTGTTCATCTCCGGCGGTAACGACATCATCGCGGAGAAGTTCGACATCTCCCTGAACGCGATGACGTGGATCGGCCGCGTCGGGCTGCTCGTGGTGCCGCCGCTGGCGTACTACGTGGCCCACCGGCTCTGCCTCGGCCTCCAGCAGAACGACCGCGAGACGCTGGTCCACGGTGTCGAGACGGGCATCATCCGGCGCCTGCCGAACGGTGCCTTCGTCGAGGTGCACCAGCCGCTCGGCCCGGTGGACGACCACGGTCACGGCGAGCTCGGGTACGCCGGCTGGGCCGTGCCGAAGAAGATGAACCGGCTCGGCGCCCTCGGGTCGTCGGTCAAGGGCTTCTTCGTCCCGATCGAGCAGCCGACCGAGGCTCCGGTCTCCCCCGCCCCGTCGCGGGAGCTCACCGGGGCGCGCGGGGACGACTAGTCTCCCGGCACGTTGCCCGAGGCCCCGCCGACCCTCCGGTCGGCGGGGCCTCGTCGCGTCCGGCGCCGTGTCTCCCGCTCGACCTCCGGTTGATCCCGGGATTGTGGGCAGACCGCCCGGCGTGTCCTGCCGAAAGCCCCATGATCGGCGCAGCCGCCTCGGCGCCCGCTGCGTGGTGATCACCGTTCTGTCAGGGTGAGGCCATGAGCCGTCTCGACCAGGTGGACCTGACCGTCACGCTGCCGAAGAAGGAGGCCGCGGACCGGCTCGACGCCGCGCAGCGCCGCCTGCTGTACCTGCGCCTGGTACTCGGCGGCCAGCTGGGCGACCACCGGCTCGGTCCCCCGCTGTGCGTCGTGTTCGAGGGCTGGGACGCATCCGGCAAGGGCGGCGCGATCAAGCGGCTGGTCCACCCGCTCGACCCCCGGCACGTCCGCGTCGCACAGTTCGCGGCGCCGACCCACGACGAGAAGCGGCACCACTTCCTGTGGCGGTTCTGGCGGGTGCTGCCCGGCTGGGGCGGGATGGCCGTGCTGGACCGCTCCTGGTACGGCCGGGTGCTGGTGGAGCGGGTCGAGAACTTCGCGACCGAGGAGCAGTGGTCCCGTGCGTACGGCGAGATCGTCGAGTTCGAGGAGACGCTCGCCGCCGAGGGGATGATCCTCGTCAAGTTCTGGATGCACCTGTCGCCGGAGGAGCAGCTGCGGCGGTTCGAGTCCCGGGCGCGCGACCCGCTGCGGTCCTGGAAGCTCACGGACGAGGACTGGCGCAACCGGGAGAAGCGTCCCGGGTACGAGGCCGCGGTCGCCGACCTGCTGGACCGGACCGACCACCCGCGGGGGCCGTGGCACGTCGTCCCGTCGGACGACAAGCGGTACGCGCGGGTCGCGGTGGCGGAGACCGTGTGCGCGGCGGTGGAGGCGGAGCTGCGGGCCCGCGGGTACGACCTGACCGAGCCGGCGGTGCCGGACCCGGACGTCGACTGACGGTGCGGTGACCGGCCCTCACACCCCGACGGGCTCCGGCCGTTCGGCGCGAAGGCTCTCCCCCTCGATGTCCACGTTCGGCAGGATCCGGTCCAGCCAGCGCGGCAGCCACCAGGCCCGCTCGTCGAGCAGGGACATCACGGCGGGGACGAGCGTCATCCGCACCACGAACGCGTCGATCAGGACGCCCACCGCGAGCGCGAAGCCCATCGACTGGATCACCGGGTCGTCCAGCAGCATGAAGCCGCCGAACACCGCGATCATGATCAGGGCGGCCGCGGTCACCACCCGGGCGCCGTGTCCCATCCCGCCGACGACGGCCTCCCGGGCGGTGTCCCCGTGGACGAAGTCCTCCCGCATCCGGGACACGAGGAACACCTCGTAGTCCATCGCCAGGCCGAACAGGATGCCGATCAGCAGGATCGGCAGGAAGCTCACGAGCGGCCCGGGCGTGTCGATGCCGAGCAGCGCGGCGCCCCAGCCCCGCTGGAACACCGCGACCGTCACGCCGAACGTGGCCGCGACCGTGAGGAGGAACCCCAGTGCCGCCTTGACCGGGACGAGGATCGAGCGGAAGACCAGCGCCAGCAGCAGGATCGACAGGCCGACGACGAGCAGCAGGTACACCGGCAGTGCCCCGGCGAGCTTCTCGGAGACGTCGATGCCGACCGCCGTGGCACCGGTGACCGCGACATCCACCCCCGGCCCGGCCCGCAGCGGGGCGAGCCGTTGCCGGATCTCGTGGACGAGGTCCGCGGTGGCCTCGCTGCTGGGACCACCGGTCGGGATGACGGCCAGCACGGCGGTACGACGGGACCGGTTCAGCTGCGGCGGGAGCAGGGCGAGCAGGCTCGGGGTGCCCTTCAGCCGCGCGAGCACCTCCTGCGCCACCCGCGCCGTGGTCGCCGGGGAGTCCGTCGACACGACCACCGCGAGGCGGCCGTTGAAGCCGGGTCCGAAGCCCGCGCTGACCAGGTCGTAGGCCTCCCGCAGGCTGGTGCCCCTCGGCGCGGTCCCGGCGTCCGGCAGGGCCAGCCGCATCGAGGTGACCGGGATCGCGAGCGCGGCGAGGACCACCACCGAGGCGAGGACCACCGGCACCCGGTGGTGCGTGACCAGCCGGGCCCAGCGGAACCCGGAGCCCTCCTCGTGTTCCCCCACCGGCTCCGCCGCACGGCGCTCGCGGCGGCTCAGCACCCGCCGCCCGGCGAACCCCAGCAGCGCCGGCAGCAGGGTGATCGCGACGAGCACCGCCACCAGCACGGTCGCGGCGGCGGCGAGGCCCATCACGGTGAGGAACGGGATGCCGACGACGGACAGCCCGGCCAGCGCGATCACCACCGTCGCGCCGGCGAACACGACGGCCGAGCCCGCGGTGCCGACGGCCCGGGCGGCGGCCTCGTGGGGCTCGATCCCCTGCCGGAGGTTCTGCCGGTGCCGGGCGGTGATGAACAGCGAGTAGTCGATGCCGACGGCCAGCCCGAGCATCAGCGCGAGCAGCGGGGCGGTCGACGTGAGCTGCACGGTGCCGCTGAGGGCGTACAGGCCGGACATGCCGGCGGCCACGCCGAGGAGCGCGGTGAGCATCGTCATCCCGGCGGCGACCAGCGAGCCGAACGTGACGACGAGGACCACGGCGGCGACGACCACGCCGATGGCCTCGGCGGACCCCAGGTGGGGCTCGGCGCCCATCACCTCCCCGCCGTGCGCGACCGTCAGGCCCGCGGAGCGCGCACCGCGGCCGGTCTTGGCGAACGCCTCGCGCTCGGTCTCGGTGATGTCGTCGGCCCGGTGGGTGAACTGCACGGAGATCAGGGCGTACCGGCCGTCGCGGGAGATCGTCCCCGCCCGGTACGGGTCGGCGATGCCGACCACGCCCGGCACGGCCGCCGCCTCGAGCACGAGGGTCCGGACGGCGGCCCGGGCCTGCGGGGTGGCCAGCGTCTGCCCGGGCGGCGCGACGACGACGATGGTCCCGGCGGCTCCGCCGGCCTGCGGGAACTCGCGCGCGAGCGCATCCAGGGCGCGCTGGGACTCGGTGCCGGGGATGCTGAAGTTGCGGACCGTCGGACCCTGGAAGGCGGCGGCGGCCCCACCGAGAGCGAGCAGGATCAGCAACCAGATCGCGGCGACCCATCCCCGGTGCCGGAACGAGACACGGCCGATCCGGTACAGCAACGTTGCCATGGCCGATCCGATCGTCGTCGAACCCCCGCGCGCCCATCGTCACCCCAGCGGCCGGAGACCGCATCACCGGTGGGTCAGTCCGGACCGAACCCGGCCAGGGTCCGGGCCACGTCCAGGACCAGCCGGTCCCACGGCCGGCGCGGGTCGCGGCCGGTCAGGGCGGTGACGCGCCGGAGCCGGTACCGCAGGGTCTGCGGATGCAGGTGCAGCGACTCGGCGGCGGCGGTCGCCGACCCGGTGGCGAGGAACGCGCCCAGCCCGTCGAGCAGATGCGCCGCGCCGGGCTCGACCAGGCCGCCGAGGACACTGCTCACCACGTCGGCGGGACGGGCCGTGGGGCGGGCGGCGAGGAGCGCCACCACCTGCGCGTCGCCCGTCGCCAGCAGGGGGCGACCCTCGAACGCGTGCGCCGGCGCGAGGTCGAGTGCGTCGACCGCGAGGCGGTACGCCCTGATCACCTCCGCCAGCGGGAAGCCGCCGACGGCGCACCCCCGCCAGCCGCGCTCCCCGACGGCCGCGGCCACGGCCATGGCCTCGGTCCCCCCGGGCAGCACGGCCCCGCCGGGCAGCACGGCGACCAGCCGGCCGCCGCGGACACCCGACAGCACCGCCTGGCCGCCGGCCACCGGCAGCAGCGCGGCCAGCACCGGCGCCACCGCGGCGGGCGGCACCTCCGCACCGGCGGGCCCGGCCACCAGCAGGCACGGCCGGGACGGCAGCGTCACGTCCAGCTCGCGGCATCGGTCCGCCAGCGCCGACGGAGAGGTCTGGCGCCCGGTGAGGAGGTCGTCGAGCAGGTCGCGGAGGGCGCGTTCCCGGTCACCGGCGAGCCGGCCGCTCGCGGCCGCGTACCCCGCGTACACGGCCTCCGACAGCGCGTCGACGCTCGCCAGCCACAGTCGGACGAGCGACAGCATGTCCTCGACGTCGAGCCGGCCCCCGCCCTGGGCCACGACGAGATCGGTCGACCGGGTGGCCGCGACCCGGTACGCCCGCAGCACCACCGGCAGCGGCCGCCCGTCCAAGGCCCGGGCGGCGCCGACGCCACGGAACCGGGCCAGGTCCTCGGCGGTGAGCGACCCACCGTCCACCCACAGCTCCACTATCCGGCGCAGTGCCCAGCTCGCGATGGCGCGCACCTCGGCGAGCTGCGGCGGCGCGAGCAGCCGGTATGCCGGGATCTCCGCCGTGACCGCGTCGAGGAGCGCGTCGGCGACGACGTCCGGGCGTGCGTCGAACGCCCGCTGGATCCGCCGCCGTTCCGTGACGCCCACGTCTCCCCCTTGTCACCGAATGACAACGTATCGGTGTCCGGGGTGCGCAGGTTCGTTGACCCGTGTTGTCAACTTCGACACTCTCCGTGAGGAGCAGCACAGTGAGGGGTAGCCGGCGTGGAGGCAGACGTCATCGTGGTGGGCGGCGGCCTCGCGGGGCTCGTGGCGACGGCCGAGCTGGCCGCCGCGGGGCGGCGGGTCCTGCTGCTCGACCAGGAGTCCGAGGGCAGCCTCGGCGGGCAGGCGCACTGGTCGCTCGGCGGCCTGTTCCTGGTCGACTCCCCCGAGCAGCGCCGGATGGGCGTGCGGGACTCCGTGGACCTGGCGATACAGGACTGGCTCGGCACGGCGGGCTTCGACCGCGACCGCGAGGACCACTGGCCGCGGCAGTGGGCACGCGCGTACGTCGAGTTCGCCGCCGGGGAGAAGCGCTCCTGGCTGCACGGGCTCGGGATGCGGTTCTTCCCGGTGGTGGGCTGGGCGGAGCGCGGCGGGTCCCTGGCGACCGGCCAGGGCAACTCGGTCCCCCGCTTCCACATCACCTGGGGCACCGGCCCCGGCGTCGTCGCCCCGTTCGAGCGCCGGGTGCGGGAGGCCGCGGAGCGGGGGCTGGTGACGTTCGGTTTCCGGCACCGGGTGGACGAGCTGACCACGACCGGCGGCGTGGTGGACGGCGTGCGCGGCACCGTGCTGGAGCCCAGCTCCGCGGCCCGCGGCCGCCCGACGTCCCGGGTGGCCGCCGGCGAGTTCGCGTACCGGGCCCAGGCCGTCGTCGTCGCCTCCGGCGGCATCGGCGGTAACCCCGACCTCGTCCGGCAGAACTGGCCCGCCCGGCTCGGGTCCCCGCCGGAGCGGATGCTGACCGGCGTCCCCGCCTACGTCGACGGGCGGATGCTGGCGATCACCGAGGAGGCCGGCGGGCACCTCGTCAACCGTGACCGGATGTGGCACTACACCGAGGGCATCACGAACTGGGACCCGATCTGGCCGGGGCACGGCATCCGGATCCTGCCCGGCCCGTCGTCGCTCTGGTTCGACGCCACCGGTCGGCGGCTGCCGGTCCCGCTGTTCCCCGGGTTCGACACCCTCGGCACGCTGGAGCACATCACCCGCACGGGACACGACCACACGTGGTTCGTGCTGAACCAGAGGATCATCGAGCGCGAGTTCGCCCTGTCCGGCTCCGAGCAGAACCCGGACCTGACCGGCCGGAGCGTGCGGCAGGTGCTCAGGCGTGCCCTGCCGGGCGCACCGGGGCCGGTGGAGGCGTTCAAGCGGCACGGCGCCGACTTCGTGGTGGCCGACCGTCTCGGCGAGCTGGTGGCCGGGATGAACCGGCTCACCGACCGTCCGCTGCTCGACGCCGACTGCCTGGAGCGGCAGATCGTCGCCCGGGACCGCGAGCTGGCCAACCCGTTCACCAAGGACCTGCAGGTGACCGCGATCCACGGCGCGCGCCGGTACCGCGGCGACCGCCTGGTCCGGGTCGCCACCCCGCACCGGATGCTGGACCCGAAGGCCCGCCCGCTCATCGCGGTGAAGCTGCACATCCTGACGCGCAAGACGCTCGGCGGCCTGGAGACCGATCTGTCGGGGCGGGTGCTGCGCGCGGACGGCTCACCGCTGCCCGGCGTGTACGCGGCCGGGGAGGTCGCCGGGTTCGGCGGCGGCGGGATGCACGGGTACCGCTCGTTGGAGGGGACGTTCCTGGGCGGGTGTCTGTTCTCCGGGCGGCAGGCGGGTCGCGCCGCCGCCCGGAGTACAGGCTGAGTCAGCTCACAGAGCCGAGGTCACACCGCCGTCGGTTCAGCCGGCGTCCAGAATGTCGACCACGAACACCAGGGTGTCCGTGCCCTTGATCCCGGCGTCCGGCTGCCCGTTCTTGCCGTAGCCCAGGGCCGGCGGGATCACGAGCAGCACCCGGCTGCCGACGGTCTGACCGACCAGGCCCTGGTCCCAGCCCTTGACGACCTGGCCGACACCGATCGGGAAGCTGGCGGGCTGGCCGCGCTTGAAGGACGAGTCGAACACCTTGCCGCCGGGCCACACCACGCCGGTGTAGTGCACGGTGATGGTCTGCCCGGACTTCACCGCGTCGCCGGTGCCCTTGATCAGCGGCTGCGTGACGAGCTTCGTGGGTGCCGTGGTCTTCGGGACGGTGATCGTCGGCTGACCCTTGTCGTCCACCTTCACCGTCGGCAGCCCGGCCCTCGGGGCCACCGGCGCGCCCGTGGCCTGCGCCAGCGGGGTGCGGATCGACTCGATGTCGAGCACGAACAGCAGGGTGTCGTCCTTCTGCACGCCGAGCTGGCTGTTGCCCTGCGCCCCGAACGCGTCCGTGGGCGGGATGCCGACCAGCACGCGGGACCCGGCCTGCTGGCCGGTCATGCCCGTGACCAGGCCCTTGATGAGCTGCTTCTCGTCGGCGGTGAACGTCGACGGCTGGCGGCCGAACGTGTTCTCGACCTCCTTGCCGTCGCGGCCGTTCACGAGCACGTAGTTCACGCTGACCTTCTGGCCGGTCTCGATCTCCGGCCCCTTCCCGGGCGTGATCACGCGGGTGCTCGTGGCCTTGAGCGAGAACGGCGCCTTCACGGTGACCTTCGGCTTCTCCCCCGCCTTGCCGTCGACCTTCACGGCGGCGAGCGCGGCGGCACCCTGGTCGGAGCCACCCTTGTCGGCGGAGCCGGAGTCGGAGCCACAACCGGCGAGGAGAACGGCCGGGACGGCGAGGGCAACGAGGGTGCGAGCGACGCGCAAGCGCATGGGAGGCCTTCGGTGGGGTGCGGGGGGATCGCGCCCAACGATAGCGACCGCCCGCCGCACGCGGCAGCCGCTCCCGGGCCACCCCGGTGTCCTCGGCCGGTCCGGCCGCGGTGCGCGCGGACCGGCGGCGTACCGGCGCGCCCGGCTCGGCCCGTGCGGCGCCCGCCCTGCGCGTGCAGATCGACCTGTCCGCGGCGGTACGCGGCGCTGTGACCGGCGTGGCCCGCGGCCCTGGAGATCCGAGACCGAGCCGACCGCGCACCGACGGCCTCGTGCCGATCCGGCGCACGTGATACACCCATGCGACATCCGCGATCCGAGGGGAACGCTCCATGAGCCTGCGCCCGACACCGCCCTTCCGCGCCGACCACGTCGGGAGCCTGCTGCGGCCGGAGCCGCTGCTGGCAGCCCGCGCCCGGTTCGCCGCCGGGGAGCTCGCGGCCGAGGAGCTGCGCGCGATCGAGGACGACAGCATCCGCGCGGCCGTGCGGATGCAGGAGGACCTCGGGCTACGGGGGATCACGGACGGGGAGTTCCGCCGCACCTCGTGGCACATGGACTTCATCTATCGGCTCGGCGGCGTGGACCGGACCGCGGAGAAGCTGGCGGTCCACTTCCGGAACGCCGACGGGGAGCTGGACTTCGAGTCCGCCGCGCTGCGGGTGCACGACCGGGTCACGCTGGACGACACGATCTTCGCCGACGCGTTCACGTTCCTGCGTGACACCGTCGAGACCGGGACGCCGAAGCTGACCATCCCGTCGCCGAGCATGGTCCACTACCGCGGCGGCCGGGCGGCCATCGACTCCGGCGTCTACCCCGATCTGGACCGGTTCTGGGCCGACCTCACCTCCGCGTACGCCGAGGAGGTGCGCAGGCTCGGCGAGCTCGGCTGCACGTACCTGCAGCTCGACGACACCAGCCTCGCGTACCTCAACGACCCGGCGCAGCGCGCGCTGGTCGCCGAGCAGGGCGGCGATGCGGAGCACCAGCACGAGCTGTACATCCGCAACCTCAACGCCGCCCTCGCCGGCCGGCCCGAGGGGATGTCCGTCACCACCCACATGTGCCGGGGAAACTTCCGCTCGTCCTGGGCCGCCGAGGGTGGTTACGACTTCGTGGCCGAGGCGCTGTTCTCGGAGCTGGACGTGGACGGCTTCTTCCTGGAGTACGACGACGACCGCTCCGGCGGCTTCGAGCCGCTGCGCTTCGTCCCGCCCGGCAAGATGGTCGTACTGGGACTGGTCACCACCAAGCGCGGGGCGCTGGAGGACAAGGACCAGCTCAAGCGGCGTATCGACGAGGCCGCAAAGCACGTGCCGCTGGAGCAGCTGTGCCTGTCACCGCAGTGCGGCTTCTCGTCCACCGTGGAGGGCAACGCGCTGACCCGGGAGGAGCAGGCCGCCAAGCTCCGGCTCGTCGTGGAGACGGCGGAGGAGGTCTGGGGCTGACTCATCCGGTGAGACAGCGCCCCAGGCCGCCGAGGATCTGTGACATCACGGGGCGCCAGGCCGCCGAGCTGTGGCCACCGGACGGCGTGACGATCGTGCTGACGCCGTCCGATGGCAGGGTCCGGACCACCGCGGCGAACCTCATCAGCTCCCGGTACTCCTCGGTGTCATCGCGGGCGCTCACCAGTACGAACGACATCGGCTGCGTGACGTTCCGCACCTGGTGGATCGGGGTGTTCGCGAGCCGCTCCTCCGGGGTGGGCGACGGGTCCACCATGCCCTGCCGGACGTTGTCGATCGGGCCGGAGAAGTATCCGGACAGGCTCACCACGGTGGAGAACCGCGTGGGGTTCCGCAGCGCGAGATCCGCCGCGCAGTACCCCCCGCTGGACGTGCCCATCGTCGCCCAGCCCGCCCGGTCCGTGCGGGCCCGTAGGAGGTGCGGGACCGACCTCGGGACGTCCACGCCGAGGTAGGTCGCGACCGCGTGGCCGTGCGGCTCGTCGATGCACTGCCGGTCCGGCATCGGCGCCGGGTTCCGGGTCGGGGCGATGCCGATCACCGGCGGCAGCGTGTGACGTGCGATCGCGGTGTCGAAGGACTTCTGCAGCGGAAGCGAGCCGAAGATCGAACCCGGCCGGGAGTGGCTCCCCGCGATCAGCTCCACGACGGGAAACGTTCGGCGGGCGTAGGTAGCCGAGAAGTACTGCGCCGGCAGGTACACCCGGGCCGGCCAGCGGTACCCGGTGCGGCGGCCCGGCACGGTGATGTCGGTGACCACGCTGCCGGTGAGGTGGCGGGACCGGCGCAGCGCGGCGAGCGCCGCGTCGAGACTGCCCGGCCCGCCGGTGCCGAGCACGGGGTGCGCCGTTGCCGGGGGCGTTCCGGCCACGCGGCGTGCCGCCCGCAGGTGTATGTCCGGCAGCGACGCCCGGGCGCTCGGTGGCGGCGCGGGCGCGACGACCAGCGCGGCCAGCAGGACCTGTCCGAGGACGAGCAGCCCGGCGTCACGGCCGCGGGCGGGACGTCCGCCGTGGCGCCGGCGGGACGCCGTGGCGGCGGCGAGGCCGGTGATCGCGGTCGCCAGCAGAACCATGACCAGAACCGATGTCGGGCCCATCGCGGCCCCTCCCTGCGTCGCGGCGTCGTCGCCGCACGGGGACAGGGTGGCGCGGTGGTGCAACCGGCGGACGCCGGGCTCAGTGGCCGAGCGCGCGCCAGAAGGCCGCCGCCGCGGCCGACGGCCGGCCGGTACGCCGCTCGGACCGGTCGGCGTGCGTCATCAGCGCGGTGACCGCGTTCACCCCGGCCCAGCGCAGCGGCTCGGGCTCCCACCGCCGGGTGCGCCGCCGTACCCACGGCAGCCGCGTCACCTCGGTGTCGTGGCCCAGCACCAGCTCCGCGACGGTACGGCCGGCGAGCTGCGCCGTGGCCACCCCGTCCCCCACGTAGCCGCCGGCCCATGCCAGCCCGGAGCTCCGGTCGAACCCGACGGCCGGGTACCAGTCGCGCGGCACCCCCAGGGGCCCACCCCAGCGGTGGGTGACCGCGGCGTCCCGCAGGACCGGGAACAGGTCGACGAGCACGGCATGCAGCGCCTCGTGCACCCGGTCGACGCGGTCGTACGCGGGCGACACCCGGGAGCCGTAGTGGTACGGCGCACCCCGGCCACCGAACGCCAGCCGCCCGTCCGCGGTCCGCTGCCCGTAGATCGTCAGGTGCCGCTCGTCGGAGAACGTGGCGCGGTCGCGCAGGCCGATCCGGTCCCACACCGAGGACGGCAGCGGCTCGGTGGCGAGCATGAGCGAGTACACCGGGGCGACGTCGCGGCGGCGGCCCGGCAGCTGCGCGGTGTACCCCTCGGTGGCGGGCAGGACGACCTCGGCCCGCACGGTGCCGTGGCTGGTGACGACCCGGCCGGGGTCGACGCGCAGGGCCGCCGTCGTCTCGAAGATCCGTACGCCGCGCCGCTCGACCGCGGTCGCGAGCCCGCGCACCAGCCGAGCCGGGTCGAGCGCGGCGCAGTGCCGGGTGGTGACGGCGCCGAGGGCGCCGGCCCCGGCGACGCGGCGGCGGGCCTCGGCCGGGCCGATCAGGTCCAGCGTGTCGGGCCCGAACCCGTGCCGCCGGGCCTCGGCCACGTGTGCCTTCGCGCGGGCGAGCTGCGCCGGCCCGCGGGCCAGCGACACCGAGCCGCCCTTGGTGTAGTCGCAGTCGATCCCCTCCGCGCCGGCGAGCCGCCCCACATCGTCCACACTGGACTCCAGGGCCGTCTGCATCGCCGTCACCTGCGCCGCGGTCGCCTCCCGCCGCATCCGCGTCCACGAGGCCGGGAACAGCGCCGAGCACCAGCCCCCGTTGCGGCCGGACGCGCCGAAGCCGGCGACCTCCCGTTCCAGCACGGCGATCCGCAGTCCGGGGTCCTGCCGGATCAGGTGGTACGCGGTCCAGAGCCCGGTGTAGCCCGCGCCCACGATCGCCACGTCGACGGCGGCGTCGCCGGGCAGCGGGGCACGCGGCTCCCAGGAGCCGGGGTACCGGTCGTGCCAGAGGCTGAGGCGCCGGTAGTCCGGCGCCGTCACGTCAGGGCGGCCCGCAGCGTCGCGGGGATGAGGTCCAGGTCCGCGTCCTCGATGACGAGCGGCGGGCAGATCGCCAGGGTGGTCGGGGCGATCGGCCGCACGATCACGCCGGCCGCGAGCATGCGGTCCCGGACGCCGACCAGGTTCTCGCCCTCGTGGACGCCGACGCCCCAGATCCCGCCGACCCCGCGGACGTCGGCGACCAGGCCCTCGTCGCGGATCGCCCGCAGCGCCGGGCCGAGCCGGTCCCCGAGGTGACTCGCCCGCTCGACCAGGCCCTCGCGCTCGGTGATGTCGAGGCACACCAGCCCGGCCGCGCAGGCGCTGCCGTGTCCGGAGTAGGTGTAGCCGTGCCGGAAGACGTAGTCCGGGTCCGCCCCGAGGGGCTCGTGGACGGAGGGCGCGACGATCACGCCGCCGAGCGGCACGTACCCGCTGGTGATCGCCTTGGCGAACGTCGTCAGATCCGCCCGGACCCCGAAGTGCTGCCCGCCGAACATGCTGCCGAGCCGCCCGAAGCCGCAGACCACCTCGTCCAGTACCAGGTGCGCGCCGTACTCGTCGCACAGGGCACGCAATCCGGTCAGGTAGCCGTCCACCGGCGGGTACACCCCACCGGCACCGATGACGGGCTCGGCGAACACCGCGGCGACGCGACCGGGGTTGTCACGGAACACCACCCGCACCGCGTCGAGGTCGTCCTTCGGCACCTGCACGACATCGCCCACGCCGGGGCCGAAGTCCTTCTGGTTCAGCGGCAGGCCGGTGAGCGCCATCCCGCCGTAGGTCACGCCGTGGTAGCTCGGGGCGCGGCTGATGATCAGCGTGCGTTCCGGCCTACCCGCCTGCGCGTGCGCGGCGCGGCTGAGCTTGATCGCGGTGTCGACCGCCTCGGAGCCGCCGCTCGTGAAGAACACCCGGCTGTCCGGGACCGGCGCCAGGGCCACGATCCGCTCGGCGAGCTCGTCCGCGCGGGCATTGGAGAACTTCTCGAACAGGTGGTACGTCTCCAGCTCGCGCATCTGCCGGGAGACCGCCTCGGCCACCTCGCTGCGGCCGTGGCCGATGTTGCAGTGCCACAGCGACGCCATCGCATCGACGTACCGCTTGCCGGCGTCGTCGAAGACGACCGCGCCCTCCCCCCGGACCAGGCGGAGGAAGCTGCCGTCGTCGGCACCGGGCTTCGCGAACGGGTGGAGCAGCGGACCGGGCTTCGCGGTGGGTGTCATCAGGGTGTCCCGTAGTTGTAGGTCTGCTTGTGGACCCGGAGGCAGATGGAGGTCTCCACCTCGCGGACGCCCTCGACCGGGCGGATACGGTCGTTGACGACCGTGAGCAGATGCTCGTTGTCCCGGCAGACCACCTCCAGCTGGAGGTCGTAGCGGCCGGACGTGAGCACGCAGTAGTCGACCTCGGCGATCTCGCTGAGCACGTCGGCGACCACCCGGGCGTCGCCCGTCACCGAGATCCCGATGCTCGCCATCACGCCGAAACCCAGCGTCAGCGGGTCGGTGACCGCGACGATCTGGAGCAGCCCGCTGTCCACCAGCGCCTTGACCCGCTGCCGCACGGCCGCCTCCGAGAGACCGACGGCGGCGGCGATCGCGGTGTAGGACCGGCGACCGTCCTCCTGCAGCTCACGCAGGATCGCCTTGCCCACGCCGTCCAGCAGCTCCGGCGGACTGGGGGCCAGGGCGAGCCCGCTCCGGTGCCGGCGCGGTACAGGTGCCATCGGGTGTCCTCCTCACGACCGGTCGCTCTTTCTCAGAGTGCTCTGCGCAGCCTGCCACACCAAGGGTCTTCGTTACGGAAGGGTTGATCTTCTTCGGAACCCCTTGTGTAGAGGCTCGGAATCTGCGAGAACCGTGCCCCACACGCTCTCATTGGGAGGAACCGTGGCAGAGCTGGCGGCCATCGACGACGACAAGGGACTGAAGCCGGGTGCCCTCGGGCTGCTCTCCGGCATCGTGATCGGGGTGTCCTCGACCGCGCCCGGCTACAGCCTCGCGGCCACGATCGGCTTCGTCGCGGCGGCCGTGGCGTTCCAGTCCCCCGCCGTGCTGCTGCTGGCGTTCGTGCCGATGTTCTGCATCGCGTACGCATACCGCGAGCTGAACGCGGCCGACCCCGACTGCGGCACGACGTTCCGGTGGGCAACGACCGCGTTCGGACCGCGGACCGGCTTCCTGGGCGGCTGGGGCATCGTCGTCGCCGACGTCGTGGTGATGGCGAACCTGGCGCAGATCGCCGGCCAGTACGGCTTCCTGCTGTTCGAGGCCGACGGGCCGGCGGCGAGCACGTTCTGGACCACGCTGGTGGGGGCGGTGTGGATCACCGTGCTGACCTACGTCTGCTACCGCGGCATCGAGGTGAGCGCCCGGCTCCAGTACGTGCTCCTCGCCGTGGAGCTGGTGGCGCTCGCCGTGTTCGCGGTCGTGGCGCTGGTACGGGTCTACACCGGCTCGGTCGGCGAGGGCGCCGTCCGGCCGTCGCTGTCCTGGTTCAACCCGTTCGAGATCCCCTCGTTCAGCGCGCTGTCGGCGGGCGTGCTGCTCGCGGTGTTCATCTACTGGGGCTGGGACACCGCCGTCGCGGTCAACGAGGAGACCCGCGACCGCACCCGCACCCCCGGCCGGGCGGCGGTGATCTCCACCGTCCTCCTGCTCGGGATCTACGTGCTGGTCGCCGTGGCCTGCCAGGCGTACGGCGGGCTGGCGGTGCTCACCGACGAGGCCAACCAGGGCGACGTGCTCGCCGTGCTCGGCAACGCGGTGCTCGGCTCGACGTTCGGCAAGGTGCTCATCCTGGCGGTGCTCACCTCGGCCGCCGCCTCGACGCAGACCACGATCCTGCCGACCGCCCGTGCCACGCTGTCGATGGCCGCCCACCGGGCCATCCCCGCCTCGTTCGCGAAGATGCACCCGCGGTACCAGACCCCCACCACGTCGACGATCGCGATGGGCGTCGCCTCGGTGGTGTTCTACGTCGGGCTGGCGGCGATCAGCGGGAACGTGCTCGCCGACTCGATCGCCGCGCTCGGACTGTTGATCGCGTTCTACTACGCCCTCACCGGTTATGCGTGTGCCTGGCAGTTCCGGCGGCAGATGCGCACGGCGCGCCAGCTGCTGGCGCGGGGCGTGCTGCCGCTGGTCGGCGCCGCGGTGCTGACGCTGTGCTTCTACAAGAGCGCGCGGGACATGTGGGCGGCCGACTACGGGAACACGTCGTTCGGCGGCGTCGGCGGCGTGTTCCTGCTCGGCATCGGCTCGCTGCTCCTCGGCGTGGTCGTCATGCTGATCCTGGAGTGGCGGATGCCGGCGTTCTACCGTGGCCCCGTCGAGCCGATGGCCGAGCCGGAGGTCGCCGACGACGACAAGCGCGTCACACCAGCTTCTTGACGACGGTATCCGTCGTAGACAACGCTGAAATCCGCGAACTGCACGCAAGCCACGGGAGGGCCCGATGACCGCCACACCGCAGGAGCCGGGCGCCGCCTGGCAGCGGCTGCACGACAGCGCACTCGCCGCCTCGGCCCGCGACCACCTCTGGATGCACTTCACCCGGCACTCGACGTACGCCACCGCCGCGGTCCCGGTGATCACCCGGGGCGAGGGGGCGTACATCTGGGACGACGCGGGACGGCGGTACCTCGACGGGCTGTCCGGGTTGTTCGTCGTCCAGGCCGGCCACGGCCGCGCCGAGCTCGCCGAGGCCGCCGCGACACAGGCTTCCCAGCTCGCGTACTTCCCGCTGTGGTCCTACGCCCACCCGCAGGCGATCCAGCTCGCGGAGCGGCTGGCGTCGCTCACCCCCGGGGACCTCAACCGCGTCTTCTTCACCACCGGTGGCGGGGAGGCCGTGGAGACCGCGTGGAAGCTCGCCAAGCAGTACTTCAAGCTCACCGGCAGGCCGATGAAGCACAAGGTCATCAGCCGCGCCGTGGCCTACCACGGCACGACGCACGGCGCGCTGTCGATCACCGGCATCCCCGACGCCAAGAAGTACTTCGAGCCGCTCGTGCCGGGCGCGCACAAGGCCGCCAACACGAACTTCTACCGCGCTCCCGAGCACGGCGACGACCTCGAGGCGTTCGGCCGGTGGGCGGCCGACCAGATCGAGCTCGCGATCGAGGCCGAGGGGCCGGACACCGTCGCCGCCGTGTTCGTCGAACCGGTGCAGAACTCGGGCGGCTGCTTCCCGCCGCCGCCCGGCTACTTCGCCCGGCTGCGGGAGATCTGCGACCGGCACGACGTGCTCCTCGTCTCGGACGAGGTCATCTGCGCCTTCGGGCGGCTCGGGACCACGTTCGCGTGCGACAAGTTCGGCTACGTCCCGGACATCATCACCTGCGCGAAGGGCATGACCTCGGGGTACTCCCCGATCGGCGCGATGATCGCCAGCGACCGGCTGATGGAGCCGTTCCTCACCGGGAGCGACTACTTCCCGCACGGCTACACGTTCGGCGGCCACCCGGTCTCGTCCGCGGTGGCGATGGCGAACCTCGACATCGTCGATCGCGAGCGGCTCAACCAGAACGTGCTCGACAACGAGAAGGCGTTCCGCTCGACGCTGGAGAAGCTGCTCGACCTGCCGATCGTCGGCGACGTGCGCGGTGACGGGTACTTCTACGGGATCGAGCTGGTCAAGGACCGGAACACCAAGGAGACGTTCGACGACGACGAGTCCGAGCGGCTGCTGCGGGGATTCCTCTCGAAGGCGCTGTTCGAGGCCGGCCTGTACTGCCGCGCCGACGACCGCGGCGACCCGGTCATCCAGCTCGCGCCGCCGCTCGGCTGCGACCAGAGCCAGTTCGACGAGATCGAGCAGATCCTGCGGGATGTGCTCTCCGAGGCGTGGAGGCGACTGTGACCACGGTGCGCAACTTCGTCGCGGGCTCGGCCCGCGCCGCCGCCGACGGCCGGACGACCGACCTGATCGACCCCACCACCGGCGACGTCTTCGGCACCGCCCCGCTGTCCGGCGCCGAGGACGTCAGGGCTGCCACCCGCGCCGCCGCGGACGCCTTCCCGGGGTGGCGGGACACCACGCCGGCCGAACGCCAGCGCGCCCTGCTGCGGATCGCCGACGCGATCGAGGAGCGCGCCGACCAACTGGTCGCCGCGGAGAGCCGCAACACCGGCAAGCCGCTCGGGCTGACCCGCTCGGAGGAGATCCCGCCGATGGTGGACCAGATCCGGTTCTTCGCCGGTGCGGCCCGCGTCCTGGAGGGACGCTCGGCGGGCGAGTACCTGGCCGGGCACACGTCGTTCGTCCGGCGCGAGCCCGTGGGCGTGTGTGCGCAGGTCACGCCGTGGAACTACCCGATGATGATGGCGGTCTGGAAGTTCGCGCCCGCGCTCGCCGCGGGGAACACGGTCGTCCTCAAGCCCAGCGACACCACGCCCGTGACGACGGCCCTGCTCGCCGAGATCGCCGCCGAGCACCTGCCGGCGGGCGTGTTCAACGTGGTCTGCGGGGACCGTGACACCGGTGCGCTGCTGGTCGGCGACGAGATCCCGCAGATGGTGTCGATCACCGGGTCGGTCCGGGCCGGGATGGCCGTGGCCGAGGCGGCGAGCCGGCGCGTCGCCCGGGTCCACCTGGAGCTCGGCGGCAAGGCGCCCGTCGTGGTGTTCGACGACGCCGACGTGGCGGCGGCGGCCGAGGCGATCGCGACGGCCGGCTACTTCAACGCCGGGCAGGACTGCACGGCGGCGACCCGGGTGCTCGCGGGCCCGGGGGTGCACGACGACTTCCTCGACGCGCTCACGGCGCAGGCCAAGGCCACCCGCACCGGGCTACCCGACGACGAGGACGTCCTGTACGGACCGCTGAACAGCGCCGCGCAGCTGGACCGGGTCGCCGGCTTCGTGGACCGGCTGCCCGGTCACGCGACGGTCGCCACCGGCGGGGCGCGGCAGGGCGCCACCGGGTTCTTCTACCAGCCCACCGTCGTGAGTGGACTGCACCAGGGCGACGAGGCGATCCGGCAGGAGATCTTCGGGCCGGTCATCACCGTGCAGCGGTTCACCGACGAGACCGAGGCGATCCGCTGGGCGAACGACAGCGAGTACGGTCTCGCATCGAGCGTGTGGACGAAGGACCACGGGCGCGCGATGCGGATGGCGCGGGCGCTGAACTTCGGCTGCGTCTGGATCAACACCCACATCCCGCTGGTCGCCGAGATGCCGCACGGGGGGTTCGGGAGGTCCGGATACGGCAAGGACCTGTCGATGTACGGGTTCGAGGACTACACCCGGGTCAAGCACGTCATGAGCAACATCGGCCCCTGAGCGGAGGCGGCGGGACATGAGCGGGGAGTTCGAGGTCCGCAGGGAGGTCGCCCTGCCGGCCACACCCGAGCAGGTGTGGGCGGCGGTCGCGACGGGTCCGGGGCTGACGGCGTGGTTCATGCCGATGGAATTGGACCCCGCGAGCGACACGGTCACGGCCTGGGAACCGGGCTCGCGGCTCGCGGTCCGGACCCCGGCGGCCGAGGGCGGTGCGGCCCAGACGTTCGAGTACCGGATCGAGCCCGGAACCGACGGCACGGTGTTGCGGTTCGTCCACGGTGGCCTGGCCACCGACGAGCTCGCGGGCATCACCGGCCGGGGCTGGGACATGTACCTGCACACGCTCGCGCAGTACCTGAGGCACTTTCCCGGCCGCACGGCGACGTACATCGAGGCGGAGGCGCCGCAGTCCTCCGCCGACGCGAGCGCGTGGCCCGTCCTGCTGCGTGCCCTCGGGCTGCCCGAGGCCGTCGGCCCGGGCGACGCCGTCCGGGTCACCCCGGACGGCCTCGAACCGCTGGCGGGCACCGTCGACTACCTCGCCGCCGACTTCCTGGGCATCCGTACGTCCGATGCCCTGTACCGCTTCCACGGCCGGGCCGCGCTGGGTATGACGATCGCCGTGGGTCACCACCTGTACCGCGACGGCGTCGACCCGGAGCGGACCACCCGGGCGTGGCAGACCTGGCTGGACGGGGTGTTCGCCTGAGATCGCCGTCATGATCACCCGATCGGCCCAGTCAGCTGTGATCTGGATCATCCGACTCTCCTTGTACAGCCGGTCGCACGAGGCGACCGCACCGGCCCTGGCCCGACCGGGACAGCAAGGAGCCTTGTATGAGCAAGCCGTTCGAACTCGCGTGGAACCAGGCCGACAACCGGCTCGAGTTCTCGATGCACGGCAAGTGGACCGCGGCGGACCTGGCCCTGTGGGTGTCCACGTACACCGCCGCCATCCGGCAGGGCCGCCCGGGCTGGACGCTGCTCGGCGACATGTCGGACTACCCGCCGCAGGCCGACGACATCTCGGCCGGCCACGAGAAGATGATGGCGCTCACCATGGCGCAGGGCGCCTCCCGGGTCGCCCTGGTCGTCCCGAAGGCGGTGCTCGCCATGCAGATGAAGCGGCTGCAGTCCAACGCGGGCGTGAACATGAAGAATGTCGGCAGCCGCGACGAGGCCATCGCCTACCTGAACGCCGCCTGACCGACGGGGGCCGCCACACCGGCGAACCGTCTGCCCGACCCGACGAGGGGCCCGCCGCACCGGCGGGCCCCTCGTCGGGCTCCGCATCTCCCGCACGCGGCTGAGACGATCACCGGCATGGACGTCCTCAGCAGCCGCATCCTGATCCACCCCACCGATCCCGCCCGCAGCCGCCGCTTCTACCGCGACCAGCTGGGGCTGCCTGTCTACCGCGAGTTCGGACCGCCGGAGAACCCCGGCCTCGTCTTCTTCGCCGGCGGTGGCTTCCTCGAGGTGTCCGGGCGCTCCACGGAGCCGCCCGGCCCGGGGGCCGCGCTCTGGTTGCAGGTACGCGACGTCCACGCCGAACACCGGCGGCTGGGCGCGGCCGGTGTCGAGGTGGTGCGGCCACCCTGCACCGAACCGTGGGGCCTGGTCGAGATGTGGGTCGAGGACCCCGACGGCGTCCGGATCGTCCTCGTCGAGATCCCCGCCGACCACCCGCTGCGGCGCGACACCCGAGGTCCGGTGCTGCCGGCCGGGGAGTGACGCACACCGGTCACGGGGCGATTGCTAGTTGTACTGATCGGAGACGTTGGTCGAGGTCGTGTGACGACACGATCTGACGGTGCTTGATGGGCGAAGACCTCCCGGGGTGGAGTGGAGCTGCTGAAGGCGACCACTTCACGACCACCGGGAGGTCTTCGTGTCCCACGCTAACGCGGCCCTGACCCCACGCGCCCGGCTGCGGCTGGCCCAGTTGATCGTCGACGAGGGCTGGCCGGTGGCCCGGGCGGCGGAGCGCTATGACGTGTCCTGGCCGACCGCGAAGCGGTGGGCCGACCGGTACCGCCAAGCCGGGCCGGCCGGGATGGCCGACCGGTCCTCACGGCCGCACCACTCGCCCCGGCGGACCCCGGCGCCGGTGGTGCGCCGCATCGTGCACCTGCGGTGGCGCCAGCGCCTGGGACCGGTGCAGATCGCCGACCGGGTCGGGGTGGCCCCCTCGACGGTGCACGCGGTGCTGACCCGGTGCCGGCTCAACCGGCTGTCCCACCTCGACCGGCACACCGGCGAACCGGTCCGCCGCTACGAACACGACCGGCCCGGGGCGTTGCTGCACGTCGACGTCAAGAAGCTCGGCAACATCCCCGACGGCGGCGGCTGGCGGTTCGTCGGCCGCGCCCAGGGCGACCGGCACCGCGCCGCCACGCCCGGCAAGCCCCGCAACCGGCACCACAACCCGAAGATGGGCACCGCGTTCGTGCACACCGTCCTGGACGACCACTCCCGGATCGCCTACGCCGAGATCCACGACGACGAGACCACCACCACCGCGATCGGCGTGCTGCGGCGCGCGGTGGCCTGGTTCACCGCCCGCGGCGTCACCACCGAACGGGTCCTGTCGGACAACGGGGCCTGCTACCGGGCCCGGGCCTGGCGGGCCGCCTGCGCCGAGCTCGGCATCACCCCGAAGTTCACCCGGCCCTACCGGCCGCAGACCAACGGGAAGATCGAGCGGTTCCACCGCACCCTCGCCCAGGGCTGGGCCTTCCGGCGGCTCTACGTCACCGAGACGCACCGCCGCAAGGCCCTACCCGGCTGGCTCCACGAGTACAACCACCACCGGCCCCACACCGCCATCGGAGGACACCCACCCATCACCCGCTTGACCAACCTTTCCGATCAGCACAGCTAGGCGCGTTGCCGACGGGCGCCCCGCGCGACCGCGGACCCGACCAGGAGCATCGTGACGCCGACCAGGGCGGGCAGGATCACCGCGCGGCCCGTCGTCGGCAGGAAGCTCCGGGCCTGGGCGCCGGGGCCGGCGACGTGGACCTTGATCGTGATCACCCGGACCGTGCCGTCGGCATCGACCACCCGGACCGTCACGGTGTCGGTGCCCACGAAACCGTCTACCGGCGTGTACACGACCCGGCCGGCCACGATCGTGGCCGTCCCGTGTGCGGGGTCGCCGGTGATCTCCACGCTGCGCGCCGTCTCGGCCCCCGGGATCGCGGTGCTGGTGGTCGCCCCGGGCGGGCTGCTCGTCGTCACCGTGTCCTCCTCGACGGCCGTGAGGACGAACTGGGTCGTCGCGCTGGAGGCCGTGTGGTCGGCGTCGCCGGAGTAGGCGGCCCTCACCCGGTACGTGCCCGGGGGCAGCGTCGCCTTCGTGGCGCACCCCGTCGCCGGGAGCGTGGCGGTGCACAGCACCTTCCCGCCCGCGGAGAACGCCACGGTGCCCGTCGCGCCGGCGGGCAGCCCCGTCGCGGTCAGGACGATGCGGGTGCCCTCGGGCGCGGTCTCGGCACCGACGCCGGCGTCGAAGGGGCTCGCCGCCTTGGTGACGGTGAATCCCGTCGCGTCGGTGGCCTGCTCGTGGTTGCCGTCACCGGGGTAGGTCGCGGTCACCGGGTACGTCCCGGTGCCCAGGCCGGCGGGAGTCGCGCAGGACGTCGCCGGCAGCGTCACGGTGCACAGCGTCGCACCGGCCGAGACGAACTCCACCGTTCCGGTGGCTCCGGCCGGCAGCCCCGTGAAGGACAGCGTGGCCGGGGTGCCGTAGACCGTGGACGCCGGGGTGGCGGCGGCCGCGAATCCGGTCGAGGCCCGCTTGGTCACGGTGAACCCGGTCGTGTCGCCGCTGCCCTCGTGGTTGGCGTCGCCGGAGTAGGCGGCGGTCACCGGGTAGGTGCCCGTGCCGAGGTCCGCCGGGGTGCCGCAGGAGGTCTCGGGCAGCGTCACCGTACAGAGGGTCTTCCCGCCGGAGGCGAAGGTGACCGTGCCGGTGGCTCCCGCCGGGAGGCCGTCGTAGGACAGCGTCTGGGCGCCACCGTAGGTGACGCTCGCGCTGCCCCGCCCCGCGTTCAGCGCGGTCTCGGCCTGGACGACGGTGAAGCGCGCCGTGGCCGTGGACCCGTCGTGGTTGTCGTCACCGGAGTAGGTCGCGGTGACCGCGTAGGTGCCGGTGTCCAGGTCGGCCGGTGCGCCACAGGAGGTGACCGGCAGCGTCGCCGCGCACAGGGCCCTCCCGCCGGAGACGAACGTGACCGTGCCGGTCGCGTCCGCCGGCAGGCCCGTGAAGGACAGCGTGTCGGCGACACCGTACGACGTCGAGGCCGGGGTGGCCGCCGCCGCGAGCGCGGACGAGCCCCGCTTGGTGACGGTGAAGGTGGTGGTGCCGTCGGTGCCCCGGTGGTTCGCGTCGCCGGAGTACGTGGCCGTCACCGGGTAGGTCCCGGCGGCCAGGACGGCCGAGGTGGTGCACGAGGTGGTCGGCAGCGTCGCCGCGCACAGCGTCGTCCCGCCCGAGGTGAACGTGACCGTGCCGGTCGCCCCGGCCGGCAGCCCGCTGTGGGTCAGCGTGTCCGTCGAGCCGTACACGACCGACGGCGAGGTGGCGCCCGCCGTCAGCGACGTGTCGGCCTTGGTGACCGCGAAGCTGGTGGTGGCCGTCGACCCGGTGTAGTGGGCGTCACCCGGGTAGGTCGCCGTCACGGGATACGAGCCGGGCGCCAGCCCGGCACCCGTCGCGCACGAGGTGACCGGCAGCGTGGCCGTGCACAGCGTCGTCCCGCCCGAGGCGAACGTCACCGTGCCCGTCGCCCCCGCCGGGATCCCGGTCACCGACAGCGTGTCGGCCGTGCCGTGCTGCACCGACGACGCGCTCGCCGCGGCGGTGAACGAGGTCGCCGACTTCGTCACGGCGAAGGTGGCCGTAGCCGACGAGCCCGTGACGTTGCCGTCTCCGGCGTAGGTCGCCGTCACCGGGTACGAGCCCGGCGCCAGCCCGGCACCCGTCGCGCACGAGGTGGCCGGCAGCGTGGCCGTGCACAGCGCGGTCCCGCCCGAGGCGAACGTCACCGTGCCGGTCGCCCCCGCCGGGATCCCGGTCACCGAGAGGGTGTCCGGTGTCCCGTAGGCGACGGTCGCGGGGCTGGCGGCGGCGGTGAAGGAGGCGGTCGCCTTCGTCACGGTGTACGACGTCGTCGCGGCCTGGGGGCCGTACGCCCCGTCGCCCGAGTAGGTCGCGGTGACGGCATGGGAACCGGCGGCCACGTCGGTCGGGCTGACACAGCTGGTGGTGGGCAGCGTGGCGGTGCACAGCTCCGTAGCGCCCGTGGTGAACACGACCGAGCCGGTGGCGTTGCCGGGCAGCCCGGTCATGGCCAGGGTGTCCCCCGTGCCGTAGACCACCGAGGCCGGGGTGGCCGTCGCGGCGAGCGTCCCGACCGCCACGGTGTGGCTGGTCTGCGCCGGCTTGGCGTCGGTGGAGGAGATCTTCGAGGCGATGCTGTAGCTGCCCGCGGTGAGCCCGGACGCGATCGTCACCGGGAGGTGGAGGGCCGGTAGGGCCGCGCCCGGCGCCACGGGCTCGGCCGGGGTGTAGGTGCAGCTGGCGGTCTGCCCGGAGATCGTGCAGACGTAGTCGCTACCGGTCACCGTGCCGGGGGTGAGCCCGGTCGGGAAGGTCGTCGTGACCGTGACGGGCCGGCTCTCCGCACCCTCGGTCGCGCTCAGGCTCGGGGTGACCGTCACGACCGCACGGTTGCCGGCCAGCAGCTTGCCGCTCTGGTTGTCGGTCATCGCCAGCGTCGGCGTCGGCAGCTGGCCGTTCAGCGTCGAGGACTGGAGCATGTTGATCTCGTGGATCTCGTTGCTTCCGCCGGTGGAGGCGGCCCAGCCGAACGTGAGCTGGTAGGGCAGGCCGGTGACCGGGTCGAAGTAGGAGGCCGGGAAGTTGTAGCCACTCAGGGTCGTGCTCGTCGGCAGTGCCCCGGTGAGGGTCTGCACGGTGCCGTTCATCGTGGTCACCTGGAGCAGCCAGCTCATCGCGCCGACCGCGAGCCCGGAGGCCGTGGTGGTCGCCGGGCCCGGGTTCATGACGACCTCGACCGGGACTGCCGACGGCCGGGTGGTCGCGGTCCGGGAGTCCAGTCCGCCGGTGGCGACGGCGGTGCCCAACTTGCAGTACCCGTTCATGCCGTGGCCCGGTCCGCGCACCGTGATGCTCTGCTCGACGGCGGGGCTGGCCGGGCAGTCGGTACCGCCGAAGTTGGACGACTGGAAGTTGCCGTACACGTCCAGGCCGAAGCCGAGGTACCCGTAGGACACGCCGGGTGTGCTGGGCTTGGTGGCGCTGTACCCCAGGGAGCCCCCGTTGGGACCGGTCGCCGCCGGCGGGGCCGGGTTCGCCGGGTCGGTGGCGGCGAGGATGAAGCTGATGCCGTCCGCACCCGGGTTGGTGAGGCCGTTCCACTGGTAGGTGTTGAACTTGACGTGCAGGCCCTGGGCGGTCGGCAGGCTCGTCGTGTTGAAGACCGTGCCGACGAGGTTGCCGCCGTTGCCGGTCAGCCGCAGCGCGCCGTCGCCCACCGCGTCCGTCGCGGGGCTCACGCAGCCCTTGATGGGCAGCTGGCTCGTGTTCGCGCCCGCGGTCAGGCAGGCCGCGTTGCCGGCGGCCGACGGCCGGAACCAGCCGGGATCCGCCGTGGTGGCCCCGGTGAAGGCCTCCGAGGTCAGCGGCGTCAGGGTGACCTGTGCCTGCGCGCTGCCGCCCGCGAGGGCGAACAGTCCGACGCTCACCGTCAGGAGCGACGCCACCCACCGGATGTGGCGCCGCATACCCAGAAGCTTGCTCATGCCCCACCTTGATCGGTAACCGGCTGCGGCCCGTACCGGCACAGCGGGGTGATTTCTGAGGATCTCCTCAAGATCACTGGTGATGTCGTCGGTAGGTTCGGTACGGACCTTGAGCCGGTCTCGACGCCCGGCCGCAAAGACGAAGGACTCGGTCCTTGCGGGCGGCCGGTATCGGGGCCGGTGCGCCGCACCGCCGTTCCCTCCGCCCGTGCGCCCGATGCGAGACGCCCCGGCTGCCGGTGCCGCGGCGGGTCGCCCTGGGCGCCGGCGCTCCGAGGGGTCGTTCACCTGTCGGCTGTGGACGGTCACACCGGGTACCCACGGCACTCTCCGGCGTGTGCCGTGGGTTGTTCGCGTCGAGCTCCCGGTCGACCAGCTCGGAGCAGTACCTCCGCGGCCTGTCGCCGTCGGTCCGATGATCTCGAAGTGCCCATCGGCCGTCCCACCGCGTGCTCCGCTCCGTCGCCGGCGAGGTCGGCGGGGTGATCGTGGGTGGTGACCGGGCCGATGAGTCCTGCCCGGCCGGGTCGTCTACCCGTTCGGACGCACCGGGCACGACCGTCGAAGGGAACGACCCGTGAGCACCAAGGTCTTCGTGAACCTGCCCGTCAGGGACCTACGGAAGTCCGTCCAGTTCTTCACCGAGCTGGGCTGCGGGTTCGATGCCCAGTTCACCGACGAGCACGCGACCTCCATGGTCGTCGGCGAGACATCATCGTGATGCTCCTGGTCGAGGACCGTTTCGAGGACTTCACCTCGAAGCAGATCTGCGACACCGCGACGCACACCGAGGCCATCCTCTGCCTGTCCGCCGACAGCAGGCAGGAGGTGGACGACCTGGTCGGCAAGGCGCTCGGCGCCGGAGCGCAGCCGTCCGGCGAGCCCATGGACCAGGGCTCCCTGTACGGCCGCGGCTTCGAGGACCTGGACGGGCACCTGTGGGAGATCGTCTGGATGGACCCGAGCGTGATCCAGCACTGAACAGCCGGCTCGGCGACCCACGGCCTCCCCGCTCCCGGGGCCGTGGGCCGAGGCGTCACAGCAGGATGGTGCGCCCTGCCGCGCAGACGGGGGCGTGGGCGTGGTCGTGGGCGTGGGTTCGCGTCGATCGGGCGCTGAAGTGGAGGCCCACGACTGAGTCGCACCCCGCGCCACGGTGAGTGCGCGCAGGATGACCGCCAGCCTTTCGTCACCAAGCCGCTCCGCGAGCACGCCAAGCATCGTGGAATGCCCACCGCTCGACCAAAGGCTCGCCGCAATCTCCAGCATCAGGCGATCCGAGGCGGAGAAGGTCGTGTCTTTCAGCATCTGGTCGAAGTCGACCTCTTGACGGTCGTGGTGGATGTGCTTCCAGACCCGCATGTCAAAGAGGAACGCCTCTGATGCGACGACGACTGCGGCGGCGTACTCCGGTCGTTGACGCGCCATCAAGCATTCCTCGCTGCGGTCTGGGAAGGTACGTCCACCACTGCCGGGAAGCGGAGCCGGGCGAGGACAGCGCCGCACCGCCGTTCGTGCAGGCCGCAGGCCCCATCGCCCCTCCCTCCACATCAACGCATCGAACACACGTTCGGATGCTTGATGCGTGGTGTCAACCCCCGTCCGAGCCGAAGCCGACACATTCACTCGTGTGGCTGACCGGCTGAGGGCTGCTTGGTTCCGCGCGGGAAGCCGCGAGTAGCAGCCGGTGAACCGGAGCAGGGAGGTCAGGGCCTTGCCTTGAAGAGGGCCAACTCGACACCGGCGGGAGTGGCGGGAGGGCCTTCCAGTTCGGCCATCTCGGCAGCGAACCGGAGGTATCGGCCGTAGGTCGCACCGGACCAGCCGTTGTCTCTCAGCACCCATCCGTCGAAGTTGGCGTTGAGGGCGCGAGCAACGAACTTGTCAATGATGAGGGGCTGCGGCTGCATGGTGGGCTGTAGTCCGCCCGCGTAGTAGAGGAACTTGGTGAAGAAGGCAGGTCCCAAGAACTTCACGTGGTTGGCCTGCCGCGACAGCAGGCTCTCGTAAGCGGCGATCGGCCCGGCGGTGTGCAGCAGGTCGGCAGCAGTCACCAGGCGCTTCCCCACGGCCTCTAGCGGCGTGCGCGTGAAGGAGCGGACGCGACGACCGACGAGGAATGCGCTCTCGCCGGTCCCCCAGATGTACGCACCGAGCAGGAGGCCCACCCGGCCCTCAGGCGTGGGGTCAACCGACAAGGCGAACACGTCGCGGCGCGTTATTCGCCGGTAGCCAGGCCGACTTGGGACCTCGGGGAGCCGGTCCAGCGCCTCGGGCCACCACGGCGGTTCGACGTAGCGGCGCCACCATGACGGCTTGAAGGCGAAGCCTTGCGCAAGCACTTCTTCTTCGGACGGTATGTGGAGAGGCGGCATGGTGAACCCTTGCTTGGGGGACGAGGAGGAGGACGCAGATGCGCTACTGATGGGCCGCGCCCTGCTGACGAAGGTCTGCAAGAACGACGGGCTCATCCCGCCCGTCAAGGTGGGCCTGCCAGTAGTTCCATCCGGACTCCACGTCGGCCTGATCTTCCTTCGCCGCACGGTCGACGGTCTCGCACAGGTGCTCGCCGACCTTGATGTAGCCGTCTTCGGTGACCTCGGCGATGGTGGGGCGGTCGGGGTCGACCGGAGTCAGCAGCGTGCCGACCGGGATAACCCCGGACGTAACGAGGTGCTCGAACGTTGGCAGGGCGAGCACCTCGACCGTCGGTGCGACATCGGGCCGAGTGAGGTCCGGCTCGTAGTTGGGGTCGGTGAGCCGCTTGAATCCCTCATGGATGACGTTCGCCATCAGGCGGCGCCGTTGGTGCAGGAACTCGTCGTAACCCAGGCTGATCCAGCCGTCCGGCAGAGCGTGCCACTCCTCCTGTCGAACCCGGCGCTTCTCCTCGATGTTCTTGTCGTCCACCTCTTGGGGCCAGTAGTTCTTCGGCGGCTGGTTGGAAATGGTGATGTTGTCGGACCACTCAACAAGGGCGTAGTTGGCGACTTGGTTGATCTTCTTGTTGTCCTTCAGGCCCAACTCGGTGACGAGGTAGTCACGGGGAAACAGGTGGTGCCGTTCGATGCCCTTGACCGCCCGCCGGGGGTTGATCCAGTCCTTCACCTTCGACGTTGCCAGCAGTACGTCGGCGTCGAGGATGTTCAGCGCCGCAATGTAGGCGACGTAGGCGGGAGCCCCACCTGATGAGGTATTGAGCCCGTCGATGAGCGTCACCCGCCACCAGTCTTCCGGCACGGCCGCGTCAATCTGCTCGTTCAAGACCTTGACGAACTCCGCCCCGGAGGCGAGGCCGTCGAGGCGGTTCAGGTCCTCTTGCATGCGGGTCTCGGGGCTGTTCGTGTACCGGCCGGTGATCTGCGACATGAAGAACCAGCGGGCCATGACCTCACGGAGTTCATCAACCGGGACCCCGAAGTCAGTACGCCCGATTATCCACAGCGCGTAGGAGTACAGGATCGTGTTCTTCGACGTGATCATGTCGCGAGACCGGAACCCAGCACGCTCCAGCACCTTCAGGAACTCGTCCCAGTGCAGGGGCTTCAGGGCCTGCGAGTGTCCAGCCTTCAGGTCAGCGAGTGCGGCCTCTCGCTTAGAGGCATCAATCTCCCGACTGCGAGGGTCACGGCCGCGAAGGAAGTTGTAGGCGTCTGCCAGTTTGGCTCGCCGCAACCCGACGGCAACAGAGACCCGGAGGATCTGTCCGGGGTCGAAGGACATGTACGGGTTGTGAGGTGACCAAGCGGTCTTCTCGCCGAGGATCTGGGTGACCTCGGACGGTGTGAACCTAGAGTTCCTGGCCCACACCTCCAGATCACTGCGGCCCTCCTCCCAGAAGACGCTCAGCCAGGTGAGGATGAAGTCCGCCGCTGACAGGGCAACGCCCTCGCTGTTGATCCTGACGAAGATGTCGGCGACGGTCTCTCGCGAGACCTCCTCCTTGATCTGGACGACCTGGAACGAGTAGTCCTGCAACTTCGCCAACCGCTGCATCGACACTTCGACCTGGCGCTCCAACGCACTGTCGACGGTCCGCTTGTCATCCTTGCGGAGTCGGTCGAGGTAGTCGTACCGCGCTTGAATCGGGTCCTGGAACACGGCCGTGATGTCGGGAACCCACTCAGCGGACCTCAAGAATGCCGGGGTAGGCACCTCGAACCGGGATGTCAGCGGGTTGAATGAGAGCGCGATGCGCTCGCGGCTGTAATCCTCCCGCCAAACCTCCAGTCCCTTCACCACCGCATACAGACTGGTCAGGCGTTGCTGACCATCGACGACCTGCATGGACGCGTCCTGCGTCTTAGCGCCATGGCCGATCGCCTTGGTGTGCTCGCCATCCTTGTTCGCCCAAAACATCAACTCTCCTACCGGGTAGCCCCGGTACATCGAGTCGATGAGGTCGCGCACCTTTGCGTTCGGCCAAACGAAGGGGCGCTGGATGTCGGGCAGACGCACACTCCCTTTGTCGACGCCGGCAACGAGTTCCTGCACGGTCCACGGGTGATGCCCGAACTTCGTTGACACGTTGACTCCTTGGGATTAGCAGCGTCGCACTCAGACAGCCGACGCCGCTTGGATGACCAGCAATGGCACGCTCGTGGATAGTCGGGCCGAGTGGGTCCACGGGACGCCTGTGTGTCGTAGGCGCAGGCCCTGCGGTGCGGGTTCTTCCACGAATCGTCGCCGCAACAGCCGTCAACATCGATCAGAAGAGTCCGGGCGCCTCGTCAACCGAGGGCGTCAACTTGGACAACTTCCGGACCTCCTCCGGCACGGGGAACACCCCCGCGCTCATAAGGTCGGCGACCGTGACCTGAGGGGCAACCACGACTTGTGCCAGCAGATCGGCCTGCCGCTCCTCCAGCGCCACGAGCCCGCCCAATACATTCAGGAGGTTGAGCAGTTCGGTAGTGGCATCGGGCGACCAGGTTTTCGGGCGCACGTCGTCCAGCGGGCTTGACTTTCGACCCGCCGCGTTCTTCTTGCGGTAGCCGAACCACTTGCGGAGAACTCGCATCCCGTTGACGTCGTACAACCAGACTCGCTCGGGAACAGGCCCGATGAGGCCGTTGCCGACCGCGAGCGTCTGGCTTTCGGCCTCGTACCTCATCTCATCCGGCATTCCATCCTCAGTTTGCGGGATTCCAACGATGACCTTCGGACGCCGGTCCTCGGGAAGGCGCGGTGGGCTAGCGGACCGCCCCGAGGAGGGGTCGGTGAACCGCTCGCCGTACGCGTGAAGCCACAACACCTCGCGCCCCACCCTCACTGCTTTGTCCCACAGGTCGTATGACGAAGTTAGTGGGACACGGACCCCCGGCACGGACAGGTCCTCGCGGAAGGTCTCCGCGTACCGGGGGTGCGCAGTGACAGCCGCAACGTAGGCGAGGAAGTCCTCTGGCGTCGTCGTGACGCCGAGCACGGATGAGAGATGCTGCAACAACCCCGGCGCCAGGTTTGGCACTGAAGAGACCGGGTCTCGATACAACGGAAGAACGCGTCCGCCGCGACCGTGATAGTGGTCCAGATTTGGTATGTAAGCAGAGAACGCTACCCCAGGGCCCGAATCGATAGATTCAGCGTGCGATTCGGTTACCCATACCTGATTATCGCCACGGACACGCCACAGATCAGGCCCAGGCATATCGATGACCCGGCTATCGGCAATGAGCCACTGACGGTCGAACGACCGAAACGCATACCGCACGATCGGTACGTCGTGGGACGTCTCTTCGGACATAGGCAGTGGCACGTCTCCCCCGCCCAGCGGCGCCACGTTGGACGTCACCTTGCGGCTGCGCGTTTCCTTGAGGAGCCGCGCCCTGTCCGCCGATTCGGCCGTGACGAACGCTACCCACCGCTGCCTAAGCGAGTCCTGGTCTGGCGAGTTGACCCAAGTTCTCTGCTGGTGGACGCCCCCAGTTCTCCATGGCATCAAGTCGCCAAGGGCGGGCATCGACCCCCAGCCGGGCCTGTCGTTGGCAAGGAAGGGTGCCCCCCACTCGGTGGGCGCCTGACCCCAGTCTCCGCCGAACAAGTCGATCTCCGCCAGGCGATCGAACTTGTCCCGCCGAGTGCCTTCGACGGTCCGGTAGTGCACTGTCGCCGGGATGTCCGGTCGCGCGGCTCCGTACCGGGCGAAGACTGCGATCGCGAGAGGTTGCTGCACGCCGGGGAAGACGCGCGTGTTCACCGGCGGCTGGTGCCCCTCAGGTGTTAGGTCGATGATCCAACCTTCATCGGCCTGGCGCCGCATGTACTCACGCATGCCGAGGAATCCGGGGCCAGACAGGTATCCGCTCGGGGTAATGAAGGCGATGACTCCAGCGGGAGACGCGGGGTCAAAGACCTTCCAGGTCGCCCAGCGCCAGAAGTAGGCATAGAGGTTGAGTAGCGTCTTCTCGTATTTTCCGTTGCCCGGCGCCCGGAAAGCGTCTAGGGGCGGCGGCTGGTTCGCTTTGGGGTTACCGCCTTCGATCCATCCCCCCAGATCCTTGGCCTTGTCTTTGTACGGCGGGTTTCCGATGACGACCATCACCGGTTCCTCGCGCTTTACCTTGTTCGCGAGACGACGGGACCGGGCGATGGGCTCCATACCCGCGAAGATATGCGCCTCTTCGCCGTACGGATCATCAAGCGTGTCTGCGACGTAGATTCGAAGACCATCCGCAGGGAGTTCGGCATTGTGACGGCGCAGTGCTTCGTAGCCTCGGAGTTCAGCGACGGCATAAGGACCCGCCTGCTTCTCGAAGCCGATGAGCCGCTGCGCCATCTTGCGCAGGCGCGGCCCGACGGCCCCGTCGCCTTCCTCTCTGGCGATGGCGTCGGCGGCCCGCTCGATGATGCTCAACAGGTAGGCGCCGGTACCCATGGCGGGATCGACAACCACAACTTGGTCTGAGGCGAAACCCAGCGGCTGCGCTAGACGTGACCGCAGGAGCGAGTCCGTCAATCGAACCATGTTGTCGACCACTTCGACCGGCGTGTAATAGGAGCCGGTTTCCTTTCGCAGTTCAGGATCGTACACTTCGAGAAAGTGCTCATAGAGATACAGGTAGGGGTCGCGCTTCCCCTTCTCGAAGCGAGCCCAGTCGACCACGCCAACTACACGAACAAGCGTGTCCAAGGTGAGTGATAGTTCGCCGAGGGAATCATCCGTCAGGATGCTCAGGGCCTTACCCATCAGCGAGTGTTCTTTGCCGAGGAGGCGCGCAACTTCGCTGACAGACTGTCCAGTGAAGTCAATGCGTTCAACGCGGGCGAGTAGCAGGGCGAACGTTACCGCTTGGGCGTATCCATCGGCGAACTGCGCGTCGGTCGCGTCGGGGAAGAGGAGTTCCCGCCAGTCCCCCGCGAGGCGGGTGAATGCTCCACCGGTTTTCTTTTCAGCCTTGAGGGCGTCGGCCACCTCATCACGGAGGATGCGACACAGACCCGCAACGCTACTGACCAGTTGATTCAGGGTCCTGGGAGGCGTGGGAGACCACTGGAGGAAGTCACTGAGGATGATCGCGAGGGCGCCGTCCGCCGTCGCGAGGTCCGAGCCACTAGTTCTGATGTTGCCTTCGAGGCGGACCACTTCGCCCACTCGGTCCCCGGCACGGTACAGCGCCCATTCATTGCCGTCGGTGTAGAGGACATTGGGCAGAGGCCGCAACTTTTCCCACTGTCGGTAGTCGTGAGACGTCCGTTTCCAGGCGCTGGGGTCGGCGCCCTTGCCGTCGGCCTTGACCTCCAGGTAGCCGCAGACGGCACCGTTGATCTCGATGGCGTAGTCGGGGCGCACCTTCAAGTCCGCCAGAGACGACTCGCCGTGAGACACGAGGCTCAACCCCAGCGCGCTCGCTACCGATTGGAGCAGGGTCTCCAGCGGTCCACGCAACTGGTCCTCCGGCTGCCCCTGTCCAGCAAGCCGCGGTTTCACTGCTGCACCGAAGGCCGAGATCGCGGCCATGACGGCGTACGAGACGCCTGCAGGAGCGGTTGCGCCACTGGTGCTTTGTGATCCAGCGCTGCCGATGGGACCGGGGCTGGTCATGGGGTCACTTCGCGTCGCGAGTCGCTCGTTCGCGGAGGAGGTGCGAGTCGCCGCTTCAGCGGCTGAACATCACGGACGAGGTCCTTGATGCTGAGCATCAGTCGGTCGATCCAGGTGTTGTTCATGTAGGGCCGCTCAAAGTTGACCATTGCTGCGGTAAGAGCGGCCATGACAGCATCGGCTCTGGCGACGATGGCTTCCGCCTCGCTCCGGCTGAGCGGAACGGCGTTGTTCGACCGACGCCTGGCCTGAGACATCGCGTTGCGGGTCACCTGGCATGGCGAGCAGAAACTCGGACCTCCGGCCGCGTCTAGCGTGGTGTTACAGGAGTAGCACCACCGAGTCCCATCGACTCCGGTTCGTGCGCCGAATCTCTTGCGATCATCCGCTAGAGGGATCTCACGCACGGGCACAGACTTCCGGGTCGGCATTGAACTGTCCGGGATAAGCATGGGGCTTTCGTACTTGTGCCCGGCTACAAGCGGCAAAGATGACACCCCCGTCGGTGAGTTGGACAGACCGCCCAGACCCTCCACGGCGAGCGGTAGGGGCCACATCAGGGCGCTGACCTGGGCTGATGGCTCTGGAGCCTAGCGGGCGCTTGACGCGATGTATGCAAGGCGCGCCGTCATGTTTGTCATCTTCGCGGACCGGACGGTTGGCGTTTCGCCGACCTTGATCCACATGACAACGAGGAAGAAGGCCCCGGCAAAGTCCGAGACATCGCCTCGGGCGACTGTTCGCGACATCGGGAGCATCTCGCGTCGTCGGTACGGGCGGCCCATCTCAACTAACAGGATCGGCGATGCTGTTGTGCTTCTCTTTCCTCCGCGTGCAGGCCACACAGAAGCGGTCGCCGCTGAGCAGGGAAAGGAGCAGCCATGCGCAACAAGTGCCAGTGCACCAGCGAGCGCGTCACCCCGTCAGCCGACGGGTGATGCACGCCCGTCCCCGCAGAGCGACGAGTCGAACACGCTGGGAGTCCTTGTGCCGCCGTTTGCCCTCCCCCGTTCCCTGTCTGGCTATCGGCCGCAGGACGCCGGGATCCTTACCCACGCGCTCATCGCGATGCTGGTTCGCGAGTTGCCCCGGCTCACCCCCGTGACTCTGCCCGAGCGCATTCACGACCTGGCTGGAGCCCTCGTTGACGGCGACAACGCCAACCGCCGCCGCGTGCTCCTGTCCACCGCTGCTGGACACGCCGCGACGTATCTCCGTCGGTTGGCCCCAACAGGCTGGTCTTTGCTGGGTTGCGAGTTCGACACCGGCAACGGGCGCGTAGACCTCGCCTGGCAGCACCTGGACGGCCGCGTCTTCTTCGACGAGGTCAAGACGGTGAACAGGCCGGTCGGTGTCCTGACCCCCTCATGGGTGGACCAGGCCGCGCGCTACGCCCGCGGCGGCAAGGGCCACTTCGGCGCCGACTTCGCCGGGGTTCGCCTTCTGCCCATCGGTTCGTTGCACTGCGCAGCCCTGGTTCGTGCCGACGGCACGTTCTCGCGGCTGTCGCCCACGTCCGCCGATCCACTCGCATCCGCCGAGGCCGTCCACGGGAGCGACCAGTGACCGTCATGGACACGGGATGCACCCGCGAAGACCGCGCGATGGTCGTCGAGCACCTGAACGAGGTGCGCCTCCACGAGGGTCAGATCGCCGAAGCACTCCTCAATGATTCCGCACGCCGCCTAGGCATGACGCCTCGCCATGCGCGGAAGCCTCCCCGTTCGGCCACAGCGCTTTGCCAGCACGCCGTTCGTGCGGCGCATCCAGATGGCCACCCAGACCGCCGTCAGGCTGCACCGGATGGCCGCGATCTCGGGGCCGCTGGGCGTCGGCAAGACGACTGCGGCGGCGGAAGCCGCTCGTGCACTCGGGAGTCAGGTCGTCTACGTGCTCATGCCGGACGTCGGTTCGGTGAAGGCCATGCTCAGCGCCATCTGGGAGTGCATCACTCGCACGCCAGCCCTCGGAACCGAGCGGCGGATCATGGACGACATCGTGGCGCACGTGCTCGCTCACGACGTCACCCTGCTTATCGATGACGCGCATCACGTCAGCACGCGGGGCCTGCGCGTCTTGACCGGCATCTGGAACGAAGTCGACGTTGCACGCGGCAACGGAGTGACCATGGTCCTCGTCGGGAACGACCTGAAGAAGGCGCTGAGGGTCGTGCCCGAGATCGACTCCCGCATCGGCGCCCGCTGCGACGTGGAGCCGCTCGCCGGGAAATCGCTGTATGAGGCCCTCGCGGTCATCGAGACCCGCACCGTGGACGCCGATCCGTCCATGCTGCAGACCCTGGACCTTCGGTACTTCCGCGGCGAACTTCGTCAGTGGGTGAGTTTCTTCGAGGTCATCGCCATGCAGCGCGGCGAAACCGCCGCCCCTGAGGGGCCGCTCGACCAGTCGGAGGTCCGCACCGCCCTCATGCGGCAGGGTTGGGTTCAGTGAGCGCGCCCGTCCTGGTGATGGAGGCACCGGTCGGCGTCCCCGCCACCGCGATCGGCCGCCTGGCGGAGGCCGACCTGTCGACTGTCGTCATGCCGCTGGGGTCGTCGTCGTCGACCGCCGCAGGAATCGCTTCAGAGGTGTTGCGCGCCTTGGGAAAGAACCTGGACGCCAACGGCAAGGCACGTCACGGGCTGGACGACGTCTCGCTCGTGCCCACGTGGCTCACCGCCCACCGCACGCGGACCCTGATCGCAGCGGCGCCCCAGCACGCCACAATCGACAACCTGTTCGACCTGGCCTCGATGTGCGCCGCATCCCCAATGACCCTGGTGTTGGCTGTCGACCACGGCTACGCCACCCGGGTCGTCGCTGATCTGCGTCCCGTATTGCCCGCGGTCACGCCTTGGCCCCGCATCACCGAGGCAGACGAGATTCCAGCGACAGCGGATGCCAACGATTGGAACCCTGCTGTGCCGTCCGTGCTCCCCACGCCGATTTCCTGACCTTCTACGCGACCGCACGCAGGACTGTCAGCCCGGAACGGTTCGCCCCGGTCGACGGCCTTTACCGCGACGCCTTGAGCCGCACTATCGAATGGATCGAGCAGAGCGGAGTCGATGACCTCACCGAAAAGGCGACACGGTCAGCGATGGCCGCCATCATCGACGAGCAGGTGACCTTCGATGAGGTGACGACAGCCATGGCTGCCGCCCAAGTCGCGTTCTTTCGGTCCGGGTGGTTCCTCAAGATCGACCCGCGCGAACTGCGGAGCGGACTACTGCGATTCCCGAGCGCTCGCATCGACGCAGCCACCTGGCGTCGTCTTCGCGCGTACCGGGACCCTGCTCGCGCTGCCACTACCGCCCTGTATCTCTCCGGAGCACGCCCTCAAGACATCCGGGAGTTGACCATGGCCGACCTCACCGCCTGGCACCGCGACCGGGACCGGGCCGTGGCTGGGGTCGCCGTCCCGGAAGAGGCTGAGCCCTACTTGCTGGCACAAACGCTGTCTCGTGCGACCTTTCGGCCCGAGTCCGACGGATCCCGCATTCGTCGGGAACGACCGGCGGGTGCTGCTCGACCTGCGCCACGCCCAGATCGACCTCGGACTCGCTCTGGGCGACGCCCCCTAGCGGATGACACCACTCACGGAAGCCGCCGGGTCAACACCCGCGTCTTCGGGTTGGAGCGCATCTCGTGACGCTGCGCCTGAATGCCAAACGGCTCACACTTCTTCGACTGGACCGCGGACTTGCAACCCGCCAACTGGCGCTCGACTCAGGGATCAACATCGCCGTCCTGAACCGTCTGGAGACGGAGGGAAGCGCCCAACTCAGCAGCCTGACTCTCGCTCAGTTCCTGCGCCTGTGTGAACGTCTGGGCGTCTCCCCGGACGCGCTCATCGACGATGATGCAGCCCCGGCCGAGGTCAAATCCAGCGACGCCGCCGTTCTCGGCGCCATGCTGCACGACCTCCGGACCGCCGTGGCCATGGTCGTGCTCATCGATGTCCTCGGCTGGACGTCAGAGCGCCTCCACTCGGCGGCGGACGCGCTGCTTGCTCTCCTCGCTCCTGCGGGGCTCATGGTGCATCGGCACGACGGGCGTATCGCGCTGCGCGCCGTCGATGACACGCACTCCGCTGCAACGCTCTCCGCCCGTAAGCACCCGCGGATCGGCAAGTGCCAGCGGCTCGTCACGCCGCCCCGCGCGAAGTTGGTCCGCCAGGCGCTGAACTACTCACTCCTCAGCCACGCGCTCAGCGGCGATGACCGGCGTAACCTCGCCGTCCTTATGCGGGCGGGACTCGTCCAAGAAGACAGCGAACGCCGTCTGGAAATCAGCGACGACGTCCATCTGAGCCTGTACCCCGACGGGGAGCCTCGACCAGCGAAACCCCCTCAACGGCAGAGGCGAGCACGACATGAGAAGCAGTCAGGCTGAACCGGCTCGGGTCTCGCACTGAGTGGTCGGACGGGACTTACCAGTCGCGCGTGGACGGAGGCGAAGCGAAATGTCTAGTTCGGCTACTGGTTGAACAGCAGTTTCAACTGCGCGACAGCCGAGTCGTCCTTATCGTCGAGGTCGTACTGCTCGGCCTTGGCTGCACGGTCGACGGCCCTGGTCAGTTTGGACAGGGCGTCGTCGCGGTTGCCGTCGGATGAGTAGGCGTTGAAGCGGGAGCCGAGGCCGGTGGGGTCGTTCATGGATGCCAAGTTGATGTCCAGCAGGTACGCCAGAAAGCCGTGCAGGTCGACGGACATCCACCAGTTGGAGCGGCCGTTGGCGTACTTCGCGGCGCGCATCTCCAGGTAGCAGGAGGAGACTGGAACCGACCGCTTGTACTTCCAGACCTTGGCGAGTCGGGCGAGTTTCTTCGCGGCTCCGTCGTGCTTCTTGTTGGCCGTGTTGACGTAGGTGTTGTGGTCCTTCGGGTGGGTCCTCATCCACCCGCCGCCCTTTGGGTCCGGAATCCAGTAGCCGGAGTCCGCCTGGTAAGCGGGCACCACCTCAACGGTCTCCTTCGCGCCGTTGAAGTCGCAGACAACGGCTGGCGTTCGAACCTTCACAACGGTGCTCTTGAAGCGGTCGGCCAAGTCCGCCTTGACCTTGGTCAGCGCGGTCGTCGCAGTGGGCCGCTCACCCTTTAGGCAGACGATGTAGTCAGCATCCGAGTACAGCCAGACCCCCGTCCCGTGCTTGAGAGAGCCGGTCTCGAACATCTCCTTCACACCGAACTCGTTGTCCAGGCGCGTCTGGATGGCCGAACGGTGGCCCCGCGCCGCGTCGAAGTACGTGCTGGACGGCGTGTACAGCGAGATGAGGCTGTTCAGGTAGGCATTCGCCGTTGTCACGGGGCGCTCCCTTGTTCTAGGGCTTTTCGGCTTGCATGGGTTCGCCGTGGCCACAGCGCGCGGCTTCCGCGACTCGATCGGCTGCGGTGGCTCCCATCGCGTGCTCGTTTCGGGCGTGCAGTTTCTTGTCGAACCAGTCCGGCACGTACGGGTTCTGCTGACGGAACGACATGATCTTGTTTTGGATGAGTCGGAGCGTCTCTTCGGTCGGGATCTGCTTGCCGCTCATCCCTTCGGCCCAAGCGGTGCTGATCTTCGCTTCGGCCGCCTCTTTCGCCCGCGCAGTCTCGAAGTTCGCCCTCATCTGCTCGATGACTTCCTTCAAGAACGCCAGACCGGGAACGACGAAGGCAACGAGGATGTCGTCGCCAGAAAGGTCGAGGGTCAACGCGACGAGGGCGCCAAGTCCGACCAGGACAGCGAGGAAGGCCGCCAGGATCCACGACCAGATTCGGTGCGTCGTCGCTCCCCACCCGAGGTTGCTGCTCTGGCAGATCAGCACGTCGAACGGGCGATGCGTGCCTTCAGTGTCGCTGTACCAGTCCTTCTCCCTTCCGCCGCGGTAGCGGGCGGCGGCCTTGGCGATGATCAAAGGGGATGGCCGGTTCAGTTCAATGCTGTTCCACGGCAGGCGGAAGATGTCGGTGTCGAACTCCTCCTGTACGGCGACGGCCAGTGACCGCTGCCGCTTCTCGATGTTGGCTCCCACGAACGAGAAGATGAGCAGCAAGACACCGCCACCAGCGCCGATGACTGTCCGCGCTTCGTTCGCAGCGAGTAGAGCCGCGACAGCGCTAACCAGCGCGAGCGCGGCGATGAGTGCAAGCCGCGCGTTCAGCCAGACCTTCGCGTCTGAGTACAGCCTGACCTGGGCCGCAACCTTGCGCCTAGCGCCCTCCGTGTTCTGAGCGACGAAGATGCGCGGGCTGGTCGGATCAGACATCGGTCACGCCTCTTCGCATGCTCGTTCTTTCCCCGTGGCCCATCAACGACGGAACCCCACACGGGATGGTCCGTGCGGGGCTCCGTCGTCTCAGACCCCTGATTGAGGCAACCTGCTCAGGCCCGGACGCTTGTCAGGACCCTTGTCAGGACATCCGTCGTTACGCCTGACATAGCGCCGTCGTCCGACAACATCAGCTGCAGCCGCTGGTGGAGCCGCAGCCCTCGCAGACGTAGCAGCTGCCGGCCGGGCGCATCTTCGTGCCACAGGTGAAGCACAGCGGCGCGTCCGAGGACTTGCCCTGCACCAGTTCCAGCAGCTCGGCGGAGGAACCGACGCCGGAGACCGGCTTCGCGGTCGCCGTGACCGGAGCGGCCACCGGGGCCGGCTGCACCGGCGCGGAGACCGGAGCGGACTGGGCCAGGCCCTCGAGGTCCACGGCCTCGGCCGTGGGCGCCGGCGCCTGCATCGGCTCGCCGTCGAGCTCCCGCGCCCGCTCCTCGGCCGAGAAGATGCCGAGCTCGGCCCGCGTGTCGAAGGGCAGGTAGTCCAGCGCCAGGCGACGGAAGATGTAGTCCATCACCGAGTTGGCGATCCGGATGTCGGGGTCGTCGGTCATGCCGGCCGGCTCGAAGCGCATGTTGGTGAACTTCGAGACGTAGGTCTCCAGCGGGACGCCGTACTGCAGCGCGATCGAGATCGCGATGGAGAAGGCGTCCATGATCCCGGCGAGGGTGGAGCCCTGCTTGCTCATCTTGAGGAAGACCTCGCCGAGGCCGTTGTCCGGGTAGGACGACGCGGTCATGTAGCCCTCGGCGCCGCCGACGGAGAACGAGATCGTCTGCGCCGGGCGCTTCTTCGGGAGACGCTTGCGGACCGCGACGTGCTCGTCGGTGACCGGCGCGGCGACCGCGACCGGCTCCTCCTTCTTCTTGGCCTTGCCGTCCGACAGCGGCTGGCCGACCTTGCAGTTGTCGCGGTAGATCGCGAGGGCCTTGATGCCGAGCTTCCAGCTCTCGAAGTAGATGTGCTCGACGTCCTCGACGGTGGCCGTCTCCGGCATGTTGACCGTCTTCGAGATGGCGCCGGAGATGAACGGCTGGACGGCCGCCATCATCCGGACGTGACCCATCGGAGCGATGGCACGCTCACCCATGGCGCAGTCGAAGACCTCGTAGTGCTCGCGCTTGAGGCCCGGAGCGTCGACAACGTGACCGTGCTCGGCGATGTACTCGACGATCGCCTCGACCTGCTCCTCCTGGTAGCCCAGGGACCTGAGCGCGCGCGGCACCGTCTGGTTGACGATCTGCATCGAGCCGCCGCCGACGAGCTTCTTGAACTTCACCAGCGAGAAGTCCGGCTCGATGCCCGTGGTGTCGCAGTCCATCATGAAGCCGATGGTCCCGGTCGGGGCGATGACCGAGGCCTGGGCGTTGCGCCACCCGTTGGCCTGGCCGATCTCCTGGCAGGCCTGCCACTGCTTGGTGGCCTCGCGCAGGATCGCGTGGTCGTCGGCGCCGACCGGACGCACGGCGTCGTTGGCCGCGGCGTGCTTGCGGATGACCCGCTTGTGGGCGTCGGCGTTGCGGGCGTAGCCCTGGTACGCGCCGACGACGCCGGCGAGCTCGGCGGAACGCCGGTACGCGGTGGCCTGCATCAGCGAGCTGATCGCCGCCGCGAGCGTGCGGCCGCCCTCGGAGTCGTACCCGTGGCCGGTCGCCATCAGCAGCGCGCCGAGGTTGGCGTAGCCGATGCCGAGCTGGCGGTAGTCGCGGGTCGTCTGACCGATGGCCTCGGTGGGGAAGTCCGCGAAGCAGATCGAGATGTCCATCGCCGTGATGACGAACTCGACCGCCTTGACGAAGGTCGCCGAGTCGAACGAGCCGTCCGGCCTCAGGAACTTCATCAGGTTCAGCGACGCGAGGTTGCAGGACGAGTTGTCCAGGCTCATGTACTCCGAGCACGGGTTGGACGCGGTGATCCGGCCCGTCTCGGGGTTGGTGTGCCAGTCGTTGATCGTGTCGTCGTACTGGAGGCCCGGGTCGGCGCACTCCCACGCCGCCTGCGCGATCTTCCGGAACAGCGTGCGCGCGTCCACAGTGGAGATCACGCTGCCGTCCATGCGGGCCCGGAGGCCGAAGTCCGTACCGTCCTCGACCGCCTTCATGAACTCGTCCGAGACGCGGACGGAGTTGTTGGCGTTCTGGTACTGGACGCTGGCGATGTCCGCGCCACCGAGGTCCATGTCGAACCCGGCGTCGCGGAGGACGCGGATCTTGTCCTCCTCGCGCGCCTTGGTGTCGATGAACTCCTCGATGTCGGGGTGGTCGACGTCGAGCACGACCATCTTCGCGGCGCGACGCGTGGCGCCACCCGACTTGATGGTCCCGGCGGACGCGTCGGCGCCGCGCATGAACGACACCGGGCCGGAGGCCGTGCCGCCCGAGGACAGGAGCTCCTTGGAGGAGCGGATGCGGGAGAGGTTCAGGCCGGCTCCGGAGCCGCCCTTGAAGATGAAGCCCTCTTCCTTGTACCAGTTGAGGATCGAGTCCATCGAGTCGTCGACGGCGAGGATGAAGCAGGCGGACACCTGCTGCGGCGCCGACGTGCCGACGTTGAACCACACCGGCGAGTTGAAGCTGAACACCTGGTGCAGCAGCATCCAGGTCAGCTCGTGCTCGTAGAGCTCGGCGTCGGCCTCGGCGGCGAAGTACCCGTTCTCCTTGCCGGCCTTGACGTAGGTCAGGACGACGCGGTCGATCAGCTGGCGAAGGCTCTGCTCCCGCTGCGGGGTGCCGACGGCACCGCGGAAGTACTTGGTGGTGACGATGTTCGCCGCGTTCAGCGACCACTCGGCCGGGAACTCGACGCCACGCTGCTCGAAGTTGATCGAGCCGTCACGCCAGTTCGTCATCACGATGTCGCGGCGCTCCCAGGTCACCTCGTCGTACGGGTGCACCCCCGCCGTCGTGAAGACCCGCTCGATGGTCAGGCCCTTCTTGGCCTTCCCCTTGGCGCCCCCAGCGGCACCCCGTGCGGTGCCGACCGCCTCCGTCATGACGTTCCCTGCCTTCCCTGCTGATCCCGTGTGGCCGGTCTGGCCCCGCCGCCGTGCTGATGTCTTCGTGTTCTTCTCGTCGCTCACTGTCACTTCTCAGGTCGTTCGGCCAGAGCGGCCGCACATCTCGGTTCCGGTCGGCGTTGCGGGCTGATCAGCCCGTTCCCGCCGCCACCGCGGTGCGTGCCACCGGTTGTGTGGTCAGGGCCCGCTCCCGGCGCCGACGAGGTCGTCACCGGGAGCCGCGTGGGCGGGTTCCGGGCCCGGCGCGGCGCCGCGGGACTCGACCCGTGGTACCGGTTGGGGGTCGTCACCGAGCGCCCGCAGCGCGGTGATCTCGGCCTCGAAGTCCGCGAGGGAGTCGAACGCGCGGTACACGCTCGCGAAGCGCAGGTACGCCACCATGTCCAACTCCCGGAGGGGCCCCAGAATTGCCAGGCCGACCTCGTGGGACGGGATCTCGGCGCAACCGGTCGAGCGGACGGCCTCCTCGACCCGCTGGGCGAGCAGCGCGAGCGCGTCGTCGTCCACCGGGCGTCCCTGGCACGCCTTGCGCACCCCGGAGACGACCTTCGCCCGGCTGAACGGCTCGCTCACGCCGCTGCGCTTGACGACGGCGAGCACCGCCTCCTCGACGGTGGTGAACCGGCGGCCGCACTCCCGGCAGGAGCGGCGGCGCCGGATCATCGCGCCCTCGTCGGCCTCACGGGAGTCGGTGACGCGGGACTCCGGGTGACGGCAGTACGGACAACGCATCTCCCGGCCCCTTCCTGTCCCGTGAACGGGTCTCGGCACGGCCGCCTGTGTATGCGCCTGTGCAGAACCTGTGCGCCACCTGTGGGGCGTGAGCCCCAACCTGTGGACGACTTACAGCGGTGTAACTACTACATCTAGGGGTTGACGGTAGGGCGGCCTACGACGGGATGCAAGTACTTCGGGGGTGTCGGTGATGTAGCCAACGATGGCCCCCGGAGAGCGAGGCCCGCGACGTGCACCTTCTCCCCTCGATGGCCGTCAGATTCACCCGAATGGAGGAGGGGGACCGCGGCGTGTCGACACACTGCGACGGTCCATTCACTGCACGTCGCGGACAAGAACGTCGGCTCGGCGGCATCCCGGCGACCGGCAAGGTGGCGGTCGAGCCGCACGCTGCGGGGCCGGACGGTCCCGCGCGACCCGGGTCCCGGTCCGAGCCGGTCACGCGGGTCCGCCCGGGCCATGCCCGCGAAGCCCTGGTCGAGTCCGGCACCGCTCCGCGCCCCTCGCGCGCGGGTCCGCCCGGACCGTCCCGCGACACCCGAGCCCGAGCCGGCACCGCCTCCGAGCCGGTCGCGCGCGGTCCCCGGGCCACGCCCGCGGAGGCCGAGCACACCCAGCGAGACCGCCCGAGCCACACCCGCGGAGCCCCGGTCCCGCGCCACTCCCGAGGCCGGCCGGTCCACCCCGGAGACGACGGTCGGGCACTCCCCCGCACCGCCCGTGCGGACGGCCGGACCGGGGTTGCGACCGTTCGGCCGCCACGCCCACCGGAGGAGTCGCGGCCGGCATCCCGGCCGCTCCACCCGCACCCGTGCGCGGTCCGGCGGTCCGGCGGTCCGGCGGTCCGGGAGACGGTGACCACCGGACGCAACGGCCGCGACGAGCCCGGCCCGACTCGCGTTCGGCCCATCGCCTCGGCGACCGCGTGGCGCCGTCGACGCCGCCACCGCCACCGCCACCGCCACCGCATGGTGGATCTATCGCGCGGGGAGGACCAGTTGCTGGCCGGCCTCGATGTTGCTGCCGCTCAGCTCGTTCAGCCGGCGCAGCTCGGCGATCGTCGCCCGCGGGTCGGCCTCCGGATCCACCGCGGTCGCGATGGTCCACAGCGTGTCGCCCGGTCCGACCACCATCGTGACCGGCGGGCGGTCCTGGCCCGCCGGGGCGGCCGAGCTGGCCGCGGCCACCATCGACACCGCCGCAACGGCGAGGAGCACGAGGGCCGCGAGGACCACGATGCGGCCGCGCCGCGTCAGACGGACCGGGGGCTGCGCGGTGGATCGCGCACCGGCCCGGTCCGCCGCCGTGGGACGGGTCGTCGGTACGGCCAGGTTCATCGATAGAGCGGTGGTCATCGGGACCTCCTAGCAACTCGGTGTCTCACGCCGGTCCCGACACTGTCGGGCGACCGGCGTTCGAACAGACGTTCGATCGAACGCCCGTACGAATTTGTACCACCCCGGTCCGACAGAAACGAGAGAACCGGCGTGTTTTTCGAACAGGTGTTTGAATCGGGGCCCCGGGAGCGCTAGCGTCACAACGGACGACGGGGACGATCAGCAGGAGGCGACGTGGCACGGCGGCGAGCAGGCGAATCGGGTCCGACAGGCGACTCCGCGAAGGTTCCGCCGGCCTCCGGCGGGACCGTGACGGACTTCCCCGGGCCCGCGGAGACCCCTGGTCTCACCCCACGTCAGGCCCGCATCCTCGCCGTCATCCGCGACTCGGTCGAACAGCGTGGGTACCCGCCGAGCGTCCGCGAGATCGGCGAGGCCGTCGGGCTCGCCTCGCCGTCGAGCGTGGCGCACCAGCTCTCCGCGCTCCAGAAGAAGGGCTTCCTGCGCCGCGACGCGAACCGGCCGCGCGCCGTCGACGTCCGCCCGCCCGACCGCGGCGCGACGGAGACGGCCGAGGAGGCCGACGTGCGGGCCGCCCGCCCGACGCCCGCGTTCGTCCCGGTGCTCGGCCGTATTGCCGCCGGTGGCCCGATCCTGGCCGAGCAGGCGATCGAGGACGTGTTCCCGCTCCCCCGCGAGATCGTCGGCGAGGGCGAGCTGTTCCTGCTCAAGGTCGTCGGTGACTCGATGATCGACGCCGCCATCTGCGACGGGGACTGGGTCGTCGTACGCCAGCAGCCGGTCGCGGAGAACGGCGAGATCGTCGCGGCGATGATCGACGGCGAGGCGACGGTGAAGACGTTCCGCCGGCGGGACGGCCACGTGTGGCTGCTGCCCCACAACCCCGCCTACGCGCCCATCCCGGGCGACGAGGCGACGGTGCTCGGCCGCGTGGTCACGGTCCTGCGGCGCCTGTGACCCCCGGGGTGTGACCTGACGTCACGGCTGGGCGTCCGTACGGACGCCGAGCCGTGACGCAGGTACGGCGGACTAGCTGCCCGCGGTGAGGTACGGCCCGAGCTCCGCCGCGAGCCCCGCGCCCACCCGGACGTGCAGCATCGTGCCGTCCGCCGAGTGCTCCTCGGCCAGCAGCTCACCGTTCTCGTGCACGCGGTGCACCAGGTCGCCGCGGTCGTAGGGCACGACGACGCGCATCTCGACCTCGGGCCGCGGCACCCGCTCCTCCAGCGCCGCGAGCAGGTCGTCCATGCCCTCGCCCGTCCGCGCGGACACGAACACGGCACCGGGCAGCAGGCGGCGCAGTCGGAGCAGCGTCTCCTCGTCGGCGGCGTCGATCTTGTTCACCACGAGCAGCTCGGGCACGTCCAGCGCGTCGATCTCGCCGAACACGGTCCGCACCGCGTTCACCTGCGACGCCGGGTCGGGGTGGGCGCCGTCGACCACGTGCAGGATGAGATCGGAGTCGCTGACCTCCTCCAGCGTCGAGCGGAACGCCTCGATGAGCTGGTGCGGCAGGTGCCGCACGAACCCGACGGTGTCCGACAGCGTGAAGTCGCGGCCCTCCGGCGTCTCGGCGCGGCGCACGGTCGGGTCGAGGGTCGCGAACAGCGCGTCCTCCACCAGCACGCCCGCCCCGGTGAGCCGGTTCAGCAGGCTCGACTTGCCGGCGTTGGTGTAGCCGGCGATCGCCACGGACGGCACGGCGTTGCGCACGCGTTCCTGTCGCTTCGTCCGCCGTACCGTCCCCATCTCCTTGATCTCGCGCCGCAGCTTCGAGATCCGCGAGTTGATGCGGCGGCGGTCGAGCTCGATCTTCGTCTCACCGGGACCGCGGCCACCGATACCGCCACCGGCGACGCCGACGCGACCACCGGCCTGCCGGGACAGCGACTCACCCCAGCCTCGGAGGCGCGGCAGCAGGTACTGGAGCTGCGCCAGCTCGACCTGCGCCTTGCCCTCCCGGCTCTTGGCGTGCTGGGCGAAGATGTCGAGGATCAGGGCGGTCCGGTCGATCACCTTGACCTTGACGATGTCCTCGAGCTGCCGCCGCTGCGAGGGGGCGAGCTCGCCGTCGGCGATGACGGTGTCGGCGCCGGTGGCGACGACGACCTCGCGGAGCTCCTTCGCCTTGCCGGAACCGAGATAGGTCGCCGGGTCGGGCCGGTCGCGCCGCTGCATGAGGCCCTCGAGCACCTCGGAGCCCGCGGTCTCGGCCAGGGCGGCGAGCTCGGCGAGCGAGTTGTCCGCGTCCTCGGAGGTACCGGAGGTCCAGACGCCGACGAGCACGACGCGCTCCAGGCGGAGCTGCCGGTACTCGACCTCGGTGACGTCCTCGAGCTCGGTGGACAGTCCGGCGACGCGGCGGAGGGCCTGCCGGTCCTGGCGCTCGAGTTGGTCGCCGTCGCGGTCGGCATCGGTCGTGGGCGTGGCCGGCAGCCGGTCGTCCAGCCCGTTGGGGTCGAGGACGATGTCTGCGGGAACGTCCGCAGGCAGGGACGGCTGGGGGCGGGGGTCGGCGGGGGCAGCGTCAGTCATGTTCTCTCGATGGTGACACGCCGAGCGACCACAAGCCACGCGGATTCGGGGTGCCCCGGCCGTGACCTGTCCTACCGACCTGAGAACATCGGACTCGACACCCACGTCGAGTACCCCAGTTATCCCCCAGCACCTCCCTCGACAGCAAGGAGCGGCTTCGTGACCACCCGGATGCCCAGTGCCGGCTACTCCATCACGGTCCGGGTGGGTATGCCCGCCGATCCGTCCGCGGTGGGACGCCTCACCACGGCGGTCGGTTCGGCCGGGGGCGTCATCACGGCCCTCGACATCGTCGAGTCCACGCACGACGCGGTCGTCGCCGACGTGACCTGTGACACCGCGGACGGCGAGCACGCCAACGCGGTGACCGACGCGCTCCGGGCCCTCGACGGCGTCGAGGTCCGCAAGGTCAGCGACCGTACGTTCCTCATCCACCTCGGCGGCAAGATCGAGGTCAACTCCAAGGTGTCGCTGCGGAACCGCGACGAGCTGTCCCGGGCGTACACCCCCGGCGTCGCCCGCGTGTGCCTCGCCATCGCGGAGAACCCCGAGGACGCGCGCCGCCTCACGATCAAGCGCAACACGGTCGCGGTGGTCACCGACGGGTCCGCCGTCCTGGGTCTCGGGAACATCGGTCCCGCCGCCTCGATGCCGGTGATGGAGGGCAAGGCGGCCCTGTTCAAGCGGTTTGCCGGCGTTGATGCGTGGCCGGTGCCGCTCGACACCCAGGACACCGACGAGATCGTCGCGATCGTCAAGGCCATCGCCCCCGCGTACGGCGGGATCAACCTGGAGGACATCGCGGCGCCGCGGTGCTTCGAGATCGAGCGCCGGCTGCGCGCGGAGCTCGACATCCCGGTGTTCCACGACGACCAGCACGGCACGGCGATCGTCGTGCTCGCCGCGCTCACCAACGCACTGCGGGTCGTCGGCAAGCCGCTGTCCGCCGTGCGGGTGGTCGTCTCCGGCGCCGGGGCCGCCGGTACCGCGATCATGAAGCTGCTGCTGGCCCAGGGCGTCGGCGACATCATCGCCTGCGACCGGATGGGCGCGCTGCACCCGGATCTGCCGGGCCTCAACCCGTCCATGCAGTGGCTCGCCGACAACACCAACAAGGGCGGCTACAGCGGCGACGTGCGCGGCGCGGTCGCCGGGGCGGACGTCTTCATCGGCGTGAGCGCGCCGAACATCCTCACCGGCGACGACATCGGCACGATGGCCGACCGGTCGATCGTCTTCGCCCTCGCCAACCCCGATCCGGAGGTCGACCCGTTCGAGGCGCGCAAGCACGCCGCGATCGTCGCGACCGGGCGCTCGGACCAGCCGAACCAGATCAACAACGTGCTCGCGTTCCCCGGCGTCTTCCGCGGCATGCTCGACGCGCAGGCGCGGGAGTTCACGCTGCCGATGGCGCTGGCCGCGGCGACGGCCATCGCGGACGCGGTCGGTGACTCGCGGGCGAACGCCAGCTACATCGTGCCGAGCGTGTTCGACCCGAACGTGGCACCCGCGGTGGCGGCCGCGGTCAAGAGCGCGTGGCTCGGCGGGGGGAGCGCGACGGTCGACGCCGCCGCGCCGGTGTCGGCGGACACGTCCCCGTCCGGGGTGTCGCCGTTCGGCGCCGAGGGCTGACGTCCGGCGCGGTCGGGGACCGGACGGTACGCCGGCTCAGGCGTAGTCCGCGGGATCCCCGACCGCCGCGAGCACCTCCAGCATCTCGCCGTGGACCCCCGGCGCCCCGGCGAGCACCGAACGGCTGTCGAACCCGTGCGGCGTGCCACCGAGATCGGTGACGATGCCCCCGGCCGACCGGATCAGGCGGGCGCCCGGCGCCGTGTCCCACGGGTGGTTGCCGAAGCACACCGCCGCACCGAGCATCCCGCTCGCGACCCACGCCAGGTCCACGGCGGTCGAGCCCAGCACCCGGACCCGCAGGGACCGCCGGGCGATCGCCTCGAGCAGGGCGAGGCGGTACGCGGTCGGGAAGCGTCCCTTCCCGGGCCCGGACTTGTGCGGGTTCCCGAACCCGACCACCACGTCGGCGAGCGGCCCGGGCCGCAGCGGCGCCAGCTCGGTCCCGTTGCAGCGCAGCGGCCCGCCCTCGACGGCGGTGTACCGCTGGTCGAGCAGCGGCAGCCAGCTCAGTCCCAGGGCCGGGCAGCCGTCGACCAGCAGGGCGAGGTTGATGCCGGTCAGCGGGATGCCGCGGGTGTAGTTCGCCGTGCCGTCGACCGGGTCGAGGATCCACATCGCACCCTCGGCGGCGGGCGGGCCGCCGTGTTCCTCGCCGTGGACCCCGATACCGGTACGCCGGGTCAGCTGCTCGGCGACGAGCCGCTCGATGGCCAGGTCGGCGTCGGTGGCGAAGTCGGAGCCGCCCTTGTCCACGGTCGGCACCGAGCGGAGCGCCGCCACGAACGGACCCTCGGCCGCGGTGAGGATCTCCACCGCCGTCGCGCCGAGCGTGTCGAGGTCGCTCCGGGTCGAGGTCACCGGTCAGGTGCCGGTACGGCAGCCCCGGCCCGGGCCGGATCCAGGACGCCGCGGGCGACGATCACGGCCGGACCGGTGAGCAGGCACGTCACCTCGTCCAGGGTCACGGTCACCCGCCCGCCCGGCACGTCGACCGCGACGGTGCCGCGGTCCCGCCCCGCCCGGCGCAGCGCGTCGGCCGCCACGGCGCAGGCGCCGGTGCCGCAGGAGCGGGTCTCCCCCACGCCCCGTTCGTGCACCCGCATCGCGACGTGCAGGTCCACCCCGGGCAGCGGCCCGGCCGGTACGACGAACTCGACGTTCACCCCGTCGGGGAACACCCCGGCGTCGAACACCGGCGCGCGCGTCAGGTCGAGCTCGGCGAGGGGCCGGTCGACCGGGCACACCAGGTGCGGGTTGCCCATGGACACGGCGGCACCGGCGTACTCCACTCCGACCAGCACCGCGACCGACTCCGGCCCGAAGGCGGGCGGACCCATGTCGACCGTGACGGAGTCCTCGGCGAGCACGACACCCCGCAGGCCCGCGCGGGTGGCGACCGTGAGCGGCCCGAGCGGTACGAGGCCCTCCTCGAACAGATAGCGCGCGAAGACCCGCACGCCGTTGCCGCACATCTCGGCGATCGAGCCGTCCGCGTTGCGGTAGTCCATGAACCAGTGCTCGCCGGCACGCGCCACCCGGAGCAGCCCGTCACCGCCGATACCGGCCCGGCGGTCACACAGCGCGCGGACCAGGTCGGCCGAGACGTCCAGCGTCCCGTCGAGGTCGGACAGGAGCACGAAGTCGTTCTCCGTGCCGTGTCCCTTGGCGAACGGCAGCTCCGTGGTGGTCACCTCCCGATCGTACGGACCCGGCCCGGGCCCCCGGCTCGGCGGGACGGCCGGACCACCGCCGCCGACCCACCGCCGCGCCGCGCCGGTTCCGCCGCCGCGATCAGCAGCCCGTGCCGGCCGAACTCGATCCCGGTGACCGCGCCGATCTCCGGCGTGGACGTGAACGCATGTCCCATCGCCCGCAGCTCGGCGGCCTCCGGCGAGGCGAGGAACGCGGGCTCCGCCTGCGGCGTGCCGTTGCGCGCCGACGCACGCGGCGCCGCGATGGCGTCCACCAGGCTCAGGTCCCGTTCCAGCCGGCCCAGCAGGGTCTGGAGCACCGTGGTGATGATCGTGGCCCCGCCCGGGGACCCGAGCGCGAGCACCGGCCGCCCGTCCCGCAGCACGATCGTCGGCGCCATGCTGGAGCGCGGGCGCTTGCCGGCGGCGGGCAGGTTCGGGTCGGGGACGCCCGGCGTCAGCGGCACGAAGTCGAAGTCGGTCAGCTCGTTGTTGAGCAGGAACCCTCGTCCCGGCACGGTGATCCCGGAGCCGCCGGTCTGCTCGATCGTCAGCGTGTAGGACACCACGTTCCCCCACCGGTCCGCGGTGGTCAGGTGGGTGGTGGACAGCCCCTCGCGCGGCTCCGGCGTGGTCCGGCCCCCGGCGGTGCAGCCCTCGGCCCGCACGGCCGGGTCGCCGGGCGGCTGCGGCGTCGGCAGGGCCCGCGCGGGGTCGAGCAGGCACGCCCGCGAGTCCGCGTACCGCTGGGAGAGCAGCCCCGCCAGCGGGACCTCGCCGAAGGCGGGGTCGCCGACCCAGCGGTTCCGGTCGGCGAAGGACAGGTTCGACGCGTCCAGGTACCGGTGCAGGTACTGCGCGGCCGGGGCACCGCGCAGGTCGCTGCGCTCCAGGACGTTCAGCGCCTCACCGACCGTCGAGCCGCCCGAGGACGGCGGCGCCATGCCGTACACGTCCAGCCCGCGGTACGACACGCGCGTGGGCCTGCGCTCGGGCGCCGTGTACGACGCGAGGTCGGCGGTGGTCAGCAGGCCGGGCCGGACCATGCGGGGCGACGCCGGGTCGACGGCCGGCCGCCGGGCGGTCCGCACGACGTCCCGGCCGATCCCGCCGCGGTAGAACTCCGCCACGCCGCCGCGGCCGAGCAGGTCGTAGGTCCGCGCGAGGTCGGGGTTGCGGAGCACGCTGCCGACCTCGGGCAGCTCACCGTTCGGCAGGAACAGCGCCCGCGTCGCCGGGAAGTCCCGGAACCGTGCCTCGTTGTCCGCGGTCTGCTGCCGGAACGTGGCGTCGACGACGAAGCCGCGCCGGGCCAGGTCCGCGGCCGGAGCCAGGTTCTGGCGCAGCGAGCGCGTGCCCCAGCGGCGCACCGCCCGGTCCCAGGTCAGCGGCGTGCCGGGCACGCCGACCGAGAGCCCGCTCGTGACGGCGTCGGCGAACGGGATCGGCCTCCCGTTCTCCGTCAGGGTGTCCTCGCGGTACGCCGCGGGCGCGGCCTCCCGTCCGTCGATCGTGGACACCCGGCGGCTCTTCGCGTCGTAGTGGACGAAGAACCCGCCGCCGCCCACGCCGTTCGAGTACGGCTCGGTGACACCCAGCGCGGCGGCCGCGGCAACGGCGGCGTCCACCGCGTTGCCGCCCCGGCGGAGCACGTCGATCCCGATCCGCGTCGCATCCGGGTCCACTGTGGACACAGCGCCGCCGTACCCGGTCGCGGTCGGCGACTTGGGCGGCGGCTGCACCGGCCGGGTACGGGCGTCGGCGGACGGTGCGATCAGGACGGTCACGAGCAGCGCGGCGACCGACGTGGACACACCGGCGAGCAGGCGGGTACGGCGCATGGGACCCTCCGGGAGCGGCTGCGGTTCCCGCCAATCTGCCCCGGCTACCGCGCCCGCGCCACCCCGAGCGCCCGGTCGACCAGATCCGGTGCGGCCGCGTCGAGCCACCGGACGCCCGGGTCGCGGCCGAACCAGGACCGCTGCCGCCGCACGAACCGCCGGGTCGCCTGCACGGTCTGCCGCACCGCCTCGTCCCCGGTGAGCTCGCCGTCGAGCAGCCGGAGCACCTGCGCGTAGCCGAGCGCGCGGCCCGCGGTCCGCCCGTCCCGCAGGCCCAGCGGCTCCAGCCCGCGGACCTCGTCCACCAGGCCCCGTTCCCACATGTGGTCCACCCGCAGCGCGAGCCGCTCGTCCAGCACGGCGGCGTCGAGGTCCAGCCCGAGCTGCACGGCCTCGTACCGCGGCCGGGGCTCGGGGAGCCGCGCGGTGAACGGCCGCCCGGTGATCTCCACGACCTCCAGCGCCCGCACGACGCGCCGCCCGTTGGCGGGCAGGATCGCGGCGGCCGCGGCCGGGTCCACCCGGGCCAGGTCCGCGTGCAGGGCCGCGGGGCCCCGCTCGGCGAGCTCGGCCTCCAGCCGGGCCCGGACGCCGGGGTCGGTGCCGGGGAACTCCAGCTCCTCCAGCACGGCCCGCACGTACAGCCCGGAACCGCCGACCAGGATCGGCGTCCGGCCCGCCGCGAGCAGCCGGTCCACGACCGCCCGGGCGTCGGCCTGGTACTCGGCGACGCTCGCGGTCCGGGTCACGTCCCAGCAGTCGAGGAGATGGTGCGGGACGCCCTCCCGCTCGTCGACGGTCAGCTTGGCGGTGCCGATGTCCATGCCCCGGTACAGCTGCATCGAGTCGGCATTGATCACCTCGCCGTCCAGCTCCCGGGCGAGCGCGAGGCCCAGCGCGGACTTGCCGGCGGCGGTCGGTCCGACCACCGCGACGACGGGACCCCCCGCGGTCACGCGACCGGTTCCCAGGAGGCCACGTGGTACGCCACGCCGTACGGCGCGCCGGAGTACCGCAGGGTGCCGTGCCACGCGCCGTCGCCGGCCGCCCCGGCCAGGACCTGCCACGCCGGCCGGCCCGCCGCGAGCAGCTCGTCGGAGAGGACGGGGTCGAGCCCGCGCAGCGCGCCGGCATCGGCCCCGGCGAGTGCGGCGACCACCTGCGCGTCGTAGGCCGCCGCGCGCGGGTCGAGGTAGCCGGGGGCCTTTTCGGACAGCCGCGCGGTGCCGTCGCCCATCACGAGCAGGGCGGTGCGGCCGGGAAAGGCGGCGATCCGCTCCCCCAGCCCGGCCAGCTCGGCGGGCGGGACGGCCGCGGTCACGACCCGCCCGTGGGCCCCGCCGGTGTAGCCGACCTCGCGCAGCAGCCACGCGCCGAGCGTGAGCGACAGGGGCAACCGGGGCTCGGACGGCTGCGGTCCGTCGCCGAGTGCCACGGTGAGGTCCACGCCGTACCCCGCGAGGGTGCCGGTCTCCCCCGGCCGCGCAGTACCGGCGGCCGCGCCGGTGCCGACGACGACGATCGCGTCCGGCCCGGTCGCGACGAGAGCCCGTACCGCGTCGAGGGCGGCCGTGCGCAGGTCGTCGGTCTCCGCCGCGGCAGCGCCCGCGATCGCGGGGACGAGCAGGGGCGGATGGGGACATACGGCGGCGGCGAGGAGCACGCCCGGAGCCTAGAGGGTCACCGTTCTGGCACATCTGCTCGACGCGGGGTGGGGGGAACCTGTGAGAATGCCCCCCTGAGGTAACCGAACCCCGCCGACGGTGGGGTGCCGTGCACACCGACGGCATGCGACGGGGCCCGCTCTGCGGGTCAGGGAACGAGGTAGGTCATGAGCGCTGAGGGCAGCACCACCCCCGAGGACGGCACCGCTCCGGAGGGCGCGGCACCCGAGGGCAGCCCCACCGCCGCCGCGCCGGCGGCGGAAGCCCCGGAGGTCCCCGCGGCCCCCGCCGCGGCGGCCGCCCCCCCGATCCCCGCGGCTCCCCCCCCCCCCCCCCCCCCCCCGGCCCCCCCCCCCCCCCCCCCCCCCCCCGGGCCCCCCCCCCCCCCCCCCCCCCCCCCCCCCCCCCCCCCCCCCCCCCCCCCCCCCCCCCCCCCCCCCCCCCCCGCCCCCGCCCCCCCCCACCACCCCCCCCCCCCCCCCCCCCCCCCCCCCCCCGCCCCCCCCCCCACCCCCCCCCCCCCCCCCCCCCCCCCACCCCCCCCCGCCCCCCCCCCCCCACCACCCCCCCCCCCCCCCCCCCCCCCCGCGACCCCCCCGCCGCGCTCACCGCCTACCACAACCCCGAGGCGGACCATCTCGCCGCCGCG
>JAVEDU010000106.1 GCA_030840805.1 Actinomycetota bacterium
TGGGCGCGGTGTGGGCGGAGGTGACCGCCCGTCCTGCCGCCCAGACGTGGTACTTCGATGACGGCTCGCCAGCACTGGCCTGTCAGGGCCGGGGCACGCCGCTCACCGACACCGACCGGGCGATGGAGGGCTCGCCGGACTGCGGGTACCGGTACACGGTGAGTTCCAAGGATCGGCCGCGCGGCCGGTATGCCATCCGCGTGGTGGTGACGTGGCAGGTGAGCTGGGTCGGTTCGGGTGACACGGCCGGGATCCTGGAGCCGATGCAGATGCGGCAGACGATTCCCTACGCGGTCCGGCAGGCCCGCGCGCAACTTATCGACCCCACTCGGTGAACCGCTACGGGTGAGGCGTCGAACGCGCGGACGGCGGCAGATCGAGGCGCCGCAGGCGCGCAGTGTCGCGCCGGGACGGCCGGCGGTCGAGCCGGCGTTGCAGCACCAGCCGCGCGTGGTCGAGCCGGCCGGCCTGCACCAGTGCGAACAGCAGGGTGTCCTCGACGATCTCGCGCTGCGCGGCGCTGCCGCCGAGCCGCGACAGCCGGTCCCGCAGGCACCACAGCGTCTCGGCCGCCGCGGCACACCGGCCCTCGACCAGATCGACCAGCGCGTCGGTCAGCGGCTCCACCACCGCCGGAAACAGCGGATCCGGCTGTGACCCCGCGTACGCCCGGAGCCGCGAGAGTCCGGCGGCATCCGCCGCCGCGGTGAGTGCCACCGCCGCGTGCATTGCCACGAACGGTGTTGGAGGGGTCGACAACAGCCGCGGATCGACCGCGGACACCACGTCGAGGATCGGTACCCGGCCATCCCAGGCCCCCGCGAGATCACATCGCCAGAGCAACGATGCCGAGTCGATCAGCGCGCGCACATCCTGCACCTGCGTGGGCGCGAGCTCCCGGACGTACCGCCGCTGTACCGCTTCGTCCTCACCCAGCGCGAGTTCGTGCAGCGCGGCGTGCCACGAGAAATGTGCCCGGTGGACGACACCTAGTCCACAAGAGACGATCCAGGCGTCGAGAAAGGCCAGCCCGTGCTCATGCTCCCCGGTCTCGTAGTAGACGTGCGCGCGTGCGTGAACGGCGTGACCCGAGGTGGGCTCGACGGCGAGTGCCTGTTCGCTCAGGGTCGCCGCCTCGTCCCACCGTTCCTGTTCCTGCCGGACGAACGCGAGCAGGCCGGAGTACCACCAGTCGTCGCCGTACGTGGGCGCCAGTCCCTCCACGAGAGACCATCCCTGCGAGGGGAGTTCCGTCGCGCCGGCGAACGCGATCGTCGGCACGGCGATGCTCACCGCGAGCGCATCCTCGGGGTACGCGGCGATATGGCCCAGCAGTGCAGCGCCAGGGTCGTCGCAGTGGATCCGAGCAGTCACGGCCGCCACGAAACTCCGTTCGCGCTCATCGCCGTGGCGCCGCACGGCACGGCGCGCGGCGGCGAGGGCGGCGCCAACATCGACGTCCGCGCCCCATTCGTGGCCCAGTAGCGCGAGGCCGGCATGGCCGAGCGCAAATCCGGGATCCAGTGCGGTCGCGTCCCGGAATGCCCCGTCGGCCCCGGCCTGCAGTCGGAGCACCCGTCCGAGGCCCTCGCTGTACGCCTCCGCTGCGGCCGCATTCGTGCTCAGCGCCAGGCCGTACGGATCGCGCGGTCCTACGACCCGCGTCGGTCGCGGCAGACTCTCCAGGATCCCGGCAGCCACAACGGCGGCCTGCGCCCGGATCTCCGGGATCGCCGTCGTTTCCCAGAGCTGTCCGCGTCGGGTCGCGCCGAGGGTCCACACCGCCGGTGACGCGGCCCCGCCGGCATCCAGGACTCGACCGGCATCGTCGGTGTCGACTCCCCACCCGAGGGCCCCCGGCCTCGCCGTCCCCTCGGTCAGCAACTCCAGGACCAACGGGTCGGCAGACCCGCGCAGGTCCATCGTCGGCCCGGTGCAGTTCACGACGCTGCCGACACGGAGCGCTGTGCCGTCGGCCAGCGTGACCGTGAGCACATCGCCGGAATCGATCGCGGCCAGGACCTCGCCGGCCAGGACCGTCAGGAGGCCGTCCTGGCGCAGCGCCGCGATCTGCCTGCCGACATCGGGCGGTAGGCGGTGTCGCCGGATCTCCCACTGCCGGGCGGAGCCGCGCAGGAAGCCGGCGCGTTCCCGGTCCGAGAGCCGTCCCCACACAGCTGCGGTCAGGGGGCGGAGGCTGTCGATCGCGGGCCGCCAGTCGCCCAGGGTGGCCTCCGCGGCCCCGATGTGCGCGCACACGGCGGCCCGCAGGTCGGCGAGGCTCAGCGGACCGGACGGCAACGCCGGAGGTGGGTACGCCGGGAGAGGCGTGTCCGCGTGTACGGCGGGGAGCAGGCCGTGCCGCGAAACGGCGTGCAAGGTCCGCCCGGGAAGATCGAGAGTCAGGGCGATGTCCACCATCGTGAGGCCGGTGCCGACGAGCAGCACGGGAGCGACGGGGTCGACTCGCGAGAGTGCCCCCGGAGCCCACGGGTCTGCCACGAAGCGTGGTGAGCGGACCAGCGTGTCGGGTGCCCAGGCGGTCCCCGGCGGTGACGCGCCGATCGCCAGGACGGCGGCATCCACAGACCGCGCGCCCGCCTCTCCCAACCCGAGCCTTACCCGGCGGCCGTGCGGTTGCAGGCCGGTCGCCCGCTCGTACCGGCGTTCGAGGCGGACGCGCCCCCGGCTCCGGCCGACCGCCTCGTCGAGCGCGGCTGCGAGGTACGTGCCGTAGTCGGCGCGGGGTGCGAAGTCCCCAGGTCGTGCTCCGGGGTCCCGCTCCGCCCGGCGCCAGCGGAGGAAATGCTCGGGATCGTCCGGCCAGGCGGACATGCCGGCGGTGGGCACGTTCAGCCGGTGACGCGGGTCCCTGGTGGAGTACGCGGTACCGCGGCCCGTCGAGGGCCGCGGGTCGATGAGCAGCACGTCGAGGTCACGGCGCGACGCGGTGGCCGCCACCGCGAGGTGCGCGGCGGTCAGGCAGCCGGCCGCGCCGGCCCCGACGATCCCCACGATCGGACAGAAACGGGCGGTTCTCATGCCGCGACCGTATCCCCACTGAATCGCTAGGAAAAGCCGTCGTCGGATCGGGCTGCGGCGGCTCACGCCGGTGGACCGCCGCTACGGTTGCGGGGTGGCCCACCCTGACCGACCGGCCGCACGTCCCGGTGCGTCCTCCGCCAGTGTGCGCGCCCGTATGCAGCGACAGCGCCGGCGTGACACGAAACCAGAAGTGCAGATACGGCGACTGCTCCACGCGGCTGGTGTCCGCTTCCGAGTTCACGCTGTCCTGGAGCCCGATCTCCGGACGCGCGGGGACATCGTGTGGCGGGGACGGAAGATCGTTGTCTTCGTGGACGGGTGTTTCTGGCACAGCTGCCCGGAACATGCCACGCATCCGAAGGCGAACGCGGACTGGTGGCGCGCGAAGCTCGCCGGGAACGTCGTCCGAGACCGTCGGACGGATGCGGAGCTCACTGCCCGCGGATGGCGCGTTCTGCGGTACTGGGAGCACGAACAACCCGACGCCGTGGCCCGGGATGTTGTTCGTGCGCTGACCGTCGAGTAGGCCCGCACAAGGGCCTGACAATTTCCGGTGTCGTTCACACCCCTCGCGCTTCTCCACAGATCCGGGGCGACGCCCGCCACGCCCGTCTGTCCCCACGGACCCTCGCTCTCGGACGCGCCGCCACGGCGCGCAGGCGGCGAGGAGGACGTCATGACGGGGGAACACCGAGCACCGATCCCGGCCGAGTTGCGGTACCGCGCGATGCGCATGGGCAGACCGCCGGAGCAGAAGACCCGCTATCGGCCGGCTACGTGGGAGCGCGCGTTGGAGCGATCTCCCGTCGCCGGCGCGTTGCTCTGGACGCCCGGCCTCACCGAGCCGGTAGCGGCCCGTCCGGCGGACCGCACCGTGACTCGGCACGCGCTGCAGGCGCACCTGGCCGCCGTCGACCTGGCCGACTGGCAGACGATGCTGGCGTCCTTCGTCCTTGTCGCCGTATGGGGCTCGGGCACCACAAACTCCCGAAGCCTCCGGTACATCCCCATCGCGCTCGCCGACCCGCTGCGAGCCGCCCATCAGCTCACGACCGCCGTCGAGACGATGCGTCGAGATGATCTCGTCGGGGCGTACCGGCAGTTCCAGCTTCCCGGCATCGGGCAGTCGTATCTGACCCGGTGGCTCGCGCTCGCCGGGCGTCGCGGGTCTCGGGCCTGGCAGCCGCTGATCCTCGATGCCCGCGTGAACACCGGGCTCACCGCGTTGGGGGTGCCCGTCGCCCGTCTGATGGCCGGGCGACGGTCCCGAGCCCAGCGCTACGCCGCCTACGTCGACACGCTGCACCGCTGGGCCGACGACGTACGCCAGGACAATCCCGCGTGTCAGCCCGAGACGCTGGAGTGGCTGCTGTCCCGGTACGGCCGCGAAAGCCGGCCGACGTCGTGATCAGCGGTGGACGGACGACATGTCGGGGTACCGCTCGCCGGCCGTGGACCCCACCGGCGCCGCCTCGTCGATTCGAGCGAGGTCCTCCGGAGTCAGCGTGATGTCGGCGGCGGCCGCGTTCTCCTCCAGGTACTTCACTCGCTTGGTGCCCGGGATCGGGACGATGTCGTCGCCCTGGTGGAGCACCCAGGCGAGCGCGAGCTGGCTCGGCGTCACGCCCTTCTCCTCGGCGATCTGCCGAACGCGGTCGACGAGCTCCAGGTTCTTGGCGAAGTTCTCCCCCTGGAAGCGCGGGTTGCGACGACGGAAGTCGTTCTCCGCGAGGTCGTCGATGCTGCGGATCTCACCGGAGAGGAAACCGCGCCCGAGCGGGGAGTACGCGACGAACCCGATGCCCAGCTCGCGGACGGTGTCGAAGACCCCGTCCTCCTCGGGGTCGCGGGTCCACAGCGAGTACTCGGTCTGCACGGCGGTCACGGGGTGCACACCGTGGGCGCGGCGGATCGTGGCGGGGGCCGCCTCGGAGATGCCGAGATGGCGGACCTTGCCGGCGTCGACGAGTTCCTTCATGGCGCCCCAGGTGTCCTCGACCGGCGTATTGGGGTCGACGCGGTGCTGGTAGTACAGGTCGATGGTGTCCACGCCGAGGCGCTGAAGGGAGGCGTCGCAGGCGGCCCGGACGTACTCCGGCCGGCCGTTGACGCGGACGTAGGTCCCGTCCTCCAGGCGTTCGTTGCCGAACTTGGTCGCGAGCACCACCTCGTCGCGCCGGCCCTTGATCGCGCGGCCGACGAGGACCTCGTTCGTGAAGGGGCCGTACATGTCCGCGGTGTCCAGGAAGTCGACACCGAGGTCGAGAGCGCGGTGGATGGTGGCGATCGCCTCGTTCTCGTCGCCGGTGCCGTAGAACTCGCTCATCCCCATGCAACCGAGGCCGAGCTTCGAGACGGTGAGGGTGCCACCGAGCGTGCGCTGGTCCATTTGGTCCTCCGAGTGGTCGATGGAGTGGTCGGTGTGCGGCCCACCCGGGGGTGGGCGCGGTCGGTCAGGCCCGCGTGGGCCGAAGCCCGCGCGACACCGACTCGGTGCGACATCGCGCCGTCGCCGCCCCGCCGAGGGACCTCGGGGGACGGCGACGGTCGGGTCTCAGCGGCGGTGGCCCGTCCCGCGCTTCTGGTCGCTGGGGTCGCGCAGGTCCACGGTCTCGCGGGTGGGTTCCGCGAGCTTTGCCTCGCGGTCGTCCTCGTCTGGCCCACGGACGATGTCACGGTCGACCCCCTCGGGCTCCGAGGCGGCGTCGCCCTTCATGCCGCGTTCGGCCTCGGCGTTGATGAGGGCTCCGAGCAGGACGACGTACGAGGAGAGGTACAGCCACAGCATGAAGATCACGACGCCGGCGAGCGCGCCGTAGGTGTTCGCGTAGCTGGAGAAGTTCTGGACGTAGAACGCAAAGGCCACCGTGCCGACCGTCCACAGCAGCGCAGCGATGATCGCGCCGGGCGACGCCCACCGTAGACCGGCGGGCCGGTTCGCAGGCGCCAGCCGGTACACCGCCGTCAGAACCGTGACCACGAGGAGGAAGAGCACCAGCCCCTCACCGACCAGCGCCACGACCTTCAGCGGTCCGCTGGATATGAAGCGATCCACCACGACCGGCACCACGCCCACCGCGGCGATCACGATGACGGCGAACAGAATCCCCGCCAGCGTCAGCGCGAGGGCGGTGCCGCGCAGCTTGAGGAAGCCGCGGGTCTCCTTCTGTTCGTACGCCGTGGTGACGGCCTGCATCAGGTTCTGCGTGCCGCTCGACGCGGACCAGAGCAGCACGACGATCGAGAACACCAGTCCGAACCCGGACTGCTGCTTGCTGGACGCGATCTCGGTCAGTTGGTCGACGATCTGCTTCCGGGCATCCGCGGACACGGAGCCGAGCGCATTGCCGACCTGCTGTGCGACCTGACCGGGGTCGGCGACGAGCCCGTAGATCGCGATGAGCGCGAGCATGGCCGGGAAGATCGACAGCATCGCCCAGAACGCCACCCCGCTGGCGAGGAGCGGGATGTTGAGTTCCTTGAGGCGTGGTCCGACCCGCTTCAGGGCGGTGAACCAGCCGCGGGCGGGCAGTTCGGTGGGAGCCTCGCGAGGCTCTTGAGTCGTCGTCACGGGGATTCCATGCCCAGTGCGCGCACGATCTACACCTGTCACCGTTAGGCCGCAGGGTCGGCCGCGAGGAGGTCGCGGATCTCCACCGCGGCGGCGCGGCCGGCCCGGGTGGCCCCGATGGTGCTCGCCGACGGCCCATAGCCCACCAGGTGCACCCGGGGGTCCCGGACGGCGCGGGTGCCGTCCATGAGGATGCCGCCGCGCGACTCCCGGAGGCGCAGCGGCGCGAGGTGATCGATCACCGGCCGGAATCCCGTGCACCAGAGGATCACGTCGGCCTCCTGGTAGCCGCCGTCGTTCCACGCCACGCCGGTGGGCGTGATCCGGTGAAACATCGGCTGCCGGGTCAGTACGCCGCGCGCCTGCGCCTCGCGGATCGCCGGCGTGACCAGCAGACCGGTCACGCTGACGACGCTCGACGGCGGCCGGCCCGCGCGGACCGCCTCTTCGACCAGGGCCACCGCCGCGCGGCCGATCTCGGGGGTGAACTCGCCCTCCCGCCAGACGGGCGGCCGCCGGGTCACCCACGTGGTCGTGGTCACCTCGGCGATCTCCATGAGGAGCTGGACGGCGGACAAACCGCCGCCGACCACGACCACATGCTTCCCGCGGAACGCCTCGGCGCTGGCGTAGTCCGCCGTGTGCAGCTGGCGTCCCAGGAAGGTCTCACGGCCGGGGTACGCGGGCCAGAACGGCCGGTCCCAGGTGCCCGTGGCGTTGATGACGGCACGCGCCGACCACGTGCCCGCGGTCGTCTCCACCCGCAGGCGTTGTCCGTCGTCTCGAACGGAGCTCACGACCACGGGACGGTGTACCGGCAGGCCGAACTCGTGTTCGTACGCGGCGAAGTAGTCCGTGACGACATCGGATGCGGGGGTGGTCTGATCGACCCGCGGCATCGGAAGGCCGGGAAGGTCGTGCACGTGGTTCGTCTTGCCGAGGCGCAGCGAGGGCCAGCGGTGCCGCCATGCACCGCCGGGCTGCGCGCCGCGGTCGAACATCACGAAGTCGAGTCCGAACTTGCGCAGAAAGTACGCACTCGACAGCCCGGCCTGGCCGGCGCCCAGCACGGCGACGTCGACATCCCCGTTGGTGGTCACGTCAATCACAACCACGGCGGGCGCGGTCGGCTTCCCGGTTGCCTAGGCTGGGCGCATGGCTGAGGAGCTCGACGAGGAAGTGCTGGCGTTCGCCCGGCAGGTGTTCGAACTGGCGCGTTCCGGCGAGGCGACGCACCTCGCCGAGTACCTGGACGCCGGCGTGCCCGCGAACATGACGAACGAGAAGGGCGACACGCTGCTGATCCTGGCGGCGTATCACAACCATCCCGAGACGGTCCGGGTGCTGATCGAGCGGGGCGCCGACCACTCGCGGGCCAATGACCGGGGGCAGACCGCACTCGCGGCGGCCGTGTTCCGCCAGAACGCCGAGACGGTGAACATCCTGCTCGCGGGCGGCGCGGATCCGAACGCGGGCGGCCCGTCGGCGCTGGAGATGGCGAAGTTCTTCAACCTGCCGGAGATGCAGGCCCTTCTAGAGGCGGCTCCGAAGGGCTGAGGCACTCCAGCCGGAAGAGGTGACGGCTTCAGGCGGATGCGAGTCCGACCATACGAGTCACGTGGCGTGATGCCGCGTTCCACGGGTTGCCCCCGGTGCTCCCGGGTGGCGGTGTCGCGGCCGACGGTGATCGGCTGGCGGGCCCGGTACGAGCGCAGCGGGATCGGCGGGTTGACCGACGAGCCGCGCCCGGCCGGCCGCGGGAGGTCGACCACGAGCGGATCATCGCCGAGACGCTCAGGCCGCCGCCGGAGAAGCTCGGGTGACGCACTGGTCCTCCCGGCTGCCGGGCGGCCGGCTGAAGGTCAGCAACGCCACCGTCGCCCGGGCCTGGCGGGAGTACGGGGTGCAGCCGTGGCGGGCCGAGACGTTCAAGTTCTCCACCGACCCGGAGCTGGTCGCCAAGGTCACCGACGTCGTCGGCCTGTACCTCGCCCCGCCGCAGGACGTGGTCGTGCTCTGTGTGGACGAGAAGTCCCAGATCCAGGCCCTGGACCGGACCGCCCCGATGCTGCCGCTGCAACCGGGTCTGCCGGCGCGGCGCACCCACGACTACGTTCGGCACGGCACCACCACCACCACCCTGTTCGCCGCGTTGGAGATCGCGACCGGGAAGGTCACCGCGATCTGTCAGCCGCGGCACCGGCACCAGGAGTTCCTGCGGTTCCTGCGCCAGGTCGCCCGCGCCTACCCCGAGGCGGACCTGCACCTGGTGATGGACAACTACGCCGCGCACAAGCACCCCGCGGTCCGGGCCTGGCTGGCGGCCCATCCCCGGATCACAGTGCACTTCACCCCGACCTCGGCGTCCTGGATGAACCTGGTCGAGGTCTGGTTCGCCGGTCGTCGAACGCCAGGCCATCCACCGCGGCAGCTACCGCAGCGTCCGCGACCTCACTACCAGGATCCGGGCCTTCATCGACGGCTGGAACGACCGCCGCCACCCCTTCACCTGGACCAAGACCGCCGACCAGATCCTTGCCAAAGCCCACCGTCAAAAGACTTCAAACACGGACCACTAGACGCGTACGGTGCGAACTCCCGACCTGTCCGAGAACACGTTAGCCGAGAGGAGAGCATCCATCCTGGCGGCTACGGCGCCGACAACTTATCGAACTGGTCCAGAACGCGGCCGACGCTCTGCCCACCATTAGCGCCGCACGTCCCCAGGTCGTCCTTGTGGATGTCTGGTTGGCCTCGCCTGCGGCGTCGCCTTCACAGAAAAGCTTTCACATGACGGGCAACGGCAGAGGCCAGGCCCACCGGCACTGCGTTGCCGATCTGCTTTGCGATCTCGATCTTGCTCCCGCACCAGAGGTAGTCCTCCGGAAAGTCCTGAAGCAGCGAGGCTTCGTAGTGGGTGATCACGCGGTTGACTCGGCGGCGGGGGTTCTCCGCGTCCCACTGCGGGTGCAGGTACTGGCCCTTCTCAGGCTTGAAGAACTCAGTCCGGATCGTCAGAGAGGGGGCGTCCCAACGCATGCGACCCATGACATCGGTCGTTCCGGTGGGCTTGTTGCGCCAGCAGTTGGGCAGCAACTCGTCGGGAAGGTCAAAGCGTCCACCGCCTGGGGGCACGCAGTCGTACCGAAGTAGGGACAACTCGCGCGGTTGGCGTCCGAAATGGAGGTCGCCGCCCTTGAAGACGCCGGGCACGTCGCGGCCGAAGAAGCTGGTCGTCGTCTTGGGTAGTTCGGTGGTGTCGGGACGCTCGGGGAGGCCGTAGATGCGCTGGTGCACCGTGCGCCAAGCCAGCTGCCCTGGTCCTGGCACCTTGCCGTGTGTCGGCTCCGGGAGCGGGATCGGGCCGATCCGGGAGCCGATGACGATGGCTCGGGGTCGGCGCTGGGCAACACCGTGGTCAGCGGCCAGCAACACGCCGTGGCTCAGCACGTAGTCCTTGATCATGCCGTGGTCGGCCTCGTCGAGCAGGAGCTGGAACTCGCTGCTCTTACGGAAGCGCTCGACATTCTCGATCACGAATACCTTCGGTCGCGCCGTGACGACGAACCGCAGGTACTCCTTCCACAGCTTGTTGCGGGGATCGTCCACGTCCTTGCTGCCCAGGTTGGAGAACCCCTGGCACGGTGGGCCGCCGATCACCACGTCGACGTCGGGGATCTGGTCCTCGGCGACGTCGGCGACGTCACCCCAGATGGTGTGAGACTCCCCGAAGTTGGCCGCGTACGTTGCGGCCGCGTGCAGGTTCCACTCGACAGCGAGCTTGGACTCGAACCCTTCGGAGGCGAAACCTGCGGTCATACCCCCGCAGCCGGCAAACAGGTCGATCATCGACCACGGTGATGTCACGAGAGACATGCTAGAGAGCACCTCCGACAATCTATCGCCGGCACGCCGTTGCTCTCTTGTGAAGCCCAGCACGGGCGGGCCCCGTCGGCGGTCGTCACGGGCAACGAGACGCACCGCCGCCCAGCACGCTGTCAGTGGCTCATCGCGAAGGAATCGCGGCGGCGGGCGGGGCAGTCGTCAGGGTTGGGGGTGACGCATCCAGTCCCTGAAGGTGCCCTCGCCAACCCTGGGTCAGACCTGGCTTCATTCGCCCGCAGCCGTCTGAACGACGAGCGCCCGGATCTGAAGATGGTCGCGAGTGGCACCTGAAGATGTTCGCCCAGTACTCGCGCCTTCGCGTGCCGAGAGCACTCGACCGCAACGGTCGGGTGGACGCTGAGGTATTGGACGAGGTCCACAATCGACTCGACGGGGCACGGACTGCAGACGACCTCGTAAAGGGCTCGAGCCGTGCCATCGAGTCGTACATGGGCACGGTTGACTGGCTCTTTCCGAACAGACGCATCCGCCCCGTTGAGGGTATGGTCACGCTGCCTCGGAACTTCCGAGCCGCGCGCTCGCGCCACGGTCGGAGGGCCGCGCCCCCTCACCATCTCGCAATCGTGTCTGCGAGCACGGAGTAGTCCAGAAGTCTTCGCTGCCCGACACATTCGTTCCACGCGGCTACTTGATCTTCATTGCCGTACTCGTCTACTGACGCGGCCAGTGCGTCGAATGCGATGTGGTACACGGCATCGACCTCGCCCGTCCCTCGTGCGATGGACGCCAATCTGGAGGGCAGCGGCTCCGCGGTGACGGTGACCAGATGTGGCTGCCTCCCGCGTCTATGCCGAATCATCTGGTTGCACTCGTGCCGGATGTTCTGGACGCGGTCGCTGCGGATGGTCCATTTACACGAGATCGCGGCATGCAGGAAAGGATGCGGGTCCAGGGCTGATGCGGGGGAGATCCCGACAGTGACATCCGGCTTGATCAAGTAGTCCCGCCCGATGGTCACCCTCAGGTCTGGGTGCTGCCGGACCAAAACGTCAATCTCGGCGAGGTGGGAATACTGGGCGAAGCCGGTGATGATCTTGCCGCGTCCGACCTCCCAGCTCTTCCGAGGGTCGAGAAGAGGCAGCGCGGCAGCCAGATCGTCGCGCACACACACCTCTAGCGGTCCGCCAGGATCTTGGGGTACATCCGAGGGGGCCTCTCGGCCGACACCAAGATTGTCGAGCATTCCCGCGGCGAGTCGGATCGACTCGGCACTGTCCTTGTCTGCGCAGTTCGGAACCAGACGTCCGCCTGCCTTCGTTCCGGCAACCGGTTTCCAACCGAGCAGTTTCGTGGCGAACCGAGACAACGAGTCTCCCCCTTAGAGCAATCCGCATCCCTTTGAGTTGGTCAGCCTGTCAGATCACAGGGCGGATGCTCGCGATCTGAGAGCTCGTTCTGTCGGCGATTCGCGGGCCGGTTGTCGGAGTCGTCTCGCCGGAGGTTGAGTGTGGGACGCAGCCCGTCCGTGCACCCCTTGGCGGGTTGTCGCCCGAACGGGCACTCTGTACGCGGCGGTAGCGGAATCTCCGGTGGAGGTGGCGACCACGGACACCGTCGGCCCGGCGGCCGATCACGTGCAGGCGGAGCTCGGCACCGTCCGCGCGCCCGGGTCCGTCGACGAGCTTCAGCGCCTCCTGCGGGACCGGGCCTATCTCGCCGACCGGGGCCTCGCCACCTCGATCCTGCTTGCCCTCAGCCTGAACCAGCCGCTCCTCCTCGAGGGCGAGGCCGGCGTCGGGAAGACCGAGGTGGCCAAGGCGCTCAGCTCCGTCTTCGGCGCGGAGCTCGTCCGCCTCCAGTGCTACGAGGGCATCGACGCCAACCAGGCCTTGTACGAGTGGGACTTCACCCGCCAGCTCCTCTACGCCCGCGCGATCCAAGAGTCCGGCGATGAAAAAGCAGAGCAGATCTTCAGCCCCCGTTTCCTCCAGGAGCGTCCGCTCCTCAAGGCGCTGCGTCTGGGCGATCGCGCCGTCCTGCTGATCGACGAGATCGACCGCGCCGACGACGAGTTCGAGGCGTTCCTGCTGGAGGTCCTCTCCGACTTCCAGGTCACGGTCCCGGAGTTGGGGACGATCCACGCGGAGCGGCCCCCGCTCGTGATCCTCACGAGCAACCGCACCCGGGAGCTTCACGACGCCCTCAAGCGTCGCTGTCTCTATCACTGGATCGACTACCCGGATCTGCCGCACGAGGTGGAGATCGTGAAGACCCGGGCGCCGGACGTCCCCGACGTGCTCGCCGCGAAGGTCGCGCACGCGGTCGGCCACTTGAGAAACATGGACCTGGTCAAGAAGCCGGGCGTCTCCGAGTCGATCACCTGGGCCCGGGCCCTGCAGGTACTCGGCCTCGACGATCTCGACGCCGATGCGGCGGAGGCGACCCTCGGCTCGGTCCTCAAGGACCACGAGGACCTCGTGGAGGTACGCGAGAACCTGCAGAGGGTGCTCGGTGGATGACATCGTCCGAGCCCTCACCGGATTTACCGGAGAACTGCGCCGCGCGGGCCTGAAGGTCGGCGCCGGTCAGCTCATCGCGCTGACCAGGGGCCTCGCGACGCTGGACCCCACCGACCGGCAGGACCTCTACTGGGCCGGCCTGGCCTGCCTGGTCACCAGGAAAGACGACATCCCGACCTACGACGTCGTCTTCGGCCGGGTGTTCGACGCGGCGGGCCAGATCACTTTCAGGGTCAGTGGCACGCCGCCTCCGCGCAGCAAGGCGATCGTGGTCCCGCCGCCGGCCCCGCAGCGGCGCGAGGAACGACCGGCCGAAGACGACGACACCGGCGGCAAGGCGTCCGACCTGGAGCTCCTCCGGGACAAGGACTTCGCCCGCTACACCGACGAGGAGGCCGCCAGGGCGCGCGAGTTGCTGAACGACCTGACGATCACCCCACCGCGGCGGCGATCTCGGCGCACGACAAGGGCCCGCAGGGGCGTCCGGCCGGATCTGCGCCGCGCCCTCCGCGACGTGATCCGCCAGGAACACCGCCTCCCGCGGGCGTGGCGCGCGCCGACCACCAGGCCGCGCACGCTGGTCCTGCTCCTCGACATCTCCGGCAGCATGAAGGACTACTCCCGGATGCTGCTCCAGTTCGCCCACGTCGTGAGCCGGGGCGACACGCGGGTGGAGGTGTTCTGCTTCGGTACCCGCCTGACCCGGATCACCGGCCAGCTGGCCGACCGCGACCCGGACGCAGCACTCCGGCGGGCCGCGGCCACAGTCATCGACTGGGACGGCGGTACGCGGATCGGCGAGTCGATCGGCGAGTACACCCGGACCTGGGGCCGCCGCTCCGGCTTCCGGGGCGCGGTGACGGTGCTGTGCTCCGACGGCCTGGAGCGCGGCGACCCGGAGCGGCTGGGCCGCGAGATGCAGCGCCTCCAGCGGCTGAGCCACCAGGTCCTGTGGCTCAACCCGCTGAAGGTGGACCCCCACTACGAGCCCCTCACCCGGGGGATGAAGGCCGCCCTCCCCGCCGTGAACCTCCTCCTTTCCGGTCACTCCCTCGGCAGCCTGAAGGAGCTCGCCGAAGTACTTGAAATGGCAAAGATGTGACCCTGGCCACAGCGGACATCCGGCAGTAGGCTCGGCGGCCCCCGCGTGCACTTGAGGTGGTGTCACGATGTATCCACCGAAATTCGACTACGCCGCCCCGCGCTCCCTGGACGAGGCTCTGGGCCTTCTCTCGGATCGCGGCGAAGACGTCAAGGTGCTGGCCGGCGGACAGAGCCTCATCCCGATGATGAAGCTCAGGCTCGCCTCGCCCGCAATGCTGATCGACATCAACCGGCTACCGGGACTGAGCGAGATAGCCGAGTCCGACGGGTACCTGAGGCTCGGCGCCCTCGTCCGGCACAACGACGTCGGCAACTCCGACCTGGTCTCCCGGCGCAATCCGACGATGGCCGCCGCGGCACCGTGGATCGCGGACCCCATCGTGCGCAACCGCGGCACGGTCTGCGGCGCACTGGCGCACGCCGACCCGCTCGGCGACTGGGCCTCCGTCATGTTGGCGTGCGACGCCGAGGTCGTCGCCACGAGTGCGTCCGGGCAGCGCACGATCCCGATGCGCGACTTCATCACCGACGTGTTCACCACGGCGCTCCGCGAGGACGAGCTGCTGACCGAGGTGCGCGTACCGGTGTCCGGCAGCCGCACCGGCGGGGACTACCAGACGCTGGAACGCAAGGTCGGCGACTACGCCACGGCGGCCGTCGCGACGAGGCTGGACCTCGACGAGGACGGCCGCATCGTCGGTGCCGGAATCGCGCTCACCTCGGTGTGCTCGATCAACACCAAGGTGACCGAGGCCGAGGCGCTGCTCATCGGTCAGCAGCCGAGCACCGAACTGTTCGTCGAGGCCGCCGAGATCGCGGCACGGACGGCAACGCCGCAGGACGACGTCCGCGGTCCCGCGGAGTACAAGCGGGACGTGGTCCGGGTGTTCACCCGGCGAGGCCTGGCCACGTCACTCGAACTGGCGCAAGCCGGCTGAGCGGAGAGGACCTGACATGGAAATCACCATGACGGTCAACGGTGTGGCACACAAGGACGACGTGGAGCCCCGGGTCCTGCTGGCCGATTACCTGCGCACCCGCCTGGGCCTGACCGGCACACACATCGGGTGCGACACCACGAGCTGCGGCGTCTGCACGGTGCTGATGGACGGTACGCCGGTGAAGTCGTGCACGGTCTTCGCCGTCCAGGCGGACGATACCGAGATCACCACCGTCGAGGGGCTGAAATCAGCCGACGGGCTGCACCCGATCCAGAAGGCGTTCAAGCAGGAGCACGGCCTCCAGTGCGGCTTCTGCACCCCCGCGATGATGCTCGTCGGCAAGGCCCTCATCGAGCAGAACCCCGACCCGGACGAGGATGAGGTCCGCTGGGCGATCTCTGGGAACCTGTGCCGCTGCACCGGGTACGTGAACATCGTCAAGGCGATCCGGGCCGCCGCGGCGGAGTCGCGGGGCACCGCCGACGAGGGGCCGGCTCTCGTCGACCTGACGAACGAACCGTCCCCCACCGTCTCCGCCCCTGTCGGCTGAGGAGCTGGCCCATGACCACCACCGAACAGCCACGTACGTCACCCGAGATCTGCGGGCTCGGTCATTCGCCGCGCCGCATCGAGGACGACCGCTTCATCCAGGGCGCGGGCCACTACGTCGACGACATCGTGCTCCCGGGGATGCTGCACATGGCCATCCTCCGCAGCCCGGTGCCGCACGCGCGGATCGTCTCCATCGACACGTCCGAGGCCACGGCGCTGCCCGGGGTGGTCGCCGTCGTGACGGGCGAGCTCATGGCGCAGCACAACCTCGCGTGGATGCCCACGATGTCCGGCGACACCCAGGCCGTGCTCGCGACGGACAAGGTGCGCTTCCAGGGGCAGGAGGTGGCCGCGGTCATCGCGGACACCGTCTACACCGCCTGGGACGCCCTCGAACTGATCGACGTCGACTACGAGGAACTGCCGGTCCTCGTCGATCCGCGGAAGTCGCTGGAGCCGGACGCGGTCCTGATCCGCGACGACAAGGAGGGCCAGACCGACAACCAGTGCTATCACTGGGAGTCCGGTGACAAGGGCACCACCGACCGCGCGTTCGCGGAGGCGGACCGGGTCGTCACGCTGGACACCCACTACCCGCGGTCGCACCCGGCTCCGCTGGAGACCTGCGGGTGCGTTGCGGACATCGACCCCGCGACGGGGCACGCCAACATCTACATGACGTCGCAGGCACCGCACGCGCACCGCACGGTGTTCGCGCTCGTCGCCGGCCTGCCCGAGGAGAAGATCCGGATCATCTCCCCGGACATCGGCGGCGGGTTCGGCAACAAGGTTCCGGTCTACCCGGGGTACGTCGTCGCGACGGCGGCGTCCCTGCTGCTCGGCCACCCGGTGAAGTGGGTGGAGTCCCGCTCGGAGAACCTGATCTCCACCGGGTTCGCCCGCGACTACCACATGCACGGTGAGCTGGCGCTGCGCGGGGACGGCCGGATCCTCGGCCTGCGGGTCAACCTCATCAGCGACAACGGCGCGTTCTTCTCCGACGCGCAGCCGACGAAGTTCAAGGCCGGTCTGTTCCACATCGTCACCGGCTCGTACGACTACACGGCGGCGCACGTCGTGGCCGACGGCGCGTACACCAACAAGGCACCCGGCGGGGTGGCGTACCGGTGCTCATTCCGGGTCACCGAGGCGTCGTACCTCATCGAACGGCTCATGGAGAGCGCCGCGCTGGAGCTCGACATCGACCCCGCCGAGCTGCGGCGGCGGAACTTCATCAAGTCCGAGCAGTTCCCGTACGCGTCGCCGACCGGCTTCGTGTACGACTCGGGTGAGTACGAGCGGGCGCTCGACGTCGCACTGGACCAGGTCGGCTACGACGACCTGCGCCGGGAGCAGCGGGAACGCCGGGACCGTGGCGACGAGACGCTCCTCGGCATCGGGATCGCCAGTTTCACCGAGGTGGTCGGCGCCGGCAACTCCCGGGACTTCGACATCCTGGGCCTGAAGATGTTCGACTCCGCCGAGCTGCGGGTGCACCCGACCGGCAAGGCGATCCTCAAGCTCGGCGTGAAGTCGCAGGGGCAGGGGCACGAGACGACGTACCCGCAGATCGTCGCCGAGGAGCTCGGCATCCCCGCCTCGCACATCCGCGTCGAGGAGGGCGACACGGACACCACGCCGTACGGGCTGGGTACCTACGCCTCTCGCAGTACGCCGGTCGCTGGGGCAGCGACCGCGATGGTCGCCCGGAAGCTGCGGGAGAAGGGCCGGAAGATCGCGGCACACCTCCTGGAGGCGTCCGAGGAGGACCTGGACTGGGAGCCCGGCCGGTTCTTCGTCAAGGGCGCCAAGGAGCGCGGCGTCACGATCCAAGACGTGGCGTTCGCGGCGTACACGAACTTCCCGGAGGGCATGGAGCCCGGGTTCGAGGGCGTCCACTACTACGACCCGCCGAACATGACGTACCCGTTCGGCAGCTACGTGGCGGTCGTCGAGGTCGACACCGGTACCGGGAAGTGGAGGGTCCGCCGGATGGTCGCGGTGGACGACTGCGGAGTCCGGATCAACCCGATGATCGTGGAGGGACAGATCCACGGTGGGCTCGCGGAGGGGTTCGCGATGTCCAACATGCAGTTCATCACGTTCGACGACAGCGGCAACTGCATCGGGTCGAACTTCATGGACTACCTGATCCCCACGGCGTACGAAACACCGCGGTTCGAGCTCGGCGCCACCGTCACGCCGTCGCCGCACCACCCGATCGGGGCGAAGGGGGTCGGGGAGTCGGCGACGGTCGGTTCGCCCGCGGCGTACGTCAACGCGGTCATCGACGCCCTGTCGCACCTGGGGGTGCGCAACATCGACATGCCCGTCCTGCCGCATCGGGTGTGGCAGGCGATCCAGGAGGCGAAGCACTGAGCCGATCGGCGCTGGAGCTCGCTGCCGACCTGGCGCGGCAGGGGGACGCGTTCGTGCTCGCCACCGTGGTGTGGCGGCGTGAGCCGTCCTCCGGCCGGCCGGGTGCGAAGGCGCTCGTGCTCCCGGACGGCACCGTGCGCGGATGGCTCGGCGGCGCGTGCGCCGAGCCGACCGTCGTGCGGGAGTCGCTGCACGCCCTGGAGACCGGCGCGCCGAAGCTGCTGTTCCTGGGCAGCGCGGACGGCGAGCTGCCCGGCGACGTGGTGTCCGTGCCGATGGCCTGCGCCAGCGAGGGAGCCCTGGAGGTGTACCTGGAGCCGGTACTGCCCAAGCCTGCGGTCGTGGTCATCGGCCGCTCGCCGGCGGTGGACACGCTGGCGTCCCTCGCCGGGGAGCTCGGCTGGCGGCCCACCGTGGTGGACGACGACGGCCCCGGGGCGGACCACCCGGCCGGCATCCGGGTGCATGCGTCGCTGGAGCTCGGCGCGCTGGGCGTCGACGGCAATACCGCGATCGTGGTGGCCACGCAGGGCCACTACGACGAGGAGGCACTGCAGGCGGCGCTCGACACCGACGCCGCGTACGTCGGGCTGGTGGCGTCGCGGAAGCGGACCGAGAGCGTGTTCGCCCTGCTCCGCGACCGCGGGGTCACGGCGGCGGCGCTGGCGCGCGTGCGTGCTCCGGCGGGCCTCGACCTGGGCAGCCTGGCGAACGAGGAGATCGCGGTCGCGGTGCTCGCGGAACTGGTGTCGTTGCGGGCGTCCGGGGTGTTCCGGCCGACGGTACTGCGGACGGCGGCGCCGGTGGAGGCGGTGGACCCGGTCTGCGGGATGACGGTGGAGGTGGGCTCCACGCACCACCGGTACGCGTACGAGGGCACCACCTACTACTTCTGCGCGGCGGGGTGCCGGCAGCGGTTCGAGCAGGACCCGAGCCGATACCCGGTCAGGTGAGCCGGTCCCGCACCGCCTCGTAGTCGGCCCACGTGTCGATATCGCGGGGCAAGGGCCGGTGCACGTCGATGCGGCGTACCCGTTCCGGCGGCTCGTGGTCCACGATCTTCCAGACGGCCTTGTCGCCGTGCAGTCCGCGGAGGGTGTCGAACGCGTCGGCGGAGAACACGAACGGGTGCCCCAGCCCATCGGTGTACCGCGTCACTGCGGCCCAGGAGGGGTGGGCACGCCACGCGGCCACCACCTCGTCGATCACCGTGGCATCCACGCCGGGCATGTCTCCCAGCAGCATCACGATCGCGTCCGGCTCCCCGGCCGTGTCGAGCCCGGCCAGCAACGACGAGGCGCAGCCGGTGCCGTACGCGGAGTTGAACACCACCTCGGCCCGCGTCGTGGCGGGACTCACGGGGGCCGCGCCGCCGAGGACGAGCACGACGCGGTCCAGTGCGGACTTCTCGGCGTCGCGGAGGGTCCAGCCGAGCACGGTGGTGTCACCCAACGGGAGGGTCTGCTTCGGGCGGCCGAGGCGCCGCGACGATCCCGCCCCGAGCAGTACGCCCACCACGTCGCCCACGGCACCTCCCTCACGCGAGGGCGCCCACGGTACGCGGACCTACCGGGTGGTGACGGACCTCGGCAGATGCGGCAGCACACGTAACCCGCCGGAGAGAGCGTCAAACCGTCAGCAATGGATCCACCACGCAAAGTGGACAGTGGCCGCGGCCCCTCGTGGCGGCTGGTTACAGTCTGGGCTCGACGCCGAGACCGGGGAGATCGCAGTGACAGTTCGTGGGCGCACCGCGGGGCTCGCGGCCCTCGCCGCGCTGGCCATCGGCCTGACCGGCTGCACGGGCACCGCGGACAAGGCCGCCGACCGTGCGGCGCCGGATCCCGCCGCGGCCGCCCAGATCGTCCGGGCCGCGAACACGAAGACGCTGGCGGCGAAGTCGGCCACGGTCGACCTGCAGTACACGATCACGTCCTCGGGCCAGCAGCCCATCGACATGACCGGTACGGGCGTCGTGGACCTGGCCGGCGGCGACTCCCGGCTGGCCATGACGGTGCCGGGCCTCGGCGAGCTGGAGCTCCGGACCGTCGGCGGCACGATGTACCTGAAGCTGCCGGCCCAGTTCGCCTCGCTCAGTGCGAAGCCGTGGGTGCGACTGGACGCCGCGGGGACGGCCGCGGCCGGGCTGGGGCAGCTCAGCCAGCTCAGTCCCGCCGACCAGCTCGCGTACCTGAAGGGCGTCCCCGACGACGTCACCACGGTGGGCAAGGAGACCGTCGACGGCACCCCGACGACCCACTACCGGGCGAAGCTCGACCTCGACACGGCCGCGGAGGCCATGACCGCCGAGGCGCGCAAGGGCTTCGCCGAGGCCCGCAAGACGCTCTCGACCGCCACCGTCCCCGCCGACATCTGGGTGGACGAGCGGGGTCAGCTGCGGAAGTTCGAGCTGACCCTCACGATGACCCCGCCCAAGGCGGCCACCCCGGTGCCCGGCGCGCCGACCGGGCCGCTGACGATGCTCGTGTCGCAGCGGTACTCCGACCTCGGCGTACCGGTGACGATCACGGCGCCGGCCGCGGCGCAGAGCACCGACATGAGCGCCCTGACCGGGAAGTAGCTCAGGGGCGGCGCCCGAGCAGCGCGAGCAGCCGGTCCTGCGGGTCCTCGGAGTCGATCTCCACCGGCGCGGCGAACAGTGCGGTCCCGGCGAGCAGGTCGGCGTTGCGCTCCACGTACGCGAGCGCGTGCCGGACCGCGTCGGGGTTCAGCCGCTCGTCCAGCCCCGCCCCGCGGGCGAGGTCCCAGCCGTGCACGGTGAGGTCCATCAGCATCTGCTCGGCGTACTCGGTGGCCGGCAGGTCCCCGAACGACAGGTGCACGACCCGGTCCGGCGGGGTGGTCCCCCAGGCGGTGAGCGAGCGGTAGATCGCCTCGTCCCACGCCCTGACCGGGTCGTTGCCGAGGACGTCGCCGTCGAAGCGGTCCCCGACGTCGGACACCCGTGCGCCACCCAGCAGCTCCGGTGCCCAGAGGTGCTCGCCGACGAGGTGGTTCACGATGTCGCGGACGGTCCACTCGGAGGCGGGGGTCGGCCGATCCCAGGCGTCCGGGGTGACCGCATGGACGCGCTTGCCGAACTCCTCGGCGGCCACCGGCAACAGGCTCAGGGCTGATTCACTCATGGCCCCAGTTCCTACACCCGGCCGGGATGGATCCGCCTCCCGGCGGTGTTGTAGGGAACGATGAACGAACGCAACGACAGGACAGGACGGTTCCCGATGCTCGACCCCGAGGAGCTCTACCAGCTGGGCGAGGAGCCCGGCGACCTCGCGCGGCCGATCTTGGTGCACGCGCTGCCCGGTTTCGTCGATGCGGGTTCGGCCGGCCGGCTGGCCGCGGAGCAGCTCCTCGCCAGCCTGGACCACGAGGTCGTTGCCCGCTTCGACGTCGACCAGCTGGTCGACTACCGGAGCCGCCGGCCCACCATGGTCTTCGCCGAGGACCACTACGCCGACTACGCGGCGCCCGAGCTGGCGCTGTACCGCGTATACGACGAGCTCGGCACCTCCTTCCTGCTGCTCACCGGCCCCGAGCCGGATCTGCAGTGGGAGCGGTTCGTCGGGGCGGTGACCCGGCTCGTCGAGCGGTTCGACGTCCGGCTGTCCGTGGGCCTGCTGGCCATCCCGATGGCGGTGCCGCACACCCGCCCGCTCGGGGTGACCGCACATGCGACCGACGCATCGCTGCTGACCGGCCGGCCGAACCCGTGGCGCGGTGAGATGCAGGTGCCGGCGAACGTGGGCGCGCTGCTGGAGCTGCGGCTCGGCGAGGCGGGCCACCAGGCCATGGGCTTCGCGGCCCACGTCCCGCACTACCTCAGCCAGACCGGGTTCCCGGCCGCCGCGATCACGCTGCTCGAGGAGGTCACGAAGGTGACCGGGCTCGTGCTCCCGACCGCCGAGCTCGTGGAGGCGGCCGAGGAGGTCCGGCTCGCCGTCGACAGCCAGGTGGGTGGCTCCGAGGAGGTCCTCGGGGTGGTCCACGCACTGGAGCGTCAGTACGACGCGTACGCGGGTGCCGAGGCGCGCGGCTCGCTGCTCGCCACCGACGCGGCGGAGCTGCCGAGCGGTGACGAGATCGGCGCCGAGCTGGAGCGGTACCTGGCCGAGATGGACGAGGGGCCGCAGTCCGACGAGCGGTGACCGCTCAGAAATAGCCGAGCGGCGTGTCAAGATCACCACGGTCGGCTGCCGATGTAGCCACCGTGACCGACAGCACACCCAGCCCGGCGATCGACCGCACGGCCGCGATGACGGTCGACAGTGTGCGGCCGATCGCCGCTGGCGTCGCCCTCATCTTCGGTGCCCTCGTCCCGGTGCACCTGCTCACGCTCGCCGGCGACGCCGCCGCGGTCATGGCGGGCGTCGCGGCGGGGACGTCCCTCGTGATGCTCGTGCTCTGGTTCGCACTGCACACCGAGCTCCGTCCGGCCATCGAGGCGAACGTCCAGGCGGTCGGCGCCCTCACCGCCACCCTGGCCTGCGCAAACACCCTCGTCCACGTGGCCAGCGTCGGCCAGCCGTGGCCGACCTGCGCGGTGATGCTCGCGATCGTCGGTACCGGCGCCGCGCTCGCGTACCGCGCCGTGGTCGTGGTGGTCATCCTGCTGACGGACATCGCATGGCTCGTGATCGCGCTGACGTCCCCGCCCAACCCGCTGTGGGACGAGTTCGGCACGCAGCTCGTCGCCGCCACGATCCTCGCCGCGGTCCTCAACGTGATCCGGCACCGCACGGTGGCCCGGCTGGAGTCCGCCCAGGCCGCCGTGACCGCGATGGCGGTCACCGACGAGCTCACCGGTCTGAAGAACCGCCGTGGCCTGCTGCTCGTCGGCGAGCCGATGCTGGACGCCGCGCACCGCGCCGACCGTCAGGTCACCGTGCTGTACCTCGACGTCGACGGCCTCAAGCAGATCAACGACGAGCAGGGCCACGCCGCCGGGGACCGGCTCATCGCCGGTACGGGGGAGATCCTGCGGACCGTGTTCCGGTCCGCGGACGTCGTCGCCCGGCTCGGCGGTGACGAGTTCGCCGTGATGCTGTCCGGGGCGGGTGACACCGAGGCCGCGATCCTCCAGGAACGGCTGCGGAGCCGGCTGGCGGAGGGCGGCGTCTCGGCCAGTGTCGGCGTGGTCCACCTCGACCCCGGCGCGCCGTACCAGTCGCTGGAGCAGCTCATCGACATGGCGGACCTGGCGATGTACGCGGTCAAGCGCGACCGCCGGGGCGGCGGGGACGCGAAGTCCCGGCCGACGGCCGTCTGACGCATCCCGCAGAAAAATCGTTCACCGCTGTCAAGATCGCCCGTGGCGCGTGCCGATGAACAAGCTGTGACCGCGCCCTCCCGCCTCTCCCGCTCCGCGGTGGACAGTGCCGCGATGACGGTCGACAGCCTGCGGCCGGTCTGCGCCGGCGTCGCCGTGATCTTCGGTGGGCTGGTCCCGGTACATCTCCTGATGCTGTCCGGCGATGCCGGCGTCGTCATGGCGGGCGTGGCCGGCGCGATCTCGGCGATCATGCTGGTGCTCTGGTACGCGTTCGCCACGGATCTCGCCGACCTGCTGGAGCGGAACGCCCAGACGGTCGGCTGTCTGATCGGCGCGCTGTGCGGGGTGGAGACCCTCACGCACATGGCGGTCATCGGTGAGCCGTGGGTGACGACGGCGGTCATCCTCGTGGTGATGGCGGTCGGCGCCTGCGTCAGCTCGCGCGCGGTGTGCACGGTCGTGATCCTCGGGACGGACCTCGGCTGGCTGGGGGTCGTGCTGGTACTCGGCCCGGATGCGGTGTGGTGGCAGGCCGGCGCGCAGCTGCTCGCGGCCAGCGTCCTGGGCGCCGTCTTCAACGTGATCCGGCACCGGACGGTCGAGCGACTGGAGACGGCCAAGCAGGCCATCGCCGACATGGCCGTGACGGACGAGCTCACCGGCCTGAACAACCGCCGCGGGCTGCTGCTCGCCGGCGAACCCCTGCTCGACGCCGCGCGCCGCGCGAACCGGGCGGTCAGCGTCCTCTACCTCGATCTGGACGGGCTCAAGGAGGTCAACGACACCCGGGGCCACGCGGCGGGTGACCGGCTGATCACGTCCGCCGGCGGGGTGCTCGCGTCGGTGTTCCGGTCCGCGGACGTGGTGGCGCGGCTCGGCGGGGACGAGTTCGCGGTGCTGCTGTCGGGGCTGACCGAGACCCAGTTCTCCGCACGCGAGGAACAGCTGCGGCGCGAACTCGCGGCGGTCGGCATCTCGGCGAGCGTCGGGGCCGTCCACCTGGCACCGGCGGAGCCCGACCAGCCGCTGGAGCAGCTCGTCGACGTGGCCGACGCGGCGATGTACGCCGTGAAGCGTGCCCGCGCGGTCGGCGCGCCGCTCCGCCTGGCCTGACCCCGACTCAGACCTCGATCTCGGCGAGCACCCGCGGTACCTCCGGCGGCAGCTCCCGAGCCAGGAACCCGACCCGTCCCACCGCCGACGCGAGCCGGTCACCCGCCCGCCCGTGCAGGTGCGCGGCCCAGACCGCGGCCTGCGCCGGGGTGGCGCCACGGGCGGTGAGCCCGCAGACGATCCCGGCGAACACGTCGCCGGAGCCCGACACCCCCAACCCCACCCCGCCGGTCTGGTCCCGCCACAACCCGCCGTCCGGGGTGGCGGTCCACGACTCCTCGCCGCCGCTGGTCACCGTGACCAGGGTGCGCCGGGCGAGCTCCAGCGTGGCGCCGGCCGGGTCCTCGTCCACCTCGTCCCGGCGGATGCCGAGGGTGAGCGCGAGCTCCTTGCGGTTCGGCGTGAGCACGGCCTGGCCGTCGAGCCGGTGCAGCACGGTGTGGTCCGCGCCGACGTAGGCCATCCCGGCGGCATCGATCACCAGCGGGCCGCGCAGCTTCGGCACGACCGCCCCGAGCAGCGCGGTGCACTGGTCGATGTCCCGGATCCCCGGCCCGAGCAGGACCGAGGAGGCCCCGTCCGCGAGGCCGAGAATGTCCTCCGCGGCCTCCGCCGCGATGTCACCGCCGCGTTCGGGCAGCGGGAGCACCAGCGCCTCCGGGAGCGCGACCGCGACCGCGGAGGCGACGGACGCAACGGTCGCGACCTGCAGCTTTCCGGCGCCGGACCGCAGGGCCGCCTCCGCGGCCAACAGGATCGCGCCGGGGGTCTGGTCGCTCCCGCCGACGATCAGTGTCCGGCCGCGGCTCTCCTTGTCGCCCTCCGGCTCGGGCAGCCGCCACTCGCGCAGGATCGTGGACGTCACCGTCACGGGCTCCGCGATCAGTTCGCGGGACTCGCGGAGGTGGCGGGCCTCATGGGACGGGGTCGGCATCGGGCTCCTCGGTGACCTGCTCGCCCATGCCGGCGACGGTCTGTGGGTCGTTGAACGTGACGAGGCGGAGACCGCCGTCGTCGCCGGAGGTGTAGCGCGTCAGCGCGCAGTTCGCGACTGGAGGGCCGGCATCGATCTCGAGGAGCTCGGCCTCGGTCAGCCCCTCCAGGACATACCGGAAGTTCATGATGACGGCCTGATGGGAGGTGAGCAGCACCCGCTCGCCCGGGTACTCCTCCCGGAGCGTCCGGACGAAGTCCCGGACCCGCAGGGCGACATCGCACCAGCTCTCCCCGCTCGGCGGCCGGTAGTAGAACTTGCCCTGCCGCCGCCGGCGCTCCGCCTCCTCGGGGTACCGCTCGCGGATGCCGAGCCCGGTGAGGCCGTCGAAGATCCCGAGCTCCCGTTCCCGCAGCCGCTCGTCGAGCCGGAGCGGCACGTCGAGACCACCGGTCTCCAGCGCCGTCTGGGCGGTCAACCGCGCCCGGGCGTACGGCGAGCTCACCGCGACCGTCGGCCGCCCGGCCGGATCGCGCCGGGCAAGCCACCTGCCGAGTGCCGCCGCCTGGTCCCGCCCGGTGGGCGAGAGGACGACGTCGGCATCGCGGTCCGCCAGCTCCAGCCGGGCGGCGCCGAGGTCGTGGGCGCGCTGATCGGCGAGATTGCCCTCGCTCTCGCCGTGGCGGACGAGGTCGACGGCCGCGGGCCAGGGGATGCCGGTCACGGAGGAGATTGTCCGGGACGCCGGGCGATCTCCGCACGTCGCGATCGGGTCGGTGCCCGATTCCCGGCGCTCTGTCACCGAGTTGGCGATTAGACGCCGGATATCCGGTGCGTACCGGGACGGTCCGATGTGGACGCACAGCGTGAGGAAGTCACCCGAAAGTACGCGGTCGTAACGGAAACCGGCGAACCCGCGCGATCGTAGAGTGATCGCATAGGTACGTCAGGTCAAAGTGTGCGAGAACGGATGCGCCGCCCGTACGCCAGTCGCTAGCCTACGCACCGTGATTGACGTCCGCCGCCGACTAGGCGCTCTGCTCCTGGTGGGGGCAATGGGTTTGCTCGTCGGCTGCGGGGCCGCAGATCCGTCGGCCACCGCAAACGAGAACAGCGACCCCGCCACCACCCCCACCGCCATCGTGCCGTCCCCCGCGCCGGCCCTGCCGGCCGCGATCAGGGCCCACGGCCTCGCCGGTGCCAAGGCGACGGCCGACTACTGGTTCCACGCGCTGTCGTACGCGCAGCAGTCCGGCGACCCGAAGCCGCTGCTCGCGGTGAGCACGAGCAGCTGCCAGGGCTGCTCCCAGCTCCTCGCGTCGATCCGGTCGGCCTACGCGGGCGGCGGCTCGGTGAGCGGCGGCTGGTACACCGTGCGGGAGATGACCAGCGAGGAGTACTCCGACGCCATCCCGCTGCTGAGCGTGGTGTTCGACCGGGACGCGCTGAGCATCGTGGGCACCGGCGGGGCAACCATGCAGTCGGTGCCGGCGCTCCCGTTCCAGACGGCGCGGCTGCGGCTGGCCTACAACGGCCGGTGGCGGGTCGCACAGGTGACCGGCATGTCGGCGCTCGGCTGATCCAGCCCCGCTCGACATGACGTGGCCCCGGCTCTCGTGAGCCGGGGCCACGTCATGTCGTTGCCATGTCCGACTACGACGCGAACGCCGTCACCATCTCCCTGGTGAACGCGGGTAGGTCGTCCGGGTTACGGCTCGACACCAGGGTGAATCCGGCCGGGCAGACGACGACCTCCTCGTCGGTCCAGTCCGCTCCCGCGTTGCGCAGGTCCGTCCGGAGGCTCGGCCACGACGTGATCCGCTTCCCGTCGACCACGCCGGCCTCGATGAGCGTCCACGGCGCGTGGCAGATCGCCGCAACGGGCTTGCCCGCCTCGGTGTACGCCCGCACGAACGCCACCGCCTCGGGGTGGGTGCGCAGGTTGTCCGGGTTCGCGACGCCGCCGGGGAGCACGAGACCGTCGTAGTCCGCCGCATCGGCGTCCGCGACCGCGATGTCCACATCGAACTCGTCGGCCTTGTCCAGGTGGTGGAACGCCTGGGCCTTGCCCTTCTCCGGGGCGAGCAGCGTCGGGGTGCCGCCCGCGGCCTTCACGGCCTTCCACGGCTCTGTCAGCTCGACCTGCTCGATGCCCTCGTTCGCCACGAGGAACGCGATCGTCTTGCCGGTCAGTGGGGAGGCCATGCAGTTCTCACCTCATCGGCGCCGGGGATCGGGTCCCCCCATCTCACGCCCGATCGGCCGGCCTCACAACTCGGCGCGACTCCGCTCACCGGGCGATGCGCTCGGCCCCCGTGTAGACGTTCATCGACGTACCGCGGAGGAATCCGACCAGCGTCATCCCGGACTCCTCGGCCAGCTCGGCGGCGAGCGTGGACGGTGCCGACACCGCGGCCAGCGTCGGCAGGCCCGCCATCAGCGCCTTCTGGACGAGCTCGAACGACGCCCGCCCGCTCACCATCAGGATGTGCCCGGCGAGCGGCACCCGGTGCTGCCGGAGCGCCCAGCCGAGCACCTTGTCGACGGCGTTGTGCCGGCCGACGTCCTCCCGGACGCACAACAGCTCGCCGTCGGCGGTGAACAGCCCCGCCGCATGCAGGCCGCCGGTCTTGTCGAAGACCTTCTGCGCGGCCCGCAGCGCGTCCGGCAGCCCGACCAGCACCTCGGGCCGGACCGGGGTCCGGTCGCCGCCGGGTTCGTACGTGGTCTTGGTGCGGACCGCGTCGATGCTCGCCTTGCCGCACACCCCGCAGGAGGACGTGGTGTAGAAGTTCCGCTCGATGCCGACCACGGGAGCCGGCACGCCGGGGGCGAGATCCAGGTCGAGCACGTTGTAGGTGTTCCGGCCGGAGTCGTCCACGCTGTCGCAGTACCGCGCGATCGCGATGTCTGCCACGCCGGTGATGACGCCCTCGGTCAGCAGGAACCCGTGGGCCAGGTCGAGGTCGTCCCCCGGCGTGCGCATGGTCACCGCCAGGGGCCGTCCGTTGACGCGGATCTCCAGCGGCTCTTCCGCGGCGAGCGTGTCCGGCCGCGTCGTCATCGCGCCGGTGCCGATGTCGAGGCGGAGCACCGGCCGTCGTGCAGTCACCCTTCCCATGCCGCGACTGTAGGCGCCGGCCCGGACGAGTGTTGACTGTCCCCCGTGACCGGATACGCCGCAGTCGTGCTCGCGGGCGGGCGCGCGCGCCGGCTCGGGGGCATCGCGAAGCCGACCGTGGAGATCGGCGGCCGGCCGCTGCTGGCCCGGGTGCTCGCCGCGGTCGCCGACGCCGACCGCGTGATCGTGGTCGGCCCGCCGGTGACCGGCCTCGACGGCCCGGAGCCGGTGTGGGCCCGGGAGGACCCGCCCGGATCGGGTCCCGTGGCGGCCCTCCGTGCCGCTGTCCCGCTGCTGCCGCCGGGTACCGGCACGGTCGTGGTGCTCGCCGCGGACCTGCCGTTCCTGGATGCCGCGACGGTGGCCCGGCTGCGGGCGGCGGCCGTCGGGACCGGCGCCACCGAGGCCGCCGTGCTGATCGACGACGGCGGCCGGGACCAGTACCTCGCGGCGGCCTGGGGCGCGTGCGCACTGCGCCGCGCCCTGTCCACTGTGGAGGACGACAGGGTGTCCTCGGTGTACGCGGTCGCGACGGTGACCCGGCTGGCGGTGACGGGCTATCGCGCCGGCACCGAGCCGTGGCGCGATGTGGACGATCCCGCCGGATTGGACCGCGCGCGGGCATCCTGGGAGCATTCGGCGGAGGACGACCCGACGGGCCAGGGGTGAGGCATGACGGATGACGCTCCGTTCGATCCGGCCGAACCCGTCCAGCCGCAGCCGGTGACGTCGCCGACGGCGCCGAAGCTGGAGCGGTTCCCGGACGAGCCGCGCCTGCAGGTGCGGCCCGCGTACCTCTGGTTCGACGCCGGCGAGCGGGTCATGCCGGCCGCGGTCTTCGGCGTCGTGCTCGCGGTCGTCGCGGCGCTCGCGGTGGAGAGCATGGTCCTGCGCTGGCTCGCCGTGAACCGGGAGGGCGTGATGGGCCTCCTCTACTGGTTCATCGCGCTGTTCCTCTTCCTCGCCCCGCCCGCCGCGGGCGCGGGCTGGTACGCGCTGGACCGGATCGGGAACTCGCTGCCGCGGGCGGCGCTCGGCGTCGCGTTCGGGGCCACCCTGCTGTTCTGGCTGCGGGTGGTCCTCCAGCTCGGGACGGACGGCTGGGCGGTCCCGGCCGCACTGTTCAACATCACGGTCCCGTTCCTGCTGTGGTGGCTGGCCCGCAGGATCGCGCTCGACCACGCGGTCGAGCCCGCGGTGGCCGGTCGCAGGGTCTGGGACGAGCCGCGGCGGACCCTGGCGTACGGGCTCGGTCACGTCCTCCGGGTCCCGACCGCCCGGCTGCTGCACGGCGTGGCCGCGCCGGTGCCGACCCGGGTCCGGTCCGGCCGCGGCACCTACGCGTATGCGCGGGAGGTGCACGACCCGGTGGTCGCGGATGCCGCGGTCGTCGCCGGGCGCCGGGTCGCGATCGTGTGGCTGGTCCGGACCGAACCGGGCGCGCTGGAGATCGACGCGTACGGCCATCTGTTCCCGGCGGTGCGCGGTGTCCCCCGCGGGCGGATCAGTGCCGCCGACTCGCTGCCGTACTTCGAGCGGTCGCTGCCGGGCGCGCGGGTGCGGGCGTTCGTCGGGCTGTACGCGCCCGGGGACACCACGGTGGACCTCGTCGCCCCGGAGGACAGCGCGGTGCGGTTCGACACGGCCGACCGGATCGCCGTCCACATCGCGACCTGGCTCGCCGAGGGCGGCGCGGAGACGAGCTACCTCGACCGGGAGGTCCTCGCCGACGCACTGTCCCTCTGGTCGACGTATCCGACCCTGCCCACCGCACCCGTGGCCGAGGGCGATGCCGAGCTGCCGACCCCGGCCGCGCCGACGCACAAGGTGCGCGTGACGGGTACCGCGGCGGCGCCGACCGGCGGGGCCGGCTGACCGGCTATCCCGGGCGGACCGACCTCCGGTCACCGTCGACGGCCGCGCGGAGCACGCCGGCCAGCACCGGGAGGGCCCGCCGCAGCGGGTCGGTCTCCACGCCCGCGTAGCCGAGGACGAGGCCGTACCGGTCGGGGCTGCCGAGGTGGTGCCGGGCGAGCCCGTCCAGCGCCAACCCGGCGGCCGCGCCGCCGGTGACGGCGGCCCGCTCGGCGGCGGCGGACGGCAGGGGGACGACGACATGCGCACCGGCCGCATCGCCCGTCGCGGTGAATCCGGCCGCCCGTACCGCGTCCACGACCAGGGCCCGGCGCTCGGCGAGGACGCGGCGCAGCCGCCGCAGGTGCCGGGCCAGGTCGCCGTGCTCGATGAGCGCGGTGAGCACCTGCTGACCGGCCGGGGAGGGCTGGGTCGCGGTCCGCCGCCGGTGCTCCTCCAGCGCGGCGACCACCGCGGGCGGTCCGGCCAGCCAGCCGGTACCGAGGCCGGGAGTGAGGATCTTGCTCGCCGTGCCGAGGTGGACCACCGCGTCCGGGGCGAGCGCGGCGAGCAGCGGGAGCGGCGCGACGTCGAAGCGGAACTCGCCGTCGTAGTCGTCCTCCAGCACCCAGAACCGCTCGTCCCGCGCGCGCCGGACCAGCGCGACCCGCCGATCCGCGGGCATCCGGGCGCCGAGCGGGTACTGGTGGGCCGGTGTGCAGTACACCGCCCGCACCCCGGCCGGGATCGCGGACACCACCAGGCCGTGGTGGTCGACCGGGACCGGGACGACCTCCACGCCCGCCGCGCGGAACGCCGCCGTGGCGCGCTGGTACCCGGGCTCCTCCATCCCGACGCGGTCACCGGGCCGCAGCGCCGCGACGGCGAACTCGCCGACCGCCGCGCTCGTCCCCGCGGTCGCCAGCACGGCGTCCGGGCCCACCACGAGGCCGCGGTGCCGGAGCAGGTGCTCGGCCACCGCCACCCGCATCGAGGTCAGGCCGGCGCGCTCGTGCCGGCCGGGCACGGGCGCGTCCGCGGCGGCGCGCCAGGCCCGTCGCCAGGCCGCGGGATCGATCGTGCCCGGCGACGCCGACCCGGCGTACAGGTCGACCGTCGGTGCCGCCGGTGCGGTACGCCGCCGGGCCGGCCGGTTGCGGGGCGCGGGCGGCACCTCGGTCACGTAGGTCCCGGAGCCGTGCCGCCCCTCGATCCAGCCCTCCGCCAGCAGTTGGTCGTAGGCCGCCGCGGTCACCGACCGGGAGACCCCCAGTCGGCCGGCGAGATCGCGGGTGGACGGCAACCGCTCGCCCGGGCGCAGGACGCCGACCACGGTGGCCTCGCGGACGGCCTCCGCGACCTGGACGGCCAGCGGTCGTCCACCGGTCCGGTCGAGCACGATCGGAAGCTCAGGCACGCTCAGTGGCCTTTCGAGTTTGCGGGTGAGTGGCCATTTGAGGATGCCACTGACGGTCCGATGCTGGACGGGTGACTCTTTCTCCCACCCCCCGCAGCACCGTCCGCCGCAACAGCCGGCGGGCCCGTACCGACCGCGCCGAGCTGTACGCCCTGCTCGACGAGGCGCTGATCTGCCATCTCGGTGTGCTCATCGACGGCGCGCCGGTCGTGCTGCCGACCGGGTACGGCCGGATCGACGACGTCCTGTATCTGCACGGCTCCGTCGCGGCGCGGAGCCTGGCCGCGGCGGCGGAGCTGCCGGTGTCGGTCGCCGTCACGCTGGTGGACGGCGTCGTCTACGCCCGGTCCTCGTTCCACTGCTCGATGAACTACCGGAGCTCGGTGCTCCACGGCGCCGCCCGGCGGGTGACCGACCCGGACGAGGTCCTCCGCGGGCTCGCCGCGCTGACCGACCACCTCGCCCCCGGCACCTGGGCGCACGCCCGCACGCCGACCCGCAAGGAGATCGCGGCGACCACGGTGCTGGCGCTCGACCTCGCCGAGGCGTCGGTGAAGATGCGCAGCGGACCGCCCGCCGACGACGCCGAGGACGTCGAGGCGGGTACCGCCTGGGCGGGCGTGCTGCCGGTGCGGACCGTGTGGGGGGCGCCGGAGCCGTGCCCACTGCTGCCGGACGAGACGCCGGTTCCACCGCACGTCCTCGATCGGGTGCGGTGAGCGGCGGCCCGGTGCGGGGTCAGCGCACCAGGGCGGCGAGCCGCGGATCGAGGGCGCGGCCGAGCCAGTTCGCGTAGACGGTCGTCATGTGGTGGGCATCCCGGTACACCTGGATGCGGCCGACCACGACCGGGCACCGCGCCGTGCAGAACCAGTCGGTCGGGTCGAGGACCGTCGCGCCCGCGCCGATCGCGGCGTCGCGCTCGCCGGGCACCTGCTGCGGTGAGCTGACCGTCGCGTCCCGGGCCGGCACGCACCGGCGGGCGTCGGTGCGGTTCCGGGCGAGGCACGCCGCCGGGTCGGACCCCAGGTGCGGGGTGTCGGTCAGGACCAGGACCTGCGCCCCGCTCCGGCGCAGGTTCCGCACCGACGAGGCCGTGCCGGCGTACCAGTTCCGGTCGGCCGCCGCCGTGGTACGCGATCCGGCGGTCCGGGCGGAGGCCATGATCACGAGCTGCGGCCGGAGGGCCTCGATCCGGTCGAAGCCGGCGGACCGCCACCGGTCGCACTCGCGGTACGGCCGGGGCGGCGAGGACAGCGACACCGAGACGAGCGCGGCAGGGCAGCTCGACTTGGTGAGGTTCACCAGCCGCCAGTGCCGGTGCTTCGCCACCCGCTCCACCGCGGGAAACCACTGCGCCGCGTGCGAGTCGCCGAACAGCACGACCGTCCTCTTCCCGGCGGGGTCCCCGTACCGGCAGGTGCCGTTCCTGACGGTCGGGACGTCGAGGTGGCACCGGGGCGCGGCGTACGTGCGCGGCAGGCTGTACCGCGCCCGGGCGGTCGACGGGGTGAGGTTCGCGGGGACGGCGCGCGTGTCCACGCCGTCCGCCAGGGCCCGGGTGAGCCAGGGCGGGGCGGTGGTCCCGACCTGCGTGGCCGCCACCCCGGTCGGCCCGGCCGCGACCCCGGCCCCCCGCGCCGTGGCCCGGTGCCCGCCGGCATCACCGCAGGCCGCCAGCAGCAGGCCGGCCGCGATCGCGGCCGCGCCGAGCAGCGTCGTCCGCCGCCGTACCGTCACCGAGCTTTCCGTGCCCATATTGTGACGGTACGACACCGCCGAGCCGAGGTCAGCTCGCGGCGCGGGCCGCGGCCCGGGCGCGCAGCCGGTCGCGCTGCTCGACGAAGCGGGAGGCCTGGGTGTCGAGACCGGTGAGGAACCCGGACAGCTCCTCGCGGGCCTGCTCGCCCTCCGCGCCGAAGTCGCTGCGCTCGAAGATCTTCCAGAACTTCAGGATCGGCTGGACGACCTCGTCGTGGTGCAGGCGCAGGTCGTAGATGCCCGCCTTGGCGATCGTCGCGGCGTTCCGGGTGTAGTCCGGCATCCCGACGCCCGGCATCGTGAAGCCGACGATCTCGTCCCGGATCGCCGACATGGTGGCGTCGGGCGCGATCTCGAGGGCCGCGTGGACGAGGTTCCGGTAGAAGACCATGTGCAGGTTCTCGTCCACGGCGATCCGGGACAGCAGCTGCTCGGCCAGCGGGCATCCCGTGGCCCGGCCGGTGTTGCGGTGCGACACCCGGGTCGCGAGCTCCTGGAACGACACGTACGTCACGGCCTGCAGCGCCGTCTTGTCGCCGGAGTCGTAGCCCGCGGTCATGTGCACCATGCGGAGGCGCTCGAGCTCCACCGGGTCCACGCCGCGCGTCACCACGAGGTAGTCGCGGAGCGCGACGCCGTGCCGCCCCTCCTCGGCCGTCCACCGGCCGACCCACTCACCCCACGCGCCGTCGCGGCCGAACCGGGTGGCGATCTCGCGGTGGTAGGAGGGGAGGTTGTCCTCGGTGAGCAGGTTGACGATCATCGCCGTCTTGGCCACCGGGTCGAGCTTGGAGTCCTTCGGGGTCCAGTCCTCGCCACCGAGGAACGCGAAGTCCCGGCCCTGGCTCCACGGCACGTAGTCGTGCGGCATCCACTCTTTGGCCAGGGCGATGTGGCGGTCGAGGTTCTGCGCCACGACGGGCTCGAGCTCGTAGAGCAGGTCGGTCTGCGCGTCCACGGGTGCCTCCCAGGCAACTGGCTACGTCCTCGTAGGTTACGGCACCGTAGGTAAGTGTCGACACCCGTGTCGGGTTCGACAGTGTGACCTTCGACCCAGCGCCCGGCAGCGTCGCCGCGCCGCTCGGGGGGCATGATGGAGACAACAGGTTCCGCGCATGCCGACGCGTACCCGACACGTGGGCCCGATGAATTGTGCGTTGGGGTACACCGGGGCAGTCTGATCATGTGACCACCCGAGGGGAGCCCGCCGAACCGGCGCTGCCCGGCAGCGCGAGGGAAGGCGGACCATGAAGGCGGGGTCGGCCGACACGCTGATCGGTGCCCTCGGCGTGCTCCGCGAGGTCACCGCGGCGATCCCGTACCGGTTGGAGACGCCCGGCGCGCCCGATGCCCGCCGTACCCGGGACGCGCTCGTCGCCCAGCTCGACGACTATGTCGTCCCGCGGCTCCGCCGGCTCGACGCCCCGCTGCTCGCCGTCGTCGGCGGCTCCACCGGGGCCGGAAAGTCGACCCTCGTCAACAGCCTCGTCGGCTCCGTCGTCACGTCCGCCGGCGTGCTCCGGCCGACGACGCGGTCCCCGGTGCTCGTCTGCCACCCGGACGACCGGGCGGCGTTCGAGGACCAGCGGGTGCTGCCCGGGCTGAGCCGCACGACCGGGTCGGGCAACGACCACGGGACGCTCCAGATCGTCGCCTCCCACCGCCTGGAGCCCGGACTGGCGCTCCTCGACGCGCCGGATCTCGACTCCGTCGTCGTGCAGAACCGGGAGCTCGCCAACCAACTGCTCGCCGCCGCGGACCTGTGGCTGTTCGTCACGACCGCGTCGCGGTACGCCGACGCCGTGCCGTGGGAGGCGTTGCGGACCGCGGCGTCCCGCGGCACCGAGCTGGCCGTCGTGCTCGATCGGGTGCCCGCGGGTGCCGAGGAGGAGATCGGCGGTCACCTCGGCGAGATGCTCCGGGACCACGGCCTGGCCGCCGCGCCCGTGTTCGTCGTGCCGGAGGCACCGCTGGCCGACGGCGTGCTGCCGGACGAGGCCGTCGCCCCGGTCCGGGACTGGTACACCGCACTCGCCGCCGACGCCGACGAGCGCGCCGCCGTGGTCCGCCGCACCCTCGACGGTGCGCTCGACAGCCTGCGACCCCGGATCGGCGCGCTCCGCCGGCAGGCGCTCGCCCAGGCGGAGACCACCACGGCGCTGTACGCGGATGCCGCGACGGCCTACGACGACGCGGTGGACTCGGTGCGGCAGGGCATCTCCGAGGGCACCCTGCTGCGCGGCGAGGTGCTGGCGCGGTGGCACGAGTTCGTCGGGACCGGCGAGTTCCTCCGCACCCTGGAGGCGCGCGTCGGCCGGCTCCGCGACCAGCTCACCGCGGCCGTGACCGGCCGGCCGCTGCCGGGCCGGGACCTCACCGTCGCGCTCAGCTCCGGCGTCGCGCTGCTGGTGACCGCCGCCGCGGAGGCGGCCGCCGAGCGCACCGCCGCCGCGTGGCGCGAGCGCCCCGCCGGGGTCGCCCTGCTGGCCGCCGCCCCGGACCTGGGCCGGGCGTCCGCCACGCTGGGCGACGAGGTGCAGCGGCTGGTGCGGGACTGGCAGGCGGGGGTGCTCGACACGGTCCGCCACGAGGCGGGGCACAAGCGCACGTCGGCGCGGCTCACGGCGTACGGCGTGAACGCCACCGGGCTGCTGGTCATGGTGGCGGTGTTCGCCAGCACCCATTTCATCCTCACCGGCGCCGAGGTGGCGGTCGCCACCGGGACGACCGTGGTGTCGCAGAAGCTGCTCGAGGCCCTGTTCGGGGACCAGGCGGTCCGGCGGCTCGCCGACCGGGCCAGGGCGGACCTGCTGGACCGGGTCGCCGCGTTGCTGGACACCGAGCGGGAGCGGTTCGACCGCCGCGTCGCGGACGTCGGCACCGACCAGAAGGACGCCGACCGGCTCCGCGCCGCCGAGCAGGCGGTGTACGCCGCGCGCACGACCGCGTTACCGCCGCTGCGGGCCATCGAGACCGACCAGCGCACCGTGCAGGTTCCCGAGCGGGAACCGGCGCCGTGAGCGCGCTTCGACTCGGCCGCGCGAAGAGGTCCGACGAGGTGCCGTACGAGACCCTCGTCGCGGAGGTCGGCGGGCGGCTCGACGCGCTGGACCGGTTCGTCTCGGCGGCGGACGGCCGGGTGGACCCGGCCCGGCTGGAGGCGGCGCGGGCGCTCGGCGTGCGCGCCGGGGAGCGGCTCCGGCTGTCCGGGGACCACACGGTCGTCGCGCTCGCCGGCGCCACCGGCAGCGGGAAGTCGTCGCTGTTCAACGCGGTCACCGGGCTGGAGCTGTCGGCCGTCGGGTTCCGCCGGCCGACGACCGGTACCGCGCACGCCTGCATCTGGGGGCCGACGGGCGCGGCCGACCTGCTGGACTGGCTCAGCATTCCGCGGCGGCACCAGGTGGTCCGGGAGAGCGTCCTCGACGGCGACGAGCAGGCCGCGCTGCGCGGCCTCGTGCTGCTGGACCTCCCCGACCACGACTCCACGAACCTCAGCCACCGGCTGGAGGTGGACCGGCTCGTCGGCGCGGTGGACCTGCTGGTGTGGGTGCTCGACCCGCAGAAGTACGCGGACGCCGCGATCCACGACCGGTATCTGTCCACGCTCGCCGGGCACGCGGCCGTCACGGTGGTCGTCCTCAACCAGTCCGACCGGCTCAGCCCGTCCGGGCTGAAGGAGTGCCTGACCGACGTGCGCCGGCTGCTCGCGTCGGACGGGCTCGTCGGGACCCACGTGCTCGCCACCTCGGCGGCGACCGGGGCGGGACTGGACGACCTCCGGGAGATCCTCGCGGAGACCGTGGCCGCGCGGCGCAGCGCGGTACGTCGCCTCGGCGCCGATCTCGACGCCGTGTACGCCGACCTCGCGCCACTGGCCGGGGAGGCGGTGCGCGAGGAGGTCGACCGGACCGCGACGCGGGACCTCGCCGTGGCGCTCGCCGGGGCCGCCGGGGTGCCGGCGGTCGCCGACGCCGTGGAGCACGCGTACCGGCACCGCTCCGCCGCCTCGGTCGGCTGGCCGTTCACCCGGTGGCTGCGGCGGCTGCGGCCCGATCCGCTGCGGCGCCTGCACCTGGCGCTGGGCGACGGCGACCCCGAGGAGCGCCCGCCCGCCGAGTCGGTGCCCGCCGCCGCCGTGGTCGGCGGGCCGGTCGGCAGCGGCACGGTGGTGCTGCCGGTGAGCGAGGAGACGCCCGGACACGGCCGCCGGTCCCGGGCGGCCGACCTGGTCGGGCTCGGCGCGGACGTCGTGGACCGCACCTCGGTACCGGCGACCGGCGCCGTGCAGCGTTCGGCGGTGGACCTCGCGGTCCGCGCGCTCGCCGACAGCGCCTCGGCCGGTCTGCCGGAGCCCTGGCCCGCGAACGTCCGCACGGCCGCCCGATCGCGACTCGACGGCATGCCGGACGCGCTGGACCGGGTCATCGCGACGACCGATCTCGGGCTGTCGCGCTCGCCGCGGTGGTGGCGCGGCCTCGCGCTGGCGCAGGGAGCGCTCGCCGGTGCGGCGATCGGCGGCGGGGTGTGGCTGCTCGGCCTGTACGCCCTGGGGTTGCTGCGGGTGCCCGAGCCGGCTACCCCGGGGATCGGTGTCGTGCCGTGGCCGACCCTGCTGCTGGTGGGTGGGCTCGCGCTGGGACTGCTGCTCGCCGCGGTCGGCCGGCGGCTGGCCGCTGCCGGAGCCCGCCGGGCCCGCGCGGTCGCCGAGACCCGGCTACGGGACGCGGTGGGCGCGCTCGGCCGGGAACGGGTGATCGCGCCGGTGCGCGCCGAACTCAGCGCGTACGCGTCGCTGCGGGAAGCCCTCGAGGCGCTGCGGCCCCGGCGGTAGTCAGCGAGAGCGGTGGAGGCCGGTGTAGTGCCGTCCGGCCGTGCCGGCCTCGGTGTGCCGGACCACCGCGTCCAGGACGCCGGCCCGCTGGCGGCCGGTCTCCCGCTGGAGCAGATCGCGGATGTCGTCGAGGCCGTGCCCGCGCCGTCGCTCGCCGCGGTCGGACCGATCGCCGTGCTGACGGGACTCGTGCTGACGGGAGTGCTCGTCCTCGTGCTTGCGCGACCTCTCGCGGTCCGGCCGGTCCTCGTGCCGGCGCGACGCGGCCCGGCTCTCGGCCCTCGCCTGTGCCCGTGCCGCCGACACGTTCCGCTTCTTCGCGACCTTCTCGACCCGCGGCGCCGAGTGCGCGGCGTGCCTCGGCGTGTACCTGACCGCGACCGTCACCGGAACGGTGACCTTCGTGCCCGGGCGTACCGGAGACACGAGCTTCAGCGGCTTCGCGACGACGGTGACCGTGCGACCGGTCGTGCCGCACAGCCACTCCTCGAGCCGGCGGACGACGTCCTCGGGCAGCTGCATGCCCACGCCGTCGATTCCGCAGAGCGGGCTGCCGACGGGGACGCCGGGGTCGACCGGGGTGGCCGGGACCTCGGCCGGGTCGTCGCTGTCCGGGTCGCCGCCGTCCGGGTCGTCGCCGTCCGGGTCGGAGATGTCCGGCCGATCCGGGGCGTCGTCGCTGCCCGGGTCCGCGAGCCCGGGCCGACCGGGCTGACCCGGCAGGGGCCGCGTCGGGTCGGTGACCGGCGCGGTGATCGGGTCGACGCTGCCCGGCACATCCACCGCCGGAAGGACCGGCCGGACGACCGGGGCCGGCGGATTCGCGACCGGGCCGACCGGACGGGCGATGCCGACGGCGCGGGGGGTGCGCGGCTGCCCGGCCGAGGGCGCGGTCTGGTCCGTGCGCGGTGCCGGCGGGTTGGTCCGCGGCTGGTCGACGACGAGCGGGCCACCGGCGTTGCCGTCGGCGTACGGGGACGTGAGGAGCTGCTGTGAGACGTGGGCGCTGCCCATGCCGATAACGAGGGCTGTGGTGCCCGATGCGACCGCCGTCAGGCTTGCCACACCCAGAACCTGACGGCCCGGGCCGCGACGCTTGCCGCTCTGCCCTGCCATGTGAACCAGCTCCTCCGACCGACCGACCGATGACGTCAGGGCACCCCCGGAGTGCTGCGCAGGGGGGTCTCTGCAGCGTCTGGACTCATTGTCGGCGGGTTCGACCGCGAACTTGACTCGTCCGTTCGGGCGATTCTCGCAGCCGATCCGGCGCTGCGCGGGCACCTCGGTGTGGTGTCCGTCACTTCCACCCTCCCATGTCTGACATGCTGGGCGCAGCGTTTCGATGGCAGCGCCAGCCGGCGGCACGGAGGCACCACCCCGCACCCGCGCCGTCTGCTCCGTACCCCAGGCCGCGGCGACCCCGTGGTCCGGCACCAGCGAGGAGAGACGTATGTCCGTGGCCGATCCCGGTCCCGAGCTCATCCAGCTGCTCACCCCCGAGGGCGAGCGCGTCGACCATCCCGACTACTCCCTCGAGCTGACCGACGGCGAGTACCGCGACCTGTACCGCGATCTCGTCCTCGTGCGGCGTATCGACCTCGAGGCCACCGCCCTCCAGCGCCAGGGCGAGCTCGGCATCTGGGCCAGCCTGCTCGGTCAGGAGGCCGCCCAGATCGGCTCGGGCCGCGCGATGGCGCCCCAGGACATGGCGTTCCCGACGTACCGCGAGCACGCCGTCGGCTACTGCAAGGGCGTCGACCCGCTGAAGATGCTCGGCCTGTTCCGCGGCGTCGACCAGGGCTCCTGGGATCCGCGGGAGAGCAACTTCCACCTGTACACGATCGTCATCGGCGCCCAGTGCCTGCACGCGACCGGCTACGCCATGGGCATCCAGAAGGACGGCAAGGTCGGCGGCGACGACGGCGAGGCCGTGATCGCGTACTTCGGCGACGGCGCGACCAGCCAGGGTGACGTGAACGAGGCGTTCATCTGGGCGAGCGTGTTCGAGGCGCCGGTCGTGTTCTTCTGCCAGAACAACCAGTACGCCATCTCCGAGCCGCTGGAGCGGCAGACCCGCGTGCCGCTGTACCGGCGCGCGGCCGGCTTCGGGTTCCCCGGCGTCCGGGTGGACGGCAACGACGTGCTCGCGACGCTCGCCGTCACGCGGGCGGCGCTGGACCGGGCCCGGCAGGGCGAGGGGCCCACGCTCGTCGAGGCGTACACGTACCGGATGGGCGCGCACACCACCTCCGACGACCCGACCCGCTACCGGATCGCGAGCGAGGTCGAGGCCTGGAAGCTCAAGGACCCGATCGAACGGGTCCGTTCCTTCCTCCACAAGCAGCAGCTGGTGGACGAGGCGTTCCTCGCGGAGGTCGAGGCGGAGGCGGACGCCCTCGCGGCGCGGCTGCGCGCGGGCTGCCTGGCCATGCCGGACCCGGCGCCGTCGGCGATCTTCGACCACGTGTACGCGGACGGCTCGCCCGAACTCGACGCGCAGCGGGAGTCGTTCGCCCGCTACCTGAGCCGCTTCGAGGAGGCCGGTACCGATGCCCGCTGAGACGCTCACGCTGGCCAAGGCGCTGAACACGGGTCTGCGGACCGCGCTGGAGCGGGACCCGAAGGTCCTGGTGATGGGCGAGGACGTCGGCAAGCTCGGCGGCGTCTTCCGGGTGACCGACGGCCTGCAGAAGGATTTCGGCGAGGATCGCGTCATCGACACCCCGCTCGGCGAGTCCGCGATCATCGGCACCGCCATCGGCCTGGCGCTGCGCGGGTACCGGCCCGTGTGCGAGATCCAGTTCGACGGGTTCGTGTACCCGGCGTACGACCAGATCGTCAGCCAGCTCGCGAAGATGCACTACCGCTCCCAGGGCCGGCTGCGGATGCCGATCGTGGTGCGCATTCCCTTCGGCGGCGGCATCGGCGCGGTGGAGCACCACAGCGAGAGCCCGGAGGCGTACTTCGCGCACACCGCGGGGCTCAAGGTCGTCGCCTGCTCGAACCCGGCCGACGCCCACTGGATGATCCGGCAGGCGATCGCCTCGGACGACCCGATCGTCTTCCTCGAGCCCAAGCGGCGGTACTGGGAGAAGGCGCCGGTCGACCCCGACGCCGAGCCGTACCCGCTGTTCGCCTCGCGGGTGCTGCGGGAGGGCACCGACTGCACGGTCGTGGCGTACGGGCCGATGGTGCGCACCGCGCTGGACGCGGCCACCGCGTCGGCGAACGAGGGCGGCCGGAGCCTGGAGGTCGTCGACCTGCGCAGCCTGTCGCCACTCGACCTGGGGCCGGTGTTCGCCTCGGTGCGCAAGACCGGCCGGCTGGTCGTCGTGCACGAGGCGCCGGGCAACCTCGGCCTCGGTTCCGAGGTGGCCGCTCGGGTCCAGGAGGAGTGCTTCTACTCCCTGGAGTCCCCGGTGCTGCGGGTCGGCGGCTTCGACACGCCGTATCCCCCGGCCCGCCTCGAGGAGGAGTACCTCCCCGACCTCGATCGTCTGCTCGACGCCGTCGACCGCACCTACGCGTACTAGGAGCCAATACTCGTGTCGCGCATCCTGCAGTTCCGGCTCCCCGACCTCGGCGAGGGCCTCACCGAGGGCGAGATCCTCCGGTGGCTCGTCGAGCCCGGGGACGAAATCGCCCTGAACCAGCCGATCGTCGAGGTGGAGACCGCCAAGGCCGCCGTCGAGCTGCCGTCCCCGTACGCCGGGGTGGTCGCCGAGGTGTTCCACGCCGCCGGCGAGACCGTGCCCGTCGGTTCGCCGATCATCTCCGTCGAGACCGAGCCGCTCGCCGGGCCGGCGCCGATGGCCTCCGCCGGCAACCCGTTGTTCGACGCCGTGGGGATCGGTGACCGCGAGACCCCCGGGCCCGGGCTGATCGGCGGCCCGGCGCCGGGCGGCCGGACGTCGGTGCTGGTCGGCTACGGCCCCAAGGCCCCGTCGGTGCAGCGCCGGCCACGCAAGCCGGTGGAGCCGGCCGAGGCGCCGCTCCAGAGTCCCGACCTGCCGATCCTGCCCACCATCCCGGATGCGCTCGCGACGGCCGTCAAGCCGGTACGCCACGGCGGGCTGGAGATGGGCCGGGCGCTGGAGGCGGCGGTGGCGGCGGCCAGCGCGCCGGTGCTCGCGAAGCCGCCGGTGCGCAAGCTCGCGAAGGACCTCGGGATCGACCTGGCGTCGGTCCGCGGCACGGGCGACGCGGGCACGATCACCCGCGCGGACGTCCGGCGGGTGGCGCAGCACGCGGACGTGGTCCCGGCGCCGGATGTACCGGCGCCGGAGGCCTCGGCGCCGGCGCGCGAGGAGCGTCACCCCGTCAAGGGCGTCCGCAAGCTCACCGCCGAGGCCATGGTCGCGAGCGCGTTCACGGCTCCGCATGTCACCGAGTTCCTCACCGTCGACGTCACGCGGTCGATGCGGCTCGTCGCGAAGCTCCGGGACGAGCTGCCGGGTGTCCGGGTGTCGCCGCTGCTGCTGGTGGCGCGGGCGCTCGTCGCGGCGATCCGGCGCAACCCGGGCGTCAACGCGGCGTGGGACTCCACCGCCGGCGAGATCGTCGTGAAGCGGTACGTGAACCTCGGCATCGCCGCCGCCACCCCGCGCGGGCTCATGGTGCCGAACATCAAGGACGCGGACCGGATGTCCCTGGCCGAGCTGGCGGCCGCGCTGACGTCGCTGGTGACGGTGGCCAAGGAGGGCCGGACGCCGCCCGCCGACCTGGCCGGCGGGACGATCACGATCACGAACGTCGGGGTCTTCGGGGTCGACAGTGGAACCCCGATCCTGAACCCGGGCGAGGCGGCGATTCTCTGCTTCGGCGCGGTGCGGGAGCGGCCGTGGGTTCACCGGGGAAAGGTGCGGCCGCGGCAGGTCACCCAGCTCTCGGTGTCGTTCGACCACCGGCTGGTGGACGGCGAGCTCGGCTCGAAGTTCCTTGCGGACGTGGGCGCGGCGCTGGAGGATCCGGTCAGGCTCATCGCGTGGGGCTGAGCGTCCACAGGCGACATCTCAGTACCTTCGAATGAAAGGTCTCCTACACGCTGAGTCACCGATTCGCCACCTTGTGAGCGCGCTCACCGTCAAGATCGCTAGCGTTCGGGCCGATGATCCGGTTGTCATCACAGTGACCGCAGATCGACCCGAGAGAAGGCACCCGCAGTGAGCACCCTCGCCCAGAAGTTCCGCACCCGCCGCGCCGCGATCCGTCGCGCCCGCGCCATCGACCGGGCGCTGGCGACGTGCACCTCGCAGACGATGCGCGACGAGATCCTCACGATCGCGAGCCGTCACCACTGACACCGGCCATGCCAGGACCCGGTAGGCCTCTTGGCCTGCCGGGTCCTGTGCGGTAGAGAGGCGGCATGACCCGGTCCCGGCGCCTGCTGCTGGTGGGCCTCGCGCTGGTCCTGCTCGCCGGCTACGGCATCGTGACCGCGGTCGGCGCCGGGTATCTCGCCCGCTCCCGCGCGTACCGGCCCGGGTCCTGTGTGCACCGCGCCGGTGCCACCGTCGAACCCGCCCCCTGCGCCGAGCCCCGCGCACTGCGGATCGCCGACCGGGTCCGCGCCGCCGCGAACTGCCCGCGGCAGACCGAGTTGACCTTCACCGCCCGCCGCGGCGGGCGGTTCGTCCTGTGCCTGGTCCGGGCGTGAGAGCCCGGGGCTGACGCATGGGAGGATGTGTGCCGCGGCAGGGCTGGCCGCGGGGGACTATCCGGGGGTGCGCACCGTGACCGACGTGGTCGATGTCCGGCTTGGCGAGATTGCCCGGGAGCAGGTGCACGTCGACCGCGTCTACGTGCGCTGGGAGGCCACCCGCGCCCAGGCGCGGTCCGTCGAGACCGAGGGGAACCAGCGTGGCCGCGCCGGCGCGAACCCCGGCGCGCTGTACGAGCGCGACGTGCTCGCCTACCACGCGGCCCGCCGCATGATGGCCCTGGACACCGCCCACGAGGGCCTGGTGTTCGGCCGGCTCGACCTCGCCGACGGCGAGACGCGGCATGTCGGCCGGCTCGGCCTCCGGGACGAGGACTACGAGCCGCTCGTTGTCGACTGGCGCGCCCCCGCGGCGGCACCGTTCTACCGGGCCACCGCCGAGGACCCCGCCGGCGTGGTGCGGCGCCGGGTGATCCGGTCCTCCGGACCCCGGGTGATCGGCGTGGAGGACGACCTCCTCGACCCCGAGGCCGCTCCCGAGGGAATGCCGGTCGTCGGCGAGGGCGCGCTGATGGCGAGCCTGTCCCGGAGCCGCGACGGGTCGATGCACGACATCGTCGCGACCATCCAGCGTGAGCAGGACCTCGCCATCCGGTCTCCCGAGAGCGGCGTGACGCTGCTGTCCGGCGGCCCCGGCACCGGCAAGACGGTCGTGGCGCTGCACCGCGCCGCCTACCTGCTGTACGCGAACCGGCGCCGCTTCGAGGCCGGCGGTGTGCTGGTCGTCGGTCCGTCGCCGGTGTTCATCGACTACATCGAGCGCGTGCTGCCGGCGCTCGGCGAGGACGCGGCGTCGCTGCGATCGCTCGGCGGGCTCGTCGACGGCGTGGAGGCCGACCGGCACGACGACGCGGGGACCGCGGCGGTCAAGGGCTCGCTGCGCATGCTGACGGTGCTGGAGCGGATGACGCGGGACCTCCCGCCGAGCGCCCCCGACCGGCTGCACCTCGTGTACGGCGGCGAGGTGCTGGAGGTGGACCGCGGGGAGCTGGCGCGGATCCGGCGCACCGTGCTGTCCCGCGGTGGCGGCCGAGGCGGGCACGGCGGGCGGGTCAACGCCGCCCGGCGGCAGGCCGCCGAGGCGCTGCTCAACGCGCTGTGGAGCAAGGCCCGGCGGCGGCTGAACGAGCGGCGGCTGCCGGAGCGGGCGGACTTCGACGAGGAGATGCGCGAGCGGAACGAGTTCTCGGAGTTCCTGCTCGGCTGGTGGCCGGTGCTGATCCCGGCGGACGTGCTCGGCTGGGCGGCCGACCGTGGCCGGCTGGGGCGGTACGCGGCGGGCGTGCTGTCGGACGCCGAGATCGGCCTGCTCGTCCGCTCCTGGACCCACCCCGGCCCGTCGGTCGAGGACGTCGCGCTGCTCGACGAGCTTGAGCACCTGCTCGGGACGCCGCCCGTGCAGGCCGTCCGCCGCAACCGGCCCGAGGACGACGAGTACCGCGAGGTCACGACGTTCGCCGACCGGGCCGCGGCGGCGCGCCGCCGGCCGGAGCGCACCGGCCCGTACGACGAGTACGCCCACATCATCGTGGACGAGGCGCAGGACGTGTCCCCGATGCAGTGGCGCATGCTCGGGCGTCGCGGTCCGTACGCGAGCTGGACCGTCGTCGGCGACCCGATGCAGAGCTCGTGGGGTGACCGCCGCGAGGCGACCCAGGCCAGGGACGAGGCGCTCGCCGGACGCGTGCGGCACGAGTTCCGGCTGACCAAGAACTACCGGAACCCGGCCGAGATCTTCGACGTCGCGGCCACGGTGATCCGGCACGAGCTGCCGGACGCCGAGCTGCCGGACGCGGTGCGCTCCACCGGGGTCGTGCCGTCGCACCGGGTCGTCACCGACCTCGCGGCGGAAGTGGCCGCGTCGATCGTGTCGCTCCGGTCCGAGGTGGACGGTCTGCTCGCCGTCGTCACGCCGATGGACCGGGTGGCCGAGGTGCGCTCCTGGCTCCCCGCCGACGACGAGAGCGTGCGGGTCGTCGGCAGCCTGGACTCCAAGGGCATGGAGTACGACGGGGTCGTCATCGTCGAGCCCGGGGACATCGTGGCGGAGTCGCCGTCCGGAATCGCGACCCTGTACGTCGCGCTGACCCGGGCCACCCAGCGCCTGGTCACCGTGGCGACCGACGCCGGGTGGCTGGAACGGTTCGGCCTCACCCACACCTCGTGATCACGAGAAGGCTCAGGCGGGCAGGCCGGCCGACGCGCGGGCCAGGATGCCGTCGGTGTCCAGGCCCCGTGGCAGGCCGCCGTACACCAGCGAGGCGTCCGGTCCGAGCCGAGCCGCGACGAAGGCCGCCCCGACCGGCGAGTGCCGCAGCAGCACCGAGGCCTGCAGGAGCAGCGCGGTGCGCTCGACCAGCCGGCGCGCCCGCACCTCGAGGCCGTCGAGATCGGTGAGCTCCTTGTCGAGCCCGCGCAGGGCCTCGTCATAGGTGGCCGACACCCCGGCGGCCGCGGCCAGCTCGTCCCGCAGCACCGACACGGTCTCCGGGGACCGCGACATCGCCCGCAGGACGTCGAGCGCGTTCACGTTGCCCGAGCCCTCCCAGATCGAGAGCAGCGGCGCCTCCCGGTAGTACCGCGGCATCCGGGACTCCTCGACGTAACCGTTGCCGCCCAGGCACTCCAGCGCCTCGCCGACCGCGGTGGGGGTGCGCTTGCACACCCAGTACTTGCCGATCGCGGTCGCGATGCGCGCGAAGGCCCGTTCCCGCTCGTCGCCCCGCTCGGCGCGGTCGACGGCCCCGGCGAGCCGCATCATCAGCGCGGTGGACGCCTCGCTCTCCAGCGCCAGGTCGGCGAGGACGACCCGCATCAGCGGCTGGTCGATCAGCGTCCGTCCGAACACCGCGCGGTGCCGGGCGTGGTGGATCGCGTTCGTCAGCGCGATCCGCTGCAGCGACGTCGAGCCGATCACGCAGTCGAGCCGGGTCAGCGCCACCATCGACAGGATGGTGCGGACGCCGCGGCCCTCCTCACCGACCAGCACGCCGAGCGCGTCGGCCAGCTCGATCTCGGCCGAGGCGTTGGACCGGTTGCCCAGCTTGTCCTTGAGGCGCGCCAGGTGGAGCCGGTTGCGGGTGCCGTCCGGCAGCGTCCGCGGCACCACGAAGCACGACAGCCCGCCGGGCGCCTGGGCCAGGAACAGGAACGCGTCGCACATCGGCGCGGACGTGAACCACTTGTGTCCACGTAGGACGTGCGCGCCGTCGCCGACCGGGGTGGCCGTCGTCGTGTTGGCGCGGACGTCGGAGCCGCCCTGCTTCTCGGTCATCCCCATGCCGCACAGCGCGCCGCGCTTGGCCGACAGCGGGGCCAGCGTGGGCTCGTACACGCCGGAGAGGAGCAGTGGCACCAGCTCGTCCGCCACCGCGGGGGTGGCGCGGAGGGCGGGCACCGCGGCGTAGGTCATCGAGATCGGGCAGGCGTGCCCACCCTCCACCTGGGACCAGACCGCGAACGACGCGGCCCGCGCGACGTGTGCTCCCGGCCGCCCGGACCACGCCAGCGATCCGGCCATGCCCTCGGTGACCGCCACGTCCATCAGCGCGTGCCAGGCGGGGTGGAACTCCACCTCGTCCACGCGGTGGCCGTACCGGTCGTGGGTGACGAGCTTCGGCGGGTACGCGTTGGCGTCGTCACCGGCGCGCAGCCACTCGGCCGAACCGGCGCGCACGCCGAGGGCGCCCAGCCGGTCCGCGTGCCAGGGGGCGCCCTCGCGGTGGAGACCCTCGACGAGCGCCACGTCGGCGCCCGCCACGTCGTAGCCGGCGAGCGGTGTCGCCTGGTTCGCGACGTCGTGCGTGCTCGACGGGTCTGGGCCGGGCAGCGGCGGCAGGGACGAGATCACGGGGCCTCCACGGTGGGCGGGAGCGCGCGGACGCACAGCTCCACGAGGGCGGGGACGAGGGCGGACTTGGCGACCGGGGTGACCAGGGCCTCCCCGACGGCGCCGACGACGGCGGCCGCGGCGACCAGGACCGCGACGTCGTCGGCGCGGCGCCCGGTGGTCTCGGCCACCAGCCGGGCGAACACGTCACGGTGCGCGCGGCGGAAGACGAGCCGTTCCGCCTCGACGGCGGGGGCGGCCGGCTCGACCAGCAGGGCGAACGCCAGCCGGGGCCGGGCGAGCGCACGGCGGGCGAAGACCTCGACCGCGGTCGGCACGTCCGGGGCGGCCTCCACGGCGGCGACCTCCCGCGCGGCGGCGGCCCGGAACATCTCCACGCCGAGGTCGTCCTTCCCGCCGGGGAAGCGCGCGTACACCGAGCCGGTGGACACCCCGGCCGCGTCGGCCACGGCGCGCACGGTGACCGCCGCCCACCCGCCGTCGGCGAGCAGGGTCAGGCCGGCGGCGAGCACCGCCTCGCGCGAGGCCTCGATCCGAGCCTCGACCTGTTCCGTGCGCCGGTACGCCACGCAAGGAATGTAACGCGTGTTCATTCCTTGCGGGAGCCCTGTGGGTTGCGGTGCGACCGGCGTCGTCCATAGTGTCCGGCGAAGCTGTGAACCAGGTCATACGCGGCCGGATGCCCACACGGCAGGGCCGGCGGGACGGGAGACGCATGGCGAGACGACGTCAGCTGCTCGGGGAGCTCGCCGCCGAGTTCGCCGGGACGTTCATCCTGATCCTGTTCGGCTGCGGGGTCGTGGCGCAGGTCGTCGGCGGGGACGGGACGCTCGGTGACCACGACAGCATCGCCTGGGCCTGGGGCCTCGGCGTGACGCTGGGCGTGTACGTCGCCGGCCGGGTCAGCGGGGCGCACCTCAACCCCGCCGTCACGCTGGCGCTCGCCGTCTTCAAGGGCTTCGAGTGGCGCAAGGTCGCGCCGTACGCCCTCGCCCAGTTCCTCGGCGCGTTCGCGGCCGCGCTGGTGGTGCGGTGGAACTACACCGAGGTGCTCGCCAAGGTGGACCCCGGCCACACGGTCAAGACGCAGGTTGTGTTCTCCACCCTGCCCGGCAACGGCTCGTTGCCGATCGGCGAGTGGGGCGCGCTGCGGGACCAGATCATCGGTACCGCGATCCTGCTGTTCCTGATCCTCGCCGTGACCGACCTCCGCGGCACGCCGCCCGCGGCGAACCTCGCCCCGTTGATCATCGGCCTCATCGTGGTGGCGATCGGGATGGCCTGGGGCGCCAACGCGGGCTACGCGATCAACCCGGCACGTGACCTGGGGCCGCGGCTGGCATCGTTCCTGACCGGATACGACACGGCGTTCCGCGACCAGTACGGCAATCTGTACTTCTGGGTCCCGATCGTCGGGCCTCTCGTCGGCGGTGTGCTGGGTGCGGGGCTGTACGAGACACTGGTCGGCCGGTTCCTGCCGACGGTGGAGCCGCCCGAACCGGGTCGCGTACCGACCGGGGACCGCCAGGAAGCCGCATCGAGCAGCACCGGAGGGACAACTGATGGCTGACTTCGTCGGCGCAGTGGACCAGGGCACCACCAGCACCCGCTTCATGGTCTTCGACCACCGCGGCAACGAGGTCGGCCGGCACCAGCTCGAACACGAGCAGATCCTCCCGAAGGCCGGCTGGGTGGAGCACAACCCGGTCGAGATCTGGGACCGGACGCAGTCGGTGATCCGTACCGCGATGAACCGGCTGCACCTCGACGCGAGCGACCTCGCCGCGCTCGGCATCACCAACCAGCGCGAGACGACGGTCGTCTGGAACCGGAAGACCGGCCGGCCGTACCACAACGCGATCGTCTGGCAGGACACCCGCACCGACCGGATCGCCTCCGCCCTGGACCGCGGCGGCAAGGGCGACATCATCCGGCGGAAGGCCGGCCTGCCCCCGGCGACGTACTTCTCCGGCGGCAAGATCCAGTGGATCCTCGAGAACGTCGACGGGGTGCGCGAGGCCGCCGAGCAGGGCGACGCGATCTTCGGCAACACCGACTCCTGGCTGATCTGGAACCTCACCGGCGGTACCGACGGCGGCAACCACATCACCGATGTCACCAACGCCAGCCGCACGATGCTGATGAACCTGGAGACGCTGGACTGGGACGACGAGCTGCTGTCCCTCTTCGACATCCCGCGGGCGATGCTCCCGGAGATCCGGCCGTCCTCGGACCCGGGCACGTACGGCACGACGCGGGCCAACGGGCCGCTCGGCGGCGAGGTGCCGATCACCGGTGACCTCGGCGATCAGCAGGCCGCCACGGTCGGCCAGGTCTGCTTCGCGCCGGGCGAGGCCAAGAACACCTACGGCACCGGCAACTTCATGCTGCTGAACACCGGCCCGGACATCGTCCGCTCCGAGAACGGGCTGTTGACCACGGTCTGCTACCAGTTCGGCGACGCCGCTCCGGTGTACGCGCTGGAGGGGTCGATCGCGGTCACCGGGTCGGCGATCCAGTGGCTCCGTGACCAGCTCGGCATCATCAGCGGCGCGTCCCAGAGCGAGGCGCTGGCCCGGCAGGTCGAGGACAACGGCGGCGTCTACTTCGTACCGGCGTTCTCCGGGCTGTTCGCGCCGTACTGGCGTTCGGACGCGCGCGGCGCGATCGTCGGGCTCTCGCGGTACAACACCAACGCGCACCTGGCCCGGGCGGCGCTGGAGGCGATCTGCTACCAGAGCCGGGACGTCTCCGACGCGATGGAGCAGGACTCCGGGGTGGAGCTGGAGGTGCTCAAGGTGGACGGTGGCGTCACCGCGAACAGCCTCTGCATGCAGATGCAGGCGGACATCCTCGGCGTACCGGTGAGCCGGCCCGTCGTCGCCGAGACGACCGCGCTCGGCGCGGCCTACGCGGCCGGGCTCGCGGTCGGGTTCTGGAAGGACACCGACGAGCTGCGCGAGAACTGGAACGAGGACCGGCGCTGGGAGCCGACCTGGACCGAGGAGCAGCGCGCCGAGGGCTACCGGAACTGGAAGAAGGCGGTCGAGCGCACCCTCGACTGGGTGGACGTCGACTGAGCGGGCTGACGCAGAATGGCCCCATGACGACCACCCGCCGTGTCCGTGTCCGCGCCCCGGAGCTGGTCGGGCGGGGCGGCTGGATCAACACCGGCGGTCGCACCCTCTCCCTGGCGGAGCTGCGGGGCCGCTGCGTGCTCGTGGATTTCTGGACGAGCTGCTGCGCGAACTGCCTGCACGTCCTCGACGAGCTCCGCCCGCTCGAGGAGCGGTACGCGGACGTGCTGGTCGTCGTCGGCGTCCACTCGCCGAAGTTCGAGCACGAGCGCGAGCACGAGGCCGTGCTGGCCGCCGTCGAGCGGTACGGCGTCCACCACCCGGTGCTGGACGACCCCGACCTCGTCACCTGGGGCGAGTACGCGGCCCGCGCCTGGCCCACCCTCGCGCTGGTCGACCCGGAGGGGTACCTGGTCGCGAGCATGGCGGGCGAGGGTCATGCGCCGGGGATCGCGGCGCTCGTCGACGAGCTGGTCACCGAGCACGACGCGAAGGGCACGCTGCGTCGGGGCGACGGGCCGTACGTCGCGCCGCCGCCGCCCGCGACCCCACTCCGGTTCCCCGGCAAGGCCGTCCTGCTCCCCGGCGGGACGCTGCTGGTCAGCGACTCCGCCCACCACTCGCTGGTCGAGCTCGGTCCCGACGGGGAGACCGTGCTGCGCCGGATCGGCTCGGGTGACCGCGGCCGCGCCGACGGGGACGCCGCGACCGCCCGTTTCAACGAGCCGCAGGGGCTGGTCGTGCTGCCGCCGGAGGTGGCCGCGACGACCGGCTACGACGTGCTCGTCGCGGACACCGTCAACCACGCGCTCCGCGGCATCCGACTCGCCGACGGAACCGTGACCACCGCGGTGGACCTCGCCGCGGCGGCCGGAACGCTGGAGGTCGTCACCGGCACCGTGCCGGGCGTGGTGAGCCCCTGGGACCTCGCGTGGTGGCAGGGCCGGGTGGCGGTCGCCGCCGCGGGCGTCCACCTGCTGCTGTCGTACGACCCGGTCGGCGGCGAGGTCGGCATCCTCGCGGGGACCACGGTCGAGGGCCTGAAGGACGGCCCGGCGGCCGACGGCTGGCTTGCCCAGCCCTCCGGGCTGGCCGCGGCGGGCGACCGGCTGTGGTTCGCGGACAGCGAGACCTCCGCGCTGCGGTGGCTCGACGCCGCCGGTGAGCTGCACACCGCGGCCGGTCAGGGGCTGTTCGACTTCGGCCAGGTGGACGGCCCGGCCACCGGGGCACTGTTCCAGCACCCGCTCGGCGTCGCGGTGCTCCCGGACGGGTCGATCGCGGTCGCGGACACGTACAACCACGCCATCCGCCGGTACGACGAGACGACCGGCGAGGTGTCCACCCTCGCCACCGGCGTGACCGAGCCGAGCGACATCGTCCTGGTCGACGGCGAGATCGTGGTCGTCGAGTCCGGGGGGCACCGGCTGACGCGCCCGGTCTCCCCCGGCGTGCTGCGGTCGGTGAGCGGGCGGCGGCACCGCACCCGGCGCCCGGTGACCGAGCTCGCTCCCGGCGAGCTGACGCTGGACGTCGTGTTCGAGCCGGTACCCGGGCAGAAGCTCGACGACCGGTACGGCGCCGCCACGCGGCTGGAGGTGTCGGCGAGCCCGCCGGAGCTGCTGCGGGGCGGCGCGGGCACCGGTGCCGACCTGTCCCGGCGGCTGGTGCTGTCCGGGGACGTCACCGAGGGTGTGCTCGCGGTCGTCGCCCAGGCGGCGTCCTGTGACGACGGCGACGCGGAGAACCCCGCCTGCCACCTCACCCGACAGGACTGGGGCGTGCCGATCCGGGTCACCGCCGACGGCGTCCGGCGGCTCGGGCTGGTGCTGCGGGGGATGGACGACTAGGACGTCTTGACGTCGACCACGCGGAACGGCGTGCCCTGCTGGCAGATCGTCATCACGTTGTGGAGCACGTGCCCGGTCACCGTCACGGTTCCGCTGAGCTCCCGTACCGCGCCGCCCTGCAGCTCGTACACGCGGTCGCCGGCGGTGAGGATCGTGCACCCCGCCTCGACACCCGCGCTCACCTCGCCGGTGAGGGTCATCAGCTTCCCGCCGGCCGGGACGGTCGGCGTCGGGGCCGGCGGGGAGCCGGCCGGCGGCGTGCTCGACGGTGCGGCGGGGGTCCCGGCGGAACCGTCCGTTGCGGCGCAGGCGGAGAGCACCAGCACGCCGACGAGCAGCGGGAGGATGACGAGCGACGGTCCCGGGTGACGCGGCAGCGAGATCATGCCGGTGGGACGGTCGGCGGCGCGCCGCGGTTCCGTGGTCATGCCCCCGAGTGTCCCGGCCGTCGCGCCGGGGAGACACTGGGGAGACCATGACTCTTCCCGCTCTCCCGCACATACCCCTGTCGGTTCTCGACCTGGCCTCGGTCGGTTCCGGCTCCACGCCCTCGCGGGCGCTCCTCGACTCGGTGGAGCTCGGCCGGGTGGCCGAGCGCCTCGGGTACCACCGGTTCTGGGTCGCGGAGCACCACGGGATGCCCGGCATCGCGAGCTCGTCACCGCCCATCCTGATCGGGCAGATCGCGGCGGCGACCGAGCGGATCCGGGTCGGCTCGGGCGGTGTGATGCTCCCGAACCACCCGCCGCTCGTGGTGGCCGAGCAGTTCGGGACGCTGGAGGCGATGTTCGGCGGCCGTATCGACCTCGGCATCGGCCGCGCCCCGGGCACCGACCAGAACACGGCCCGGGCGCTGCGGCGCAGCACCGGCCCGCTCTCGGCCGACGACTTCCCCCGGCAGCTGACCGAGCTGATCGCGTTCTTCCGTGGCGAGTTCCCGGCGGGGCACCCGTACCAGAGCGTGGTGCCGGTGCCCGCCCAGGGATACGAACCGGCGTTCTGGCTGCTCGGTTCCAGCGGCTACAGCGCGCAGGTGGCCGGCATGCTCGGGCTGCCCTTCGCGTTCGCGCACCACTTCAGCGCCGACAACACGCTGCCCGCGCTGGACCTGTACCGCGAGAACTTCCGGCCGTCACCGGAGCTGGCCGAGCCGTACGCGATGATCGCGGTGTCCGTGGTGGCCGCCGACACGGACGAGCAGGCGCGCTATCTCGCCCGCTCCGGTGAGCTGTCGTTCCTCCAGCTGCGCAAGGGGACCCCGGGACAGGTGCCGAGCCCGGAGGAGGCCGCGGCCTACCCGTACAGCGAGATGGAGCTGGCCATCATGGCGGACCGCTCCGCCCAGCAGGCCGTCGGTGGTCCGGAGACGGTGCGCCGCCGTCTCTCCGCGCTGCTGGCGGAGACGCAGGTGAACGAGTTGATGGTCACCAACATCCTGCACTCGCACGCCGACCGGGTGCGGTCGCTGGAGATCGTGCACGACCTCTTCACCGCGGAGCGGACCGCCGCGGCCTCCTGAGACGCACGACGGCCCCGTCCTCGGTGGACGGGGCCGTCGTGCGTGGATCGCGCTCTAGTAGGCGGGCGGCGGGGGCTGGTTCGGGTCGTCGACGTACCGGCGCTCCTGGACCACCGTCGCGTTGCGCCGCCGCGGGGCCCAGACGACCAGCGTGAGGATGAGGCCGAGGACCCCGACGACCATCAGGATGTACCCGATGACGTGGATGTCGAGCCCGGAGATGCTGAAGTCGACCGCCCAGGCGAGGATCGCTCCCAGCGCGAGGAGGAAGATGCTGGCGCCGATTCCCATGTGGACTCCCTAGCCGTTAGTTCACGGACCGGCGCCGAACTTAACACCGATCCGCGCACCTCGCCCGCCCGGTGAAACGGCCGGAGGCCGGTCACCCGAGGGTGACCGGCCTCCGACTCCTCCCCACCGGCGCGACATCGCGCCGGGCGGCAGTGCGCTGCTGTCAGAACGCCTCTTCCGGGACGTCCATGACGTCGAGCGTCGTGCTCTCGACCAGCGTCCGGCGCAGCGGCAGCTCGGGCAGGATGTTCTGCGCGAAGAACGACGCCGCCGCCACCTTGCCGGTGTAGAAGGCCTCGTCCTTGCCGGCACCCGCGTCCAGCTTGGCGATGGCCACCTCGGCCTGGCGCAGCAGCAGCCAGCCGACGACCAGGTCGCCGAGCGACAGCAGCAGGCGGGTGGTCTGCAGACCGACCTTGTAGACGTTGCGCACGTCCTCCTGGCCGGACATCAGGTAGCCGACCAGCGAGCCGACCATGCCCTGCACGGCCTCCAGCGCGGACTTGAGCTGCGCGCGCTCCTCCTTCAGGCGGCCGTTGCCACCCTCGGACTCGATGAACTGGGTGATCTCCGTGGCGAGCCGGGTGAGCGCCTGCCCCTTGTCCCGCACGATCTTGCGGAAGAAGAGGTCCATGCCCTGGATCGCCGTGGTCCCCTCGTAGAGGGTGTCGATCTTCGAGTCACGGATGTACTGCTCCAGCGGGTAGTCCTGGAGGAAGCCCGACCCGCCGAACGTCTGCAGCGACTCCGCGCCCAGCAGCTGGTACGAGCGCTCCGAGCCGGCGCCCTTGACCAGCGGCAGCAGCAGGTCGTTGAGGGCCTCGGCGGCCTTTTCCCCCTCGGCGTCGCCGGCGAAGCGGGCCTCGATGACCTCGTCCTGGATGCTCGCGGTGTAGAGCACGAGCGCGCGCAGGCCCTCGGCGTACGACTTCTGCAGCAGCAGGCTGCGTCGCACGTCGGGGTGGTGGGCGATCGTGACGCGGGGAGCGGTCTTGTCGGTCATCTGGGTCAGGTCCGCACCCTGCACGCGGGTCTTCGCGTAGTCGAGCGCGTTCAGGTACCCCGTCGACAGCGTCGCGATGGCCTTCGTGCCGACCATCATGCGCGCGTACTCGATGATCTTGAACATCTGGGCGATGCCGTCGTGCACCTCGCCGACGAGCCAGCCCACGGCCGGCGTCTTCTCGCCGAAGGTGACCTCGCAGGTCGTGGAGACCTTCAGGCCCATCTTGTGCTCGACGTTGGTGACGAAGGCGCCGTTGCGCTCGCCCAGCTCGCCGGTCTCCGTGTTCCAGTGGAACTTCGGCACGACGAACAGCGACAGGCCCTTGGTGCCCGGGCCGCCCGCGCCCTCGACGCCGACCGGGCGGGCGAGCACGTAGTGGATGATGTTGTCGGTCATGTCGTGCTCGGCCGAGGTGATGAAGCGCTTCACGCCCTCGATGTGCCAGCTGCCGTCCGCCTGCTGAAGCGCGCGGGTACGGCCGGCGCCGACGTCCGAACCGGCGTCGGGCTCGGTGAGCACCATCGTGGCGCCCCACTGCTTCTCGATGAAGAGCTCGGCCCACTTCTTCTGCTCGTCGGTGCCGAGGCGGTACAGCGTGCCGGCGAACGCCGGGCCGGACGCGAACATCCAGGTCGCCGGGTTCGCGCCGAGCACCAGCTCGGCCAGCGACCACCAGAACGCCCGCGGCGAGGTGACGCCGCCGAGGCCCTCCGGCAGGTCGAGGGCGAGGAAGCCCGAGTTCATCAGGGCCGCGAACGACTTCTTGAACGACTCCGGCATGGTCACGGAGTTGGTCGCGGGGTCGAAGACCGGCGGGTTGCGGTCCGCGTCGGCGAACGACTCGGCGAGCGGCCCGGTGGCGAGGCGCTCCACCTCGGACAGGATGCTGCGGACCGTGTCGAGGTCGAGGTCGGCGAAGGCGCCCTTGCCCAGGCGGTCGCCCGTGCCGAGGACCTCGAACAGGTTGAACTCGAGGTCTCGGACGTTGCTCTTGTAGTGGCCCATCAGTTCTCTCCGGATCACTGTGGTGGATGCGGCGCGGGCGCGATTACCCGTCAGTAACAAGGACGGTATTACTCGCCGGTAACGAACGCAAGGGGTCACCGGTGCCGATGGTGGACTTCACCCGATCGGCCCGGGCTGTCGGTACGCCCGGACGGGTCGGGGTTCGGACCTTCGGCCGACGGGAAGGGTCGCCGGGCGCCGCCGGTTGTCCCCGGTGACGACCCACCCGCGAGCCCCGAGAGGATCCGATGAGCACCCCCACGCTCGTTGTCACCGGCAGCACCGGGCGGCTCGACGGCCGGGTCGCCCGCCGCCTGGCCGAGGCGGGGGTCGTTCAGGCCGCGTCCGGTGACGCCGACGCCGCCGTGGACGCGGGCGCCGAGCACATCGTCTCCACCTCGTTCTACGGCGCCGCGCCCGACGCGACGTTCACCCCCGCGCGCGACCACTGGACCACCGAGGACGGGGCGATCCGCGGACCCGCCGGGCAGGGGCGGGCCGCCGCGGTGGCGCTCACGCTGGACGAGGTCGCCGCCACGCTCACCGAGGTCACCCGCCGGCCCGTGCGGTACGTGCCCGAGACGCTGGACGAGACCTACGCGTCCCGCGCCGGGTACGGCGCGCCGGACCGGAAGATCGGCGCCTGGGTCAGCACGTACACCGCGACCGCCGCGGGTGAGCTCGCCGGCGCGTCCGGCGACGTCGCCGCGATCGCCGGGCACGAGCCGCGGAGCCTCGCCGAGGTACTCGCCACGGTCCAGAGCCCGTGAGGGGCACGTTCGCCCGCGCGGTCCTGCACCCCCGGGGGCTCCTGCACCGGCGTCCCACCGACGCGGCGCTCGTGCCCGCGATCCGGGCCTCGCTCGCGCAGGCCGTGCCGCTGATCGGCCTCGGCGTGATCGGGCGGCTCGACCTGGCCCCGGCCGCCGGGCTCGGCGCGTTCGCCGGGCTGTACGGCCGCGACGAGCCGTACCGGGCCCGGGCGGTCACGCTCGCCGGGATGGGCGTGATCCAGGTGCTCGGCGTGCTGGTCGGAACGCTCGTCGCGATCAGCCCGCAGCGGCACCTGCTGGCGATCCCGGTCGTGGCGGTCGTGGCGGGCCTCACCACGCTGTACTGCGACGCGGTCCGGACCGGGCCGCCCGCCGGGCTGTTCCCGGCCTACGCCTGCGCGATCGCCGCGTTCCTCCCGGCGCGGCCGGCCGACGTCGCGGTTCGCGTCGGCCTGACCGCCGCCGCGGCCGCCCTCGCCTGGGGCATCGGCATGTCCGGGTGGCTCGTCCGGCCCCACGGGCCGCAGCGGCTCGGTGCCGCGCGGGCGCTGGAGGCGGTGGCGGGTGCGCTGGGTGCCGCCGGGGACGCCGCCGCGCGGCACCGCGCCGCCCTCGGGCTCGCCCGGGCCTGGAACGCCCTCGACGCGGTGCCGGGGCGCGGCGTCGCCGAAGTGGCCCGGCTGGCCGCGTGGGTGGCCCGGGCCGAGACGGCCTTCCGGCTGGCCCCGGCCGGCACGCCCGGCGGCCTCGAGCACGCCCGCGTGCTGACCGGCGCCGCCCGGCAGCTCCGCGATCGCGGCCCCGTCCCGGAGGTGGCCGAGCTGAGCCGGGCCGAGGCCGGTGCGGTCACCGGGCTGCTGCTGGAACCGCAGCTCGCCGCCGGGAGCCTGCGCCTCGGCCGGGCGCGGCCCACCCGCCGCGCGGCCGTCCGGGCCGCCCTGTCGCCCCGCTCCCCGGCGTTCCGACTGGGCCTCCGGGTCGGGGCGGCGGCCGCCCTCGCCGGGACGGCCGCCACCGTGCTGGGTCTGGGTCACGCCTACTGGGCCACGCTCACCGCCGTCGCCGTGCTCCAGGCCGCGACGACCGCCGCCACCCTCCAGCGGACCGTGCAGCGCGCGGTCGGCACCGGGCTGGGCATCGGCGTGGGGGCCGTCGTGCTCTCCGCCGCGCACACCCCGTGGGCGCTGATCGCCGTCCTCGTCGTCGCCCAGCTCGCCGCCGAGCTGCTCATGCCCGTCAACTACGGCCTTGCGATGCTGGCCGTGACGCCGCTCGCCCTCGCGCTCGTGGCGCTCGCCACGCCCACCGACACCGGTGTGCTCGTCGGGGACCGCCTGCTCGACACGGCCATCGGCGCGCTCGCGGGGCTCGCGTGCGCCCTCGTGCTCCGCGACCGGCGCGGCCGGGACCGGCTCGCCGCCGCGGTGGCGAACTGCCGCACGCTCACCGCCGAGGCCGGCTCCGGCGGCGATACCGACGCACCGCGCCGCCTCGCCGTCGCGCTGGTCGACCTCCGGGAGCGGTACGACGTCGCCGCCGCCGAGCCGTGGCCCGACGCGCTCCCGGCCGAGGAGGTCCTGGCCGCCGAGCGGGCGGGCCACGAGGCCCTGGCCGCGGCCTTGGCCGGGCGCGGCTCCCCCGCGGGCTGAGTCCCGGGTACATGCTCGGGAGGTGGACAACGTCCCCGGGCGGGTCGCGCTGCTGTCGTTCACGCCGTTCTTCGCGGGTGCGCTGCTGGCCGGGCGCAAGCACCTGGAGTTCCGCCGCGGCCCGGTCCGGATCGGCGCCGACGACCTGCTGGTCGTGTACGAGACCGCGCCCGTCGGCCTGATCACCGGCGTGGCCCTGGTCGGCACCGCCCGCTCCGGTTCCGGCGGGGAGCTGGCCGGCCTGGAGCGCTCGGCCGAGCTCGCCGGACCGACCGCCGACTACCTCGCCGGGGCGCCGCGCGCCGTGGTGCTCGGGATCGCCGGGGTCGAGCGCCTGGAGCGGCCCCTCTCGCTCGCCGAGCTGGGTCTCGACCGGCCGCCGCGCTCGTACCGCTGGCTGGCCCGCGAGCAGGTGCTCCCGGGCGGGCTGTCCGAGGCGCTCGCGCGGCTCCGCTCGCTCAGCGCGACAGGACCCAGATCAGCACCGCCGTGACGGCGAGGGAGAGCAGGAGCGAACCGAGGCAGCCGAGGCGATTGCTGAAGAAGAGGAACATGGGCGGGTGGTTGCCCAGTTCCGGTCCGCCGCAATCCTCAGTTGTCGAGTGCTTCGTCCCACTCCCACGCCGGGGTGGCGCGGGGGGCAGCCGGGGCGGTGCCCTGGTACTCGACCAGCACGAGGGCGATGTCGTCGTCGAGGATCTCGCGGACCCAGTCGGTCAGCGCGTTGGTCAGGGACGTGAGGCCGTCCTGCACGGTGCCGTGACCGAGGATCTGCCACGCCCGCTCCTTCAGCGGGAAGAACTCGCCGTCGCGCCGCGCCTCGGCCAGCCCGTCGGTGTACAGCAGGAGCCGGTCACCGGGCTCCAGCCGTTCCACCCGCGGGCGGGCCACCGGCAGGAACCCGAGCGGCGGCGCCGGAGACGGTGGGTCCAGCGGGATGACCTCGCCGCGGCGCAGCAGGATCGGTGAAGGGTGACCGCAGTTGAGCACGGTGAGGGTGCCGCCCCGCTCCTCCACCACCGCGGCGGTGACGAAGTCCTCGTACCCGACGGAGCGGGCCACGGCCCGGTCCAGGTCGGCGACGATGGCCCGGAGGTCCGCCCGCTCGTGGGCGACGTGCCGATACGAGCCCAGCACGGTGCTCGCCAGGCGTACCGCGTCGAGGCCCTTGCCCCGCACGTCGCCGATGATCAGCCGGACGCCGTACGGCGTGTCCAGCGCCTCGTACAGGTCACCGCCGATGTCCGCCTCCGCGCTCGCGGAGACGTACCGGACGGCGATGTTGAGATTGCCGACCTGGGGTGCGATCGGGCGCAGGACCGCCTGCTGGGCGACATCGGCGAGCCGGGTGAGGGCGGCGACCCGGCGGTCGGTGCGGTCCCGGACGCTGCCGACGACCGCGGCCAGCGCGGTGGCGCACAGCACGGCGGCGACCCGGACCAGCTGCGTCTTGGAGGCGCCGTCCTCCTCGACGAACCCCCAGCCGACGGACAGTGCGGTGCAGAGGGCACCCACGCCGAGGACCTGCCGGTACGGGGCGAACGCGGCCGCGAGGAACGGCGGCCCGACCAGCAGCCCGACGAACTGGACGCCGGCGCCCTGGACCCAGTCGAGCGCGATGATGAGGACAGCCAACAGCGCCGCGCCGGCAATGCCCGCCCGGGCATTGGGCACGTCGTAGTCGCGGCTCCTCGACATGGCTCGGCCTTCGGTCCCTCGATCTGAGCGTACGGCTCACCGACAGTGCTGGTCGTCCCACAGCATGCCCGTCCGGTGGCCGGTACGGGAGGTGCGACGCGGCGGTGTGGGCAGAAAAGGGCCGTCCGGGTGAATCCGGCGAACCGACTGGCCCCGTTTCCTCAGGTTACGACGACGCGGGCCGATCCTCATTTCCGAAGGCGCGTGACGGTCGGCGAGCCTGGGGGGGACACCGGCCGTCACGCGCTTCTTCGTCCCCGGCGCGTCTCGTCCACTTCGGACAGATGAACGCCGCGCGATCAGCCCAGGCGCGCGGCAACGTCCGGCGGGAAACCGCCCGTGGCGATCGGGCTCCAGCGGTCGATCTCGACCCGGACCAGCGACTTGCCCTGGCGGGTCATCGCCGCCCGGTAGTCGTCCCAGTCGGAGTGCTCGCCCGCGATGCAGCGGAAGTAGTCGACCAGCGGCTCCATCGCCTCCGGCAGGTGCAGCACCTCGGCGCGTCCGTCGACCTGGACCCACGGCCCGTCCCAGTCGTCCGAGAGGAAGATCAGCGACGCGCGGGGATCCCGCTCCGCATTCCGGACCTTCGCCCGCTCCGGGTAGGTCGCGACCACGACCCGGCCCTGCTCGTCCACCCCGGCCGCGACCGGCGACGCCTGCGGTCGACCGTCCCGACGGGTCGTCAGCAGGATCGCGCGGTGGCGGGGACGCAGGAAGTCGAGGAGCTCGTCGCGCTCGACGGGGCTGGCGGTGGCAATCTTCGGCATGAGACGAGCCTAGGACCCCGCCGCCGTCCCCGCCCCCGCTGTGGCGGTGACGCTCGCCGCGCGGGACGAATCTCCACAAAGGACGCGATGATCGACTTCACGGCCCGCCACAGGTTTGGTGATCGTCGGGGACGGGAACCTCCTCCTCACCCATCCACCGGCAGGGAGACGCGAATGATCATCCTGGGCCTCGTGCTCTTGATCCTGGGTTTGCTGCTCGGCGCCCACATCCTCTGGCAGATCGGCGTCGTGTTGATCGTCGTCGGGGCCGTGCTCGCCCTGCTGGGCACGTCGGGCCGGACGTTCGGGGGCCGACGGCACTACTGGTGAGCTGACTCATCGGTGAGCTGATCGACGGGCGCCCGGGGCCGACCTCCGCCCCGGGCGCCCGCGTCCGACCCGCGGGAGCGGTTCGTGGCGGTGGAGCTGCTGTTCCTGCCCGTGGACGTACGCGCCGTCCCCCACCTACCGCGGCCGGAACATCGCCGAGGTGCTGAGCCTGACCGTGGACGAGGCGGCCGGGGTGACCGGGAGCAAGACCGCGCCGTACCTCGCCCGGCGGCTGCTGGGCGCCGACGACGCGCGGAGCGCCTGACAACTGTCCGCAGTGGACTGCGCGAGACCTCCCGTCTCGGCCAGGATGGCGGCCATGCGCGCCAGCGAATACGCCGCCCTGGACGGTCTCGGTATCGCCGAGCTGATCGCAAGTGGACAGACAACGGCGGCGGAGGCGCTGACGGCGGCGCAGCGGCGATCGGCCGAGGTGAACCCGAAGGTCAACGCCATCGTGGTGCCGATGGAGGCCGAGGCCGCCGAGCGCGTGCGGGAGCCACTCGCGGGTCCGTTCGCCGGGGTGCCGTTCCTGATCAAGGACCTCGGGCAGGAGTACGCGGGGCGCCCGTCGTCCGGCGGGTCGCGGTCGCTCGCCGCGCTGCCGGCGGAGCGGCACTCGACCGTCGTCCAGCGGTGGCTCGACGCGGGACTGGTGATCTTCGGGAAGACGAACACGCCCGAGTTCGGCGCGAAGGGCGTGACCGAGCCGGATCTGTTCGGCCCGGCGCGGAACCCGTTCGACCTCGGCAGGACCCCCGGCGGGTCCTCCGGCGGATCGGCCGCGGCCGTGGCGGCGGGCATCGTCCCGGTCGCCGGTGCCAGCGACGGTGGCGGGTCGATCCGGATCCCTGCCGCGTGCTGCGGGCTGTTCGGGCTCAAGCCGGGGCGCGGCCTCGTGCCGTACGGCCCCACCTACGGCGAGCCGCTGCAGGGCACGGCGACGAACGGCGTGGTGTCCCGCACGGTCCGTGACACCGCGGCGATGCTCGACCTGCTCGCCGGGCCCGACGACACCTCCCCGTACCGGTCGGTGGTTCCCGGCACCCCGTTCCTCGGCGAGGTCGGCCGTGACCCCGGCCGGCTGCGCATCGGGTTCCACACCGCGACGGCGGTCAACCCGGACCCGCACCCCAGCGCGGTGCGGGCGGTCGAGGAGGCCGCGGCGCTGCTGGCCGAGCTCGGCCACGACGTCGAGCCGGTCGCCTCGCCGGTGGACGACGCGGCGCTCGCCCGGGACTTCCTCACGTCGTGGTTCGTGTACGTCGCCTGGCAGGTGGAGGGCGCGCGCAGGCGGGGCGCCACCGACGCCGACTTCGAGCTGGACACGCTGCTGATGGCGGCGCTCGGCCGGACCACCAGCGGTGTGGAGCTGTGCGACTCGATCGAACGCCGGCACGCGTACGTCCAGGACCTCGCGGCGTTCCACCAGTGCTACGACGTGCTGCTCACCCCGACGATCGCACGGCCCCCGGTGGAGGTCGGCTCGCTCGGCATGACCCCGGGCGAACGCGCGGGGGCGCGCCTCCTGCTCGGGACCCGGACGACGGGGCTGCTGCCGCATCTCGGCGTGGTGGACCGGATGGTGCAGCAGAACCTCGGCTGGGTGCCGTACACGCAGCTGGCGAACATCACCGGGCGCCCGGCCGCCAGCGTGCCGCTGCACTGGACCGCCGAGGGGCTGCCGCTGGGGGTGCAGTTCGTGGCGCCACCCGGCGGGGAGGCGCTGCTGCTCCGGCTCGCTGCCCAGCTGGAGGAGGCGCGGCCGTGGGCGGGCCGGCACCCCGGGCTCTGAGCCGTCTCGCCGTGCCTGGTTCGGGGCTCTACGGTGGTCCGAGTCCAGGCCGAAGCGAAGGAGCCCCCGTGATCCTCATCGTCGTCAAGTTCCAGGTGAATCCCGACCGGCGCGAGGAGTGGCTGCAGATCACCGACGAGTTCACCCAGGCCGTCCGGGCCGAGCCGGGCAACCGCTCGTTCGAGTGGTTCCCGAACGCCGAGGACCCCAACGAGTTCGTGCTGATCGAGGAGTTCGAGGGCCCCGAGGCCGGCGAGGTCCACGTGAAGTCCGACCACTTCAGGAAGGCCATGGCGCGGATCCCGGACGTGATCACGCAGACGCCGCAGATCGTCAACTTCGACCTGCCCGGCGACGGCTGGTCGGAGCTCGTGGAGCTCGAGAAGAAGCCCTCGGCCTGACGGTGCGGTCGCGCCCGGTGCCGGCTCAGTTGCCGGGTGTTCAGCCGGGTTGCACGCCCGGTCGTCACTCCACATACGACAAAGGCCCAGGTCGGCGGCGTACCGTCTGTGACCTGGGCCTTTGTCTCGGAGCGGGTGACGGGAATCGAACCCGCACTGTCAGCTTGGGAAATCGACCCCGGCCGGTTTGCTGGGATGCCCTGAGGGGGGCCCGAATGCCCGCGGTTGACCGCCTTGATCGGTGACTCGTCGGTCGCTGTTGCACGTTAGTTGCACGCGACTCGGCTCTGCTCCTTCGTCGGTGAGCCGTCAGGCCGGGGGCCGAGCACTTGCACCACTACGCGGGCACGGCGGTCGACTCCAGTACGTGCAACACGTGGGGGGAAATGTGGGACTTGCCCGACGCCGTGACCCGGCTTCGTCGGGCAACGAGCGGGCGGCTGGGTCCTGGGCTGAGCCTTGTCCGGCGCGGGAGCTGGCTGGCGCAGCGACACGCCGGGGCGGGCGCCGGTCTGCATCGGGCCGCCTGAGTCGGACCTGACGGGGGCACGGGACTTGGCGACTCGGCGGACCGAACGCCGGAGGCCTCCGGCCAACTCCCGGCCACCGTCACGGTGACTGAGCGGCGGCCGGCACCCGCCCAGAAGGCGGCTGCAGGGCGAGCCGCAGCGAGCAGCAACTGTTCGCAGCGTGCGTCCGGGAATCCTCAACTCCACGGTCAGGGTGCCGATAGTTCTGGCGTGATCAGGAGCGCGGCCGTCGCGCCCGTTGGCCTAGCGTTGGGTGCTGAGCACGGTTCGTCATGTCGGCCGATCGCTATGACGAGGTGAGCTCGTTGCCGTTCCTGAGCCATCTGAACGTGGTTGCGGCCTGGCGCGCAGACGTGGAGCGGGCGCGGGCAGATCTCGAAGCGACCCCCGCGCAGGCGTTTGTGCTCGCGGCTCACGCGTTCGCGTGGCGCGTGACCCCCGTGACGCTGCTGGTCGCGTTGGCGGTGGCCGGCGCCTTCGTCGGGCGGGGGGACGCGCGGCCATCCGTGCTGCTGTTGGCTGCCGTGGACGGCTTGTTCGGGCCGCAGATGGCGGCGTTCCTGTTGACCTTCCCGGTGGGCTGGTTCGCGACGTTGCAGACCTGGTACCGCGGCTCGCGTGAGGCGCGGATCCGGTTCGGCGCCACCGGCCTCGTCTACCCGTACTACGGCTGGCGCTACGCCTACCGCGACCGGCGTCGTCCCTGGGGTGCGATGACCCGCGAGGAGCAGATGCTCGCCAACCCGAAGCGCGCTGGGGTCCACGCACCCGAGGGCCCCGGAGCTCACGCGCGCAGCAAGTAGCCCGGCACGTGCGCCCAGAAGGGCCTCTCAGGTAGGCGTGCGCGCTCTCCGACGGTCGGAGCTCGATGTCGGCCGGTGTGCGCGTCCCCGCTGCTGTACTAGCTCGGCGTTTTCTACACGGGGGTACTTTCCGCTGAGCATGATCGCCGCATGGCGTCTCTGCTCCTAGGCTCTCTAGCCCCACTTCTCGGCGTGATCGTCGGCGCCTGGCTAACCGCCTCGCTGGAGCGAAAACGCTGGCAACGCGATTGGCTCACCTCGCGGGTGAGCCGTTTTGAGGCATACAACGCGGACGTTTGCAGGGCAGTTGATCAACAGCAGCTTCTGCTCTGTCAGTCCGCCGAGGCAGCGCGTGGCGAACGTCCACCAGTTCCGGACGACCGCAAACTCGCAGCCGATGTCACGTGGCGGGACGTACTCGCACGTAGATACGTCTACGCCCTCCCCGAACTGCAAGATGCGCTCGTGGCGTACGACGAGGCTCGCGCGGCCTTCGTCGTGGCGGTGAACTCTAGGGACGCGGACATGATCACCTTGTCGGAGCAGCCGCGGGATGCGGCTCGCGTTGCCGTCCTCGACGCCGTGCAAGCCACAGCCAACGACGTAAACCGTATGTTGGCGTCCCACATCCTGCCGCGCCGACAACTGCTGTGGGCGCTCATCACAGGGCGGACCCCTGGCCCCGTGGCGCCCCTGCCGTCGACACTGCGACGACGGACTTGAAGACCCGAGGCTCGTGATCGCCGACCCTACGCACACACCCCTGTCCATCCCGTCTGCCGTCGACCCACCACTTGTGGGAGCGGGCGCGTGCCGGGGGCCGCCACGACCTCGACGGCCGAAACGACACCGCCCAATGCTGGCGGCTCCCGGTGCGGGTCTGCTCGGCTCTGCCTGGGTCGATGGCGGGCGGGATGGACAGTTCCCAGCCCACTACGCGACCCGCGGGCCGCGAGCCGTGGTCGTCCATCCCGGAGCCGGAGCGCCCCCGCCGGAGGCATCACCACGAGCACTGCCGGGACGACCTCGACACTCAGTCCTCCGCTGCTGAGTCGTCGCCGGGACCGGTGCGCCGAAGGCGCGCCGCAGCCCGGCGTTCGGCCCGCGCAGCGGGCCGCTTGATCCATAAGAGGTCAACTCGGCAGCGCACGAGACGCTGGTATGTCCTCACGCGGTGGGGCAGTGACGGCGGTCCGGGCGCGGATCTGCTACTCCGGCCCGTCGGTCAGGTGGTGGACTGGCGGCGGTGCGGCCTGGCCGCGACGCTAGGCGGCGTTCCGAGCGGGACCGTGGCGAGGGTGTCCCACTCGTACATCCGGCGATCGCGGTTGAGGCGGATCAGGGACGCGGCGCGGACCGTTGTGCGTGCCGTGCCGTCGCGGACGCTGCTCACCGCCTGGATGTACGGGGCGGCTGGACCCTCTGCTCCGAGGTACGCCACCGACGCGTGGGGCCGGAATCGGTCCGCGTCCTCGGGAACCTGGTCCAGTCCCCAGACGTCGGCGATGGCAGCACGGATCGCGGTGCGGATAGCGCGCACGGCGTTGTGGGGCTCGGCCGGGAGCGCGACGGCTTCGTCGCCCACCACGGCGGGTCCCAGCTGGACCGTCACGGGCTCGACGGTGGTCAGTCGCGTGCCGGCGCTTTCGGTGATCGCCCGGAGGTCGGCGTCTGCGACCTCGTCGGCGAACCCGATGCCCTGCATCGTGAGGTGCAGCCAGCGGTCGGGCACGGGCGTGACTGCGGGCAGTCCGGTGAGGGCCGCGCGGTACCGCTCCGTGATCGCGTGTAGCTCGCCGTCGCCGTCGAAGGTGATGTGCCAGGTGTAGAAGCTGCGGCCGGTGCGCCACCCGGGTCGCCACCACCAGTGGTCGCGGACGGCCTCGGCGTGCTGGCCGGGTGCGAGGTCTGCCAGGGCCACGGCGCGCTCTCCTCAGATCTCGGAGGGAGCCTCGGGCATGGCCGCCTCGGGCTCGACCGGGTACTCGTCGATGAGCATGATCCGGTCGGCGGGCCACACCGACTCGGATACTTCCAGCACGCTGCCGTCCTCGGCCCGTGCCACGTGGATCACGTGCATGACCGGCGCTCCGGTCGGCAGCCCGAGCACCTGGGTCTCCTCGGGTGTCGGCAGCCGTGCGATCCAGTGATCGCGGGCCTGCGCGTACCGCTTCCCGGCCAGCTCCTCGACGCACAGGAACATGGCCTTGGGCACGACGGTCGGCTCTTCGAGGAAAGTCTCCGCCGCGATGCCCAGGGGTACGTAGCTCGCACCGACCTCCTCGGGCGTGCCGGTCTTCGGGTCGGTGAGCAGCCGCCGACGGATGACGACCTCGTCGCCCGGCTCAGCGTCATCGAGGACCGCCGCGATGTGCGCTGGAAGCGGTCCCCGCCCGGCGGACAGGATCGTGTGCTCAAGGTGGGCGGTGAGGAGCCTGCTGTCCTTCCTGGCCCGGCCGTATCGGTCGCGGGACCGGCGCTGGAGCCGCCGCTCCTCCTTGACGAACGTGCCGACGCCGTGGCGAGACTCGACCGCGCCCTCGGCCCGGAGCACCGCGACGGCCTGCCGCATGGTGGGCACGCTGAGGTCGTAGTGCTCCGCAAGCGCTGTTTCGGCCGGGAGGCGGTCGCCGGGCTGCCACTCCCCTTGCCGGATACGCCTCCGAAGATCATTGGCCACGCGCTGGTACTTCGGAGCAAACGCGCCGAGATCGCTGGTCACCACGCTCCCCTCTGAGTCCACAAGAGGACCCGTCCTCCTTAGGACTCTGCCCCCGACGCATGGTCCGAAGCAAGATCGACTCCCATGTAGCGCTGTCCTATAGAGGACTTTATGACTGATGTCACATCTGGTACGGTCTCGCTAGGTCCTAAAGAGGACTTGAGGACGACCTAGTCGGTTCGGTCTGGCTAGCCACTGGATGGGAGAGGGCCATGGCTCTACAGGGCGGCCACCGGTTCCCGGTGACGATGGACGATGCGTTTCCGCACGGCCTGTACGCGCTCGGCGTCGAACAGGCAGAGGACTACGACGAGAAGACCAAGCGGCGCACTCCCAGCAAGGACAAGCAGACCGGGGAACTGGTCTGGGCGGTCCTGTGCATCGACCGCGATCCGGAGGCGCGCCGGAAGGACGTCAAGATCAAGGTAAGTGCCTCGCACATGCCGGTGCTGCCGGACGAGGTGGTGCCCGGGGCAGGCGTCCGGGCGGTGGAGTTCTCCGGCCTGACCGCGACTGCGTACGTGGATGAGGGACGCGCGGGTGGCCGGGCGCGGCTGGCGTTCTCGTTCCGCGCCACGGGGGTCCATGCGCCGGGGAAGACGCCGACCGCAGTGCAGCGTCCGGGGTCTAACGACGGCAAGGCCGCGTGACCGGCATGGACCTTCAGGAGACACGTGACGTGCGGTCTGAGTCGCAGTCGCGGGCGCTGATCGCGCTCGCGGCGTTCCCGTACGACCTGGGGTCGGTGAACGTGAGTTTCACCGGCGGCGGGGTCGAGGTGTCGATGCACCACGCCGCTGCCGAGTCGGTCGCCGCGATGGCGGCCCTGCTGGGCGTCGGGGTGGGACCGGTCCCGGACCTGCACGCCTCGGCGGTCATTCACTTCGCCGGGTCGGCGTACCTGTCGGGCGGGCTGTCGCTGGTCTGGTACCTCGCCCCGCCGGAACCGCGACCGGATGTCGAGCACCGGCGACGGCAGTGGGACGCCCTGACGACCGCTCTCACGACCACCGCGACTACGGCCGGGTGAGTCAGGTGGGCACCCGGCGGCGCGTCACCACCAC
>JAVEDU010000084.1 GCA_030840805.1 Actinomycetota bacterium
TCGGGCTGGTCCAGCAACGCGAACAGCAGGTGCTCGCCGTCCACCTCGGTGTGCCCGGCTCGGGTCGCGAGCTCCTGCGCGGCGGCGAGGGCCTCCTGGGACTTCTGGGTCAGGCGGTTCAGGTCCACTTCAGCCTCCGGTGTGATGGGCGCGGGCCCGGCGGACCGACGTCTCCAGGTCGGCGATGCGGTCGAGCAGGTCCACCACCAGACCGACCGCGGCGTAGTCGAGCGGCAGCCCGGCGTGCAGCCGCTGGATGCGGGCCACCTCACGGAGCTCGGACGGCGCGAACCACAGCTCGCCGCTGCCGTCTCGGACCGCCTCCAGCAGGCCGAGGGCGAGCAGCCGCCGCACGAGGTCGGGATGCAGGGCCGCGGCCCGGGCGAACGTGTCGAGGTCCAGCCGCGGGTGCGGCGGCTCGACCCGTACCAGGGCGTAGGTGACCGGTCTCCTCGCCGTGCCGGGTGTCGTCACCGTGGCCTCCTCGGTTCGGCCTTGCGCGGATCGAAGTCGGACTCGCGCGCGAGCTCCTCCCACCGGCTCCGCTCGGCGTCGGAGAGGTGGTCGGGCACGACGACGCGGACCTCGGCGTACAGGTCGCCGGGCTTGCCGTGGGGGTTCGGCAGGCCCCGGCCGCGCAGCCGGAGCCGCCGGCCGCTGGACGTGCCCGGCGGGACGGTCACCGTGGCCTCGCCGCCGGGCGTCTGCACCGGGACCTTCGCGCCGAGCACGGCCTCCCACGGCGCCACCGGCAGGTCGACGTAGATGTCCCGGCCCTCGACGCGGTACCGGGGGTGGTCGGCGAGCCGGACCCGCAGGTACAGGTCACCGGCCTCGGCGCCGTCGCTGCCCTGGCCACCCTGGCCGGACAGCCGGATGCGCTGCCCGTCGGTGACGCCGGCGGGGATGGTGACCTCCAGCGTCCGGGGGCCGTCCGGGCCGGCCAGCGTGATCGTCCGCCGGCCCCCTCGGTACGCGTCCTCGACGCTCAGGACGATCTCGGCCTCCTGGTCGGCGCCGGGGATCGGCCCCCGGCGCCGGCGGCCGCGGTCCCCGCCGAGGCCCCCGCCGAACATCCCACCGAACAGCTCTTCGAGGTCGATGTCCTCGCCGCCGGTGGTGTACGCCCACCCACCTCCCCCACCCGCTGCACCGCCCTCCCCTCCGCCGAAGCCGCCGGGACCGGGCCGCGGGCCGCGGCGACCGCCGCCCGCGCCGGCTCCCGCGCGCTGCCCGGCCCGGGCGCGCGCCCAGGTGTCCGGGTCGACGCCGTCGGGCACCTGCCGGAAGTCCGCCCCGAACGCGTCGTACTTGCGGCGGGTCTCCGGGTCGGACAGCACGTCGTACGCCTCGGAGATGTTCTTGAACCGCTCCTCGGCGCCCGGGTCCTTGTTGACGTCCGGGTGGTGCCGGCGCGCCAGCTTGCGGTACTGCCGCTGGATGTCGTCCTGGCTGGCGCCGCGGCCCAGCTCCAGGTCCTGGTAGAAGTCGCGGCTCCGCGTCGACGTCACGTCTCACCGGTCCTCACGGGGAACGGGTCGCGACCACCACGGAGGCGGGACGCAGCTGGTGGTCGCCCACGCCGTACCCGGGCCGGACGACCTGGAGGACCTGGCCCTCGTGCTCGGTGTCCGGCACGGCCGCCACGGCCTCGTGCCGGGCCGGGTCGAACGGCGCGCCGGCGTCGTCCTCGCGCCGGGGGAACCCGAGGCCGGACAGCACCGCGATCGCCTGGTCCCGTACCGCCCGGACGCCCGCGACGATCGAGCCCGGATCGGCGTCCGCGTGCTGCAGCGCGAGGTCCAGGTTGTCGAGCACGGGTAGCCACTGCGCGGCCGCCCGGCCGCGTTCCTCCTCCCGGCGCAGGTCGGCGTCGCGGTCGGCCCGCTTGCGCTGGTTGTCGAGCTCTGCCACCGACCGCCGCCAGCGGTCCTCCATGTCGGCGAGCTCGGCTCGCAGGGCGGCCTCGGTCGCGCCGGCGTCGTCCCCACCGGCGGCGGCGGGAGCACCGCCACCGGCGGGGGACGGGGCGGGCCGCTCCGCGGCGGACGGCTGTTGCTGCTGATCCGTCATGGCCGCCTCATCAACTGGTGAACTCGGCGTCGATCACGTCGTCGTCGGCACCGCCGGCGGTGGCTCCGCCGGTCGCGCCGCTGCCGACGTCCGCCGTCGGTCCGCCGGTGCCGGCCTGCACCGAGGACAGGCTCTGGTACATCGTCTGCAGCTCCTGGGTGAGCGAGCGCAACCGGTCGACCGGGGCGTCCTCCTGCATGGCCTGGCGGGCGTCGGCGACGAGCTGTTCGGCGCGGGCCTTCTCGTGCATCGCCACCTCGTCGCCGCGCTCGCGCAGCAGGCGTTCCACCTGGTACGCCGCCGAGTCGAGCTGGTTCCGCGCGTCGACCTGCTCGCGGAGCCGCTGGTCCTCGCCACGGTTCGCCTCGGACTCGCGGACCATCCGCTCGATCTCGCCCTGGTCGAGGTTCGAGCTCTCGCTGATCGTGATGCGCTGCTCGGCGCCGGTGTTCTTGTCCCGCGCGGAGACGTTGAGGATGCCGTTGGCGTCGACGTCGAAGTTCACGTCGATCTGCGGCTCACCCCGCGGCGCCGGGGGAATGTTCTCCAGCCGGAACCGGCCGAGCACCCGGTTGTCGGACGCGCGTTCGCGCTCGCCCTGGAGGACGACGACGTCGACGGCGGACTGGTTGTCCTCGGCGGTCGAGAACGTCTCGCCGCGGCGGGCCGGGATCGTGGTGTTCCGCTCGATGACCCGGGTCATCACCCCGCCCATCGTCTCCAGCCCGAGCGACAGCGGTGTGACGTCCAGCAGCAGGACGTCCTTGACCTCGCCCTTGAGGACACCCGCCTGGATCGCGGCGCCCATCGCCACGACCTCGTCCGGGTTCACCGTCATGTTCGGGTCCTTGCCGCCGGTGAGCCGGCGCACCAAGGCCTGCACGGCGGGGATGCGGGTCGAGCCGCCCACCAGGATGACCTCGTCGAGGTCGTTCGCGGTCACCTTGGCGTCGGCCATCGCCTGCTGGACGGGCCCCATCGTGCGCTCGATCAGGTCGGCGGTGATCTGCTCGAACGTCGAGCGCATCAGCGTGACGTTGAGATGCTTCGGGCCGTTGGCGTCCGCCGTGATGAACGGCAGGTTGATCGTCGTCTGGGTGACGGACGACAGCTCCACCTTGGCCTTCTCGGCGGACTCGAACAGCCGCTGCAACGCCTGCGGGTCCTTGCGGAGGTCGATGCCCTCCGTCTTCTGGAACTCGTCCGCCAGGTAGTCGACGACCCGCCGGTCGAAGTCGTCGCCGCCGAGGTGGGTGTCGCCCGCGGTGGAACGGACCTCGACCACGCCGTCGCCGATGTTGAGGATGCTGACGTCGAACGTGCCGCCGCCGAGGTCGAAGACCAGCACGGTCTCGTTGGTCTTCTTGTCGAGGCCGTACGCGAGGGCCGCCGCCGTGGGCTCGTTGATGATCCGCAGCACCTCCAGGCCGGCGATCTTGCCGGCGTCCTTGGTGGCGTGCCGCTGCGCGTCGTTGAAGTACGCGGGGACGGTGATGACCGCCTCGTTGACCTTCTCGCCGAGGAACTTCGAGGCGTCGTCCACCAGCTTGCGGAGGATCATCGCGGCGATCTCCTCCGGCGCGTACATCTTGTCGCGCACCGTGAAGCGGACCGAGCCCTCGGGCCCCGGCACGACGTCGAACGTCACCGCCTTGATCTCACTCTCGACCTCGTCGTACTTGCGGCCGATGAAGCGCTTCGCCGAGTAGATCGTGCCCTTCGGGTTGAGGATGGCCTGGCGTTTCGCGAGCAGGCCCACCAGACGCTCGCCGTTCTCGGTGAACGCCACGACCGACGGTGTCGTCCGTGCGCCCTCGCTGTTCGGGATCACCGTCGGCTGACCGCCTTCGGTCGTGGCGATCACGGAGTTGGTCGTGCCGAGGTCGATGCCGACTGCCTTGGCCATCGTTCTTCTCCTCAGTCAGATACGGGACGGTTGACTCAGACGGGGCCGGGTTCGGTCAGGTGCCGGGTTCGGTCAGGGGCCGGGCTCGATCAGCGCACGGGCGCGGTCCGCCGTGTCGGCCGGCACCTGCACCTCGTACCGGTCCGCGGCGAGCTGGGCCATCGACACGAAGTCCCGCCGGCCCCTGGTCATGGCGTGGGAGACGAGGCCGAAGAGCGCGCCGGCGACGGCGCCCCAGAGCACCGCCCACAGGATGATCGCCAGGAACGACACCGTGCCGCCCGCGAAGATCCCGAAGAACAGGCCGATCAGCAGCCCGAACCAGGCGCCGGCGAGCGCGCCGCGGCCCGCGGCGCCGAGGATGGTGAGGCGCCCGAGCACCTGTTCGACCAGCTTCAGGCCGATGCCGACGATGCGAACCCCCTGGACCGGGAAGCCTTCGTCGGACAGGTGGTCGACCGCCCGCTGTGCCTCGTCGTAGGTGCCGTAGCCGGCGATCGGTACGAGATCGGTCGTGACCGAACCGGACGATGACGTCGTCATTCCGTGCTCCTCTGCGATCAGTCGGTGATCTGGATGTGGCGTGCCCCGCCGGCACTCGCCTTCGGGACGGTCACGCGCAGCACGCCGTCGGACAGGTGCGCCTCGACGCGGTCCGGGTCGATGTCGGCGGGGAGGGTGGCGCGGAACTCGAAGTGGCCCGTACGGCGGGTGCGGCGGAGCAGGCGCTCGCGCACCTTTTCCTTGATCTCGCCGGTGACGACGAGATCGGTGCCGTGGACCTGGACGTCGATGTCCGCGCGGTCCACGCCGGGCAGGTCCACCTCGATGAGGTACGCGTCGTCGGTCTCGGAGATGTCCGCCGACGGCATCCACGCGGGCGCCGCCACGGGCGCCGCGAACGACGGATCGGCGACGGCGCTCATCAACCGGCCGAGCCGGTCGTAGATGTCCTCGACCTCCTGGAGCGGGGAGACCCGGTAGAGGTGGGAGCCGTCGCGGCGGATCGGGATGAGGGTCATCGCCGGAACCTCCTGGTACGGGCGGGAGTGACCGGCCGCTGCGCGGGCCGACGTGTTCCACGCTCGTCTCCGCGGTTCGGCCCCACATCGCCAGACCGGGTAGTCCTCGACCCCGCGATTCGCCCCGGTCGGGCGTGGCGACCGACCGCCGTCCCGCCGGTGGACGGAAGCGGGGCACCGTTACCTAGCCATCCGGGGGATGTGGGGGGTGCCGTTCCGTGTTGCGGCGCCCCGGGGGCCGGTGTTGCATGAGAGAGACGCCCCGGGCGCCCGAGCCGCAGCTCCCACTGCCGGAAGCAGACCGGCCCGAACGACAGTCGGGTCGCGCGGCGGTCGAGCTGCGGAGGCGTGGAATGCGCGGGCGCGAGCACGAGTGGGACGCGGTGTCCGAGCTCCTGCGAGCGGCGGAGGCGGGCCGTGGCGGAACGCTGCTGGTCGAGGGCGGCTCCGGAACCGGCAAGAGCCTGTTGCTCGGTGCGGCGGGCGCCGGTGCGGAGGCGATGGGCTTCGGGCTCGCGACGGCCTGCGCCGACGAGCTCGGGGAGCTCAGCCCGCTGTCGTCGCTGTTCGCCGCCCTCGAGGACACGCCCGCCGCGCCCGCGGTGGCGCCGGGGGAGTTTCCCGACCTGCTGGACCTGCGGCTGTGGCGGGTCGAGCAGCTCCGGGCCCGGCTGCAGGCCAGGGCCGCCGACCACCCGCTGCTCGTCACGCTGGACGACCTGCACTGGGCCGATCCGACCAGCCTGACGGCGCTGTGGACGCTCCGGTGGCAGCTGGGCTCCTACCCGGTGGCGTGGATTCTCGCCCGCGATGCAGACCGCCGGGGGGCCGCCGTGGCGCGGCTCTTCGCGGTGCTGGAACGTGACGGTGCCCGCCGGGTCGAGCTGGGCCCGCTCGCCGACCCCGCCGTGCTGGCGCTGGTCGCCCGGCTGCTGGGGGCCGCGCCCGACGCGGCGCTCCGTGGGCTGTGCCAGGGGGCCGGCGGCAACCCGCGTCTGCTGGTCGAGCTGGTGGAGGGCCTCCGCGAGGAGGGTGCGCTGCGGGTCGTCGGCGGCCGCGCCGAGACGGTGGCGACGACGCTGCCGCGACGGGTCCAGGTCGTGGTGGGCCGCCGGCTCGACCGGCTGAGCGGGCCCGCCCGTCAGCTGGTGGAGACCGCGGCGGTCCTCGGCCGCTCCTTCGCGCCCGAGGACGCGGCCGAGATGCTGGGGGAGACCACCGCCGCCCTGCTCCCGGCGCTGGAGGAGGCCCTGTCGGCCGGGGTGCTCGTGACCAGCGGGGCGGAGCTGGCGTTCGGGCACGAGGTGGTCTGGCAGGCGGTCCTCGCGTTCCTGCCGGAGCCGTTCCGGGCGGCGCTGCACCGGCAGGTCGGGGAGCTGCTGCTCGCCCGGGGCGGGGCGGCGGTCCCGGCGGCCACGCATCTCGTCGAGGGCGGCCGGCGCGGCGACGCCCGCGCGCTGGCCGGGTTGGACCGGGCGATCGGCGAGGTGGTGGCCACGTCTCCGCAGACGGCGACCGCGCTGGCCGTACGGACCCTGGAGCTGACCGACGTCGGCGACCCGCAGTGGCTGCCGCGGGCGCTGCGGGCGGTCGACACCGCCACCGAGGCGGGCCGGCTGGCGGATGCCGCCGGGTTGGTCCGCGCCGCCCTGGCGCTGCCCCTGGCCCCGGCGGCCGTCGCCCGACTGCGCTGCGCGCTGGCCGGGATCCACCACCTCGCCGGACGGGCCGCGACCGAGGCCGAGGCGGTCCTCGGCCGGGACGGGCTGCCCGCGGACCTGCGGGACCGGGCCGAGCTCGCGCTGATCGACGCGCTGTCCGGTGACCGCGACGACGGGCGGGGGGAGCGGCTGACCGTCGCCGTGCTCGCCACCACCGGGGAGCGCGGCGACGCGGTCGTGATCGGGGCCCTGATCGCCCGCGCGGTGACCCGGTGGGACGCCGGATGTCTCGCCGAGGCGCTGGCCCTCACCCGCCGGGCGGTGAACCTGGCTCGGTCCGCCGCCGCCGACGGCCGCCGGATCGATCCCCGGCTCGCCCTCGGGGGCATGCTTGCCGACCTGGGACGGCTGGACGAGGCCGACGCGGTGGTCCGGGACGCCCGCAAGGAGCTGGACTCGCTCGGCCACCTGACCTGGATGGCCGGTTCGGCGGTGCTCGCGGCCCGGCTGGACCTCGCCGCGGGGCACCTCGACGAGGCGGCCGCGTCCGCGGAGGGCGGTCTGGCAACCGCGGCGGCGCTCGGTACCCACCTGTTCACCCCGCCGGCACTGGTCCTCCTGGCCGAGGTGGCGCTGCGGCGCGGCGATCTGCTGGCCGCGGCGGCTCACCTGGAGGGTGTACCGGCCGGCCGGGCGGGCTACGCCCCCGCGAACGCCGGGGCGCGGCGTGACCTGCTCTCGGCGCGGCTGACCGAGCTGCACGACGGCGCCCCGGCCGCCCTGACCGTCCTGACCGAGCTGTACGCGCGGCTGCCGCGGCACCCGGGGGTGCTGGCCGGTGACCCCGCCGCGGCCGGGTGGCTGGTCCGGGTGGCCCTGGCCGCCGGAGACCGCCGCCGCGCCGGGATCGCGGCGGCCGCGGCGGAGAGCCTCGCCCGCGACAACCCCCAGTTCCCGGTGGTGTGCGCGACGGCCGCGCACGCCCGCGGGCTGCTCGCCGGCGAGCCGGCGCTGCTGCGCCAGGCGGTCCGCGGGGCAACCGACGGGTGGGCCCGGGCGTCGGCCGCCGAGGACCTGGCCGACCTGCTGACCGGTCCGGAGGCGATCGACATGCTGGACGCCGCGCTCGACGGGTACGACCGGAACGGGTCCGTCCGGGACGCCGCCAGGGTGCGGCGGCGGCTGCGCCGCAAGGGGGTGCGGCACCGCCACTGGTCCTACGCCGAACGGCCGGTCACCGGCTGGGACAGCCTCACCGAGACCGAATGCTCGGTGTCGGTGCTGGTCGCGCAGGGGCGTACCAACCGGGAGATCGCCGGCCAGATGTACGTCAGCGCGCACACGGTGGCCTACCACGTGCGGCAGGTCTTCCGGAAGCTCGGCGTGCACTCGCGGGTCGAGCTGACCCGGGTCGCCGTCGAGGGCGGGCACCTGCGGGACGTCCCGGGACGGCACCGGGACTGAACCGAATCCGTTGCGGCGGGGTTGAGCCGGGTCCGGGGTGGGCAGGCTCGGCCGAGCGGAGTGGCCGGCGTGCGGCGGCGCGGAGACGACGTCGAGCAGCGGCGTGGTCTGCGTCCACCGCCCGGGGCGCCGGTGCAGGCTCACCGGCGCCCCGCGCGGGTTTGACTTCGTCCGGCGGGCGGCGTGAGACTGGTGTCGACGGCACGCCCGATCGGGCGGGCCTGCACCGTTGAGACGCAGCGGTCGACCGGAGCCCTCCGGCCCCGTGCGTGTGCCGGGTCGGCCGGGACCCCCTCCCCCTGGAGGTTCTGTGCTGGACGTTCCGCACCCTGCGCCCGATCTCACGACGGCGTTCGCCCCGGCGCTGTCGGCGGTCCCGCCCTCCCCCGCGGAGGCGGCGGGCGAGGGCGGCTCCGACCTGCTCGACGGGCTGCTCTCCGACGGTGAGGACACCCTGAGCCTCGTGCTCGACGGTGCCGTCGACACCCGGCTCGAGGCCGAGCTGGTGGAGATCCTCGACTCGATCCGGTCGTCCGGCGTCCGGCACATCGTGCTGGAGATGGCGACGGTGACCGCGATGGATGCCGCCGGGCTCCGGTTCCTGTTCGCCGTCCGCGCCCTGGCCGACGAGCGGTCCGGCACCGTGCGGTTCGCCGATCCGGCCGACGTGGTGCTCGAGCTCGTCGCGGCCGCGGGGCTCGACGGGATGCTGGGACTCGACACCACCGTGGACGGTGCCAGGGCCCGGCCGGGCCCCCGCCCCGCCTGATCGACCTCGCGTGACCGGCCGCCACCGGTGAGAATGCGGGTCGCGGTCGGTGCTCGGCCGCGTCCCCGCCGCGGAGGTGGCCGTGACCGACCGAACCGCACCCGTGCTCGACGGTGACTCCGAGCTGGACGTCGACGTCGTCGTCGTCGGCGGGGGCCCCGCCGGTGAGAACGCCGCCGGCCGCTGTGGGCAGGCCGGTCTGCGGGTCGCGCTCGTCGAACGCGAGTTGATCGGCGGCGAGTGCTCCTACTGGGGCTGCATGCCCAGCAAGGTCCTGATCCGCCCGGGTGACGTCCTCGCCGCGGTGCGGCGGGTCCCCGGCGCGGCCGATGCCGTCACCGGCGAGCTCGCCCTCGCGGCCGTGCTGGCCCGGCGCGACGCCGCCACCGGCCACTGGGACGACAGCGGTCAGCTGCCGTGGCTGGCCGAACGCGGTGTCACGGTCCTCCGCGGGCACGGCCGAGTGGCCGGGGAGCGGACGGTCTCGGTCGAGTACGCGGACGGCACGACCGGCACCGTGCGGGCGGCGAAGGCCGTCGTGCTCGCCACCGGTACGCGTCCCGTCGTACCGCCGATCGACGGTCTCGACGGTGCGGACCCGTGGGACAACCGCACGGCCACCGCGACGAAGGAGATCCCGGCCCGGCTGCTCGTGGTCGGCGGCGGCGCGATCGGCGCGGAGCTGGCGCAGGCGTTCCGCCGGCTCGGCTCGGCCGAGGTCACCGTCCTGGAGGGCGGTGAGCGGCTGGTGACGCGGGAGGAGCCGTTCGCCGGTGCGGAGCTGGCGGCGGCGTTCGCCGCGGAGGGCATCTCGGTCCGCACCGGCGCGCGGGTCGTCGCGGTGCGCCGGGCCGGCGACGGCGCGGTGACGGCCACGCTGGCGGACGGCGACACGGTCACCGGCGACCAGATCCTCGTCGCGGTCGGGCGCCGTCCGGCGACCGGTGACCTCGGGCTGGACGCCGTCGGGCTCACCCCCGGCGGGCCGGTCGAGGTCGACGACGAGCTGCGGGTGGCCGGCACGGACTGGCTGTACGCGATCGGCGACTGCAACGGCCGGAGCCTGCTCACCCACATGGGCAAGTACCAGGCGCGGATCGCGGCGGACGTGATCGGTGGCCGGCCCGCCCGGGACCGTGCGGACCACGGCATCGTGCCGCGGGTGACGTTCACCGACCCGCAGGTCTGCGCGGTCGGGCTCACCGAGGAGGCCGCCCGGGCGGGCGGCCACGAGGTCCGCTGCGTGGAGGTGCCGACCGGGTCCGTCGCCGGGGCGTGGGTGCAGGGCGAGGGATTCGCCGGCACCAGCAAGCTGGTCGTGGACGAACGGCGACGGGTCCTGCTCGGCGCCACGTTCACCGGTCCCGGCGTGCAGGAGCTGCTGCACTCCGCGACCGTGGCCATCGCGGGCGAGGTGCCGCTGGAGACGCTGTGGCACGCGGTGCCGAGCTTCCCCACCGTGAGCGAGGTCTGGCTCCGGCTGCTGGAGGAGTACGGGCTCTAGGTCTCGACGGCGAGCCGGCGGTCCGCTCCGACCGTCGGCTCGTCCTTGAGTCGGCCGCGGCGGTGGTCCCAGACGTCCCGGGTGATGATCTGGATCATGCCCGCGAGGGGGATGGCCAGCAGCGCGCCGAGCAGTCCCGAGAGCTGGGCGAAGAACAGGACCGCGACCAGCGCCGTCAACGGGTTGAGCTGCACCGTCCGGGCGTAGATGACCGGCTGGAGCACGTGGTTCTCGACCTGCTGGTACACGACGAAGAAGACCAGCACGATGATCCCGGCCCGCACACCCTGGGTGAACGCGGCCGCGGTCACCACCACCGCGCCCAGCGTGGCGCCGACGAGCGGGATCAGGTCGGCGATCCCGACGAACAGCGCCAGCAGGCCCGCGTACGGCACCCCGAGGACCAGCAGCACCACGTAGGTGGCAACCCCGGCGATGATGCTGATGAGCAGGTTCCCGGACAGGTAGCCGGTGATCGTCCGCGCGCAGTCGGCGCCCACCCGGCGGACGCGGTCGGCCCGGCGCCGGTCGTCGAAGACCGCCAGCACGCCGTCGACGATCTTCGGGCCCTCCAGCACCATGAGGTAGGCGAGGACGAAGATCGTGAGGGCGGCGGCGACCGAGGTCGCGGCGCCCTGCACGACGCCGAGCACGCCGCCGCCGGCGCCCGACAGCCAGCCCTGGATCTGGTCCTGGTGCTGCCGCAGCCAGTCCAGGACGTGGAACCGCTGGAGGGTGTTGCCGACGGGCCCCCGGCCCGCGCGGGCGTCCTCCACCAGTTGGGGGACCTGACCCGCGAGCTGCCGGGCCTCGGCGACGAGCGGTACGACGAACACCGTGATCAGCCCGACGATCACCAGCACGACGGCCAGGAACACCACCAGCGTCGCCACCGAGCGACGGATCCAGCGTCCCCGCCGCTCCAGCCAGTTGACCACCGGGTACAACGCCACCGCGAAGAACGCCGCGATCACGATCCAGGTGAGCACGGTCGCGGTCGCGCGGATCAACAGCAGGAGCAGAGCGGTCGCGAGCACGATGCCGACCGTCGCGAGGATGGTCCGGTACGGGACACGCTCGGGTGCGCCGGCCGGCTGGGGCCGCGGGTCGATGGACACGGGCGCAGGTTGTCCGCAGCTGTGGTGTTTCAAACACCTGTGTTGGGAACGTGACGACGGGTGAGCGGACTGGCGTCCCGGGCCGGGGTGCGCTATCACCGCACCATCGGCGGACCGGCCGCCGGCTGTGAGCGAGGAGGAGTCATGAGCCCAGCGAGTGTCATCGGGGCCATCGTCATCGGCGCGATCATCGGGGTGCTGGGGCGGCTGGTCGTGCCGGGACGGCAGAAGATGCCGATCTGGCTCACGGTCCTCGTCGGTATCGTCGCGGCGCTGATCGGTACCGCGATCGCGCGTGCCCTCGGCGTGGCCGACACCGCGCGGATCGACTGGCTGGAGCTGCTCATCCAGGTGCTCGTCGCGGCCCTCGGCGTCGCGCTCGTGTCGACGGTCGGGAGGCGGTCGGCGTCGTCGTAGCCGCCGACGGGAGAGGGTTTGGCGGCGCCACCGGTCGGGGTAGGGGACCCGGGCACCGTCCCGACCTCCATGAAGGGGAGAACATGTCGTCCGACGCCATCGTCCTGCTCAAGGAAGACCACAAGCAGATCAAGCGCCTGTTCCGCGAGTTCGAGCAGGCGGGCGAGAACGCAGTCGTCGCCAAGGGCAAGATCGTCGACAAGATCATCGAGGCGCTGACGGTGCACACCTACCTCGAGAACGAGGTGATGTACCCGGAGGTCCGCAAGCTCCTGCCCGAGGTCGAGGACGATGTCCTCGAGTCGTACGAGGAGCACCACGTCGCGGACGTGCTCTGCATGGAGCTCGCCGCGATGAAGCCCGACGACGAGCGGTTCGTCGCGAAGACCACGGTTCTCATCGAGAACGTCGAGCACCACATCGAGGAGGAAGAGGACGAGTGGTTCCCGAAGGTCCGTGAGGGCCTGGGTCGCAAGCCGCTCCAGGAGATCGGTGCCCGGATGGAGGAGCTCCGGCCGAAGGCGCCGACCCGACCCTCGCAGCCGAGCGCGCTGAAGAAGGCCGTGGACGCGGTCATCGCCTGACCCACGAGAACGGCCCGTGTCCCCGGCGGAGGGGACACGGGCCGTTCTGCGTCGTGGGTCAGGCCGCGGCGAGCGGTGCCCGGACCGGCAGGTCGGCTCCGGCGAGCACGACCTGGGCCGCCTGCCGGGTCTCGGTGTTGATGACGATCGGGGCGAGCAGGTTCGCGGTGGTGCCCGCGGCGTCGGCACCCGGGTTGATCACGATCAGCAGCAGGGCCTGCTCCGCGTCGGTGAGGCTGAGCGCCGCCGCCGTGATGTCGTCCAGCTCGGGGGCGTACTCCGGGAAGAACGGCGCCGGCGGCACGACCAGGAAGCGCAGGCCGGCGTCGTCGAGGCTGCGCAGCTCGTACAGCACGCCCGACTCGTCCAGGGACACGAGCGCGAAACGACTCTGGCCCGGGAAGCCGGGGAAGGGGGCGACGAAGTCGAGCGAGGGCAGTTCGACGAGGGTTGCGGAGGTCATCGGTGCGGTCCCGTTCAGCGGAGGAAGTCGAGGAGGGAGGGCTGGATCGCCTTGGCGGTGGCGCCGAGCGCCGCCTGGTAGGCGACCTGTGCCATCTGGAGGTCGGTGACCGTCTTCGGGAGGTCGATGTTCTCCACGTTGGCCAGGGAGCTCTTCAGCGTGAGGATCCGGTCGTCGGCCGTCTGCCGGAGGCCGTCCACCCGGTTGTAACGTGCGCCCACGTCGGCCACGGCGGTCAGCATCCTGTTCTTCGCGATGTCGAGGTTGCCGAGGTCCGAGCTGAGCTGGCTCGGGTCCCCGCGCAGGTGGGACACGATATCGCTGAGCACGGCGAACAGCTGCGTGGAGCCGGTGCCGAAGACCTCCGGGCCGGTCAGGTCCACGCGGACGGCGGAGTTGTCGCCGACCGTGCGGACGACCGGGGTGCTGTCACCGGTGTACGTCCCGGCGGGGTCGAAGGCGATCGTCTGCGGGGTGGTGCCACCGAACACGGGCCGGTCCAGGTACCGCGCGTTCGCGGTCTGGATGAGGCCGTCGCGGATCTGCTCGATCTCGGTGGCCATCGCCTCCCGGGCGTCGGGGCCGGACACACCGGTCGAGATGCCCTGGAGCGTCAGGTCGCGCACCCGGTTGACGGTAGCGAGAGCGCTGCCGACGGAGGTCTCGATCGTGCCGAGCCAGCCCAGGCCGTCCTCGGCGTTGCGGGTGTACTGGTCGTTGGACCGCATCTCCCCGCGGATCTGGAGCGCGGTGACGGTTCCCGTGGGGGAGTCCGACGGCACCGAGATCTGACGCCCGCTGGAGAGCTGCTGCTGCAGCTTGCCGAGCCGGTCCAGGTTGCTCTGGAGGCCGGCCAGCGAGGTGATGCTGATGGAACGCTGGGTCACTCGGGTGTACATCGGGTCACCGGCCCATTCGGTTGATGAGCGTGTCGAGCATGGAGTCGATGGTGGACATCACACGCGCCGCGCCCTCGTATGCGCGCTGGTAGGCGAGCATGTTGGTCATCTCCTCGTCGAGGTTGACCCCGGCCACCGAGTCCCGCAGGTTGTCCGCCTTCGCGGTGACCGCGTCCTGCACCGCCGAGCGGTTGTCGGCCGTCTGGACGGTCACGCCGATACCGACGACCAGTGTGCGCCACGCGCTGTCGGGGCCGGCCGGGTTGGCCTTCAGCTTGCCGAGGACGTCGGCGTTGCCGCCCTCCCGGTTGCCGCCGGGGGTCTGGGTCACCGAGGCGGCGACGTCGCGCGGGTCGGTGATCGCCACGGTCAGCGTCGCCGCGGTGGTGCCGCTGAACATGGCCGCGCCGGGGTTGCCGTCGAGGTCGTACCCGGCGGCGTGCGCGGTGTTCACGATCGAGGCGAGCTTGGTCGCCACCGCGTCGAGGTTCGTGGTGTAGCCCGGCAGCGTGACGTTGAGGTTCTCGGTCACCGCACCGATCGTCCCGGTCGAGATGCCCGTGGAGCGGCCGTCCTGCGCCCAGTTCACGCTGATCGGCGCCACGCCCACGTCGACGAGCCGCGAGCCGCCCGTGACGGTGAGCTTCTCGGCGCGCGAGCCGCGGACGATCGCGGTGCCGTCGAGGTAGATGTCGAGCGCGCCGTCCTCGCCGGTCTGGCCGACGCCGCCGGTCAGCTCCGCGAGCTTCTGGGCCAGCACGTCCCGGCGGTCCGCCAGCTCGTTGGAGGGCAGTCCGGCCTGGGTGGCCCGCATGATCGCCTGGTTCAGGTCGGCGACACTGGCCGCGGCGGAGTTGACCTCGGCCACGAGGCCGCCGACCTGCTCGCGCTGCGCGTCCCACTGCCGCGACATCGCGTTGCTGGAGGAGTTCAGCGTGCCCGCGAGAGTGCCCGCCCGCTGGAGCAGCTGGGTGCGGGCGGCCTCGTCGCCGGGGCGGTTCGCCACGTCGCCGAAGCCGGCCCACAGGTCGCCGAGCTGGGCGGCGACGCCCGAGTCGCTCGGCTCGGTGAGGACCTGCTCGACGTCCTTCAGCGAGTTCAGCCGCGCGTCGAGGTACGCAGAGCGGGCGTGCTCGCTGCGGGCGCGGCTCTCCAGGAACCCGTCGCGCAGACGCGCGACGCCGCTCATCTCGACGCCGCCGCCGACGCCGTCGGAGACCGACCACAGCGACGCCGCGCCGGTCGCGCCCACCGCGGAGAGGTCGGCGCGCTGCCGGGAGTAGCCGTCGGTGTTCACGTTCGCGATGTTCTGGCCCGTCACGTCCAGGCCACGCCGCTGCGCGTACAGGGCGCTGAGCGCCGTGGAGATACCGCCGAAGGTGCTGCTCATCAGTGCTAGACCGCCTCGTCGACAATGCGCCGGCTCTGCGCGACGGTGGCCGCTGCGCCGGTCGGGGTGTAGGTCTCGATGCCGTCGCCGAGCGACAGCAGGGTCTCCCGGGTGGCGCGCTGGCCTGCCGACAGGAGCTCACGGTTCGACTCGGCGACCGAGTGGATCTCGCCGGTGAGGGAGAGGAAGGACTGCCGGTGCGAGCGCAGCAGCTCGTCCCACGGGGCGGGGGCGGCGTCCGCGAGGGCACCGAGGCTCGCGCCGGGTGCCAGGTTCAGATCGGCCGCGGCCGCGTCCACCTCGACCGACCGCAGGAGCTCCATCCGGCGGATCTCTTCGAGAACCGCCTCGACCTCACGGGTCGCGTGGGCCAGCCAGCGAGTGCGGCCGGACGCCAGCACCAGCTGCTCCTCCTCCAGCTTGAAGAGAAGGAGCTCGAGGAGCTCGCGTTCCTTCCAGAGGATGCGGGATACCGCCTCCAGGCCCATGCCGCTCTCCTTTCCCCGAGCCGCGGTGTGTCGGCTCGCCTGCTTCATCGTCGGTGCGTGCTCGCACCTGAGGTATTCGTCAAGGTCCCCGTACGGCCCGCCGGGCGCCGCGCGGTGGACCGGGCGTTCCACCGTTCGGCTGTAATCACCGACGAGTTGGCCCTTCGTGCTCAATTCCTGCAGGTCAGGGGTCGAGACAACGCATGTGACCATCTCGGATACCCCCCCAGCCCCCCGGCCGATCGACCGCGAGCTCGAGCGGCGGCTCGTCACCGAGCATCTGCCGCTGGTCGGCTACATCGTCTCCGAGCTCATCGGCCGGGTCCCGTCCCATGTGAGCAAGGACGAGCTGTCGTCGGCCGGCCTCGCGGCGCTCGCCCAGGCGGCCCGCGGGTTCGATGCGCAGCGCGGCGTGCCGTTCGCCCGCTTCGCCTCCACCCGTATCCGGGGCGCGATCCTCGACGAACTGCGCGGGATGGACTGGGCGAGTCGCTCGGTCCGGGCCCGCGCCCGCCGTACCGAGTCGGTGCGGGAGCAGCTCCAGGCCGCGCTGGGCCGCACGCCCACCGCGCAGGAGCTCGCCACGGCCCTCGGGGTGGCGGTGTCCGAGCTCGACTCGATGGCCGACGACGTCCAGCGCGCCGTGGTGCTCAGCATCCAGGGCTTCGCCGACCCGTCGAGCGTCGAGGACGCGGTGGTCGCACAGGAGGCCGGTCCGGAGGACAGCCTCCTGATGCGGGAGCAGCTCCACTATCTCCACGCCTCGGTCGGATCCCTGCCGGATCGGCTCCGCACCGTCGTCCAGGGCTACTTCTTCGAGGAGCGCCCGATGGCCGACATCGCCGCCGAGCTGGGAGTCTCCGAGTCCCGCGTCTCGCAGATGCGGGCCGAGGCGCTGGTCCTGCTCAAGGACGGCATGAACTCCCAGCTCGACCCCGCCCAGGTCCAGACGCCGGAGAAGCCCGGTGGCTGCGTGTCGCGGCGCCGCGAGGCGTACTTCGCCGCGATCGCCGCCCAGGGCACCCTGCGGACTCTCGAGCCCCGCACGTACGACACGGACCCGGGCCTGCAGCCCGCGCGGTCCGCCTGACTGTTTCACCCGAACGGAGCACCAGGAACCCTCAGGACGGGTTCGGCGGTGCCGAATAGATAGCTGACCGGCCCACGGATGGACCGGTCGAGTACCACATCAAGGAGGAGCAACACCATGGGTCTGCGCATCAACAACAACATCGCGGCGCTCAACGCGTACCGCAACCTGTCCGTCACCGACGGGCAGATGTCGAAGTCGCTGGAGAAGCTGTCCAGTGGTTTCCGCATCAACCGCGCGGCGGACGACGCTGCGGGCCTCTCGATCTCCGAGGGTCTCCGTGGGCAGATCGGTGGCCTCAAGGTCGCCGTCCGCAACGCTCAGGACGGCACCAGCGTCGTCCAGACCGCTGAAGGCGCGCTGACCGAGGTGCACTCCATCCTCCAGCGTATGCGTGACCTCGCCGTTCAGGCCACCAACACCGGCTCGCAGGACGCGCAGGCGACGTCGGCGGCCCAGACCGAGTTCACCCAGCTGAACGCGGAGCTCGACCGCATCGGTTCGACCACCCGGTTCGGTGGCTCGAAGCTGCTCGACGGTACCTACGGTGGCAGCAGCGCCACCGTCGCCGCCGCGCTGACCGGCGTGGACTCCAGCACGGGCGTGAACGCGGGCGCCATGCAGCTGGACTTCAACGGTACGACCATCAACGGCACGGCCATCTCGGCCTCGACGCTGTCCACCAGCCTGTCCGCGGTCACCAGCGGTGACAAGGACGCCTCCGGCACCGCGCTCGCCGCCGGTTTCTTCAACAAGGCGTCCAGCCTCGAGTCGGCCGCCCAGGCGGCGGTCGACGCCGGTCTCGCCGGTACCTCGGGCTACAAGGCGGGCGACGTCAAGGTCCAGGTCACCGACTCCGGCAACGGCGTCTGGAAGGTCGCGCTCACCACCGGCAAGACCGGCGACACGCTGGCCGTCGCGGGTAACGCCGCGGGTGACCTCGGCTTCACCACGACCGCCGTCACCAAGGCCGTCGCCGCCGGTACCGGTGGCGTCTTCCAGGTCGGCGCGAACCAGGGCGAGAGCCTGTCGATCAGCATCGCCAAGACGGACGCCACGGCGCTCGGCACCAACTCGCTCAACCTGCAGACGGGCGCCTCGGCCGCGATCAGCACGATCGACGCCGCGATCTCCACGGTGTCCACCACCCGGTCGACCCTGGGTGCGTACCAGAACCGCCTCGAGCACGCCATCAACAACCTGAACGTGGCGGTGGAGAACCTGTCCGCGTCGGAGTCGCGCATCCGCGACACCGACATGGCTGCGGAGATGACGGCCTACACCCGGACCCAGATCCTCTCGCAGGCTGGTACCGCGATGCTGGCCCAGGCCAACCAGGCGCCGCAGGGTGTCCTGCAGCTCCTGCGTGGCTGATTGAAGATCCTCTCGGGCAGGTTCTCGCCACGAGAACACGCACGATGATCAACCACACCCGGAGGGGCGGTCGGCGCGAGCCGGCCGCCCCTGCGGGCGTATTCGTCTATCCCCGTCCCTCCACGGGCGCCCCTGCACGCGTGACCTTTCGCTAGGAGACACGTGGACGTCATCGCGGTACCGCCCCCCGCGCCCCACCAGCCCGTGCACCAGCTTCACCCGGTGCAGCGGACGGCTCAGGACAGCCGTCCGGCTGCCGATGAACAAGGGGAGACGCCGGCCCCCGAGCCGACCTCGCGCCGGCTCATCGCCCGGGTCGAGCGCCGGGAGGACGGTGTCCAGCAGGTCGCCGTCGTGGATCCCCACACCGGCGAGGAGATCACCCGGACCCCGGCCTCGGCCGCGATCCACGTGGTCGACGTGGCGATGTGGCAGTACCGGATCAGGAAGGAGCGCGACCGTGGCTAGCAACTTCTCGGTGGACGGGCTCATCAGCGGGATGAGCACGTCCCAGATCGTGTCCCAGCTGATGTCGCTGGAGTCCGCTCCGCAGCAGGCCCTCAAGAACAAGGTGGCGAACGCGCAGTCCACGGTCGCTGCGTACCAGAACGTCAACATGCGGTTCAACTACATGAAGGGCGCCGCAGACACGCTCGCCAAGCCCGAGACCTGGCAGGCGCTCTCGGTCACCTCCTCCTCGAGCACGGTCTCCGCGTCGGCGAGCTCCGCGGCGATCAGCGGCTCGATGACCTTCGACGTCACCGCGACCGCGCAGGCGCACAGCCGGCGCAGCGACGCCGTGACCGGACTCACCGACGCCACCTCGACGATGGCCACCACCGCCGGTCTCGACTTCACGATCAACAACGTCACGCCCCCGGTACACGTGGACGTCACCGACACGTCGCTGAGCGGCGTGGTGACCGCGATCAACGCGAACAAGAGCCTCGGGATCACGGCCGCCGCGGTGCAGGTCAGCCCCGGCCAGTACCGGCTCCAGCTCACCTCCGCCAAGACGGGGGAGGCCGGGAACTTCACCGTCGCCGGCCTGTCGGTCGCGAACGAGATCGTCTCCCAGGGCGCCGACGCGAAGATCCTCGTCGGCTCGGGGGTCGGCGCGTACGAGGTCACCAGCAGCACCAACACGTTCAGCGGCGTGCTCCCCGGCGTGACGTTCACGGTCTCGTCGGCGCAGAGCGGCGTCACGCTCAACACGAGCCGCAACGCCGGCTCGATCGCGGACAAGATGCAGGCCGTCGTGGACGCGGCGAACCAGGCTCTGTCGGAGATCGACAGGCAGGGCGCGTTCGTCCCGGGTGGCAAGAGCGGCACGCTCGCGGGGGACTACACACTGCGGATGCTGGACGACAAGCTCGGCTCCGCGGTCGCCACCGCGCTCGGCGACGGCAAGTCCCTGTCCGTCGTCGGGGTGCAGCTCGACAAGAGCGGCAAGTACACGTTCGACCGTACGAAGTTCGTCACCGCGTACGAGGCCGACCCGGTGAACACCCAGACGCGCGCCACCGAGTTCGCGGGCCGCATCTCGACGATCGCCGACACGGCGACGAAGTCGGGCACCGGGACGCTGGCGCAGGCCGTGGACAGCCACAGCTCGTCGATCGTCGACCTGAACAAGCGGATCAGCGACTGGGACACCCGGCTCGCGGCCCGCCAGTCCTCGCTGCAGCGGCAGTTCAGTGCCATGGAGGTCGCGCTCGGCAAGATGAGGTCGCAGGGCAGCTGGCTCTCGGGCCAGATCTCGAGCCTCCCGACGTACAGCAACTGAGGACGGAGACCCCGACGTGAGCACCGCCGCCCTGCGCGCCCGGTACATGGCCGACGCCGTCACGACGGCATCGCCCGCCCGCCTGCTCGTGATGCTGTACGACAAGCTGCTCCTCGACCTCGGTCAGGCCGAGGACGCGCTCGGAGCCGGCGACCGGGAACGTGCCGCGGAGCGCCTCCTGCATGCCCAGGAGATCGTCCTGGAGCTGCTGTCCAGCCTCGACCTCGACGCGTGGGACGGCGCGAAGGGCCTCGCGGCCCTGTACACCTTCCTGGCCGGTGAGCTCGTCAAGGCGAACGTGCGCGGTGACGTCGCGAAGATCGTGGAGTGCCGCGCGCTGGTCGTGCCGCTGCGGGACGCGTGGCAGACCGCGGCCGAAGAGGTCGCGCAGGCGCCGGTCGGCGGCGCGGCCGCGGGGGGCGTCGCATGATCGGGGCTCTCGCACCGGCCGGCCGGGTCCGGTGACCGCCACGGTGGCCGCGGACGGCTCCGCGGTGACGTGGCGGGCCGCGTGGGCCGCGGCCCTCGACGAGCTCGAACTCGACCTGGAGCGGGCCGAGGCCCTGATCTCCCGCGACCACTCGGTACGCGACGCGAACGGCGAGGACCTGCTGCGGGGCGTCACCTGGACGCCTCCGGACCACCTCCCGCCGCTGCCGGCGGAGCTGGTCGACCGTGCCCGCGCCGTGCTGGACCGGCAGACCGCCGCCGCGGCGGGGCTGGCGCTCGCGATGAGCGTCAACCGGCGTCAGGCGCTCCTCGCCGCGCGGATGTCCGCGGAAGAGGCCGCCCGCCCGAACTACGTCGACCGCGCCGTCTGAGCGTCTTTCCGCGTTGATCACGGGGTTCCCGGTGCGCCGGGGTGGGCCGAGCGGGGGAACGTCC